>JAZRIO010000001.1:0-47572 GCA_045645305.1 Christensenellaceae bacterium
TGCATAAGTTGTCTTGAAATTCTGGTTTGTTTATTAATGGTTTCTACCATGTGAACAGGAATTCTGATAACTCTTGCTTGATCAGCAATAGCACGCGTAATTGATTGACGAATCCACCAAGTAGCATATGTTGAAAATCTAAACTGTTTTGTATAGTCAAATTTTTCAACAGCCTTCATTAAACCAAAGTTTCCTTCTTGGATAAGGTCAAGGAACAATAAGCCTCTACCTACATAACGCTTAGCAATCGATACAACCAAACGAAGGTTTGCTTCAGACAAAAGTCTTTTTGCAGTTTCATCGCCTTCCATCATACGCTTTGCAAGTTCGGTTTCTTCATCCGGTTGCAAAAGGGGAACTTTACCGATATCTTTAAGGTACATCTTTACGGGGTCATCCATACTTATTTCTTTAATAAGTTCATCGTAAAGGTCCTTATCCCTTTCATATTCGTTTACGATTTGAACACCTTTATCCCCAAAAATCTTATAGATTTCTTCAAGTTGGTTGGGAGTTGTAGGTGTTTTTTCCAACTTATCGAAAAGTTGTTGAGTGGTTATGCTACCGCTCTTTTTATACTCTAAAATAATGTCGTAAACCAAAGTCAAAAGTTCTTCGGAAAGTGTGCCGTCATCAACAACGGGCACTGCTGCCATTTGTTCGGGCTCTTCCAAAACAGTTGCCTTCGTTTTTTTCTTAACTACCTTTTCTTCCATAAAAGTTCCTCCTAAAATATCCGCAACTTATATCAGTTTGTTTTTTTCTTTTAATAACTCCGCCATTTCCTTGGCAAAAGCGCGCCTTTTTTCGGCATCGGTCTCTTGAGAGAATAATGTTGTAAGCCTTTCTATCTTTTTTGTGAGCGCATCGACCTTTAAGGTCTTAACACAGTCAAAAAAGTAGGTTGCTTGGTCAAGTGTTTTGTTCTCATCAGTTTCTAAACCTGCAATTCTTGAAATTTCTTCAGCATATTCATCGGGCATCTCTTCATAAAGGTCGTTAAACCTTAACCTTTCGCCCTTTTGTTGCTTGTCCACAATAAAGTTTTTAATTTCTATGTGTGCAGGAATAGTAAACTCTAACTTTTCAATATCCATCTCACTTGCATACTGCTTAAAGAATAAGTAAGAAGCAAGCACATATCTAGATGCAACGGCAACCTTATCCCCCGCGTTATCGGTAAACTGTGTAACCGCCGCCACCTTCTCTTTTGGTTTATCTTGCGTTGAATACAACTCTCTTTGCAAGGACTCGAAAGTCATTTTAGAATGGTCGCGCACGATTTTAAGCAAGTCTTCTTGCTCTGCGGGTGAACTACTCTCTTTAATAACCCTTATTGCATTTTGAACATATTTTCTCTTGCCATCAACCGTGTTAACATCATAAGTACGGCGCACAAGATCCAACTTAAAGTCGATAAGCGGTTTTGCATCTCTAACTAGTTCTAAATACCCACTTGCACCGCGCTGTCTAACAACGTCATCTGGGTCCATGCCATCGGGCATTGCAATAACTTTTACTTCCAAGCCTTCTTCGGTAAGAATTTCAAGTCCGCGGATTGCCGCCTTTTGCCCAGCAAAGTCCCCGTCATAACTGATAAACACCTTGTCGGTATAGCGCTTTATGATTCGCGCTTGGTCTTTGGTGAGCGCCGTGCCCATACCTGCAACCACGTTGGTTATACCCGCTTGGAAAAGTGATATAACGTCTAAGTGCCCTTCAACAACAATTGCACTATCTATACCCTTTTCGTTCTTAACCTTTTTAAGGTTGTTTAGGTTGAAAAAGGTTTTACCCTTAATAAACACCGCCGTTTCTTTGGTGTTTACATATTTTTGTTCTTTAACACCATCAATACGCCTACCTGCAAAGGCAACCACGTTGTTAAATTGGTCGATTACGGGAATAACAAGCCTTTTTCCAAGCCAGTCAAAGCACCTACTGTCCTTTTCACCGCAAGCACCCGATAAAACCATTTCTTCTTTGGTGTAACCCTTTTCGGCTAAGTATTTGGGCAAGCTGTCAAAATCTAACGATGCACCCATACCAAAACGAGTGACAGTTTCACTAGTGAATTTTCTTGACAAAATGTATTCAACGTGCTTTTCCGCTTTGGGTGATTTTAAGTTTTTAACGTAAAAGAGAGCGGTATCTCTCAAACAGTCCAAAAGTCTTTGGCGCACGCGCTTTTGCTCTTTTATCTTCTCATCATCATACTTAACTTCGGGAAGTGGTATATGCGCGCGTTCAGCAAGCAATTTAACCGCATCGTTAAAGTCAAGCGATTCGATTTCCATAATAAAAGTCAAAACATCGCCACTTTTGTGACAGCCAAAGCAATAAAAGAATTGGTCGGTTGCGTTAACGGCAAAAGATGCCGTCTTTTCGTGGTGAAAAGGGCACTTTCCCCAAAAGGTAGAACCGCGTTGTTCTAAATGCACGTATCTACCGATAACGTCAACTATATCGTTTTTGGTTTTAAGTTCATCTAAGAACTTTGTATCAAATCCTCTCATTTATAACTTCCAATTCTTTGGTATAAAAATCTCTTTAAATTTAGAAACAACGTATCCATCACTCATTGATGATATGTAATCGCAAAGCACGGTCGCTTCTTCTTCGCTATCCAACCTATTCTTGTGAAAGTCGGGCAAGGCTTCAGGGTTTTTTTGGTAATACTCGTAAAGTGCGGTGAGCATTTTATCCGCGCGCCTTTCTTCGCTCATTATCCTATCATCGTTATAAACGGTGTTAAATAGGAAGGTGCGAAGACACATCGTTGCATCTGCAATATCCTTTTCCATTTCCACTTTGTTCTTGCCATCGCAATTTTTGATTATTGAAGATAGCATTGTGTTAATTCTTCTGCTCGACCTATCGCCAAGTAGATCAATCGCATCTTTAGGCAAATCTTCTTTGGTGATAAACCCACTCTCAATAGCATCATCAATATCGTGGTTTATGTAAGCAATTCTATCGGCAAGGCTAACCGCCTTTCCTTCTAAAGTCATTGCCGTGGTGCTAATCTTGTGGTTTATAATGCCATCGACAACTTCTCTCGTTAGATTAAGCCCGCGCCCATCGTTTTCCAAAAGGTCCACCACTCTGCCCGATTGAATATTGTGCTTAAATCCCTTGGGATTAAGTTTATTTAAAATTCTCTCGCCCGAGTGCCCAAACGGGGTATGTCCCAAATCGTGCCCTAAAGCAATGGCTTCGGTTAAATCTTCATTAAGACTCAAACCGCGCGCGATTGCCCTTGCCACTTGTGATACACTCAAAGTGTGGGTTAAACGGGTACGATAATGGTCGCCTTCCGGAGAAAAGAACACTTGCGTTTTGTTCTTTAATCTTCTAAACGCTTTGCAGTGGATAATTCTATCCCTGTCGCGTTGAAAATCAGTACGCATAATACACGGCTCTTCTTCTCTAAGCCTACCAATCGTGTCTTTAGATTTTTTTGCATAGGGAGATAAAAACATCTCTTCTATTTGTAAAGTTTTTTCCTTCATTTTCGCCTCTAAAAACTTGTTTACATATACTTATACAAAACAAAATCGCAAAACCCTTTTTTTTATACAAAATAATTTAAATATTTTTAAATAATATATAGCCACACAAAAACGCGCCCTTTAATTAAGAGCGCGCTTTTTTAATCTTTTAATATTTTCTTTAAGAATTGTCCCGTGTAACTTTGTTTATTTTTTGCAACCTGTTCGGGTGAGCCAACGGCAATAACCGTTCCGCCATTAGTTCCGCCTTCGGGCCCTAAATCTATAATGTGGTCGGCAACTTTAATAACGTCTAAATTATGCTCGATAACGATTATAGTGTTGCCCGATTCTTGCAAGCGCTTAAGCACGGTCAAAAGTTTATCCACATCGTAACTATGAAGTCCGGTTGTAGGCTCATCAAGAATATACAAGGTCTTTCCGGTTGCGCGTTTTGATAGTTCGGTTGCAAGTTTAACCCTTTGCGCTTCGCCACCCGACAAAGTTGTGGAACTTTGACCGAGTTTTATATACCCCAAGCCAACGTCTTGAAGTGTTTTGATTTTGTTATAAATTGCACTGATAGGCTTAAAGAACTCGCACGCTTCATCAACAGTCATCTCCAAAACGTCGCTAATGTTTTTGCCTTTATACTTAACTTGCAAAGTTTCGCGGTTATACCTTTTGCCCTTACATACTTCGCAAGGAACGTACATATCGGGAAGGAAGTGCATTTCAATCTTGATAATGCCGTCGCCTTCGCAATGTTCACACCTACCGCCCGCAACGTTAAATGAAAATCTACCTGCCTTATATCCGCGCTCTTTCGCGTCGGGGGTTTGTGCGAACAAATCTCTAATAGGCGCAAACACACCCGTATAGGTTGCGGGGTTGCTTCTCGGTGTTCTGCCAATGGGCGATTGATCTATTGCAATAACCTTGTCAAAGTGTTCGATACCTTCTATTCTATCGCACTTTCCTTCTTTTATCTTTGCACCGTTTAATTCTCTTGCAAGCGCGGGGTAAACGATTTCGTTCACAAGCGAACTCTTACCGCTTCCCGAAACGCCCGTAACCGCCGTAAGAAGCCCTACGGGGAAACAAACGGATATATCCTTTAGGTTGTTTTGCTTTGCGCCAACAACTGATAAGCATCTTCCATCAGGCTCTTTTCTAACGGCAGGAACTTCTATCTTTCTTCTTCCAGCAAGATAGTCGCCCGTGATAGAACGCGGTTCTTTCATTATGTCTTCGACCGTACCGCAAGCCACCACTTCGCCACCGTGAACGCCCGCTTTTGGGCCTATATCAACGATATAATCTGCCGTTCTCATAGTGTCTTCGTCGTGCTCTACAACGATTAAGGTATTGCCTAAATCGCGCAGTCTTTTTAAGGTGCCGATAAGTTTTTCATTATCCCTTTGGTGGAGCCCAATGCTAGGCTCATCAAGGATATAAAGAACGCCCGTGAGTCCGCTACCAATTTGTGTTGCAAGCCTTATTCTTTGCGCTTCGCCACCCGACAAGGTCGATGCGTTTCTAGACAAGGTTAGATAGTTTAAGCCAACATTTATAAGGAAGTCTAGTCTTGCCTTGATTTCTTTTAAGATAGGTTCTGCGATGAGTGTTTTTGTCGCATCGAATTTAAGGTTATCGATAAATTCTTTTAATTCTGCAACGCCCATATCGGTGAGTTCTGCTATGTTCTTTCCGTTAATCTTTACGGCGAGCGCTTCCTTTTTAAGACGCTTTCCACCACAAGTTTCACAAGGGCTAACGGTCATATACCTTTCAATTTCCGTTTTAGTGTATGCGCTTGTGGTTTCCCTATATCTTCTCTTTAAGTTGGGGATAATACCTTCCCAACTCGATTCGTAACTTCCGCTAAAAGTTCTAGTATCATAGTCAAACTTAATGCGTTCACCACCATTTCCGTATAACAAAAGATCAACTATTTCTCTTGGCAAGTCTTTTACGGGTACATCAATGCTGAACCCGTAAGTTTTTGCAAGTGAGTTAAAATACATCTGTGTCATTTTACCCGAATCAAGATTCCAGCCTGAAACGGTCATCGCGCCTTCTCTCAAGGTTTTATTGGGGTCTTTTATTATAAGTTTTTCATCAATTTCGTTCTTATAACCAATACCCGCACAGTCGGGACAAGCGCCAAAGGGGTTGTTGAAAGAGAAAAGCCTTGGCTCTATTTCTTCAATACTGATTCCGCAATCGGGGCAAGCATATTTGGTTGAATAAAGAGTTTCTTCCCCACCGACAACTTGTACTGAAACAAGTCCTTCGGCAAGTTTTAAGGCAACTTCCAAACTATCCGCTAACCTTTTTTCTATCTCGGGTTTTACAACAAGCCTATCCACAACCACACTTATAGTGTGCTTTTTGTTTTTATCAAGTTTTATATCTTCGTTTAAGTCATAAACCACGCCGTCCACTTGAACGCGTGCATATCCGCTCTTTTTATACTTTTCAAACTCTTTGGTATACTCGCCCTTCTTACCGCGCACTACGGGTGCGTTGATAAGAATTTTACTACCTTCGGGCAATGCTAAAACCTTATCGGCAATTTGGTCAACCGTTTGGCGAGCGATTTCTATGCCACAGTTTGGGCAGTGCGGAACACCCACCCTTGCAAATAATAGTCTAAAATAGTCGTAAATCTCTGTAACCGTACCCACGGTAGAGCGCGGGTTGTGTGAAGTGGTTTTTTGGTCAATAGAAATGGCGGGCGAGAGTCCTTCGATAGACTCCACGTCCGGTTTTTCCATTTGGCCTAAAAACATACGCGCATAACTTGAAAGGCTTTCAACATACCTTCTTTGTCCTTCCGCATAAATGGTTTCAAACGCCAAGGTACTCTTACCACTACCAGAAAGACCGGTGAAAACAACAAGTTTGTTTCGCGGAATAGTTACTTCTATATTTTTAAGATTATTCTCTTTTGCGCCTTTAACTTTCAAAAATTCCATAATTATTTTCTCATTTTTAGTTTAAGTTTTGCAATGGTATCCCTTATCTCAATGCACCTTTCAAAATCAAGGTTGGCTTGCGCGATTTTCATAAGTGCCTTTAACTTTTCTATCTCATCGGGAATATCTTGCTGTTTAATATCCTTTGTCCTATCGGCTTTTTTAGTAATTTCAAGTGTGTTTACAACGTCTTTAACGATAGTTTTTGGGGTTATCCCGTGTTCTTTGTTGTACTCTTGTTGAATTTTTCTTCTTCTTTCCGTTTCGCCGATTGCCCTTTTCATACTGCCCGTCATATTGTCGGCATACATTATAACCCTGCCTTCCGCGTTACGCGCTGCCCTACCTATGGTTTGGATAAGAGAAGTTTCGCTACGCAAAAAGCCTTCTTTATCGGCATCTAATATAGCAACTAATTTTACTTCGGGAAGGTCAAGTCCTTCTCTTAAAAGGTTAATACCGCAAAGCACGTCAAACTCGCCAGAACGAAGCCCCGAAACGATTTCTATTCTTTCCATAGTGTCTATATCGCTGTGCATATATTGAACGCGCACACCACTTTCTTTTAGGTATTCGGTAAGGCTTTCTGCCATCTTTTTGGTCAAGGTGGTTATAAGCACCCTTCCCTTTTGGTCAACAACCTTGTTTATCTCTACCAAAAGGTCATCAATTTGGTTTTTGGTTGGCTTAACCACTATTTCAGGGTCAACAAGTCCTGTCGGGCGGATAAGTTGCTCAACAACCTGACCTGCTTCTTTCATTTCATAAGGCGCGGGGGTTGCCGATACGCATATAATTTGCCCCACCCTTGAATCAAACTCTTCAAAAGTGAGCGGTCTATTATCAAATGCAGACTTTAATCTAAAGCCGTATCCCACAAGGTTGGTCTTTCTCGAACGGTCACCGTTAAACATCGCGCCAATTTGCGGTATAGTCATATGCGATTCGTCGATAAAGGTGATAAACCCTTTGGGGAAGTAATCTAAAAGCGTAAAGGGTGGCTCGCCTATATCTCTACCGTCAAAATAACGGCTATAGTTTTCTATGCCCTTACAAAAGCCGATTTCTTTTATCATTTCAATATCGTAATCGGTGCGCTGTTTAAGTCTTTGCGCTTCGATGAGTTTGCCTTCTTCAGTGAAAAAGCGAACTTCATCATCTCTATCCCTTTCAATAGCAAGCACGGCACGGCTCAACTTTTCTTCAGCAACGGCATAGTGGCTTGCGGGGAAAATTACCGCGTGTTTTAAGTGTGATATAACCTTGCCCGACACAAACTCAACTTCGCTGATTTGGTCTATAGTATCGCCAAAAAATTCCACTCTTATAATAATTTCGGTGTTTGATGATGGGAAAATATCCACGATATCCCCACGAACACGGAAAGATGAACGCGAAAAGTCCACATCACGCCTTGTGTATTGAATAGAAACGAGTTTGCGCATAAGTTCATCTCTATCCATTTTTGCATCGGGGCGGAGTGATAGCGCAAGGCGGTAATATTCTTCGGGGGCCCCCAAGCCGTAAATACACGAAACGGATGCAACGACAATGGTGTCTTCCCTTTCGGACAAAGAACAAGTTGCCGAGTGGCGGAGTTTATCTATCTCATCGTTAATAGCAAGGTCCTTTTCAATATAAGTATCCGTGCTTGGAATATATGCTTCGGGCTGATAATAGTCATAGTAGGAAACAAAAAACTCTACGCGGTTATTGGGGAAAAATTCCCTAAACTCATTGCACAGTTGGGCGGCGAGTGTTTTGTTGTGCGCGATTACAAGCGCGGGGCGGTTGGCATTTTTGATAACGTTTGCCATTGTGAAAGTTTTACCACTACCAGTAACCCCCAAAAGGACTTGCGTTCTCAAGCCGTCACGCAAGCCATCGGTTAACTTTTCTATCGCCTGCGGTTGGTCACCCGTAGGTTGATAAGATGAGTGAAGTTCAAACTTTCTTTTTTCCATATTTGCCCTTATAGTATTTGTTATTTATATAATTTTATCATAAGAAAGGGATATTGTAAATAAAAACGCGGTTAATTTTTAACCGCGTTTTTCTTTCTTTATATTAATTAATTTTGCTTTGCCTTTCTACTCGATAGATAATTCATCAAAACATAAATTCCAATTAAGGCAACAATGCTCAAAGATAGTATTAAATACATTGCCGATATTGGCACTTGCTTCCCAAAAAATTCAATCGAGCAATCTACAAGTTTTCCCGTTTCTTTTGCAACTGCATCGGGCAGATTGCTCATCGCACTATTAAGCGAGTGATTCCTTAAAAGCGCCGTGCCGTAAGTTCCCGGCAAGAAAGAAACGATGTTTTTTATTGTGCTTCCCATATTCGAAATGGGCATATACGCACCACTTATAAAACCGTAACAAGAACTTACGATTGAGCCAACCGCTGAAATTTGACCTTGAGAGGACAAAAAGAAGTTAATTACTGAAGATAGTGCCGTGCCGAACATTGTAAGCAAGAATATATCGAGCAATATTAACATCACGTCGGCAAAGGTTAAAAACCAACCCGAGCAAGCAACATAAATTAGGCAAATTCCAAAAGCAAAAACTGTTATAATCAAGGTGCTTAAAGTGGTTGCGAGATAATATGAAAGTGCTATTGTAGAGCGCTTTACGGGGGTTAAGAGCATATCTTTCCTTGCACCTGTAACCTTGTCTTGCGCCATAAGCATATTTGCACAAAAAGAAACGGTTACACAAGACACCGCAAGTAGAGATGACATCAGTTGTCCGCTCACGATTCCGTTAAGAAGTTTTTTATCCGCCACGTATCCCATCGCGTTAAAGATTTGAAGAAAACTATCTTTATACACATTGGATAAAAAAGTCGCATATAAAACGAGCAAAATTAGCGGGGTTATAAGCGCGGTAAAAAACAAGCCTTTTTCCTTAAAGAACAACTTGATATTTCTTTTTATCATTATCGAAAAAACACTCATTTGTTGTCCTCCATAAGATTTTTGCCAGTAACCGCTAAAAACACGTTATCCATTTTGCCTTTTGTTAATTCATAGTCCTTAAATAGTTCTGGGTGTTTTATTGTAATTTCCGTTGCTTCGGCGGTATTTTTAAGGGGAATTTTATAGGCATCGCCCACCTTTTCATAACTATCGAAAACGGCGCTAACTTGTTCTTCTAAAACCCCATAGAGCGTTATAAAGTCACCTGCGTACTTGGTTTTAAGTTGATGCGGAGTGCCTTCTGCCGAGATTTTTCCACCATCGATAATAACAACGTAATCAGCATCAGCGGCTTCTTCCATATAGTGGGTTGTCAAAAAAACTGTAAGCCCCTTTTCCTTTCTCAACTTGTCTATTGCTTGCCACATAGTTTTTCTCGTTTGTGGGTCTAAACCTGTGGTCGGCTCGTCAAGAATTAAAATTTTGGGATCGTTAATTAGCGCCCTTGCAACATCAATTTTTCTTTTTTGCCCGCCAGAAAGTTTAGAAAGCGGTCTATCCAAAATTTCTTTGATATCTAAAAGTTCATCAATCTCTTGCAATTTTTTATCAAACTTTTCTTTTAGAATTCCGTAAAGAGAAGCGCGGTGGCAAAGGTTTTCTCTAACCGTTAAATTTTTATCCAACACGGAAGATTGAAAAACAACGCCAAAGTTAGTTTTAATCATACTGTCGGTTGAATCGGTATCCACCCCGTCGATATAAATCTTTCCGCTATCCTTTCTTAAAGTTCCACACATCGTTGCAATGGTTGTGGATTTACCAGCGCCGTTAACCCCTAAAAAGGCAAAGAGTTCCCCCTTTTTCACCTTAAACGAAAGGTTATCGACAGCCTTGACCTGTCCGTAACTTTTACAAAGGTTTTCAATTTTAATTATGTCGCACATATTAGTCTCCCCTAAAAGCATCTTCGGCAACGGCAGTGAAAACTTCGGTCTTTAATAGCGCAAGCCCCTTTTTAGTGTCGCCAACAAGCAAAAAAGTATCCCCTGCTTTAATGTCGAAAACAGTTCTTGCTTCCTTTGGAATAACTATTTGCCCTTTTTCGCTAACCTTGCAAACTCCAAATATAAATTTATCCTTTTCTTGTTGCATAAAATCCTCCTACAAGTTGGAAACGGTTTACTTTTCCTACTTATTATACCAATCAAACACGATGCAGTCAACTAAAAATTAAGTTTTTTTAAGATTTGTTTTGCCAATTTTTGTTTTTGTGATAAAATAGATATACGATTGAAACGAGGTTAAAAAATGAAAGTTACAAGTATGCAAAGAAACAGTAGAAACTGTATTATATGTGGTTTAGATAATCCGCTAGGGCTTAAAGCACCATTTTATAATTTAGAAGACGGAAGTGTTGCTTCTATTTTCACTTTCAAAACCGAACACCAAAGTTACCCAGACCGCACCCACGGTGGTATGAGCGGTGCGCTGATTGATGAACTTATGGGCAGAGCGCTTTGGTCAACCAATCCCGAAATGTTTGGCGTAACAACGTCGCTAAATGTAATATACCGCAAGGCTGTGCCGTTAAACACCCCGTTAAAAGCAAGGGGCTATATCACTTTCGAATCGCGCTTAGGCTTTACTTCAAAAGGGCAAATATATTCAATGGATAACACCTTACTTATTGAAGCAACTGCAAAGTACTTTAAGATGCCGTTTGAAAAGGCGTTCACAAACCCTTCTTCCTTTCACGATGAAATGCCATACGTTTTGCCGATGGATATAACCGAAATAGACTTCCCTGAAAGATTATAAAACTTTTCCTTCTTTTGTCACATAATTTTTGATTTTATCATAAGTTAATAGTGACACAAAGGAGGATTTTTTTATGTGCTGTCTTTTTGGCAATAACTGTTGTAGAAACAACTGCAACTGTTCGGTTCAAGTAGTTCCCGGTCCGCGCGGTCCCATGGGCCCCACCGGCCCGCAAGGTCCAAGGGGTCCGCAAGGTCCACAAGGTCCTGTTGGTCCCCAAGGTGCGCAAGGCCCACAAGGTCCTGTTGGCCCTCAAGGTGTGCAAGGTCCTGTCGGTGCAACCGGTGCTACTGGTGCAACGGGCGCAACAGGTGCTACTGGTCCTATTGGTCCTGTTGGACCGCAAGGCCCCCAAGGTGTACCGGGTGCGGATGCGACCTTTGATGCGATATACGCAAACTTTGGAACGGCGGTAGTGGCAAGCGATGCGATTATCCCTATCGCGTTAAACACCGCAACCCCCACCACCACTATGGCGGTAACCGACAACGCAGTAACCCTTTCGGAAGCGGGTGTATACCTTGTTTCTTACTATGCTGGCGGTTCGGTGCCTACTGATGATTTTATCACCAGCCTATACCTTAACGGTAGTGCGGTAACGGGCGAATCGATAATTCAACCCGATAGTGCCGGTGCAGGAAGCAAGACAATTTTATTGTCCGCCCCCGCTAACTCAACACTTGCTTTATACAACACTTCTGCTAGTGAAGCAACCTTGTCTGGCGCTTCGTTAACGGTGCAAAAACTTTCTTAAAGTTTTCTTCTTAATGTTTAAATTAAAAATAGCCGTCGTTTTTCGACGGCTCTTTTTTTAATCTAACATATAAGATAACCTATATAAACTTAATCTTCTTCTCATATAAGGGTGATATTTAAGTCCTTGCTCTTTTAGTTTTTCACTAACGGCAATCTCTTCTGCCGTGGTCACCGCACCAGCGCGCTCCATCGCGCTCTTTATTTGGTCATACGATGGCACGGAAGCGATTATCTCCCTTATTTTTTGCCACTTGTTTTCTATGTCTTTGGGGTCTATTGCGTCGGTTATCGTGTCGGGCGTGTTGAGTTTTATAACTTCATCTTTAAGTTCCCCATAATTTTCATACACATCTTCCCAATCAATAACCTCTCTTTTCGCCTTAACACTTTCAAGCGACAAAAGTTTTTGGTATTTTTCCATAATCAAAAGGGTAGCAACGCCAACCTTTTTGCCGTGATAATCGGAAAGTTTGCCATCTAACAACTTTTTACATTCCCAAAAGTGCGAAAGAATATGTTCTGTTCCACTTGCAGGGCGAGAAGTTTTGGTAAACGCCATACCTATACCCGTAAGTAAAAGCGCCTCAAACACCGCCTTTGCACTCTCTTCATCTTCAGCGGTAATTCTATCGGCTAAACTCATAATTCGGTCGGTGGCTTGTCTTGTTAACGATGCAACCTTTTCGCAGTAATATTCGCCTGTGATTAGTGCAGAAACTTGCCAGTCGATAAGTCCAACATATTTGCCAACCATATCGCCAAAGCCTGCAATCTTTAATTCTCTTGGTGCCTTTGCCAAAATCTTTGTATCGCCAATTATAACTTCGGGCATCTTTGCATCGTAAGTTATCTTAAAGTTGCCGTCAGTTAACGGTGCGTTGTACGAAGCAAACCCATCCATTGACGCGCCCGTTGCAAATATGCAAAGGGGTGTTTTTGTCTCCGCGCACGCGCGCCTACATATATCGTTTAATGAGCCTGTGCCGACTGAAACAACCCCGTCGTTTTCTTTTATCAACTCTTTAATAACCCCAACTTGCTCCATCGTTGCTTCTCTAAGGTTATCATAAAGTTTAATTTGCACCTTAAAGCCGTTAAGTGCTTCTAAAACACCGTCAGCCGCGCGCAAAGTGTTTTTATCGGCAACCAACAAAAGACTTTCGTTAAAGCCGTTTCTAATTAGAATTTCGCCCGTTTCTTTAACTATACCAGAGCCTATTGCAATCTCTTTAGTGGTGAGTTCGTGCACTCTACCGCAAGGGCAATTATTAAATTCTTTTGCAAGGGAAGTTAAGTCTATCATAATATCTCCTACACCGTTTTGTCGGTGACTATTTTATAAGAATTCTCTCCGTCAATATCCACACGGATATTGCCAAACACATCCGTTCTATAAAGTTGATAATTCGCGTTTGCATAATAAAGCCTTGTTATAACCAAATTGCTTGGCGAATCGTTCTCGCCCGTTAAAACTATCGCGTTTTTAGGTCTTAAAAGGTTAACAAAGTCAGTTCCTGTTGCGCCGTCCTTTCCGCCCTTTGCAACTTTAAGAAAGTCTATATCTTTAATGTCCACCTTTTTATCCGCACTTAACAGTCCTTGATAAAATCCGCTGTCGATATTAATTAGCAGTTCTTCTTCAACCGAATAACCGGCATCGCCCGTAAACAAAAAGCGAACGCCTTTAATATTTACGTATATAACGGCTGAAATATCATCAATTAGAGTAGCGGTGGGGCTAAAAGTTGAATTAAACTCGGCATACTTGCCACCCACTTCTTGCGGAAGCAAAAAGGCAATTTGATAATCGCTATTTTCTATTGCCAGCGATGAGTTTGATGTCTTAATATCTATATTTTGCCTTTCGGCAAGTGTAATTGCGTTTTTATAGTTTGGGAAAAGATTTAATAAATTAGAAAAAATTTTGGGAATAAAAAGGGTTGACACGCTAAAGTTAGAAAGAATACTTTCCGCACCGCCAACGTGGTCACTATCTGGATGGGTTAAAACAAAATAGTCAAGATTGCTTATCCCAATTCCTTTTAGTGAACTTATCAATTCTTGCGAATCTTCCACTCCGCCACAATCAATAAGCATAACCTTTTGGTCGCTAAACCTTAAAAGCATACTCTCTGAAGTGCCTAAATCGAAAAAGGTGACCGAGCAAGTCTCCGCCCCTACTTGTGCACCACTATCACTTTCACCATCGTTTGAAGAACATCCGGTAAAGGATAAAAGCAACAAGATAAGCGCATATGCTACAGCCACAATTTTTAGTTTTTTCCGTTGCATTTTCTTTAGTAAAATACCTTTTTATTTTTTGCTAAAACTAAGCCTTTCTATATCGCTTTTGATTTGCGGTATAAACTGAAGCGCTTGGTGATATCCTATATCATACATCTCATTAGCCTTCCAAAACTCATACGCCAAAAACCCGTTAAGGTCGGGGTGGATAACTAAATCGCTAAATTTATATCCTTTCTCCCACGGCTCATCTATTTTCGACTTGTAGGTGGGGAAGAATTTACTTATAAGCGAAGGCTTTGTGTCGCGCGTAGAAAGGTCTATACCCACTATGTAATCGGCACCCATTTCCCTAACAAGGTCGGCGGGGATTGAGTTGGTATAAGCCCCGTCTATATATCTCTTTCCATCAATAATAACCGGCTTGAAAAAGGGTGGCATACTACTTGAAGCACAAAGCGCCTCGGCAACATTTCCTTTATCGAACACCTTTTCTTCGCCCGTTTCAAGGTCGGTTGCGACCGTCTTAAAGGGCTTTTTCAGTTCTTCAATATTGAGAGTGCCCATTTCCCTATCTATAACTTTATAAAGTCCAAGTGTGCTCATATTTATCATAAATAGATTTTTGATTTCAGAAAAGTCAACGCGCTTTATAAGTTCTAAAATATCGGTTGCAGAATACCCTTTTGCATAAAAGGCACCGATAATACTACCGATGCTCGTTCCTGCAATTATATCAAATTCTAATCCATTTTCTTCAAAGGCTTTAAGTGCGCCAAGTGAAGCAAAACCCTTTGCCCCGCCCGAACCGAGCGCAAGCCCAAGTTTAAATTTTTTTGGCTTTTTTCTATTAATAAGCCAACTAAAAAATCCCATCTTATTCCTCTTTATTTTCCACCTGTTTTGCGTGTGGTTTAAGCAAAAGTTTAATGACCACAAATATAAGCAAAACAACGGCAAGGCCTAACATACCGTAGAGTATATAGTCAAGCGCTTCAATGCTCCAAACCGCCACACAGAATTCCGCGAGTAACGCAATCAAAGTGCCTGCAACAAGGTTACCAATTACAGCGGGAAGAATAGTTTCTTTAAATTTTAGCGACAAGAAAACTGCAATTGCAGTGCCCATCCAAATGCCGGTCATCGGCAAGGGTATTGCAATAAAAATAAACACGCTTAACTGTTTTAAGCCGATTTCAGAGCGTTTTCTCTTGCCTTGCATTTGCTCTTGTTTTTTCAAAGTGGTGTGTGCCCTTTCTTCAAAATAATGTTCTACCTTTAGAACGAAAGAGTTGAACCACTTTATTTTTTTGAGTAGGTTCAGTATTGGTCGCAATAAAAAGTAAACGGGTACTAGCGCCAAGGTTGAGCCTAAATAAGCAATCCCAAGCGCTTCAAAGAAATTATATTCTAAGCCTCTTGCGAAAACGATTCCACCTTTGAGTTCAATCATAGGCACGAAAGACATCAAAAATGTCGCCCAAAAATCGCTTCCCACTAAATTTTGAATAAAATCTGTCATAGTACACCAAAAGCCGTTGATTTCTTTATCAATTATCAGTATAATGTATATAGCAAAAAAAATCAATATAAAAAACGCAAAGAGTTATAAAAAAATATAATTTTTTTGATATTTTTTTAAGACTTATCGGATTAGAATTATGACCACACAAAAAATGCTTTCTGTTATGCGAAAAGGCATAACAAAATACAACTTAATTCGCGACGGAGATAAGATTGCCGTTGGTGTTTCTGGTGGCAAAGACAGTGTTACTTTATTAAAACTTCTTGCGGAATATAGGCGCTTCTCTCCTGAAAAGTTTGACCTTGTGGCTATAACCGTTGACCTAAACTTTTCTTCCGCCCCAACCGATTACACTCCTATTAAAGAGTTATGCGAATCTTTGGGTGTAGAATACCATATTGAAAAAACCGATATTGGTCAAATCGTTTTTGACGTTAGAAAGGAAAGCAACCCTTGCGCACTATGTTCTAAAATGCGGAAGGGCGCGCTAAACACTGTTGCAAAAGAAAAAGGGTGCAACAAAATTGCGCTTGGACACCACGCGGATGACCTTATCGATACAATGATGCTTTCCCTTTTATACGAAGGCAGACTTTCTACCTTTGCGCCAAAGAGTTATCTTGATAAAATGGATTTAACTTTGATTAGACCTATGGTTATGGTCAAAGAGATTGACGTTTTGGGGTACAGCAAAGCCTTGCCGGTGGTAAAGAGTTGTTGCCCTGCAAACAAACAAACCAAGCGCGAATACGTTAAAACACTTATCTCTAAAATCGGCCAAGATATCCCTAACGTTAGAGATATGATGTTTACCGCACTTACTCACCCTGAAAGATATAACCTGTTTGACAAGTTTGAAAAGGACGCGGAAATTTTATAATTTACAAACAAAAAAACGCCTTAACCAAGGCGTTTCTTATTTTTTTCTTTTTTATTTGTCTTCAGTTTTTGCTATAGTAGAAAGCACATCTACACCAGTCATTTCTTCAAACTCGCGTTTGTCGGTAACGGTATTATCGAGCGCATACTTTAACACTACCACAACAAATGCTACCACAACACCGATTGCAAAGCCCGATGCAATGTACTTAAAGGTTCCGCTCTTTTCTACTGCGTGGATTTCGTTATCTGTGGGGATAAGCGAAATGTGTTCAACGTTCAAAACACCGTCTTGCATATGGTCGGTTGCCGCTTGAATAACTATTGTAGTTTTTTCTTCAGCACCCTCGGGGGTAACGTCGTTATAAGAAATTGCAAAAATTAAACTTTTTTCACCATATTCAATAGAAATTGAAGATGCGTTTATGCTATCATTACTATCGGGATTTTCCGCCTTATAAATCTCGTTGGCTTTATCTATTACCGCTGGAGATACCACTATATCAGCAATGGTCGGCAAATATCTTTGCGCCAAAGAAAAGTCTGTATCCGCACCGCCTTCTTGTGAAGACATACGGAGTATTACCGAACTTGTTGCCGTATAAGTTGGCTTAACAAAAGCAATGCTATACGCGGCAAAAAGCAAGGTGCAAAGAACTGCAATTAAAATCATTAAAACAACGTTCTTTCTAATGAGTTTTAATAGGGGTATGCCTTTCTGTTCGAATTTCTTTTCAGTATTTTCGCCCATACTATTTATCCCCCGTCTTTTCAATAGTTGCAAGCACGTCTTGACCAACCAACTGTTCAAGTTCGTCCTTAGATTTCACAGTTTTATCAGATATTGTTTTAAGGTATACGGTCAAAGAGGCAACAGCCACACCAATCACCGCAAATAAAATAAGTGTTTTTGACTTTGAAATATTGCTTACCGTCGCTTTAGGGCCATAATCTTGATAATGGCTTTCCACCCCGTCAAAATACTTATAATAATCAACGTTGTTTATCTTTATTTTTTCGTTGCTTTCTAACTCTGCTGCAAGAATAATAAGCTTAACCTTTTCTTCAGCAGCCTTTTTATTCACGTCTTTATATTTCACCACGAAAGAATATTTTACTGTTTCTCTTATATCAACGTCGGCATCAACCGAAATATTGCCCTTAACTATATTTGTTGTTCCAAAAATATCATAAGGAACTTCGCCATAGTTATCGTTTGTGCGGTCTGCCTTTATCCACGCGATATAATCTTCAACGGTATAATCGGCTTCTTTTTGATGTTTAGTATTCAAATATTCGCCATAATAGTAATTCGCGCGGTCAACAACAACACCTTCATCTATAAAGTCAACTACTGTTTCAATAAACAAGTAACTGATATTATAGTTGCTAACTTCGTTACTGTTGTTTGTGTTCTTTCCTTCGTACACAACCACTTCAGAAGCGGTGTAATAAGGCGTCTTAAAATGTAAGTACGCAAAAGATGCGCCTATAAAAACAGCAACGATTAAAAGCATTAAAAGAAAATTTCTTTTAACTATCTCAACAACACGTCTTATCGTTAAGCCGTTTTCTTCTCTCAAATTTCCGTCCATTTAAGACATTTCTCCTTAACAGTATTTTTGTAGTATCGCGTCCATAAGGTCGCTCTTTTTAATCATATCTTGTGCAAGCGCCAACTGATTTCTTACCCTATCTACGTTGTGCCCTGGATATTTTATCTTAAAGTATTTATCGCCCAAAAGGTAATCGGTTAAAAACCTTATTGCAATTTCCATAATCATTGCAAACACACCTAAATTTAGGCTTTTTCTTTCTTGCTCGGTTAAAATTCCCTTTATTTCGCCAACGTATCCTTTGGTAAAGGCTTCATATTTATTTAGATCCATTGCCACCGCGTCGATATTCGGGTCATCTTCAATCAAGGTGTTTGCTATAAACCTTATCGCATCGCCAAAGTCGTGTGCAATCGCACCCGCCATAACCGTGTCTAAATCAAGCACGGCAAGTGCTTCACCCGTATCTTTATCAAAACTTACGTTATTGCACTTGGTATCGTTATGCGTTACGCGTAATGGAATTTCGCCACTATTTATTAACCTTTGAAGTTCGGTTGCCCTTTCTTCAAACAAAAAACACTTTTCAATCTCTTCCTTAACCTTTTCCGCTCTGCCGTATGGGTTTAGTTTAACAGCATCGTGCAAAGCCGAAAATCTAACTATAGTATCGTGAAACTTAGGTATAGTAACGTTCAACGTACCAGCATCAAACCCTTCAAGGTAATTTTGGAACTTGCCAAACGCACTGCCAGCGCGCTCTATAATATTTAAGTCTTCAGTCGCATCGTAGGTTATAGCATTGGGGATAAAATCATAACATCTCCAATACTCCCCTTCATCATCAATAACAAAAGGCTTGCCATCTATCTTATTTGTCAAAACGTGCAAAACAAACTTGTTTTTTGAAAGACCTTTGCCTTGGATTTTTTCGCTTACGTATTTGGTTACGCGCACGATATTTTCCATAACCTTTTCGGGCTCACAAAAAACCTTTTTGTTGATTCGTTGAACTATGTATCTATTTGTAGTTTGCCCGTCGACAAAACTAACGTCGTAAGTGCTATTTATATTTCCTGTGGGTATTTCTTTGCAAGCAACGTATTTACCACTGACGCTAAAGGACGAACATATATCCTTAATTATCAAAATTTCCCCTCACTTATAGTATCATATCTAATACATTGTAACACAAATTATAAAAAAAGCAATAGTTTGGCGTTAAATCTTATACTTATTTGCCCTTTTTATACTTTGTCTTTTAACTTTTTGTCTTTCAAACAAATTTCCCTATTGCAAATGCAAGCAACTGACTTTCTATGCGAAATGATTATTAGCGTTTTGCCTTGCATTTCTTTTAAGTTTTCAAGCACCTTTCGTTCGGTCATATCATCAAGCGCGCTGGTCGCTTCATCGAGAAGAATAATAGGTGCATCCGATAGCACTGCTCTCGCGATTGCTATTCTTTGGCTTTGACCTTCGGATAGACCCACACCGTTTTCTCCAACCACGGTATCAAGTCCTTTGGGGAGTTGGTTTACAAACTCTAATGCTTCACTAACTTTAAGCGCCTTTTCAATTTGCTCATCAGTCGCTTCGCTATTGATAAAGGTAACGTTATCTCTAAGTGTTCCGCTAAATATCATATTGCCTTGCGGCACGTATGAAAATAGTGACCTTGTGCCGTTGCCTAATTCAAATTGCTTGTCGCCCACTCTTAAATAAATGTTTCCATTATCGCACGGATAAACGCCAAGCAAAAGTTTTATCATTGTGCTCTTTCCTGCACCGGAAGTGCCCGTTATCATAACAAAATCGCCCTTGTTTATCACCGCGCTTGCACCGTTTAACACCGTGTCCCTATCATAAGTAAAGGTAACATTGTCAAACACGATTGAGTCCATATCTGCATATAGCGCGTTGCCATCAATATCAATTTCGCTAATCGGCTCGTTTTCAACATCTTCAATTTCCATAAGGCGCTCTGCTGAAGCGGTCATAGCGTAGAACTTTGGCAAGATATTAGAAAGCGAAGCAAATGGCACTTGCACGTTGTTTACAAGTTGCAATATAGCCGAAAGTGAGCCGTAAGAGAAGCCGTCAATACCGTTAAGTAGTTTAACTGCGCCATAAATAAGCGCAAACAAATACCCTGCACTAAAAATCATATTATAGGTCGCGTGACCCATAACAGAATAGTTTCTTCTCTTCATTTTTACCTTAAAGTTCTCTTCTTGCAAACGATCGGCTTTTTTCTCTATTTTGCCGTTAACTGAAAAGACCTTAACTGCCAAAAGGTTTTCAATACACTCTTGCATAAAAGAGCGCACCTTTCCGTCGGTTTCTTGTGATTTTTTGTGTAAACTTTTAAGTTTCTTGCGCAAAACTGATATTACCAAGAACACCAAAATTCCTGCAACCGTGAAAGCAATAGCAAATACCCAATCTAAAAGAATAAGCGCAACTACTGCCGAAACAAGCCTTGTAACCGCCGCCACAACTGTAGGCAAAATAGAAGATACGCCATCGCTTACAACAGATACATCCGAAGATAAGCGGTTAATCAATTCGCCACTGTGGTAAACACTGATTTTATCTTGTTTCTTTTTAAGAATTTGCGAAAAAATGTGTGATTTATATGCAATTTCAAGTTTACCGCGTATATGTTCTGACAAGCCGTTTATTATAATTCTAAACGCGAATTGCAAAAGCACAACCCCGCCTATAACTATTGCAAAGGTTATAAGCCTACGCGTGTTACCAGTATCCGCGCCGTCAATTATTTCTTTAATTGCAAAAGCAAAAACTACCGACAAAAGCGAGAATATCGCGTTTGACAGTATTAAAACTACCATTTTGAAATTTTGCGGTTTGGACATTTTCATTATCCATTTAAGCGAGTTTTTGCTCTTCATGTTCCATCCTTTTTTTAGTGCGCCAAATTTCGCGCGCATAATTTTATCTTTTACTTGTATATTTCTTTTGTTTGATGTATAATGCTAATATGGTTATCAGCAAAAAGGGTCTGCCCAATTTTTTACTTAGTGTGGGCGAAAAAATTAAACCGTTTTTTTACGGAAAGTGCTATATCGCAATAGTCGCATTGATTACAGCGTTCTTTTATTGCACAAATATGCCACTTTTAGGGCTCTCGGTGTTTTCCTTTTTTGCAACTATTCATCTTCTCTTTTTTAGAGATTTATCTTGCTTTATTCCATTGCCGATATTTGCAGTGCTTTTACTTAAAGACTTTACTGTGTTTGATAGTTTTGCACCATTTATCGTGCTATTTATTCCCTTTGTCGCACTCGTTTCGCACTTTATTTTATATCCAATCAAAAAAGTGTTTGTTGGAAAAGCGCTAATTCCTTTCTTATGCATAACTGTTGCTCTCTTACTCGGCGGTATTTTCTCACCTTATAGAGATAACTATGCTTACGGCTTGGTAACCGTTTTAACCGTTGGGCCAGTGCTTTGGTTTGCTTACTTTTTGTTCACTCAATATTTCTCTCCGCCAAAAGACGTTGACATAAAAGAAAATGTTTGCTATATGTTTTTGTTTTTAGGTGTGACCTTGATGTTTGAAATGTTAGAACCAAACGTTTTAGAAAAATTCCATTTTGGCTGGGGTTCAACAAACGCTTGCGCTTCTCTTTTACTTTTATCTATCCCTGCCGGTTGGTTTTTAGTGTTTTATAGAAAAAGAATTTATATCACCTTGCCACTTCTTTTAGTGCAATACGTGGGAATAGTTCTTTCTAAAAGTGATGCTTGCCTTGGGATATCTTTTGCAATGACGCCCGTTATTTTCTTTACCGTTTTAATGCTCGGCAAACCTTCAAAACAAAAGACCTTGCTATTAAACGTTATCCTTTTAACCTTAGGCGCATGCCTTGTTGTCTTCTTCGTTGCGCTTTTGTTCAGTTTGGAATTAAGGGATTTTACGCAAGAACTTCTCCTTAAGGCGCTAAATGAAAACGGCAGAAGTGGTTTTTATAAACTTGCAATGAGTTTGTTTGCTGACCACCCCTTGTTCGGTATAGGTCAAGGATTTATCGACACAAGTTTTGAGTTGCGCTTGTCAGGGGTTGTAACCTTTAATTTCCACTCAACATTGTTCCACGTGCTTGCAACAATGGGTATAGTTGGCATTATCGCATACACCTATTATTTCTATCAAAGAACAAGAATCTTTCTATCCAACCGCTCATCGTTTAATATGCTTTGCTTTTACTCTTTCATTATGCTAGAATCGTACGGAATGGTTGATGCGTGCGAATTTAACGTTGTGCCAATTATGATGGCGCTCACCCTTTTAATAGTCGCGGTTGAAATGACAGCGCATATAGACCTAAACCGATTACCATTACAAAATATCGACCGCATTGATTAACCGATGCGGTTTTATTTTATCTCGGCAATTCTTCTATCAAGTTCTTCCACGGTGAGATTGCACTCTTTTAATTGATTTTCAATGCTTCCGTGCGCAATAAACTTATCGGGAACACCCAAACAAACAACCTTTGCTTCGGTGTTAAGTTCACTAACCTTTTGCCTTACAAAACTACCAAAACCACCAATCACGCTATTTTCTTCCAAAGTAACAATTAGCGTGGTTTTTATTTTTTCAAGTGTCTTTTCGCATAAAGGCTTAACCATTTTAACCGAAATCACACCAACACCGTCTTTATCGCTTGCATATTGGTTTGCAAGTTCAAGCATTCTCGGCCCTACCGCAAGTATTGAAACTTTATCTCCGTCTTTCACTTGTTCCCACCTTTCTTTAGAGAGCGAAATTATCTCTCCTTCCTTTCCTCCTTCTTTTGGATAGCGAATTGCAACGGGTGAATTAAGTGAAAGCGCGTATCTAAGAGCATCTTTAAGTTGCTCTGCCGTGTTTGGCGCAAGTACTGTTAGATTAGGCAAGTGCAATAAATAACTCAAATCAAAAACGCCTTGGTGGGTTTTTCCGTCCTTTCCCACAAGCCCTGCCCTATCAAGACAGAACACCACGGGAAGATTTTGCAAACATACGTCGTGCAAAACTTGATCGTATGCCCTTTGCATAAAGGTGGAGTAAATTGCAACCACAGGTTTCAATCCGCCAGCAGCCATACCCGCCGCCGAAACAACGGCATACTCTTCGGCAATACCGACGTCAATAAAGTTCTTTGGATTCTCTTTTTCAACGAGTGAAAGCCCCGTTCCGTCTTTCATACCCGCAGTTATCGCAACGATATTGGGATTTTGTTCAATTTGTTCGTTTAAAACTTGACCGAGAGAAATGGATAAATCCCCACTCTCCGATTTAAGTTTTGCGCCTACACCGTGGTAAAGGTCTGCCTGCGCTTCGGCTTGTTTATATCCTTTGCCCTTTGTCGTTCTAACGTGAAGCAAAATGGCTTTGTCGTTAGATGCTTCCTTTACCCTTGTCAATATCTTAACGAGTTCGCCTATATCGTTGCCGTTAACAACGCCAACGTACTTAAACCCGTAACTATCAAAATAATTGTATTTTCCAACAAGGCGCGCCAAAAAGCGCTTTATTCTCATTAAAATTCGGGTGACAAAAGAGTTGCCGAACACTTTTTTAATAAGCCTTTTACTACCTATATACCCCTTACTTGTGGTGCGCTTAGTTATAAAGTTATAAAGTCCGTTCTTG
Source organism: Christensenellaceae bacterium (assembly GCA_045645305.1). Lineage (GTDB taxonomy): Bacteria > Bacillota > Clostridia > Christensenellales > Borkfalkiaceae > UBA1259. The sequence continues at coordinate 23,845 of JAZRIO010000001.1, forward strand.
TTTTTAGAAATAGACATACCGTTATCGTTTAGAATAACGATATACTTTTTGGGTTTTTCGCCCGAAACAGCCATTGCTTCTAAATTAAGCCCGTTAGTAAAAGAGCCGTCGCCAACAACATTTATAACAGTGTAATCTTCTTTTAATTTATCCCTTGCTGTGCAGTATCCTATGCCCGCCGAAATAGAAGTTCCCGCATGCCCTGCCCCAAACGCGTCAAATTCGCTTTCTTCTCTATCGGGGAACCCTGAAATACCGTTTTCTTGCCTTATAGTGCCAAACTTATCCAACCTACCCGACAAAATCTTGTGCGCGTAACATTGGTGTCCTACGTCAAAAATAAGTTTATCAGTAGGAAAATCAAATACGTTATAAAGGGCAACAACAGTTTCAACTATTCCAAGGTTAGAAGACAAATGCCCACCGTTTTTTTCAGTAGCGGACAAAATCTCTCCGCGCACGTCTGCGGAAAGTTCTTTTAACTCTTGCACCTTTAATTTTTTAACGTCTAATGGGGTTTTTAACCCTTCAATAATACTCATAACCTACCTAATTTGCCAAAAAACTCATTTTTGCCCATACTAATTTAGTATAGTATATACTAAAAGGCAATAAAAGTCAATAGCAAAGGTAAATTTATAATGCTATCCCCCACTCTTTCGCCATTTTTCGCCCAAAAAAAACGAAAAAGCCACTGAAAATTCAGTGGCTTTGGTTTTATGTCGCGCGTGGTTTATTAAGTGATTAGTTGCGAGCAAGACAAGGCTCGCTTTCAACTTAAAACTTGGGGCTCGCGAAGTGTTTTTAAGCCAAAGATACGAGCAAGAGGAGGAAAACGAAAAGCCACCGATTTCTCGATGGCTTTTATTTGTCGCGTGTGATTTATTAAGTGATTAGTTGCGAGCAAGACAAGGCTCGCGAAGGATTTGGGATGAGATTAACCGTCTGGTTATCGAAGTCCAAATACTAAGCAGAAACGCAGTCTTGCGAAGCAAATAATTGCTTAATAGCCTACTTTCTCCCAGCAATCAAACGGTGCTGCAAGTTCATCACTAACAAGCACTTGTGTCTTCATGGTTTGAAGCATTGAAGAAGGAACCAAAGGAGTTACAGGTCCGTGGAGAACGAGACGTGATGTCATTCTTTGCCATGAAGAGAAGGTTGCATTGGTCAAGAGTGCGTGAACTTCAATTCTTTCTCTTGCGTTCTTAACGTCGATAGGACCAATAGTTGCAGCCTTGGGCGGAACGTCTGCAATGTAGCCTGATTGGCCGAATACACCGTGCAATGAGTTTTGAGCAACGGTCAAGGGGTGAAGGTCAACGATTCTTGCCTTCATATTGAGCCATTCATCAATTTGAGCCTTGGTGGGTTCTTTTGAGCCGTCAAAACCTGCAGGGAAGAAATCGGGCACGGGGTCGATAAACGCCATGTGACCGGTCCATCCAGGAGAAGATGAGCAAATATCTGCACCGCCTTCGCCACAATCGGTAATCATATCTGAGTAACTACCAATGTTCTTTGTGGTGGGGTAGTGTACATTTTCCAAAGGCATACGAAGTTTTTCATCAATTTGGTAAACGAGATATTTAAGCATTGAGTGTGCAAAACCTGCTTGATAGGTTTCGGGCGCAATGTTACCGTCTTGGTCTGCCCATTCATCCATTGCGAAAAGGTGAACGTTACGGCAATCTACCTTGAAGTAGTTGATAAGTTGTGCCAAAGGAATATAAGTATCGGGTTCGGGGTTGCCGAGAATAAGGGTTATTTTCTTGCCCTTTTCCGATGCTTCTTTAATTCTTGAAAAGAGTGTTGCGATAAGAACGGGGTGCGGGTTCATCATAACTTTAATGTTGAACTCGGGGTGTTGGTCCGCTCTGGTATGCTTTTCAAGGTCAGTACCACTTATTTTGCGAAGTTTTTCACAAAGTTCTCTGTCCTTAAAAGGCACGAAGTCTGCCGGCTTGAAGTTGAAAGTTGTTGCCGGATCGAAAATTTTGCTCATATTTTTTCTCCTTTAAATATAACTTTTTTTACGTTAAAAAATTGGTCGACGATTACAAGGTTAGCAAAATTACCTTGGTCGATATACCCTACTTTAGTTAAACCAACCGCCATTGCGGGGTTATAAGAGCCAAACTTAAATGCATCACACACCGAACAACCGGTATGCACCATTACGTTTGAGCAAGCGATATCAAGCGTTAAGCCCGAGCCTGCAATTTCACCCGCGTTATCAAAGTGAAGGTCGGTTGCTTCTTCAAATCCTGGGGGGATAGGTCCGTCGCAAACAAACTGGTCTGCAATGAGAATTAGCCTATCATCGCCCTTAATTTTGCGCACAAGGCGTTGCATATACGGAAGAACGTGAATACCCATTCTATCCGAAATCATTTCCGCATAAATTTCTTTATTATAGTTAACCGCTTCATCAACGCACACGCCCCTGCACTCTGAATAGTGGGGAATTGTTCCCGTTGCGTTGGTATGGTGGGTTGCAATCTTTAAGCCGTAAGGAATAAACTTTTCCACTCTTTCGGGTGGCGCTTCGCTATGTGCAACGGCAAAAACGATGTTTGGGATAATTTCCTTAACGTCGTCAACAAACTGCTCGATACCTTCCCTTTCAGGAGCAAAGCACCAAACCTTTGCACTGTCTTTCACTCTTTTAACGATGTCGATATATTCTTCTCTAACCACCGCGTCTTTCCAAACATTTTTGTCGCGTTCACAACCAAAGTTTGGCGATAGATAAGGCCCTTCCATATAAAAGCCGACAAAGTTATCAAAGTCCCCGTTGTCTCTTGCTTTTAAGATATTGTCAACCGCTTGTAAATACGCGTCTTTATTAAGGTTATTATAAAGTGCGGGAAGAACACCAGTAACACCGTGCTCTAAAAGATAGCGCGAAGTTTCCTTGGGGTTTTCGTATATCCAAAGGTTATTTGCCGCGTGGGTGTGTATATCTATAAGCCCTGGGCCAACGTAATTATTTTCCGCATCGATAATTTCCGCACCGTCGGGAATAGCAATGTCTCTTGCCTTGCCAACGCGCGCGATTTTATCACCTTCAATTAGAATAACGCCGTTAGGGATTATGTAATCTTTCATAACGACTGTTGCGTTAACGATTGCCTTCATTTTCTTAAATCCTTAATTTCTTTAACTTCATTATATAGGCTTTTAACCTTTTAGTCAAGGCTAAAATCATAAATCTATAAATGAAATACTTTTTTATATAACTTTGGGCATTGCTGTGCGCATATCCCCTAAAAAACCGTCGTACCCCGTACTGACAACTTGCCACTTCCCGTCCATATAATCGACTTCGGTAACTGATGCGTTTGTAACCCACGGCAATGTTTTAAGTTGCTTATAGGTTATATCGTGCCACACCATTTGAAGATTTCTTATAACACAACCATGCGTGACTATAACCACAGTTTTGCCGTCGCTCTCTATTGCGATTTTTTCAATAACTTTTAGGGCGCGCTCTTTAACTTCACTCATCCACTCGCCATCGGTACAGCGCCCGTCCAACTCATTAGTTTGCCAATCTAAAAAATCTTCGGGATACAAGGTTTTTGCTTGTTCTGCCGTTAAGCCTTGCCAAGCACCACAGTGCATTTCCTTCAAGTCTTTTTCAACGGCAACAGTTTTTCCTATTTTATCGGCAAGTTTTTTTGCCGTGTCAAACGCCCTTGAAAGGTCGCTTGAATAAACGGCATCAATAACATAGTTTTTTGATAAATATTCGGCAAGGGCGCAGGCTTGAAAAACACCTTCCGTAGACAAGCCAATATCTAATTGACCTGTGTAAGTACCCTCTTTATTAGACAAACTATGCCCGTGCCTAAGCACTAAAAACTTAACCATAAATTACCTCAAAATTATATATTATTTTACCATAAAAGAGTAAAATAATCAACTATAATTCCCCCTTATAAACTTGCTAAAAAATAAATTTACAATTTAATGTTAATTTAGCAATTTACTGTTGATAAACCTTTTTATATATGTTATAATTCAAAGTGCGCACACAGTTAAAACTGTTAAAATTTTTTGCGCACCCCATAAAAGAGGTTTTTATGAGATATTATCAGTTTGATGACCCGTTTATTAACAAACAACCCCCAAAAGCGTTTATCAAAGACCTTTCTCGCCCTATGCACCAAAACACCCCTAGTGGTTGGAACAAGAGAGAAAAGGCTAATGATGAGATTTTTGTCGATGCGCTTTGCTTAGATTTTTCTTTCCCCGACCCCGAAGGCTTGCTTGACACTATTTACGCGGACTTTAAGGAGTTTATGGCTTGCTCTAAAATCAAGTCAAGCGACAACGGTATTAAACTTTCTACCGTCTTTGATAAAACGCCTTGCAAGGAAGCATATAAGATTGTTGTAGAAGACAATTCTATCACTATAATCGCTGAAGATACCGAAGGCATTCGCCGTGCGCTTATTCATATTGAAGACCTTATGGTTGCAAATGGCGGTGCTTTTCTTAAAAAGGGCACTATTGAGAAAAAGCCCTTTATGAAAACGCGTATTTCACGTTGTACCTACTCCCCACCCAGCCATAACGATAACCACGGTATGCTTAACGAGTTGGAAGATGAAAACGTGGACTATTATCCCGAAGCATACCTTAACCGCCTTATGCACGACGGCGTTAACGGACTTTGGATTGGCGCAAACTTCCGCGATATATTAAAAAGCGATATTATTCCCGAATTTGGCCAAGACTCTGAAAGAAGGCTTAAAAAACTTAAAGAGATTTCAGAGCGTTGCAGAAAGTATGGTATCGGCATTTATATTTTCTCGGTTGAACCTGCTTCAACCCATAGAAACCCTGGGTTAGAAAAGCACACCGAACTTCACGGTGGCTCTGCTTGGGGCGGTAAAATCCGTTTGTTCTGCACAAGCCTTCCCGAATTTGAACAATATATTAAAGAATCTATTACCCGCTTGTTTGAAGCAGTGCCCCACCTTGCAGGTTTTATCAATATCACCACGGGTGAAGCGTGCTCGGGTTGTGGTTCAACAGTTATTTTCGACTGTCCGAGATGTAACGAAAAGTACGGCACAAGGGGAGCAACCCTTGCCGCAACCGAAAAGATGTTTGCCGATGCTATGAAAGAAGTTGCGCCTGAGGCAGAGTTTATCAGTTGGACTTATGCTCAACGCGGTTGGGATACCGAAAACTTCCAAGATTCATTGCATAGAAGAGACCCCGGTGTTATCCATATGCAAAACTTTGAAGACTGGGGAAAACAAATGCAACTTGGTAGAGAGCGCACCCTTTACGATTATTGGCTTGCATATGTTGGTCCTGGCAAGATTATGACTGACTCTCTTGAAGTTAACAAGCAAAAGGGTATAAAGACCTATGCTAAACTTCAAATTTGCACTTCATTCGACTTCTCATCCGTGCCTTATGTTCCCGCGCCCGGTATTTTGTACGATAAGTTTAAGTATATGAAAGAAAACGGCATCACTGGTGCACTTTTCTGCTGGTACTTTGGCAACTACCCAGGACTTATGAACAAAGCGGCTTGCGAACTTGCTTTTGATGAGTTTGATGAAGATAAACACGCTTTTTTAGTTAAACTTGCTTCTTACTATTGGGCAGATGATGCGGAAAAAGTTGCTTGCGCTTGGGAAAAGTTTGAAGAAAGTTATAAAAACATACCGTTAAGCAAAGCGTTTGAGTGGTATTCGCCTTTCTGCGATGCGCCCGCTTGCCCCTTGCACTTAAAACCGGTTGACCTTCCCATGCCTAGTTCTTGGAAGTATATTGAAATGGTTGGTAGTGATAGGATTGGCGAAGCGCTTCTTGACGGACACTCACTTGATGAAGCCGAACTTTTAACCACTATTATGAAAGATTTGTGGAACGAAGGTTTTGCTCTTTTAGATACGGCTGATGACCAAAACGCACTTTACTGTATTGACCAAAAGGTTATTGCAAAAGCAATAAAAATTCTTATAAACAGCGGTAACAATATAATTAAGTTCTACCTTTTGAGAAGACTTTTGGGTATTAGAAAGGGCGATGCAACTGAAATTCTTAACCTTATGGAAGAAATCGTTTATAAGGAAAAGGAAAACAGCCTTGAACTTATCCCCCTTGCTGAAAATTATCCTTACCTTGGATATATGTCTGAAGCAAATGGCTTTAAGTTCTTTAAGGAAAAACTATTGTGGAGAATTGAAACTCTCGACACTCTCTTAAAGACCGAATTCGTTGAAGTTCGCGAGCGTATTGAAAAAGGCCTTGCACCCTTATCTTTCTACCTTGGTCAAGATGATGATGCAAGAGTTTGCAAAATTCACGACGGCGACATTGAAGATGCAACTCCCCTATACTTCCTTGATGAAAACGGAAATGAAAGTAAATTTACTTCTGTTTCAGCAAGCCAAAAGGATAATGTTGTAACTTTAAGATTTACACTTATTGACTTGGATAACGATTCGCTTGCAATTAGACCGGAATTCCGTATGTTCCACCCGTCTGCCCCCTTCTCTATCGGCAAGGGTAAGTTGTGGATGGGACAAAACCCAATGTACGGTTTCTCTGATTCGGTTTTCGAAAAGCGCACTAGTGCAATTACCTGCAACTTGGTTGAAAAGACCGAAGATAAAGAAGTTTACGACTTCATATTTAAAAGAGAAGATTTGAATATGGAAAACGATGAAACCTTCCGTTTATCAATCAACCGTCTTGGCAAGCACAAAGATGTCCTTAATAAAGACGATAGAGTTTACGGAAGATTGAATCTCGGTCAAATCTCCCCCGATTCTTATGTGTTCTTTGTAAAATAGTTAAAGGGAAAGTTATGAATTTTATTGATTTACTTAACGGCTTAACCGACAGCGATAAGGAAAGTTTTATTAGAACTGTTATTATGAATGACCCATCGGAATACGCACAAAAGGCGCGCGATGAGTATTATAAAGGCGTTCTAAAGAGTATGGGCGAAAACACGCATATTGGCGTGGGTGTAAAAATCACCAATCCGCAATACATTTCGCTTGGCAACAATGTAAAAATTGCCGACGGCGCAACTTTGATAGCGCGCGGTGAAAAGGGTATTTCAATTGGTGACAACACCACTATAAAAGAAAATGTTCTTTTAGATAGTGAACACCCTATCGACGGATATATCGACATAAAAAACAACGTGTATATCGGCACGGGTAGTAGACTTTTTGGTCATGTGGGATTGGAAATTGGCGAGTTTTGTTTGCTTGCCCAAAACATAACCATAACCCCCTACTCGCACAAGTTTGCTGACCCTGACACTGTTATTATTAGACAAGGTGGTAATCGCGACAAAGTTACTATTGGAAGGGATTGCTATCTCGGTATGAGTGTTTCGGTTATGTATTCTGGCTCTATTGGTGAAGGCTCGGTTATCGGTGCAGGCTCGGTTGTTGTTAAACCCATACCGCCATATAAAGTTGCGGTAGGCGTTCCTGCAAAAGTAATAAAGGATAGAAAGTAAAAAGTAAAGCCGTGGCAATTTTGCCACGGCCTTTTTATTTTTAAATTTTTATTAAAAACCTAATTCTTTTTTGCACTCCACAAATGCTTGAACACATTTATCAATATCTTCTTTGGAGTGACCTGCAGACATTTGAGTTCTAATTCTCGCCTTGTCCTTAGGCACAACAGGATAGAAAAATCCAGTTACGTAAATGCCCTTTTCCAACATTTTTTCGGCAACCTTTTGGCTTAAAACCGCATCGTATAACATTACTGGCACGATTGCGTGGTCTTTACCCGCAAGGTCAAAACCGTTCTTTTCCATTTGGCTACGGAAGTATTTTGCATTGTCCATAACCTTTTCACAAAGGGAATTATCTTTTGTTATCATATCCAAAACTTTTAAGGTTGTTGCACAAATTGCAGGGGCAACGGTGTTACTGAAAAGGTATGGTCTACTTCTTTGGCGGAGAAGGTCTATAATTTCCTTCCTACCGCTCGTGAAACCACCACTTGCACCGCCAAGAGCCTTACCGAAAGTGCCAGTTATGATATCAACCCTACCTTCAACTCCACAGTATTCTGCCGTTCCCCTACCGGTTTTGCCAACAAAACCAGTCGCGTGGCTATCATCCACAACAACAAGCGCATTGTACTTTTCCGCCAAATCGCAAACGCCTTTAAGGTTTGCAATAATGCCATCCATAGAGAAAACACCGTCGGTAACAATGACCTTGTGCTTTGCGCCGTTGGAGTCGGCTTCAACAAGTTTTGCCTCTAAATCAGCCATATCGTTGTTCTTATAACGGTATTTGGTTGCTTTTGCAAGGCGAACACCGTCAATAATGCTTGCGTGGTTGAGTTCATCGGAGATTATCGCATCTTCTTTAGTGGTAATCGTTTCAAAAAGTCCACCGTTAGCATCAAAACAACTGCTATATAAAATAGTGTCGTCAGTGCCTAAAAAGGTAGATAATGCTTTTTCTAAATCTTTGTGTATGCTTTGCGTTCCGCAAATAAAACGCACACTCGAAAGGCCGTATCCAAACTTTTCATAACTTTCTTTAGCAGAGTTTATCAACTCCTGATTGTTTGAAAGTCCAAGATAGTTGTTTGCGCAAAAGTTAAGCACGCCGTTTGCCTTAGTGGTGTCGATAGAACTGCCTTGTGGAGTGGTGATAACGCGTTCTTCCTTCCAAAGTCCGCTCGCTTTAATATCATCTAAAATGTCTTGAAAATACTTTTTATCAATCATAATTCTCTCCTATTTTGTCCAATCGAGAAGAACCTTTCCCGACTTGCCTTCGTGCATCAATGCAAAACCTTTTTCAAAGTCTTTATAGTTCACTTCAGCGGTAATAATTTTTGAAATATCCAAACCTGATTTTAACATAGAAGTCATTTTATGCCAAGTTTCAAACACTTCTCTGCCGTAAATCCCTTGCAAGGTTATCATATTGAAGATAACTTTGTTCCAGTTTATAGTGGTTTTGTTGTCTTGAATACCAAGCATTGCAATCTTGCCACCCATAATCATATTGTCAATCATTTCGTTAAATGCTATGGGACTTCCGCTCATCTCTAAACCAATATCAAACCCTTCAAGCATACCGATTTCTTTTTGAACGTCTTTAATTCTCGTTCTTAAAGTATTAACGGTGGTAACGCTTGGGCAAACGGTTTTTGCAAGATCTAATCTATAATCGCTAATATCGGTTAAAACAACGTTTTTTGCACCCACGTGCCTACAAATTGTTGCCGCCATAATACCGATAGGCCCTGCGCCTGTAATCAAAACGTCTTCCCCAACCATACCAAATTTTAATGCGGTGTGGGTAGCGTTTCCAAGCGGGTCGAAAATAGCATACATTTTTTCTGGAATTGCTTTTGTGTCGCAAAGCCAAAGATTGCTGATAGGAATTGCGGCGTATTCGGCAAAAATACCATCACGGTTTACCCCTATGCCTTTTGTGTTTGGGCAAAGATGTTTTCTACCTGCTCGGCAGTTACGGCACTTACCACAAACAACGTGCCCTTCGCCACTAACAATATCGCCCACCTTAAAAGAATCATCAGAACCCTTGATTTCCACAATTTCGCCAACGAATTCGTGCCCGATAGTCATAGGTGCATTTATTGTTTCTTGTGCCCACTCGTTCCAATCGTAAATGTGAACGTCAGTTCCGCAAATTGCTGTGTAGTGGATTTTAACAAGTGCTTCGCCAAAGTTGATTTTTGGAATCTCCTTTTTAACCAAGGCAAGTCCTTTTTCTCTTGAAGGCTTAATAATTGCATCCATCAACATAATCTATTCTCCTTTTATCTTTCGTGAAGTTCTCTTTTTTTCTATGTGTGCTTTTGGCAATTTCCAATGATATTTGGTTGCAAGCACCCTTAAAACAAATATAGCAACAACTGAAACGGCCGTTGAAAGCGCGGGGATTTTTACCCATACGCTTAAAAAATAAAATAGCAATGCACCCACTATTGAAGTAATTGCATAAACGTGTTTTGTGAATATGTATGGAGAAGAACCTGTGAAAATATCTCTCATAAGCCCACCGCCTACGCCTGTTAACACGCCCATACTTATACACAAAAACGCGTTGTCGGTAAACCCGTATGCCAACGTTGTTTCCACACCCATCACGGTAAAAACGGCAAGCCCTACCGCGTCAAAATAGTTGTTTATAATCTCTATTTTGCCCTTTATTGTCAAAAAGTTGCTTCTTTTAATGTAGGCAAGCGCAAAGGTTAAAAGTGCCGATAGTGCTGAAGCGCCAATTAAATATGCATTAGAAAATATGGCTGGAGGAGTTTTCCCAACGATTATATCCCTCGTTATTCCCCCACCGACAGCCGTGATTACGCCAACCACAACCACACCGAACACGTCAAACTTTGCCTTAATAGCAACAAGCGCACCCGATATCGAAAAAGCAATTATTCCTAAAATTTCCAAACAAAAAAAGACAGGGTCCATGTTTATCTCCTAAACAAAAACTTTGTCTTTTTACCTGAAAGATTCTCTGCTTATTAAACAAATTGCTTCGTCGGTAGCGTTTACGCCTTCTCCAAAGTGTTGTCCAAAAACGGTCCTTTTACCTGAAAGCATTACTTCTTCGGTGGCACAAACGCGCTCTCTTCCGCTTTTTTCATCCAACAATATTAATTTCTTGTGTTAATTCTAACATAATATATGAAAGATTGCAACACAAATTGCAATCTTTCACAAATTTTTTATATACTATTATTTTAGTTTTTTCTTCTGTCTTTAATCGAAGGAATTTCATTTAAGTATTTTCTTAAAATTTCTTGGTTAAAGCCGTTGTTTTCTATAATTTCTTTATAGAAGTATGCGCTTGTCTTGGGTGTTCTTTCAAAGGTCTTAAAGTTGCAGTCAACTAAACCAAAACGGGGAAGGAAACTTGTCCACTCATAGTTATCGCAGAAAGACCAATAAAGGTATCCCTTAACATCAACACCCATTCTAATTGCTTCTGCAAGTGCAGAAAGGTAAAGCGCTATCCAGCAAATACGGAATCTATCATCATCGCCAGAAAAACCATTTTCGGTGATAACAACAGGTCTATCTTTTAATCGCGAAAGGTTTGCAATAATGCACTCGGGGTTAAACTCTGCAAGGTAGAAAGGAATATCGATAAAATCTCTCTTGCCAAACTCGTATCTCGTGCCAATGCCGTTTGCCTTTCTTGCATCACAAAATCTTCTAACATAGGTGTTTACCGACCAATAGTCGCAACAATCTTTAACGTCTTTATCATAAATAGCGTCCTTAAATGGAAAAACTATTTCACCCGTTCTAACCGCGTGGAAGAAGTATTCGTTATTGCACATATCAAAGTGGTTTGCTATCATATTATCCCACTCATCAAACGGGCGGTAGGGGTGACAGTAAACGAGTGCGTGTGCACTACTTACAGGTGCTTTAGAATATTTTTTAATGATATGGTATCCCCTTGCGTGGAAAATGATTGAAGAAAGTTTGATTTCAGGGCTCATTAAGTTATGTTCGTTCAAAACGTTCCAATAATCAACGTAAGGTGCAAGGCGGGGAACAACAAGTTCACAATACCTTTCAAAATATTTAAGGTTTTCTACGGTAGAAAAACCACCGATTTTATTAAACCACTCCGGCCAAGCAAGGTGCACTAAAGTACAAAATACCTTTAAGCCTTTTTCCTTCATATCGGCAAACTGTTTAACATAATGCTCAACTTCCGCTTCAACAAATTCGCCTTCACTCGGTTCAATTCTACTCCACTCAACGCTAGTTCTAAACGCTTGGTGACCAAGTTCTTTTGCAAGTGCAAAGTCTTTTGAATATAATTCGTAACTGTTGCAAGCAAGACCAGATTTTTCGTTCCAGTTGCCTGCCGTTTCCATTTGCCATCTATGGCTGTGAATGTTGTTGCCTTCTACTTGGTGACCTGCATATCCAGAACCCCAAAAAAAGTCTTTTGGGAAAGTGAAATCTTTTAAAGCAAAAACGTCTAACATTTTACACCCCTAATTGTGTTTTTGTTTAATTATATCCTATACTTTTTAGCTTGTCAATTGTAAAAATGAAAAAGTGTAGAAAATTACTTTTTTATGGTAATTTACTACACTTTTGTTTTGGAGCTGGTGATCAGACTTGAACTGACGACCTGCTGATTACGAATCAGCTGCTCTACCGACTGAGCCACACCAGCACATATTGTTTGCTTATTTCTAAAAATTGCTTAACCATATTAACACAAAAGTGGAAAAATATCAACTTTTTTCTATAAGCAAAACAAAGTTTTTAATTCTCTAATAAAGATTTTATTTTGTCTATTGCCCTAATCCCACATTGATAACCCATCTCATACGCAAAATCAAGCGATTTGAACTTAAATTGCGACATATTTTTTAGTTCGGGGGTTAAATATAGGTCGGGCGCTTGCTCTTTTAGTTTTTCTTTAGTAAGCGCGCCGTCGTATAAATCTATCATACGGAACATCATTGACGGCAACCTTTTTTTGCCTTCCATAGGTCGAATATCCCCTAATACATCCACCGCAACGATAATTTCCGCACCCATTTTTCTTGCCGTGTCAATGGGCAATCTTTCCATAACGCCACCGTCTATAAGGAGCATATCGTTATACTCTATGGGCTTAAACACGCACGGAATTGCCGAACTTGCAAGCACGCCGTCAAGCACCCTTTCACTGCCCGAAAAGGTTTTTACCGTGCCTGAAAGCGCGTCAACTGATACACACGAAAAGGGTATTTTTAATTGGTCAAACCTTGTTTCGCCAAGGTAAGAGTGCATTTTTTTAACCACCTTTTTAGAGCGCAAAAAGGCTTTGTTATGAAAGGGGCGAAGGGATAAATCAATAAGATTTCTCGGCTTTATATTTAAGAGTTGCTCTTTCATAAAATCGGCGGATAACCCGTTTGCAAAGCAACCGCCAACGATAGCGCCCATAGAACAACCCGCAACATAATCCGGCATAAGATTTGCTTGTTCTAATGCCTTGATAAAACCAACGTGCGCAACGCCACGGCTACCGCCTGCGCCAAGCACTAATCCCCACTTTTTCGCCATATTATTCTACATCCTTAATAATGTATCCCCTTTGAATAAGCCAAGTTGTTGACAAATCAATCCACACTTGAACAGGTCCGTTAACAAACCTTGTTTCGGGAGTTGCAACCGACAATCCGTGGCTGCCGTTTTCAAACATATGGAACTCAAACGGAACACCCTTTTCCTTATAAGCACGCGCAAGCGCAAAAGAGTTTTCGGACGGAACAACTCCATCGTTAAGAGTGCCCCAAATAAATGCAGGGGGGCTATTCTTCTTTACGCGCTTTTCAATAGATAATCTGTTTGCAAGGCGCTTGTTTCCGCCAGAGATGTTATATAAACTTCCCTTGTGCCCGAAATCATCGTTGCTAATAACAGGATAAGAGAAAATAACTTCGTTAGGCTTAACAAGGCTTGCCTTTTCGCCAAATGCCTCTTTAACTTCCTTGCAGTCAAAAAGTGTTGCGAGCATACCGGTAAGGTGACCGCCTGCTGAAAAACCGATTGCGCAAATCTTTTCGGGGTCAATCATAAATTCTTCTGCGTGTTCTCTAATATAAATCATCGCCATTGACGCTTCTAACAATTGCGCGGGGAAACAAACGGGCTTAACCGAATAAGTGAGAGTGAAAGCGTTAATGCCCTTTACCGCGTATCTTAATGCGATAGGCTCTTTTTCCCTTAACGAAACGGCAGAGTATCCACCGCCCGCAATAACGAGCATACACGGCCTAATTCTGCCTTGATAAATAGGGTCTAAAATATATGTATCGAGATAACCTTGACCGCCTTCGGGACGGGAAAGGTTAAATTCTTTGTAAAGGTCAATTCTTTTAGCAATCATAAGTGGCTCCTTATAAAAAATCGTTTAATTTATTTTATTATACACCGCAAAAAATATAAAATCAAGTAATCGCTTGAATTTTGCCCACGATTTTGCTATAATATGTGTATGGGATATCATATAGACACAGGTTTAATTAAAGAAAAGTTTAATACCGACTGCGAGTGTCCGTTGTGCGAGATTAAAAAAATTGTTGAGGAACAGTTTTTGCACGAATTCTTAAACGACGCGGTTATGGAAGAAAACACAAGAATTGAAGTTGCAAGAAACGGCTTTTGCGACCACCATTTTGATATGTTGCTTGCGCGCCAAAACAAACTTTCGGTAGCATTGCAAATTGATACGCGTGCTGATATTTTATCTAACTATACGCGCAAAATAACCACCGCAAAAGAAGGCAAAAAAATTGCCGAACAAATCGCGCGCACACAAACCACTTGCGTTATTTGTTCTCTAACCGAAAAAAGTATGGTTAAATACTACAAAACGGTTGCACAACTCTTCAATAAAGAAAAAGATTTTATCAAAACCCTTATCAGTTGCAAAGGCTTTTGCTTAAACCACTATGCCGAACTTTTGTCCTACGCATCTTATGCTGGGTTTATGAAAAATGAATATGTTTCCGTGCTATCTTCAGCACAAAACCGCAACTTTGATAGAGTCCGTGGCGAGATAAAAGCATTTTGCGACAAACACGATTATCGCCGTGCCAACGAACCGTTAGGTTCAGCCGAAACGGCACTCCCCCGTATGCGCATCAAACTCTACGGCGACAAGTTTGAATAGGTAAAGAAAATAAATAAAACCGCGAGCAATACTCGCGGTTTTTTCTATTGTTTATTTGTTTTATCCGTTGTGTCGGCACCGCCGTAGCAGTGATATTGGTCTATTCTCCAAGGGATAGTTACGTAAGGATTGCGCTTGTCAATATCATCAACCAAATCTACGCCCCAACCCGGTCCATCGGGAATTTCCATATATCCATCTTTTAACACAAACTTATAATCGCCCATACAAGCCAATGCTTGATTAAAGGTTTTCGGTGGGAAGGTTTCCATAATCAAGAAGTTAGGAATAACCGCCGCCATATGTAAACTTGCCGCGATATTGATAACGCTTACGGGAACGTGCGGAACGATATACGCGTGGTGTGCTTCTGCAAGTGCACAAACCTTCATACTTCCCGTAAAGCCACCCAAAGTGCACACATCTGGCCTTGCAATTCTCATACCGGCATTTAACATCATTTCAAACTCTTGTATGCTAATACATCTCTCTCCCGCAGCAATTGGAACAACAGTTTTTTGAGTAAAGTCTTTCAAGGTTTCAACGTTTTCCGAACGGATTGGGTCTTCAAAGAACAATATGTTCAAGTCCTCTAACATTTTGCAAAGCATTAAAGATTCATCGCCGTCCAATTCTCGCCACAAGCGGAAACACCTATTCTAGGGTTTTCGTTGTCTATCGAATAGGGATTTCTATTAACTTCATAAAATGTTAGGTTTATGTGGTTTGCATAAAAAGCAATGGGCGAGCCACCCGTAAAAACTCCCCAATATTCACCGTTGGGTTTTAACATATGTAAATTGCCACGCAAGGTAACGTCTCCTTTGGTTGCAGGGATATGCTCCCCCGCCACATACTCTTGCCAGTCCCCATCGCCAATTTTATATTCGCCAACAAAATACACCTGTGCAGACGTTACAGGAATTGCTTGATTGCTGTTTTTATTGCCTTGCCATAACAAAATAGCCGCAGTTAACACTATCAGCAAAATGGCAACTATTTGAACAGTTGCTTTATTCAAAAAACGAAACTTTGTTTCTTTTTTTTGCATTGTCGCATCTCCCTTACAAAACGCCTTAAAATTATTGTATCACTTTTTAGTAAAAAACACAACAAATTCAAAAAAATAAAACCATTTAACAGTTGCTTTGCATAGTGCAACTGTTAAATGGCAATTTTTAGCGTGTGCCTTGGTTTATTTTGTCATTTACGACCGGTTTTTCGCCCAATAATTTTCGCGCTCTAACCCACTTGATACCGCGATGAATCAGCGTTTGTATTCCGTACAAAATAACGGATAGTTCTAAAATAAAGCCGGCATTTAATAACATCCACCAATATGGATTTGTTAAATACGGTTGTAACACCAACGAAGAGAAATACAAGAACAAATATACACCCAAACAAATTTTACCAAGGAAATAAGTCACCTTGCTTTGATAGGTAATTTTTTGCGAAAGTATAATGATAAGCAGTGCCGCTGAATAGGTGGCGATAATTTCAAGCAAGAAAAACCCAATCCAAAACCCTATAAAACAAAGGATAAAACTCAGCAAAAAATATTTATGTAAAAACTCGTTTATTTGGCGATAGAAAGTTGCATACATAACGCCAATAGCGAAGGTGGGCAATTCTCTCGTGTACATACCGCCGTTATCTGCAATCCAAGCCGCCACTCTTAAGCCAACCGCTATTGTGGAAAGTATTATCGCCGCAATAAGGAATTTATTCTTACACTTTAGTTTGCTACACAAAAAATAAACGAGCGCAAAAACTAAATACATCACTATAATGGTAACGATATACCAGCCGTGGCGGTTCATGCGATTGAAGTTGTTAAATATGTCCAAATTAAGGATTCTCATCCACATATCTTGCGTTGTAAACGCGCCTTGAAAAAAGACAAAATAAATAAGCAGATTAATTAAAACACTTATAACGTACAATTTAACAACGTTCACAAAAATCAGTTTCAATAAATATTTATTTCCACCGCGTTGATAAGAACGTACGATTCCAAATGCAGAAAGGAAGAAAAATAGCCCCACGCCCACGCCACCTGCGTGTTCGCATATTATTTCCATTATAGTATTGTTTCCTTTGTAATCTAACCCTAAATTGTGGAACATTACAAACAAACACAACACGCCTTTTATACAAGTGGTCGAACGCGCATCCAAGATTGGCGCATCATTTTCCGTGCGCTTGCGAATAGCAAAACAAGGCACTATCAATAACAAAATGAAAAATATTAGCATATCAATTATCCTTTTAGATATTTTAACACGTTTTTGCCATAAAAGTCAATGCGCTTTTCAACTTATTAAGCAAATTTAAGCATAGAACTAATGGGGTTACGCTTTATAATAAAATTAAGGCGGGACGCACTCCCACCTTAATTTTATTAGTACTAAACTTCGTTTAATTTGTATTTGATTTATTGAAATTTATTCTTCGCATAAGTCTACCATTTCGCCACTCTTTATATTATCTTAAACGAAATCTCCTTGACTTTTTCGCCAAGCAAAAATTCATAAAAACCCTTGTAAAATCAAGAAATTTTTAGGTGTAATCAAACACCCACTATCATATGTAAGAAATTTTTACTGATTTTTTGCAGTTTTTACACCTGTTTTTACAGCCATCATTGTTAAAATTATAGGCTTTTGTCAACAACAAATTGATTTAATAATTAAAATCAAAGTTAAAAAGGATGTCGCTAAAAACGACATCCCCTAGGTTTTTATAAAAATTTTAATTGTTCGTTTTCTAATATTCTAACGTTATATAAATCTGGGTTTTTCTCGTTAGCAAAAAGCTCAACGTTTGGCGCAAGTTTTCTTAAACAAAACTTATAATAAACTTGCTTATTTGCTGGTCTTAATAAATTAATGCAGTTTTGCAAATATTCTTCCCAATTTTGCCATTTGTCAGCTTTCTTATAGTTGTTGATTTTTCCTATTTTATAATGTTCAACAGAATCATCTTTTAGGGTTCTTTCTATAAGTTTAATGCTTTCATCTGGCTCTATTGTCGGTTCAAAACTTGCAAAAGTTTTTATTCCGTTTTCATGAAGTGTTTTTAAAGTATAAAGTCTATCTTCTGGCAAGGACGCATAAGGCTCCCACTCTTTACTTTTATTTTCATCTAAAAACGTTAAGGTCGTTCCAACGGTTATTCTATTGCCAAAAGATTTGAACACGTCTAAATCTCTAAGCATTTTGCTTCCACCTTTTGAAAGCACTGCAACGGGAACGTTATAAGCATTTAGCAATTTTAACACTTCTCTTGTGGTTTCACTGTTATCTGCATTATCACAATAAACGTCTCCTACAAATGAAATTAAAACTTGCTCTTTATATGTGTTTTTTTGCAAATCCTTTTCTAAAAGTTTCAAAATATCTTTTCGTGGCTGTGGCTTTCCAAAATAACTATCTTCCGTTCGTTGAAGAGTATGAGGCGCATAACAATATTTGCATCTATGACTGCATCCGATATAAATATTTAAGGCATAAGGACTATATTCCCTTGCCATTCCCGTTGGTTTATATATAATACTCATGTTTATAATATCTAAAGTTGGGTGTTTGCTTGCAAGGACACACAACTGATGTTTTTTCAAATTTGAAGTTGCATAAACTGTTGTTTTTGCAGTAAAACGATAGTTTTACAAATTTATGAGTGCAAGCGAAATAAATTTAACTTCTTGTAATTTATATTTTAACATAAATATTATATTTTTTCAATTATCTATTTAATTTTTGATAAAATATCCATAATGTTTTAAGAACTTATCTCTTATTGAATAATAAAAAACTTCTTCGACTCCCATTTTTGCTAAAAATTCATAAAAAAACTCTATTGCACGAGCATTAAAAAGAGACGGAGCTTTATTATAAAAATTCTTAAACCCCAACTCTTCTTTTGCTACATTTTGTATTTTAGTAAACTCGTTTGTTATGGCTGTATAAATTATTATTGTTCCACTTTTAACATCTTTTCTTGTCAAAAGTTTTTTATATAAATCAAAAGCAATCCCATAACTATCACAATCTATTACGTTATAAGAAGATAAGTCTAAATTATCAATCGCTCTTCTTGTATCTACATTTAAATTTTTACCTTTGTTCGCAGACACATCTATGCCATAATAATTATTTGTTTTAATATTATTCCATAAAACATTTCGCCCAGCAAATAAATCCATAACATTTACTTCAGATAAATTCTCAATTGCTTTTTGTCTTATAAATATTTTATTTGGGATAGATTTATTATCAGTTTTAGTTGGTTGTTGACTCAATTTCTACACCCTCTATCTTTCTTATTTTGTCTATAAAATAAATAATCTCGTTGTTTTTATTTATATCTCCACTTATTAAATAATGGATTTTATTAATTTGCTTTAATATTCTTTTTTGAACCCTAACTATAGTTTGTAAATATTTTTCTGCTTCAAGTCCAAAATCTCTAAAGTCATACTCTTGTAGTTTTTTTAATTCTTCATATAAAACGCCATCATCAAACCCTGTTTCCAAATTAGTAGAATTATGCGCAATTACATAGGCATCTCTTTCTTTATCGCTTAAATGGTCAAGGCGAACACAAGGAAGTTTACTTATCCCAAGATATTTTGCAGCTTCTATTCTCCCATTGCCTTCTAATACTATGTTTTCATCCCCAGCAATTCCTATCGGGTCATTAAAACCAAACTCAATGATTGAATTTGCAATATGTTTGATTTGTTCTTTTGTGTGTATTTTAGAGTTATTGTTATAATGAGTTAAGCAATTGACATCTATATATTCTATTTTTAATTCTTTGTTTTCCATAATTTATAACCACTTTGGTTTTCTCGCTTTTGGAGTCAACCTTAAATCTGTTAAAATTTTTTCTATAAGTTTATTGCTTTCCATATATGTTTTATAATGTTCGTTTTCTTTAACCATAATTTTAGGAGTTTTTCCATCACTACAAATTCCAGTTACTATTCTTACATATCTTTCAGGGTTTTGTATCCACGATATCCATGCTTTATCCCTTATAATTTTCAATTGAACATATTGTAAAACAAGTTCTTTATCTGTCATTATCTTTTTATAGTTTGTACTTGAGTTTAACATTGCAACAAATTCATCCCACACAATCTTTTCCTCTTCGGTTAAGTTGATTGGTGGATTTAATATATTTTCATCCATAAAATACCTCCTCTTTATTATTTAATATCACACGTAAACGTGAAAAATCAATACTTTATGACAACACATTGTTTAAAAAAAACAAAAAAACAATAGGCAAAACCTACTGTTTTAATGATATAAATATTTTTTCTACATGATTTATTTTAGGACAAAAAAACAATAAATCCGAACGAATCGCCTATAATTTCGATACATTCGGATTTATTCTTGTTTGGTGACCCCTACGGGTTTCTGCCCCTTGATAAGGGGAAGGCAAACGACAGTTTGCGAGGGGTTTGCCGTCCGACGCTAGTCGATCGAACCCATTTAGGTTCGGCAATCCGCTAGGATTGCAAAAAGAAAACACACTCCTTCGAGTGTGTTTCTCTTTTTTGGTGACCCCTACGGGAATCGAACCCGCAAAACCAAAAAAATAGAATAAAAAATCGCTAGGAAATTACTAACGATTTTAATATTACGCTGCAATTACGCTGCAAAACTTTTGCTAAAAACACCCTTAAAATTTAAGACAAATAAGTGGCCTTTTTTGCAACATATAGGTAAAGAAAATCTCTTGATTTTACAAAGGGATTTCTCCTTTTATGCCTCGACAAAATTTGTTTTATAATGCAATAAAAAACATCAACAAACAATAGACAAATCTAACAAAAAATGTAAAAACGAATCTTTTATAAAATTAGTATATTTTTTCCGACAAAAACTCTCTACTATTTTCAAACATATAGGTAAGCAAATCATTTGCTAATATCTAACAATTATATAAAATTTATTAAAAAATAAACATTAAATTTTTATATTATGTTTTTCGACAAAAAATTGTCTTGCCAAAATTTTAAAAACGAAAATCTCATTTAGAACATTACGAAATCTATGTAATTATCTTACACGATATCTTGCACGATATCTTACACGATTCTTATAATTCCAAATTTTTTACGCAACAAATACTCCATGTTTTCTTTCTAGGTCTTTAGTCTACTACGCTACAGCGAGTCAGTCAAGGCGAAATAACTTTTTTAGTCAGTCTATTATAGGCTGGCTTTTTTATTTTAATCAAAAAGTGATTTCGTCGTTTCTCTTTTCCCTTGTCTGGCTCACCAAAACATCAAAAGTATGCAATCAATTTCGTAGTGTAGTTAGACTAGCCCGTCGAAAGAAAAAAAATAAAACAAGGAGTAAAAAATTTATGAACAAAAACACATTTAGTTACAAACAAGGATTTAAGAAAGGAATTGAAATTTATAATCAGAATTCCTCTAAAGGTTACTTCGCAGATGAAGATAATCAAAGAGCAATGAAACGTTTCAAACAATACGCAGATACAGGTTATAAAGACAATCAACCTTTAAGACAAACTCAAATCGAGTTCTATTATGGAATGTATGACGGAATTAAGTATCAATACAAACAATATGGTACACCGATATACGATAAAAAGATTAGCAACTTTGAAATTAACGAAAACAAACATTACTACGGTAAAGAAAATCATTACGATGGTTTTGGATATTATGACTAATAAGGAGATTAAAAATATGAAATACAACAAATATCAAGTCTTTGAAAATCTTAAACAAGGAAGTGGATATGCAAGAACTATATATACAGGAAAAATAAAAAAAGAATATATAGGCATATTTACCGAAAAAGATGTTGCTGAAATATGTGACGATTACAATTTTAACTTTGGCAATAGAACAACAATTTACCCAGATGGAACTTTTGAATGCAATATATATATTGATTAACAAGGAGATTAAAAATGAAAAATATCACTATTAAAAATTTACGCAACGAAAAACCCTATCAAGAATGGCAAGTTAGAGTTGACCGTTCAAGTATATTAGGAAATCCATTTTATATGGCAACCGAAAATGAAAGAAACAAAGTATGTAAACAATATGAAAAATACTTTGATAAAAAAATTAAAAATCAAGATTTTAAGTTTATTAACGAATTAAAAAAATTAAAAAACTTATTAACCAAATACAACAAACTTGAACTTTTTTGTTGGTGTTATCCAAAACGTTGTCACGCAGAAACAATTAAGCAATATTTAGAAAATAATTAAGGAGATTAAAAATGATTAACGTTATAGAAAATAAAGATTATAGAAACTTACAAAACGATTATTACGATGGCGAAAGCTTTGTATATTTTGACATTATTCAGGTTGATGCTGAAAACGAAAATATTACAGTTATGATTAGCCATCAAGGTAAACTTGCAATGAGAACTTTTGAACTTATGGTTGACGAAGACAGTGACGTGTTCTTTGAATACGGACCTTGCTTTGAAAAAATATATTTAGAACAATTTATTTAAGGAGGTGCTTTTATGCAACACAACAACTCAGTAAACATTGTAATAGGCTCTTGGGGTTCTTACAATGAATGCAACGAAAGGGCTTTAGGCTCAAAATGGTTAGATTTATCCGACTATTCAGATTGGGAAGAAATCGAAGAAGAATTAACCAAACAAGGCTTTAAGCTAAACGGTATTGACGAGGAATTATTTATTCAAGATATTGAAAATTTCCCCGGCAGTACAAATTGGGATTATATGCATCCGAAAGCGTTATTTGAATTACTTAACGATTCTAACGTATTAAACGATGAATATGCCTTCAAAACTATGGAAGCGTACATAGACGTAATGGGTGCAGACTCGTTTTTTGACCTTGTACGTGATAAAGGACATCGTTGGGATGAAGATATATATCTCTACCCTGACTCAACTTGGTATGACTTAGGTTATCAATTCATACACGACAGCTATGGCGATAAATTAGACTTTATAGACAACTATATTGACTATGAACGTTATGGCGAAGAATTAAGATTTGATGGTTTCCACGAATACGATGGTGGAATAATTGAAATTAGATAAATTAAAGGAGATTAAAAATTATGAAAACAACAATCGAACAAAGAAAAGAAAAAGCAGTTGAACTTATGCAACAATTACAAATTTATAAGCCATACATAAATGACTTTAAGAAAGACAACCTTGTAACCTATTTTGAAAGACATATAGGATATTGGGCTTTTCAAGATGAAGAACTTAACAACAAGATTAAACAACTTGAAGAAAAATATGACATTACTATATACACAGCGACTCACGAATTTTGTGAATTTGGAGAATGCTATAGCTTCTTATACTTACCTAACGACAACGAAGATTGGGATTATTTATTAGACCCTATCAATAGTAAACAATTTTATGCTCGTGCTTACGTATGGAATAAAGATGACGATTGGTGCTCTGAATTTGGCGATATAACAGTTTTTACAGCTCTTGGTGGATTAAGACGCATTGGATAAGGAGGATTAAAATGAAAAGATTAATTGGTAAAAAAATAAGAATTATAGAAATGAAAGGCGAACCTCAATATACAGGCAAAGAAGGCATTATAAAAAGCATTGATGATGCTATGCAATTACATGGAACTTGGGGTGGATGTGCAATAATCCCCACTATAGACATATATGAAGTTTTCCCAGACAATGAAGAAAACAATTATTTATATATGGTTGAATTTGACTGGTCTGTTGAAAATGGTTGCGATATTGAAACTGAGCTTTTTTCAACCTATGAAAAAGCATTAAATCATTATGATGAAATTATCGCAAACGAAAAAACTGATGGTATGTCTTGGGTTGCAGATGCAATAAATCCCGATGGCACAATCTTAAAAGGCTATACATTTGAAGAATTTGGTGACAGAACTAAAAAAGAAGACCTTTCTTGGCATTTTACTATGGACAATTATTATTGCTTTCACTCAATTATAAGTTTGAAAAAATTACAAATTAAATAAATAAAAAA
>JAZRIO010000002.1:0-33654 GCA_045645305.1 Christensenellaceae bacterium
TTATATTTGGAATGGCGATAAATGTACTGCAATTAGAATTTGCGCAAATGATAATACTCATCAAGAAACTGAAACGGTAACGGCAGAATATGTTAAAGATACAAACGCTACTTGCCTTGTTGCGGAAAAAGGTCATTATAAGGCAACGTTTGAAAATTCTGCATTTACCGAACAAAATACTGAAAAAGATGGTATAGAAAACGGTTGCGCACTAAATCACGATTACAATACGCCTACTTATACTTGGAAAGATGATAAATGTACTGCAACAAGGGTTTGCGGTAGGGATAGTTCACATAAAGAAACCGAAATCGTAACTGCGCAGTATGTTAAAGATACTGACGCAACTTGTACTGCACCTGAAAAAGGTCACTACGTGGCTACGTTTACTAACGCTGCATTTACCACTCAAATAACGGCAATTAATTCGGTTGATAAAGGGGGAAAATTAGGACACAGTTTTACTAATTATACTTATAACAACAATGCAACTTGCACGGAAAACGGCACGGAAACATCCACGTGTGAAAGAATGAGTTGTAATGCTTCTGACACAAAGGAAAGTTTAAACACCAAATTGCCACATAATTATTTGGCAACTGAGGTAAAGACTTGTTGTTCTTTAAGTGTATGCCAACTCTACGTATGTTTATCGTGTAATGGGATTGAAAAAGAATTTGTTAGTTTACCGCCAGAATCCTTTGATTTGCCAACCGAACACTTGAATTTGCAGATTGGTGACGTGTGTGAGTATTGCGATGGAGAGATTCTTGACAAATTAAGCAATTCTCTTGTGATTAAAGTAAATGACATTTATAGAGTTGAACATTATTTTGGCACTGCAGTACATTTTAGCAACTATGCAAGTCTTATAAATTCTGCTTATATTTCAAAAGATGTAACGAAGATAGATAATTATGCGTTTAAAGATTACGTTTCTTTAACAAAAGTTAACGTACCACAAAGCGTGTACTCAATTGGAGAGGGTGCATTTCTAGGTTGCAATAATTTATCTACCATCACTTTACCCTTTATTGGCAATAGTTTAAATGCAAGTAACGAATATGATCAAGTGTTTGGTTATATTTTTGGGTATACGAAAAATAACCTTTATATCAATATTGAAAATGCGGTGGTTCAATGCTACGTGTCTAACGTGTATTATTACTACTATATCCCTTCTTCGTTGCGAACGGTTGTAATTATTGGCGGTGACGTTATAAGTGATAAAGCGTTTAATAATTGTAATATGCTAACTAGTATCGTTGTTCCAGATAGCATAGTAAGTATTGGAGAAAATGCCTTTGCTAATTGCAGTTCGATAGATAGTTTTGATATTCCAAACGGCGTAACGACTATAGGCAATAACGCATTTTATAATTGCAATAGAATAGGAAAGATAGAAATACCAGAAAACGTTATTTCAATAGGCGACGGTGCTTTTTATGGTTGTAGTTTATTGTGGAGTTTGGAAATCCCTACCAGCGTAAAAACTATAGGTGATGGGGCATTTGAAAAATGTGATAGATTAAATTCAATAACGTTACCTTTCGTTGGTCAAAGAGAAAATGGATCGGGAGCAACTCATTTTGGTTACGTGTTTGGTGCAAGTGGATATAGTTTAAATAGTGAATATGTTCCTAAAAGTTTATCTAACGTAGTTATAACCGGTGGATATAAAATTGCATTAAATGCTTTTTATGGTTGTGAGTCGATAAATACGCTTACTTTACCTTACGTTGGAGAAAGTAGATATGGCGAGCAAAATAATTTCTTCGGCTATATTTTTGGTGCAACTAAACCAGAATACAACTATAATTACACTCCAAAATCACTAAAAACCGTTATTATAACAGGTGGCAACGTAATAGATGCAAGTGCATTTTTTGGTTGTAATAACATCGTTAATATTACGCTTCCAAAAACTATAACTACAATTGAAGACGGAGCATTTAAAAATTGTAAAGCGTTGAATACTGTAATGATTGAAGAAGATAGTGAATTAGTTTCTATTGGTGATAATGCATTTGAAGGATGCAGTGCATTAGAAACAATAACAATACCTTCTGGTGTAAGCAATATATCATTTAAACTTTTTTATGATTGTTATTCCCTTCAAAATGTAATCTTACATAACGAAATAACGAGTATAAATAGTTATGCGTTCTATAATTGCGCAAATTTAGTTGACGTAGTATTACCTAATAATTTATCAAGTATTGGAAACTATGCGTTTGCTGAATGCAAATCTTTGTCCGATATAAAAATTCAATGCAGTAACATTACTATAGGTATGTATGCATTTTCTAATTGTAAATCATTAACGAACGTCGTAATTTCAAACAGTGTTTCTACTATTAAGGAAGGAACTTTTGCTGGATGTGATAAATTATCTTCCATAAGTTTACCTTTTATCGGTGAATCTATAGTAGACACAACTAATACTCACCTTGGTTATATATTTGGTGCAAAGAATTTTAATTTCAATAATGAATACGTGCCTTCTTCATTACAAATCGTAAAAGTTACGGGAAATCGTATTGGGGATCATGCTTTTTACGATTGCTCTGCGATTTCAAGCATTATTTTAAATGATGCATTAAATGATATTGGGCAGTTTGCGTTTAGTCAAATTAGCGCTGATATTGTTTGGGAATATGATGCTAAAATAACTGAAATAGGCGATTATGTATTTGCTGGCTATAATGGAACGAATATAACTATTCCTAGTAGCGTAACGACTATTGGAAATAATGCGTTTGAAAATAGTCTTTCATTAACGGAATTAATAATACCTAAAGGTGTTACTAATATTGGTGAATATGCATTTAAGAACGATACATTTGAAATTGTTTGGGAAGGGGATTGCATTACAGAAATTGGGGTTAAAGCATTTGCTGAATATTTAGGCTCGTCGATCACGATACCGAATAGTGTAACTGTTATAAAAGACAGTGCTTTTGCAAATTGTATAAATTTGAACTCAATTGAAATACCCAATGGAATCACTACTATTGGCAATTATGCTTTCTTTGGTTTGAAATCAATAGTAAATATAGAATTGCCTAATAACATAACGAATATCAGCCCTTATGCTTTTGCCGATTGTTCATCGTTAGTAAGCGTAAATATACCTAAAGGGGTTTCTGTTATAGGGTGGAATGCTTTTGAAAACTGTACTGCGCTTAATAATTTAACGTTTGCCAGCGATGGTAATCTTACCACGATTGACGCAAATTCGTTTGCAAATTGCAATTTGTTAACCAAATTAGTAATTCCTAATACCGTAACGAGTATCGGTAAAGGTGCTTTTGAAAATTGTTCTAGATTAACTTCAATTTCAATGCCGAGCATTAGTGGAGTAAATGGTTATCTTGCATATATTTTTGGTGCTGATAACTATTCAAATGCTAAGGTAATTCCATCTTCCTTAACGAGCGTAACGATTACGGACGGTGAAGTTATAAGCGACTATGCTTTCTATAGATGCAGTTCGCTTAAAAATATTATATTGTGTGACAGTATAAACACCATTAGTTCTTGGGCGTTTAGCGCATGTAATTCACTTGAAAATATTACGTTGAGTGATAACGTAAATATTATTGGTCAAGGGGTATTTAATGAATGCAATTCACTCGTATCAATAACTTTACCTTTTGTAGGCGCAAGTAAAGATGAAATAAACAATATGCATTTTGGATATATCTTCGGTGCAACTTCGTATTCTTATAACGGTGATTATGTTCCATCGTCACTTCAAACAGTGACAATATTAGGAGGTGAAAACATTGGTCAGTATGCATTTTCTAATTGTTCATCTCTTATCGATATAACGTTACCAGACACTGTTAAACATATTAGCGATTACGCATTTTCTAATTGTTCATCGCTTACAACTATATCCATACCCAACGGAGTTGAAAGTCTTGGAGAATATATTTTTAGCGGTTGCAATTTATCATACAATACAAGTGATGGTTTACGTTATTTAGGAAATGCCGAAAATGAGTACTTATACCTTGTTGGCGCAGAAGATAAAGCAATTACTACTGCTTCAATAAAGGATAGTTGTAAGTTTATTGCTGAATTGGCTTTCTCAGATTGTGACAAGTTAGAAGAGATAACTATATCTAAAAACGTAGTAAGTATAGGTAAGTCGGCGTTTAACTATTGTTATGCGTTAACTAAAATAAATTATATGGCGGTAGAATGTAATAATGTATCGCAAAGCGGTGTATTTCTTAACGCTGGTAAAAATGGTGACGGAATAACTGTTACGATTGATAAAAACGTTAAAAACATTCCTGATTATTTGTTTAGTGGGGATTGGAGTTCTTATGCTCCCAATATCAAAAACGTAGTGTTCGAAAGCGATAGTAAACTAAGTAAGATAGGACATTTGTCGTTTGCACACTGCTCTAGGTTAACGTCAATAACTATACCGAAAGGCGTTACGAGTATTAGTAGTCTAGCATTTTCTAATTGCACTGCGCTTAATAATATTAATTTTGAGCCTAATTCAAACTTGAAAGATATAGGATATTTTGCTTTTGCGGGATGCTCGAGTTTGCAAACGATTATCTTGCCCAGTCAAGTTACAAAGATTGAAGGTTATGCGTTCGAGGGTGTTTCAGCGGAAATTTTATGGGAAGAAAATTCTTGTATTACTGAAATCTCGGAATACGCGTTTAGTGAATATGCGGGCAAAACGATATCTCTACCTAGTTCAGTTACTATAATTAACAATTACGCATTCTATTATGCCGAGGCGTTAACGAGTATTATAATACCTGATTCTGTGACGATGATAGGCGATCTTGCATTTGCAAATTGCAGTTCTTTAACTAACGTAGTCTTGTCTAATAACTTAACTATAATAGGAAGAGATCCACTTGCAAATTGTTCGTCAATAAAATATAACGTCAAGAATGACCTAAAATATTTAGGTAGTAAGGAAAACGATTATTTATACCTTGTGGGTGCTATTAATGATAATATCACGGTTGCTTTAATAGATGATAATTGCAGATTTATTAGTGATAGTGCTTTCAATAATTATCAGTACTTAATTAACGTAACTGTAGGTGCAAACGTTACGGATATTGCTTCTAACTCATTTAGTGATTGTTATTCACTTGAAACCGTAACGTTTACGGGTAATAGCGTTTTAACTAATATAGGTGGTTACGCATTCTATAATTGTGAATCGTTAACGAGTATAGAAATACCTGATAGCGTAACAGAAATAGGTAATTATGCCTTCTACAATTGCAGTTCGTTGTCAACTGTAAAAATGCCCAATGGCTTAACTAAAATAGGCGCGAATGCGTTCCACAACTGTAGTTCGTTGACAAGTATTACTATTCCAAGCAAAGTAGAAATTATAAGCCCTTCGTTATTCTATTATTGTTCAAATCTTAAAACAGTTAACTTCGAAGAAGATAGTAAGTTGACAAACGTTAACTCTTCTGCGTTCTATTATTGTACTTCGTTAGAAGCTATAACGATACCTAATAGTGTTACGGAAATAGGGTGGGAGGCATTCTATCAATGTTATTCTCTCAAGAGTATAACAATTCCCGATAGTGTTACTCATATTGGAGGAAATGCGTTTAGCGGTTGTTCTTCTTTAACAGAGGTAAATTATTTAGGTACGATAGACCAATGGGTTTCAATCTATTTTGAAAATGCATATTCTAACCCCTTATATTATTCAAAAGCATTATATATAGCAAACGAGTTAGTTGAAGATTTAAACGTAAGCGCAAATAAAATAAGTATTTATGCTTTTTATAACTGCTCTACTTTGACTAGCGTAACGATAGGGGATAACGTTGAAATGATTGGTAGTTTCGCGTTTTATAATTGTACTGCACTTGATACGGTTACTTTGGGTAATGCTTTGACGGATATAGGCACTTCTGCTTTTTATAATTGTTCATTAACAAGCATAGAAATACCGTCTAGTGTAACTAAAATATGGGATAACGCATTCATCGCTTGCCCGATAGAAAAAGTTAATTATTTAGGAACGGTTGACAAATGGGTGGAAATTACTTTTGTGAACGAATATTCTAATCCAACTTATTTTGCAAAAGATTTATATATAAATAACGAATTGCTTGTAAACGCAAACCTTTCAACCGCAACAAAAATAGGCGACTACGCGTTCTATAATTGTTCATCACTTACGAAGGTAACGATACCAGACAGTGTATCTAGCGTAGGGGATAATGCTTTTACTAACTGTAATGCATTAACTTATAACGTAAAAGACGGGTTGATATACTTAGGAAATGACGAAAATAAATATTTGTATCTCGTAGACGTAGAAAATCACAATTTGACGACTGCAAAAATTGATGAAAACTGTAAGTTTATCGGCAAAGATGCGTTCAACGGTTGCATAAATTTGGCAACCATCTCATTGCCAAGCAGTGTGGTAAGTATTGGTTCAAGAGCGTTTATGGGTTGCAAAAAATTAACGAGTATTGTAATACCAAGTAGTGTAACGACTATTGGTTATAATACGTTCTCTAGTTGTTTTTCGCTCACAAGTGTGGACTTTGAAGATTCGTTAACTTGGTATAGAACGACAAGTTCAATTAACTGGAATGCTAAACAATACGGTACTCAAACGGCAGTTTCTTCTGCTTCAACAAGTGCTACGTATTTCAAGACAACCTATTCCAATTATTATTGGTATAAAAAATAGATAGGCTGTAGTAAAATCCTAGGAACTTTAGGATATGGTGGTGTAAACCTAAAAAGTTTTGACAAAATAATATGTTGAGATTGAGTTCGGTATTTAATCGGACTCATTTTCGATTTAAATGATATTTATTTTGTTGGAATACTTAAGATATTTGTGTGGCTTTTGTATAAAAAATAACTCTTTTTGTATTTTTCAATAGTCTACTTTATTTGTCTATAAATAGCAAAATATTTTTTTTGAATAAACTTTAACATATCATAAGAAGTGCTGATTGCTCTGCCTATTACACGTGCTATTTCAGGATAACTCATACCATTCATACGGCATTCCAACGCTAACGTTTGTGTCTCGTTTAAGTTAAGACTGTCTATAATTTTATCTACTTTAGAATAATCATTATTATCTTCTATAGGAATTTCGACAATAGGCGTATTCTTTTCAAGTAATACGTCTAAAGATATTTCTGTTCTTGCACTACGTGATTGACGATTAATAAGTTTATTCATACAACGAATTGCTTGCATTTCTATTGTAATTTTTCTACCTTTTTTGTCTATATGATGAACGTCAGATAATTTCTTTCCAAAGTGTTTGCATAAAAACAGCGCACATTCTTGAACTAAATCATAAGAGTCGGAAATTTGGTAGTCAGGTTCGCTTTTATAATAAAAGTCTTTAAGAAGGTTATTCTTCATAGTAATCATAGGCGCACCTATATATCCAATTAAAAACTTTATTTCTTGGATAGTGATTAATTCGCTCATAACTTGAACGTTTTGTGGTGAAATTGTTTCTTTTAAGATACTAAAATCTCTTTTCTTCATTTGGTATGTACCTCCGATTTTTCTATTACCCTTTTGGGCAGGGGCAGAAGTGCATAGAAAAATTTAGTAGTTATATCCATTGAAAGCATTTTTCCAAAAGTAAACGCTAACTAAGGAAAAAGTTTTGTAAAATAAAAAGACCTTAAAATTAAGGTCAAAAGTTTTTCCGAAGTAGTTTGCTTTTGGATTTTTCTATGCGACAATAGCCACAACCGAAAGGAAAATCGGGAAATATATTTTTGTTTTTTACAAAGAAAAATGACTGATACATTATTTTGTACCAGTCATTTAACATTTTTAATAAAATAATCTGCAAGTTTCAATTAACTTAGACTAAAAGTCCGCTTTTATTTTTTTAATTTTAAGCAACTCTGCGCGCGGTTATATAATAACTCCACCGTAGGCTCGAAATAGGTTCAATAACGGCGTGGTCGCTTGCAGTGTGTAAAATATAGTTCTCGCCAAAGTAAATTCCCACGTGTCCGATCCGTTCAATGCCCGTCTTGTTCTTTCGTGATTCGTTGGTAAAGAACATTAAATCACCGCGTTTAAGGTCGGCTTTTTTTACTTCGGTGCCGTTGTTTATTTGTGTTCTGCTGTTAACATCAAGAATTATTCCGGATGAAATATAATAAGCGTATTGAACTAGTGCCGAACAGTCAAACTCGCCCGCAACAAAGTTTTTGTTTAACTTTCCGTTGCCCCAATGATAGCGCTGGCTTCCCCAAATGTATGGGTGACCTAGCAGGGTAGCGCCCACGTCAATTGCCTTTTCGCCTTCGCTATAACTCTCCTCAATCTCCAAAATAGTGCAGTAAGAAGATGAAACGTATGCCGTTTTCTCCTTAAAAACCGTTTTATAATAGTTGCCTTCTTTTGAAACGAGCATAAGCGCATCGTTTTTATCAAGATTGCCTAATATCGTTGAATTTGTGCTGGGTTTACTTCTAACCCTTAAACCGTTCGTGGTCGAAACTATGTATTGCTTTTTCCGTTTTTGTTCTTCTTCCACATCATCTTCTAAATCGGGCGGGGTGCTTTCAATTACGGGCGGAGTAATGTCTTCCACTTTTTCGGTATTGTTGCAACCGAATAAAAAGAAAGGTAGGGTAAAGGTGAAAATAAGTAAAATAATAAATAATTTTTTCATACCTAAATTATACCTTGCTTTAATTACCGCAGTCAATAGGAGATGATTACCAAAAAACGCACCGAATTCGGTGCGTTTTTTAATTGTTAATATTTAAGATAGAAGATTAATCGTCAACATCAAAGTTTTCTAATACTGATGCTTTTTTAACAGGCTTGCTGTCGCCGTGTTTTACAAAGAACATTGTAATAAACGCGAGTGCAACGCAAATGCAAGCGTAGGGGAAGAGTGGCAACATATTTCCAAAAAGGTCCATAAGTGCACCTGATAATATAGGTGTTAACACTTGTGCGGACATACTTGCCGTGTAGTACCAACCAGTGTATTTACCAACGTTGCCACCTTTTGCAAGTTCAACAACCATCGGGAAACTGTTAACGTTAATTGTTGCCCAACCAATACCTGCAAGTGCAAACAATACGTACATAAGAATAGGACTACTATTAGACGTCATAAATATTGCAAACAAGAAAGCAAGTGCGAGCATTACAACACCAGCGAGTATTGTTTTCTTTCTGCCAATTTTAGTAGCGATAATACCAACGGGAACATAAGTTACAATAGCAGCCGCTTGTGCGATGATTAAAGTTAAATCATAACTTTGGTTTAACACAAGTTCAGCATAGAGCGAGTATTTTGAAGTTACCGCATTATATCCCATATACCAGAGCGCAACTGATGAAAGGATTAAAAGCAAAGAACCCAATTCACTCTTTGAAAGTTTTTTGTGTGTTGCGGTTTGTTCTTCAGTAGACTCTTCAATGCAATACTTTTTGGTGTCGTCTTGCATATCCTTAGCCCATTTATTTTCTTTAACAGTGAGCAAGAAAACAATTAGGCCTAAAAGCATAATGCCACAAACAGCGATGTAATAAATCATAAGGTTGTTGTTGAACAAGAATACCTTATCATCAACTTCTTCAGCAACTTTAACAACCATACCTAAACCGAGAACGATAATACCGCCAGCCGTACCAACAAGGTTGATAATTGCATTGCCTTTAGAACGCAAAGGCTTAACGGTTACATCGGGCATAAGTGCAACTGCGGGTGAACGGAAGGTTGCCATAGCAAGCAAGGTAACCAAAAGAACACCGATAAAAATCCAAACATTTCCAATAATAGGTAAGAAAATAAATGCTATTACCGAAGCGATTGTGCCGAACAATATGTAAATGGTGCGTTTGCCCATTTTTGACTTGGTTTTATCCGAAATTGCACCGAAAAGTGGCAAAAGGAATACTGCCAAAATGTTATCGAGCGCCATAATCAAACCGGATAAGGTTTGGTTCATATTGAATCTTCCAGCAAGAATTAGTGGAATTGTTTTGTCATAGGCTTGCCAAAATGCCGTTATCAAGAAAAAGGCAAAACCTACAAAAATGACTTTTTTGTAACTAAGTTTCATTTTTTCTCCTTTGTTTAGATGCCTTAAAAACTTCATCTAAAAACTAGTAACGAACATATTATACCAAAAATAAAATTACAAATCAAGTCATATTTTTATAATTTTATTTTGCAACTAAAAAAACACGAGCAGGGCGAAAAAAGATGGGATACTGCCGAAACTCCTAAAGGAGTCCTCTCGGCAGAACTTTGCCCGTCTAGGAGTGTCCGTCAAAGGCGAACGAACCTAAAGGTTCTCATCCCATCCAGCAAAGCAAGAAAAACACCCGAAAGGGTGTTTTTCTTGCTTTGGCGGAAAGGATGGGATTCGAACCCATGTGCCGATAAATCGACAACCGCATTTCGAGTGCGGCTCGTTATGACCACTTCGATACCTTTCCGTCTAAATATTAAGTTGTATGTTTTCGAAGTTGGCGAAATGCGGTTTACAACCGCAAAGACTGCTCTGCTATCGCTACGCAGGGCTTACGCCCGAGTTACAGGCACGTTTACAACCACTTCGATACCTTTCCGTAAAAATATTAAATTATATGTTTTCGAAGTTGGCGAAATGCGGTTTACAACCGCAAAGACTGCTCTGCTATCGCTACGCAGGGCTTACGCCCGAGTTACAGGCACGTTTAACCACTTCGATACCTTTCCGTACTTTTAAAAACCTTTAATTTCTATATAATTTTATCACAAAAGCCATCCCAAAGCAAATAAAAATATATAAAATTAAATACATTTTGTAAATTACTTTTAAGCACTATTTTTTGTTTTACAATTAAATATAAAAGGAGTAAAATATACATTAAGTTGCAGAATAAAGGAGTTAAAAAATGAACAAGAGCAAAAAAGGGTTAAATCAAACCTATATAACAATAGGTCTTTGCTTTTTAATGGTTCTTTTTGGGCTTGGAATGTGGGGGCAAAAGAGTTTGTTTCTTGAGCCAACCACTTCTGCGTTAGGGATAAGTCGCAGTGTGTATTCGCTCTCCGACACAATGCGCTATATATCAACGGCGGTTATAAACATATTTTTTGGTGCGTTAATAAACAAATTTGGCTCTAAAAAACTTATACTTGCAGGCTTTATTGCCTTAACAGGCTCGGCTGTTTTATATGCCGTTGCAAACAACGTGTTTGTTTTTTATGCTGGGGGTTTTTTGCTTGGTATAGGTCTTTCGTGGACAAGCACTACAATAGTTGGTTATATTGTTAAAAAGGTGTGTAAGAAAAACCAAGGCACGATAATGGGATTTATTCTTGCAGCAAATGGAATTGGTGGCGCTATTGCCGCACAAATCTTTTCGCCACTAATAAATCAACAAGGCAACCCCTTTGGTTATAGAAACGCATATTTTGTTATGGCTGGAATATTCGTTTTTATGTTCCTTTTGCTCTTATTCTTTTATAAAGAAAAAGTCAATACCGAACAAAACCAAACCGATGCAAACAAAAACCAGAAAAAAGCGCGTGGCACTGGTTGGGTTGGCGTTGAATTTAGCAAAGCCACAAAAAGAGTATATTTTTATGGCGCGTGCGTGTGTATATTGTTTACAGGTTTAGTTTTACAAGGTGTTACGAGTATTTATGCTGCACATATGAAAGTCGTTGGATTAAACCCAGGTTACATAGCCATAGTGGCAAGTGTTTCGTCTATTGCGCTTTCAGTTTTCAAGTTCTTAAACGGCTTTATTTACGATAGGGCAGGGTTAAGGGTAACCATTACTATTGACTGTGTTGCTTCAATTTTGGTTATGGTGGTGTTGTATTTCATAACAAACTCAGTATGGGGTATGGTTTTGGCAATGATATATGCCGTTATTGCGGGAATTGCCTTACCTTTAGAAACGGTTATGCTCCCCATATATGCAAGCGACCTATTTGGCGATAAATCGTTTAATAAAATATTAGGAATTTTTGTTTCACTTAACCAAGTCGGTTATGCTCTTGGCGCACCTGTTATAAACTTGTGTTACGATTTGCTTGGTAGTTACAAATTATCGCTTGTTATTTGCGCCGTGGTTATGCTTTTAGTAATAATCGGTTTGCAAGTTGTTATATCATCAGCACACAAGGAGAAAAAACTTATTACTCAAAACTTGTGCCAAGATTAAAAATACAAACAAAAAAACCTCCACAATTGTGTGGAGGTTTTTCTTTTGTCAAAAATTAGTCGATAACTCTAACTTTAATAATGTTTTCAACTTGTGCAATGTGTGAGATTGCTTCAGCAGAAACAGCGTTATCAATATCAAGAATAGTAACCGCATAATCGCCTTTACTTTGGTTGGTAAGGTTAGAAATGTTAATACCTTCGTTACCAACAGTTCCGGTGATTTGTGCAAGAATATTCTTTGTGTTTTTGTGTAAAATAACCAAACGGTGAGGTGTGGTTCTCGGCATTGACAAGGTGGGGTAGTTAACACTGTTTACAATATTGCCGTTTTCGATATAATCAATAAGTTGTTTTGCCGCCATAATAGCACAGTTTTCTTCGGCTTCTTCGGTAGATGCGCCAAGGTGGGGAATACAAATAACGTTTTTAGCACCGATAAGTTCATCAGCAGGGAAGTCTACAACGTAGGTTGCAATCTTTCCGCTTTCGGTTGCCTTGATAACGTCGTTATTATCAACGATTTCGCCCCTTGCACAGTTAATTAAAACAACACCGTCTTTCATCTTTCTAATGAACCCTGCATTGATAAGACCTTTGTTTTGGTCAGGGATATAGGGGATATGAATAGTGATAAAATCACAAACTTTAGCAATATCTTCAAGGTCCTTTACAACATTAACTTTTGAAGAAAGGCGGAGCGCAGCACCAACTGACAAGAAGGGGTCATAACCATAAACTTGCATACCGAGGTCGATTGCAGAGTTTGCAACGAGAGCGCCGATAGCACCGAGACCGATAACACCAAGTTTTTTACCCTTGATTTCGTGACCAGCAAAACTTGCCTTGCCTTTTTCTACGAGTTTACCAACTTCTTCACCCTTGCCTTTAAGAGTGTTAACCCAATCGATAGCGGGGATAATATTTCTTGAAGAGAGTAAAAGAGCGGTGATTACGAGTTCTTTAACCGCGTTTGCATTAGCACCGGGGGTGTTGAAAACAACAACACCTTGTTCAGCATATTCTTGAACGGGGATATTGTTTATGCCAGCACCTGCTCTTGCGATAGCAATGGTGTTTTCATCAAGAGCGTAATCGTGCATTTTGAAAGAGCGAAGCATAATGCCAACAGGCTTTTCCGCATCACTTGCTACGTTGTAAGTTGCATCAAACACGTCGTTAATAACGGGGCTGATTGCATTAAGGGTAAGAATATTTTTCATCTTATTTGTTCTCCAATTCAAATTTCTTCATAAATTCGATAAGTGCTTTAACACCTTCGATAGGCATTGCATTGTAAATTGATGCTCTCATACCACCAGTAACTCTATGGCCTTTAAGTGAAACGAGACCGCTTGCGGTTGCTTCCTTAACAAATTTAGCGTCAAGTTCTTCGCTGGGTGAAATGAAAGGAACATTCATAAGTGAACGGTCTTTCTTATTTACCTTATTGGTATAGAAAGAAGAGTTATCAATAAAATCATAAAGGAGTTTAGCCTTTTCTTCGTTGATTTGTTGAATAGCCTTTACACCGCCAAGGTTTTTAAGCCATCTAAATACGAGCATTGACATATAGATGGGGAAGCAGGGCGGAGTGTTATACAAACTGTCGTTCTTATCTTGAATAGAATAGTCAAGCATAATGGGGCAAACGGGAGAAGCATTGCCAAGCAAGTCCTTTCTAACGATAACGATAGTTAAACCTGCGGGGGCGATGTTCTTTTGTGCACCTGCATAGATAAGGCCGAATTTATTAACGTCAACTTCTTCACTCAAAATGCAAGAACTCATATCGGTAACGAGCGTTGCATCAGTTTGGGGAAGTTCGGTGTAACGAGTACCGAAAATGGTGTTGTTATAAGTGGTGTGCACGTAATCAATACCATCGCGGAACTTAACTTCCTTCATATCGGGGATATAGGTGTATTTTGCTTCCTTTGATGAAGCGGCAACAGCAACATCGCCGTACTTTTGTGCTTCTTCATAAGCCTTTGAAGCGAAGTTACCGGTAAGTATATAGTCAGCTTTTCCGTTTTTCATAAGGTTTAAGGGAATTGCCGCGAATTGTTGGGTAGCACCGCCTTGAACGAAAAGAACAGAATAGTTATCGGGAATATTCATGAGTTCGCGAAGAAGAGCGTTTGCTTCATCGTTAACAGCCATAAAGG
This sequence comes from Christensenellaceae bacterium, assembly GCA_045645305.1. GTDB lineage: Bacteria > Bacillota > Clostridia > Christensenellales > Borkfalkiaceae > UBA1259. The sequence continues at coordinate 14,366 of JAZRIO010000002.1, forward strand.
GTTTACCGCGGTGGCTCATTTCAATAATACTCATACCAGTATCTTGGTAGTTCAAAAGTTCCTTTTGTGCTTGTTCCAAAACAGGCAAGGGTAAAGTTGAAGGGCCTGCTGCAAAGTTAAATACGCGCATTTTATTTCTCCTGAAAATTTAAAGTTAAATCTATTTACAAAAGATTATACACTTATACGACTTTTTTTTCAAGCATTTTGACCTCATAAAGAATAAATTCTTTATTTGATTTATAAATACTGTTTACAATTTTTACTAAAAAGTGTATAATAACCATGAACATAAATTATGTAACAACTTTAGGAGTGGCAAATTGAAAGAAAAAATTAAAAAGGACAGAAAAATTTTATCTAAACCCAAAACTGTGGTTAAGAAAAATAAAACTAAATCAAAACCAAATTCTAAAAAGGCGGTAGCGGTAAAATCGACCAAAAAACCAACAAAAAATGTGGTTAAAAAAGTTGATAAGAAACCCGTGAAAAAATCTGCCGTTAAAGAAGTAAAAAGCACCTTAAAAGTAAGGTTTTTGGGCGGTGTTGGTGAAATAGGCAAAAATATGACCGCGTTAGAGTACGGCAAGGACATAATCATAATCGATGCAGGCCTAACCTTCCCAGGGGACAATATGCCGGGTGTTGACCTTGTTATTCCCGATGTTACCTATCTTCAAGAAAACCAAAAAAACATCCGCGGTATAGTAATTACTCACGGTCACGAAGACCATATTGGATCTATTCCTTATATCTTGAAAGATATAAACGCGCCTATTTTCGGCACAAAACTAACCTTAACCCTAATTGAAAACAAGATTAAAGAGCATAAACTAAACAACGTAAGTCTAAACTGTATCAAAGCAGGTGCAAGCATAAAACTAGGCTGTTTCTCTATCGAATTTATCAATGTAAACCACTCGATAGCGGGTGCGGTTGGGCTTTCAATCACAACGCCTGTGGGTATAGTTTTCCACTCGGGCGATTTTAAGATTGACTTTACACCCGTAAATGGTGAGATGATGGACTTGCCAAGGATATCGGAAATTGGCAAAAAGGGCGTTCTTCTTCTAATGGCAGATTCAACCAATATTGAAATTGATGGAACTACTATGAGTGAGTCGGTTGTTAAAGACACGCTTGATCACGTTTTTGCTGACAACTTAAAAAGAAGACTAATTATTGCAACATTTGCTTCAAACGTGCACAGGTTACAGCAAATTTTAGATCTAGCGGTAAAATACAAAAGAAAGGTTGCCTTTTCAGGTCGCAGTATGATAAACATTGCCGAAGCGGCGGCGAAGATTGGCGAACTTAAAATCCCAGATAATCTTATCGTGGACGTGGAAAAGACCAAAAACTTCCGCGATGAAGAAATACTAATCGTTTCAACGGGCACGCAAGGCGAGCCTATGAGCGCGCTTACGCGTATGGCAAGCGGTGAGTTCAATAAGGTCGTTATCGGCAACAACGATACCGTTGTGATCAGCGCTTCGGTTATCCCCGGTAACGAAAAAATGATTTATAGCGTAATAAACAACCTTTACCGTTTAGGTGCGGAAGTTATTTACGAATCGTTAGAACCTATCCACGTTTCAGGCCACGCTTGTAGGGGGGAATTAAGGGTTTTGCACACCTTGTTAAATCCCAAATTCTTTATCCCCGTGCACGGCGAATATAGGCACTTAAAAAAGCACGCCCGCCTAGCGCAAGAACTCGGTATGAAAGAGCACAATATCTTAATAACCGATATAGGCGATACAGTGGAATTTACCCCGTCTACAATGAAAAGGGGAGAGAGATTTACCGCGGGTTCAAGGTATGTTGACGGCGTTGGTATAGATGGAGCGGATAGTTTTGTTCTCCGCGATAGAATTCACTTGTCTGAAGATGGCGTGATTGTTGCTGTTGTGGGTCTTGATGAGTTTAGCGCACAACTTAAATCGGTTAAAATCGTTGTAAAGGGCTTGTCTATTGATGAAGTTATGATTAAAGAAATAACCGCAAACCTTAAAAACACCCTTAATCAAATCGATTTACGCGCATTGAAGAACGAAGAAGAACTTTCAGCAATAGTTAAAAAGCAAATAAAGAACTTTGTGTTTAAGGCAACCAAGAAAAACCCGATGTTGCTTCCTGTAATAATGGTGGTGTAAAGTGGAAAGAGTTATTGCCTTAAGAAAAGATGCAAAAGAAAAGGGCGAGCCCATACTTCGCGACCGCTCTTTTGAATTGCTTTTAAAAACAGTAAAGGAAAATTTTCCAAAAAGCATATTAGAAATCGGTGTTAATGTTGGACTTTCGGGTATAGCAATGCTCTTAACCGATAAAACGGCTAAACTTACGGGGATTGAAATTGATGAAGAAAAAATAGAGATTGCAAAGGAAAATTACCGCACTTTCGGGGTGATTGACCGCGCAAAAATATTCCAAGGCGATGCTTCGGAAATTATCCCTATTTTAACAGGCGAGTATGACCTTATATTTTTAGATGGACCAAAGGGGCATTACTTTGAGTATTTACCGCACCTTTTATCTATCTTAAAAGTGGGCGGAATATTGTTTGCCGATAATGTGCTCTTTAGGGGTTATGTGGGGGATAAAGTTAAAACTCCGCACAGGTTTAACACAACAAAACACAGTATGGAAAATTTTATAAACGCTATCACAAATGATGAGAGTTTATCTACTGAAATCATTGATATTGAAGATGGCGTTAGCATAACAAAAAGGATAAAATGAAAAAGATTGAATTATTGTCGCCCGCAGGCGATATGTCAAAACTAAAAACAGCCTTTCACTTTGGCGCAGACGCGGTGTATATCGGTGGAAAAAACTTTTCACTCCGCGCCCTTGCAGGCAACTTTACCGATGAAGAAATTGTTGAAGCAGTAGAATATGCCCACTCAATAGGCAAAAAGGTGTATGTGACCGTTAATATCTTCGGTAGAAACGATGATATGGAACAAGCCGAGCGATACTTTAAGTTTCTAGAGAGCGCAAAGATTGACGGGGCGATTGTTTCGGATACAGGACTTATTTATCTTGCTAGAACTGTTGCACCAAACCTACCCATAAATCTTTCCACCCAAGCCAATACTTTGAACTATAAAACTGTGGAATTTTGGCAAAAACAAGGTGTAAAACGGGTTATTCTTGCAAGAGAGTTGTCCCTTGCTGAGATTGATACTATTTGCAAAAAAGTGCCCGATATGGAAGTTGAAACCTTTATACACGGCGCAATGTGTGTTTCTTATAGCGGAAGATGTTTGCTCTCCGATTACCGCACGGGTAGAAGCAGTAACCGTGGCGAGTGTGTGCAAGCGTGCAGATGGAATTATGAGATTCGCGAAAAGGGTTCTGAGTGCGGTTTTATGGAAGTTGAAGAAGACGAACGCGGAACTTATATTCTAAACAGTAAAGACTTAAACTTACTTGACTATATCGCTGAACTCGATAAGGCTGGCGTATGCTCGTTTAAGATTGAAGGCAGGATGAAGTCGGAGTATTATTTGGCAACCGTTGTCAATGCTTATCGCCGTGCTCTCGATGCTTATTACGCGTTTGGCGAAAGTTATAAAGAAAATTCATTATACCAAACCGAACTTAAAAAGACTGCACATAGAGAGTTCACAACGGCATATATAACGGGGTATAACGATAGAACGATAAACTATGATGATAGCCAAAGCAAAGGGACTTACAAATTTATCGCAAATGTGCTTTCTTACGACACTACCGAGGGATACGCCCTTATAGAAATGCGCAATAGATTTAAGGTTGGCGATATTTTAGAAGTTTTGTCACCCACCGATACTTTTAATAAAGAAATCAAAGTTTTGGCATTAAAAGACCAAAAGGATAACCTTGTAGAAGATGCTAAAATTGTTCAGCAAAAATTAAAACTTTTTACTGACTTGCCTTTGGCTAAAGGCGATATATTAAGGATAAAAATTTAGGAGAATACATATGGAATACTGGACTTTTGCGATAGAACCTACAAAATACACCGATGATATTTACCACGTTGGTTCAAAATCGGCACCCGCTTGGGTAATCAAAAGCACTGATGGGCTTATTATGTTAGACACAGGCTTGCCTAAAACCTTGTATCAAGTTTTAGACAATATGAGAAAAATGGGTTTAGATTATCACGATGTAAAGCATATTATTCACTCTCACGGACATATTGACCATATTGGTGGAACGCGCGCTTTGGTTGAACTTACGGGCGCAAAAACTTATATTGGTGCGGGAGATGAAGATACTGTTAGGGGTGTAGACCAACTTCAATGGGCTTCTGAGTTTGGCATTAAGTTTGAAGAGGGTTTTGAACCGGATGTTATCGTGCACGATGGCGATGAGATTACAATTGGCGAAAAGACCTTTAAGTTTGTTTCAACACCGGGGCATACAAGGGGTGTAATGAGTATATTCTTTAATTGCACCGATAACGGCAAAGAATACCGCGCAGGTATGTTTGGCGGTGGCGGTACAAACACTCTTAGATATGTTTACCTTGATAAATATGGCCTTCCACACTCCTTGCGTGAGCAATTTATTGAAGGTATGGATAAAGTTTATAACGAAAAGGTGGAAGTTCACTTGGGCAATCACCTTGGTGATAATAAGCACGCTGAAAAACTTGCTTTGGTAGGAAAGAGCGAGATTAACCCCTTTACCGATGGCTCTTCTTGGAAGTGGTTTTTAGAAAAGAGAAAGGCCGAAGCGTTAGCGCTTTTTGAAAAAGAATAAACTATAATTAAAAACACCGCGACTTGCGGTGTTTTTCTTATATAAATACTGTTAAAATTTGCCAAAATGTATTGACCTAAATAAAAAGTTATAATATAATAATACTTATATTATAGTTTTCGGCTGAAAATTAAAGGTGAGAAATGAAAGAGATTATAACTTCAATAATTCAAGCGGAAGATTTTGCTGAGCAAATCGTAACCGATGCACACAATAAGGCAAAAGCATTTACCGAAAAAAATGAAGAGCAATTAGTGGCGGAAAAGAAAAAGACCGTCGCTCTTATGGGCTTGGAAAGAAAAACTGCAGTAAAAGAGGCTGAAGCACAAGCAGAAGAGCGTTATAGAGAAGTTATCGAACAAGCCGAGGCACAAGCGAAAGAGATTAAAGAGCGTGCCAAAGAAAAAATTGATGCGATATCGAATATTATAGTGGACGGAATAGTTAAGTAATGTCAGTTGTTAAAATGTCCAAAATAAAACTTATAGGATTAAGCGACTATAAGGAAGATATTTTGAACGCGCTTCATAAAACGGCAAGCGTGGAGTTAACCGCAACCGAAGAGATTGCGGATACTTTTACCGCGCCCAAAAATGAAGAAAATTTCCCCACTGCTATAGAGTTTGAAAGGGTAAAGGGAGCAATCACTTTTTTTGAAGAAAGTTTAGAAAAGTGCAAAAACCGATCTTTCTATCCAACAGATTTAGATTTTATTAAAAACCAATTTGTTACCTACGAACAGTTTGTTGGCGCTAAAGACCTTAAAGATAAGGTTGAAGAAATTTTATTAAGGGTTGAAAACTACCGCCAAACCGTTATGGGAAATAGGGCAACCGCCTTAAAATTAAATAATACTTTATCGCAATTAGCACCTTACTTGCCAGTAAAAGAAAAGTTCTCTTTCTTTAAGTCCACTAAAAACACAACCACTTATTTGGGAACGATAAAGAGCGAAGGGCTAAAATCATTAAAGGCTTTTGTTGAAGAAAATCAACTTATAGAATTGTGTGTTTTGTCCAACTTACAGCAATCGGTAATCGCACTAGTTACTGAAAACGGCATTAAAGATATTGCTGAACAAAAATTGGTTGAGTGCGGTTTTAATAAATGCCCCTTTGATTATGATAAAACGGCAGACCAAGTATTTAATGAGATAGAAAAAGAGTTAACAGTTCTTGAAGAAAGTGATGAAAAGGTCTATAAACTCCTTTGTGAAGATATTGCTTCGCTAAAAGAGTTAAGAGTTTATAGTGACTATCTAAAATTCATCATTGAAAAAGAACGCGCAAGCGCAGAGTTTAGATGTACCGATAAAACCTTTATATTACAAGGCTATTTGCCTGAAGATAGAAAAGAGCAAGTGGCAAGCGCCCTTCAATCGGTCACAAGCGCGGTGTTTATTGAGTTTAGTGAACCTACTAAACAAGACACGCCACCAACACTTCTTAAAAATAAAAGCCCAATAAAGCAATCTGAATTTGTCGTTGATATGTATTCATCGCCAAATTATAGAGAACTTGACCCCAATAAAGTGGTGTTCATATTCTTTATGTTGTTTATGGGGCTTATTATGGCTGATATTGGCTATGGACTTTGTATGATGTTTATAGGCATATATCTCTCATCAAAAATCAAAATTGATAACGGCGCAAAAAGGCTTTGGAGTATAATTGCATTTAGCGGAATACCCACGATTATATTCGGCGTGCTGTTTAATTCACTGTTTGGCTTTGCTTTGCCGTATAAACCAATACTTCCAAGCCCCGTTCCCGACGGGTCGGGTATGAATAACCTTATGTTAATCTTGCTTATGTGCTTAGGCTTTGGTATTTTGCATATGGCAACGGGTTATTTCCTTAAAGCGGTAAATATGTTTAAGCAAAAGGATGTGCTTGGCGGAATATTTGATGGTTTAACATGGGTGGTATTCTTTATCGGCTTGGTGTTTGCAGGCTTTAACTTCTTAATCGACTACTTAACCGATGATTTGGTTATGGGCGCAGGGCTTCGCAGATTCTTTGAGATTATGACCTTGCCGGGAATAATAATGATAGCATCTTCAGTGTTCGTTGCAATGGTAACTGCTGGTAGGAGCGAAAGGGGTTTTGGCAAATTCACCAAAGGCTTTGGCTCGGTATACGGCATAATAAACATAATGAGTGATATATTGAGTTATGCCCGTCTATTCGGTTTAATGTTATCGGGTATGATAATAGCATCAACCTTTAACGATTTAGGCACGAATATGTTTGGCGGTGCGGTAGGCTATGTGTTCGGTATACTCATAATCGTGGTAGGGCACTTATTTAATATTGCAATGGGTGTTTTGGGCGCGTATATACACAACAGTAGACTTCAATATATTGAATTTTTTGGCAAGTTCTATACGGGTGAAGGTAATCAATTCACTCCGCTTGGCTCAAAATTCGACTACATTTATATAACAAACGATATTAAGCAATAATTTGCTGATATAAATTAATTAAAAAAATAAAGAAATTTCGGAGGTTTCTATTATGGATGGACAAGCATTGGCTATAATTGGTCTTGCGCTTTGTGCGGGACTTTGCGGTGTTGGTTCTGCAATCGGTTTGTTTAAGACCGGTTCAGCGGCGGCGGGTATTTTGGCAGAAGACCCCAAAAAATTTAGTAAAGCACTTATTTTAGTTGTGCTTCCCGCAACACAAGGTATTTACGGATTCGTTCTTGCAATCTTGGGTATGGGCTCAGTTGTTGACGGTATGACCGTTGCAGCAGGTTGGAAGATTTTTGGCGCTGCATTGCCACTTGCAATAACAGGCTTAATTTCAGGTATTTTCCAAGGCAGAACTGCAGTTGGCGGTATTTATGCTATCGCTAAAAATGAATCACTTTCGGGTAAACTTATTCTTTTCCCCGCAATGGTTGAAACTTATGCAATTTTAGGCTTGGTTGTTTCAATACTTTTAATGGGTTAAAATTAGGAATTATAATGAACGGAACGGAAGCGATTATTAACAAAATATTAGCCGACGCAAAGGAAAAGGCAAGTGCTATAGAGCAAACTTCTCTTTTTAATCAATCGTTGCGCGAAAGGGCATATAACGATTGGAAGGAAGAGTATGTTAAAGAACAAAAAGCCGATATAAAAGAAGAGTGCCGTCAAATTATTGAAAGAAAGGTTACTCTTGCAGGGCTTGACAAAAGAAAATTGCTCTTAAAAACAAAACAAGACGTTATTGATAGCGTCTTAGAGTTGTCTTATCAAAAATTGTGCAATATGAAAAAAAGCGACTATCTTGCTTTTGTGCTTAAACTTATTTGTGAAAACGCGCAAGATGGCGAGCAGTTGCTTTTATCCAAAGACGGAGTTTTATGTAAAGCCGATTTTGAAGGTAAACTTTGCGATAAGAATATTACCGTACTTGACGAGTTGGGTGATTTTATCGGCGGAATAGTTTTAATTGGCAAAACTTGTGATAAGGATTTAACTTTTATGACCTTGCTACAAGAGCAAAAAGACAAAATAGTATCTAAAACTGTAAAAGAGATATTTAATTAGTATGGCAAATCTTATTTACGCAAATGCGCGTGCCAAGGCAATGGAAAAAAATCTTCTCTCTTTAGAGCGCTTTAATAGAATGATTGAGTGTTCTACTGCTGATGAAGCGATTAAAATTTTATCCGAAGTTGGTTTTGGCGACGGCGCGGTGATTGAAAGCGCTTTAGAGTTTGAAAAACTTATAGCGACAGAGCAGAGAAAACTTTTAGATTTTCTAAAAGAGGCAAGTTCGAATAAGAACTTTGCTAGTTTTATCTTGCTTAAAAACGATTACCATAATGCTGAAGTTTATATTAAGGCTAAGCATTTACGCGTAGATTTTGATGATATGACAGTGGAGGCTGGTCTAATCAATAAGGAAGTCTTAAAAGAAAAGATTTTGACCGATGATTATAGAGATTTTTCCGCTGAAATGAGAGATGCACTTATTTTTTGCGATAACGAGTTTGTTTCTAACCGTACAAGCGGTCAAACAATAAACAGCGCATTAACTAAGGCATATTACTTAGAATTATTTAATTTATCCAAAAAGGATAAAAGGCTTAAAAAGATATTTGAGTTCAAAATTGACACTATAAACATAGGCATAGCGCTTCGTGCAAGAAACTATAGCGAGTTTTCTAAAATGGCACTTCAATACGGAACATTAACTGAAAAAGATTATAAAAACTTGTGTGAAATGCCGTTAGAAAATCTTAAAGAGCAGTTCCGCTACTCCGAATATAAATTAGCGGTAAACCTTGCTGTAGACCAAAAGATTAAAGGACAGCCTTTGTCAGATTTTGAAAAACTTGCCGATAACTTCGCGCTGAAAATGTTAAAGCAAGAAAAATATCAAACAGAAGGGATAATTCCCTTAATGATATATGTTTTTGCAAAGTTAAACGAAATATCAAATGTTAGAATAGTGCTTGTTGGCCTTATCAACGGAATAGAAAAAGCACAAATTAAAAGGAAGTTAAGAGAGATTTATGAAGGGTAAAATGGCGATTATAGGCGATGGCGATAGCGTGCTTGCCTTTACGGCGTGCGGTGTTAAAGCCTTTTCGGTGGAAAATCCTACCGATGCCGAAGAAAAATTAAAGAAGTTGGCCAAAGAATACCAAATTATTTTTATAACAGATGTTATTGCAAAAGAGATTGATGAAGTTATAAAAAGGTATACGGCACAAACCTTTCCTATAATACTCTCTATTCCATCGAAAGAGGGTAGCAACGGATACGGTATGCAAGGGATAAAGAACGCAATGGAAAAGGCGCTTGGGGTGGATATTTTATTTAACGACCACAATGCCGACAAGGAAGGTGACTAATATGCAAGGTAGAGTTATTAAGGTTTCAGGACCGCTTATCGTGGCGGAAAATATGGCAGACAGTAAAATGTTTGACGTTGTTAAGGTAAGCGATAAAGGTCTTATTGGTGAAATAATTGAATTGAGAAACGATAGGGCATCTATCCAAGTTTACGAAGAAACGAGTGGACTTGGTGTTGGCGATATCGTTCAATCTACTTTTGCGCCCTTATCAGTTGAACTTGCACCGGGCTTGATAGAAAATATGTTCGACGGTATTCAACGCCCATTAAACAAGGTATACGATGAATATGGCGATAGAATTTGCCGTGGTATATCGGTAAACAACCTTGACCACGATAAAAAGTGGCAGTTTGAGCCTATCGCAAAGATTGGCGATACTGTTGCCGTTGGCGATGTGTTGGGCGAAGTTGATGAAACTTCTATTATTAAACATAAAATTATGGTTCCCCACGGAATTTCAGGTGTAGTAAAATCAATTCGCAAAGGGGAATTTAACATAACTGAAACTGTTGCCGTTATTTCAACTAATGATGGCGATAAAGAAGTTTGTATGCTTCAAAAATGGCCGGTAAGAAAGGGCAGACCTTATAAATCAAAAATGGTTCCCACAATGCCTATGGTTACAGGACAAAGGGTTATCGATACACTTTTCCCGATAGCAAAGGGTGGTGTTGCTGCCGTACCGGGTCCGTTCGGTAGTGGTAAAACGGTTGTTCAACATCAACTTGCAAAGTGGGCGGACGCGGATATCATCGTTTATATCGGTTGTGGTGAACGCGGAAACGAAATGACCGACGTTTTGAACGAATTCCCTGAACTTAAAGACCCCAAAACGGGCAAGGCATTGATGAAAAGAACGGTGCTTATCGCAAACACTTCGGATATGCCTGTTGCCGCGCGTGAAGCGTCAATTTACACAGGTATCACTATTGCGGAATACTTCCGCGATATGGGTTATAATGTTGCAATTATGGCGGACTCTACAAGCCGTTGGGCGGAAGCGCTTCGTGAAATGAGCGGTCGTTTGGAAGAAATGCCAGGTGAAGAAGGTTACCCTGCATACCTTTCTTCAAGACTTGCCGAGTTCTATGAAAGAGCAGGTATGGTTAACGTTTTATGTAGTGAAGAAAGGGTTGGCTCAATCACCGCAATCGGTGCGGTATCACCGCAAGGTGGCGACCTTTCAGAGCCCGTTTCACAAGCAACACTCCGTATTGTAAAAGTATTCTGGGGTTTGTCTTCGGCGCTTGCTTATAGGCGTCACTTCCCAGCGATTGACTGGCTTATAAGTTATTCATTATATGCGGATAAACTCACAAATTGGTATTCAAATAATATATCGCAAGAGTTTGTTAAACTTCGCGCGTTTGCTACAAGCATTTTGCAAGAAGAAGCCGAACTTGAAGAAATCGTAAGGCTTGTTGGCGCGGACTCATTGTCTTACCAAGATAGACTTACTATGGAAACGGCAAAGTCTATTAGAGAAGACTATTTGCACCAAAATGCTTTCCACGAAGTTGATACTTACGCATCACTTAATAAGCAATACAAAATGCTTAAACTAATCTATGACTTCCACGAAGGTGCTAACCAAGCACTTAAAGAAGATGCTGAATATTCGGATATAATCAACCTACCCGTTAGAGAAAAGATTGGTAGGGCAAAATATATTCCCGAAGCGGAAATTGACAGCCTTGATATGATTGATGATGAAATCGCTAAGTCCTTTAAGGCGCTTGTAGGTGGGGGTAACGAAAATGCTTAAAGAATATAAAACAATTAAAGAAGTTGTTGGACCTATAATGCTCGTTGAGGGCGTTGAGGGTGTAAAATACAACGAACTTGTTGAAATTAAACAAAAAAATGGCGATATCCGTCGCGGAAAGGTGCTTGAAGTTAACGGAGACAAAGCGCTCGTTCAGTTGTTTGAAAGCGCACACGGACTTCAAATTGCTACAAGTAAAGCCAAATTTTTAGGCCACGGCCAAGAACTTGGCGTTTCCGAAGATATGTTAGGCCGTGTTTTCGACGGTATGGGTAACCCCCGTGATGGCGGTGCGCCAATTATCCCCGTAAAGAAAATGGATATTAACGGCGAGCCTATTAACCCCGTTGCGCGCGACTATCCCAACGAGTTTATTCAAACTGGTATATCGGCAATCGATGGGCTTAACACATTGGTTAGAGGACAAAAATTGCCAGTGTTTAGTATGAGTGGTCTTCCGCACGCAGAACTTGCCGCGCAAATTGCAAGACAAGCAAAGGTGCTTAAGAGTGACGAAAAGTTTGCAGTTGTTTTCGCAGCGGTTGGTATCACTTATGAAGAAGCCGAATACTTTGTTGAAGACTTTAAAAAGACTGGCGCAATAGAGCGTACAGTTCTCTTTACTAACCTTGCAAACGATCCCGCTATCGAAAGAATTTCCACACCGAGAATGGCGCTCACCGCCGCTGAATATTTGGCATACGATTTGGGTATGCACGTTTTGGTTATCATAACCGATATCACCAACTACTGTGAAGCCCTTCGTGAAGTTTCGGCTGCGAGAAAAGAAGTTCCCGGTAGGCGTGGTTATCCAGGTTACCTATATACAGACCTTGCTTCAATGTATGAAAGAGCGGGTAGAATTAAGGGCAAAAAGGGTTCAATTACTCAAATTCCTATCTTAACTATGCCCGAAGATGATAAAACTCACCCGATTCCTGACCTTACAGGCTATATTACCGAAGGACAAATTATATTGTCGAGAGAACTCTATAAAAAGGGTGTAACACCACCTATCGATGTTTTACCTTCGCTTTCAAGACTTAAAGATAAAGGTATTGGCGATGGCAAGACTAGAGAAGACCACGCGGACACAATGAACCAACTTTTCGCTGCATATGCAAGGGGAAAGGAAGCAAAAGAACTTGCGACCATTTTGGGCGAATCTGCACTCTCTGATATAGACAAAATGTATTCAAAGTTTGCTGGCGCGTTTGAAGAAAAATATGTTTCACAAGGCTTTGAAACTAATAGAACTATTGAACAAACACTAAATGTTGGTTGGGACTTGCTAAGCATACTCCCGACAAGCGAATTAAAGCGTGTAAAAGAAAAATATATCGAAAAATATCTTAACAAAAAAGTTTAAGGCGGAATTAAATTTTGGCAAGAATTAACGTAAACCCCACCCGTATGGAACTTAAGAAACTCAAAACAAGGCTTAAAACTGCGGAAAGGGGACACAAATTATTAAAAGATAAAACGGATGAAATGGTAAGGCGTTTCACCGCTATTATCAAGGAAAACAAGCGCTACCGCGACGATGTTGAAAAAGATGTCGCAAAGGTATTGGCGCAGTTTTCTACTGCGCGTAGCGTAATTAGTCGCGCGCGTATCGAACTTGCTTTTTCTATGCCTGCCGTTACCGTGGATGTTGATTGTGAAAAGGGTAATTTAATGAGCGTGCCTATTCCAAAACTCAATTTAAACGAGAAAAAATCAAAAGAAATGTATCCTTATGCGTTATCCGACCTAACGAGTGAAGCCGATTTTGCGGTGGAAATGGTCGGTGCGGTAATGAAAAAACTCGTTCGCCTTGCCGAACTTGAAAAGAGCACTATGATGCTTGCCGATGAGATTGAGAAAGGCAAGCGCAGGGTGAACGCGTTAGAAAACATTATGATACCAAACCTTAAAGAAACGATAGCCTACATCACTATGAAACTTGAAGAAAATGATAGAAATAGTAGAACAAGGCTTATGAAAGTTAAATCAATGCTCGCTGAAAGGGATGGCGTGTAAACAAAAAAGGATTTGCAAAACTGCAAATCCTTTTATTTTATTCTTCGTAAATTCCGTAAGATGAGAGTAGATATTTTCCCGTTTCAAACAATGCCTTTTCGTACGCGCGCATTATATCGATTGAACGATTTTCGCCACCATTTATTGCATTGTCAAAGTTGTAAAGGGCAAACTTTATTGTGTTTGTGCACTCAAAGGTGAAAGGACCATTAAAACCAACGTCGATAAGTCCGCGTATAGCGTCATCATTATCAAGGGTGTTCAAAAAAGGCGCGGTGTGAAGGTCTTTAACCTTGTCGTTATCGTTATAATGTATCGCATAAAGGTGTTTGCCAAGCAACTTAATTTGGTCGTGTTGTGCGCCAAAACGGTTTGCGTGGCCAATATCCCAACACGCGTGGAGCAAGGGGTGATCAAAGTAATTAACGAACTCTAAAAGCCTTTCTGCACTGTTTAAATAAAATCTTCCATTATTGTCTAGGATACCAACGTTTTCAACCAAAACGTTAACGCCCGTTTTTTCCATTGTCGGCACTAAAAGGTCGTAGAATTTTTTGTTAAGTTCAAGCGTTTCTTCCCAAGTTGTATTGCGCTTAACACCCGCGTGAATAACAGTCATAGGGATACCAAGTTCTTTGCAAATTTCTATAGAACGGATTGTTTCATTAAATTTTTCTTCCCAACTTTCTTCGGGGCGCAAGGTTTCAAGCGTTTCAAAAGCAGGGGAGTGTGCTTGAACAAACTTTACCCCTAAACTGTCCGCTAAATCTTTTAAGCGCTTAATATCTTCCTTCCAATTGTCGTGCATATAGGCTCTTGTTTCATCGCCATACATACTTAAATCAATATACTTAAATCCCGCACGCGCAAGTTCAGTTATCTTTTCTTCATCAGTCTTGCAATGATGCGAAAAATCACCCGTAGTAGTGCAAAGTTTCATAAAAATCTCCTATCCAAAAGGCTTATGTTAAAATTATACCACAAAAAAATATGATCAGCAACAAAATATGTAAGAAAATGGCTTGATAATATACTGATATTATAATTACTATCTTGATTGTATTACTACAAAGGATTTTAAGGCTGATTACAGGGGTTTTTCCCCAAGAAAAATTAAAAAATTTAACACAACAAAACATTAGAAAAACAAAGATAAATCTTGCCTTTTTTCTTGAAAAACTTAAAAAGACTTGTTCCCAAAATCCCCCTAGGGTTTTGTTCAAACTTAAAGAGCCTCAAAAATTTTAGTTTTTTCACTATTTTTTGCCTCATCGTCCCATTAAGTTGGATATTTTTCACCCGAAAATCGTTCATTTTCGGGTGTTTTTTATTGTTTTTAAGCGTTTTTTATAAAATTTATCTTTCATTAAAACCCTAATTTTACAAACTTTTTCCCAAGATTTTAAATAAAATTTTTTTGGGAAATCTTTACTTGTAAACAAGCGATGTTCTATACACTTGATTATTTAATGTGTTTTTGATATAATAAAATCATATTTAACAAAAGGTGAGGATGCGATGGGAAGAGTTTCAACTAAAGAAAATAAAACGCCTTATCAACTTGCGAGAGAGGAACTTGGTTTAAGTAGAGAAAAGGCTGCTGAAATAACAGGTATTGAACCATTTAAAATTGAAAGAATAGAAAATGAAAAAAAACAAGCCGACCCTTGGGATGTTAAAACAATGGCTGAGGCGTATAAAGAACCGCAATTATGCAATTATTATTGCGCTAATGAGTGTCCGCTTGGTATTAATAAAGTTCCAGAATTAAAAGTTAAGGACTTGGCTCAAGTTGTTCTTGAAGTATTGGCATCGCTAAACTCTATGAAAAAAAGTCAAGAAAAGTTAATTGAAATAACAGCAGATGGTGTTATTGATGATGAGGAATTAAAAGATTTCATTTTTATTCAAGATGAATTAAAGCGTATTTCTATTACTATAGATTCTCTTAAACTATGGACGGAAGAAATGCTTGCTGAAGGAAAAATTGACACGAAAAAGTATAATGATTTAATAAAAAAGAAATAGTTTAATATTGCAGAAGGCGTTATTTTGAAATAGCGTCTTTTATTTTTACTAAAAAGTAGAAATAACTGTGCTTATTATAAATACACAGTTATTTTTTTATTTTATCAGATATGAGATAATAGAATCACGAAAGGGGAAATACCCCAAGAAAAAAAGGAGATGGATTATGCAAGCAAAAGTAACTTGTAAAACGACAGCAAAAGACACACAAACGTTTTATGTAAATGTTAACGGAAAAGAATATTTTCTTTTCAATCAAGAGTATAGGAAAAGCGTTAAAGAGCATTTCTGGAACGGAATAACCATAAATCAAATTAATGATTATTCTACCGTGAAAAGTAATGCAGTAAAAAGAACGTTAGATAAACTTCCTTCTTATATTCATTACATTGAAAAAGAATATGACATAGCAATTTATGAAAGAACTAAAAAGAAAAATGAAAGAAAAAGAAACAAACCATATAAACGTGAACAATTTAGATGGCAAGATTATATGTGGGAAGTTGCTTAAAAAGGAGAATAATTATGAAATTGTATGAAACAAGAGAATGGAAAGGTTATGGCAAAAGTTATTTTTGGAATGAGTATTGGTTGAAAGACAATGTGATTACTAAATTTAAATGTTCTAGAACAAAATTTTTTGATGGAAAAGAAAATGTTTGGAGTGCTGGTAAAAAAGTAATAGAGTCTTGGAAAGTTGGTGCACCAAACATGCCAGAATGGTTAAAAAAATTTATTAAAAAGTAAAGAAGTTTTAACAATTTGATTACTTGTGACACTATATTGACATTGTTATATTAAAATTATATAATATATTGTAAACAAAGGAGATTTTTATGAGTTACGATGATGAATATTTTTGCCCTAACTGTGGTGCAACTTTAAACGACCAAGATGGTTTTGACCCTAATAATGGAACGTGGACATGTACTTCTTGTGGTCAACATCTTATGGATGATGATGTTTATGATGGTGATACTTATGAAGGTGTTGCGTGGTATTGTGATGAGTGTGGTGCACTGTTGAATAGACAATCAGGATTTTCTGATAGTTATGGTTCTTGGACATGTACTGAATGTGGACATACAAATGGAACAACGGAAGATGATATTATTGATGACGTTAAAATAATTTGTCCTAACTGTGGCACAAACTTGAAAAGCCAATATTTGTTTAGTGATTGGTATAATGATTATACCTGTTCTGAATGTGGTGCTAATTTGCATCGCGAATATAGTTCAGATGATTTTGAGGTTGTTGAAGAAGAGCTTGACAATGAAGAAATTCAAGACAATACTTCATATAACACTAAAAAATCTAATAATTATACCACTAATAATTCTTCTAAAACAACATATTCTAAACCTAAACGTGCGACAACTTTTAATAATTCATCTTCACATGCAATGAATGAGTATGAGTATAAACTTGAACTTGAAAAATTAAAAATTAGAGAAAGAGAAGAAAAAGAAAGAAGAGAAAGAGAAAAGAAGGTTAGAAAAATTAAAATAATAGCATCTATAATTTTAAGCCTTTTTGGTGCTATAACATTGGTGCTTGGTTTTGTTTTGGGCGAGGCGAGTGGTGATTCAGATTCTCCATTATATGCATTTTCTATGGTTGGATTGCTTTCTTTAATTAGTCT
Organism: Christensenellaceae bacterium; assembly: GCA_045645305.1. Classification (GTDB taxonomy): domain Bacteria; phylum Bacillota; class Clostridia; order Christensenellales; family Borkfalkiaceae; genus UBA1259. The sequence goes on from JAZRIO010000002.1 coordinate 31,438, forward strand.
TGTTTTTGTGTGGACGTTCGGTGGCGATAAAAAATAATTTAAAATCTTTACTTGCAACCTTACACAATACTCAAAATCTTTACTTTTTGGCTAAAATCGGCTTTTAAAAGTAAAGATTTTTGTTTTTAAAGGTAATGGCAAAAACGATTGAAAAAAGTGGCAAAAAAAGATATAATATAAATAATCAACAATGCTACAATAAAATGGTTACGGCTAAACTATAAAAAACTAACCGATAAATAACAATTAGAAGAGGACATTATGAAAGACGAATGCTTGATTTGTGGTGCACCATTAAAATATAACGATAGCGACGAGATGATGGAATGTGCTATTTGCCACAAAAAAGAAAACAGCAAAACTGCTTGCGAAAACGGACATTACGTGTGTAATGATTGCCATACGCAAGGAATGGATAGCATTATCGGTTTGTGTCAAAAAGAGACTTCTAAAAATCCGATTGAAATTATTCAAAAGATGATGGCGTTGCCATTTTGCCATATGCACGGACCCGAACATCACGTTATGGTTGGTTCAGCACTCCTTACTGCGTATAAAAACGCAGGTGGCAATATTGACCTTGTAAAAGCACTATTCGAAATGCAAGCACGTGGCAAGAAAGTTCCAGGTGGCGCTTGTGGATTTTGGGGAGCGTGCGGGGCAGGAGTGAGTGCAGGAATGTTCGTATCTATCGTGACTGGCTCTACGCCTCTAGTAAACGAAGCGTGGGGGTTATCAAATAAGATGACAGCCTCTGCACTAGGTGCAATCGGCGAAGTCGGTGGTCCTCGTTGCTGTAAACGTGACTCTTATATTTCCATCATAAAAGCCGTTGAATTCGCTAAGGAATTCTTGGGTGTTGAAATGGAACTTGGCGAAATCAAGTGTGTTCATTCGGCTCAAAACAATCAATGTATCGGAGTGAGGTGTCCTTTCAAATGAAAAAGAAAATAGCGTTTATTTGTGTTCATAATTCTTGCCGTAGCCAAATTGCAGAAGCTCTTGGAATGCATTTGCGTGGCGATGAGTTTGACTTTTACTCGGCTGGCACGGAAACCAAACCGAAAATAAATCAAGACGCAGTTAGGCTGATGAAAGAACTTTACGGAATTGATATGGAGCAAACACAGTATAGTAAAACCATTGATAAGATACCGCTACCCGACGTTGCAATTTCAATGGGGTGCGACGTTGGATGTCCGTTTATCGGTAGAGCTTTTGATGACGATTGGGGCTTGCCCGATCCTACGGGAAAAAGCGATGCAGAGTTCGTTTCGGTAATTAAAGAAATAGAGTCGAAGATAAGAAACATAAAATAAACGAATTTTAATTTGTAGGTAAGTAATTAAAGGAGAGAACAATTATGAGAAAGAACTTAAAGCCAAAAGCATACATATACCCATTGCCGGTTCTAATTATCGGCACTTATGATGAAAACGGAACACCAAACGCAATGAACGCTGCGTGGGGAACTGTTTGCGATATTGCGCAAGTTTCAATCTGCCTTTCTGCCACGCATAAAACCGTTAAAAATCTTTTGAAAACAAAGGCGTTTACGGTTGCGATTGCCGATAGTAAAAACGTAATTCCTGCCGATTACGTTGGCGTTATTTCTGCAAACGACGTTGCTAATAAGATAGAAAAAGCGGGTTGGCATACTGTAAAAAGTGAGTTTGTAAACGCACCTATAATTGAAGAACTTCCACTTGTGTTAGAGTGTAAACTTATTAGTTATGATACCGAATCTGAAATTTGCATAGGGGAAGTGGTAAACGTTTCAGTTGATGATAGCATTTTAGACGCAAAAGGTAAAATTGATTTAACCAAATTCAAGCCAATTTGCTACGATACTGACGGCCACGGCTACTACACACTTGGCGAAAAAGTCGGTCAAGCCTTCTCCGACGGCCTAAAACTGAAATAGATGAAAATGGTTCAAATTGCTCTAATTTAATAAATAAAATGTAGCCCCGAACAAAGTGTTCGGGGCTATTTGCTAGTAATTACTGAATTTGTATAATTATCAAATGGGCAGATGCTGAACGTGTGCCACCAGCGAATGGGGTAATGGTAAGCGCAGCAGGACTACCAGCTGGATTGCGTAAAGTTATTACTGTGTTTTCAGTAGTTGTTTGCACCAACGCCATACCGACTATTTGCGACGTGCCTGTTGCTCGACCAGCAAGTGTGTTGTCTAAATCTACACCGTTTGAAGTT
>JAZRIO010000003.1:0-19406 GCA_045645305.1 Christensenellaceae bacterium
CAACCTTAAGGTCGCTATCACTACCCATAATAACCGCAACTTTTTTCATAATTAACATCTCCTAAAAGTAAAAATTTGTGCAAAAACCAACCTGTAACGGCAAGTTTTTGCCTTAAAAAAATAAAAAAGGCAGTTTGAAAAAACCAAACTGCCCAGACGGTCGACAAAACAAAATGTTTTTTACTCCCCGTGGGTTATCCCACCTGTCCGTCAGTTGCAAAAAACAATCTTTTTTAAGATGTTATTAGTATAACATTTTACACAGAAAATTGTCAAATGATTTATTAAATCATTTTGCGCAATCGACGGATAAATTTATTAAATTTTAAACCTTTTTCCATGTGCTTGGGGTAAAGAGCAAAAGTATGGGAAAAATTTCCAACCTACCAACTAACATCACCACCGATAAAAGGACCTTTGAATAGGGCGAATATAAGGCAAAGTTTGCCATCGGCCCGTTCCATGCCGTTATTCCGGGGCCGATGTTGCTCATACACGAAATTGTTGATGAGAAGTTTGTTAAAAAGTCATCAATATCTAAACAGAGCACGAGCGAGCATACCGCAACGATGAGTATATACACAATGAAGTACGAGCGAACATTTCTTTCCGTTTCTTTAAGGAGCGGTTCGTTTTCAAACTTAACTGCAACAACTGCCCTTGGGTGAAGCATACGTTTAATGTCGGCTGTAACAGATTTGCAAAGAATAACAAGCCTTGACATTTTGATACCACCGCCCGTAGAGCCAGCACACGCACCGCACACCATAAGCACCATAATAATTGCTTTAGAGAACTGTGGCCACAAATTGAAGTCCACCGAAGAAAAGCCCGTGGTTGAACTTATACTTGCAACTTGGAAAAATGCTTGGTGAAGCGCCGTTCCAAAGTTGCCAACACTTGATAAAATGTTTAGCGCAATCGCCATCGTCGAAATAAATACAAGCACGATATACGCACGGAATTCTTCACTCTTAAATGCCTTTTTAACGTTGCCTATCAAAATCAAATAGTAAAGGTTAAAGTTGATCGAGAACAAGAACATAAATATTGCGATAACAATTTGAACATATGTTCCATATCCCGCAATGCTATCCGCCTTTATACTAAAACCACCCGTACCCGCGGTTGCAAACGCGTGCACAATGCTATCAAACAAGGGCATTTTGCCAATCAAAAGCAAGATAAACAAAAGCGCGGTCATCGCCATATAAATTCCGTACAAAATTCTTGCGGTAAAAGAGAGTTTGCTTACCAATTTACCTACGGTAGGCCCAGGTGATTCCGCCCTTAAAACGTGCATACCGCCCGAATTGTAACCAGGGGTTAGGGCAAGCACGAACACCAAAACACCCATACCGCCTATCCAGTGGGTTAACGCGCGCCAAAAAAGTATGCTTTTATCTAATATTTTTTCAACGTTTGGAATAATACTACTTCCCGTGGTGGTAAAGCCCGACACCGTTTCAAAAAAGGCATCGATATATGATGGGATTGCACCGCTAAGTACAAATGGAACTGCACCGAAAACAGACATCAATATCCACGCGAGCGAAACGATAACAAAACCTTCTTTGGCATAAATTGCTCTGTTTTTCACCCTAATTAAGGACATCGGCGCACCCAACACCAACAGCGCTATCATAGGTATAAGATAAGCCATGTAAGTGCTTTCACCATATATGAATCCGACAATCATCGGAAATGCCAGCAAGATAACTTCTAACAAAAACACCTTGCCAAGCAAGTTTAAGACCATTTTGTAATTCATTTTTTTCCTATCTCAAAATTTGTGTTAAATCGGTAACTTGTTTAGCCGCGGTAACGATAATAACCCTATCCCCTGCAAGCAAGAAACTGTCGCCCGACGGAAGAATAAAATCGTTTCCGCGAACGATTCCGCCAATCAACACATTCTTTTTAATGCTCAAATTTTTAAGTGGCACGCCTTGTTTAGTGAAACTTTCTCTAACCGTAAACACAAGCGCTTCTACCCTATCATCAAGTTTGTAAAGTGTGTTTATACCATTACCCGTTTCCGCTTGGTGGGCACGAACGAAACTTACTATTTGGTTTGTGATTATATCTTTGGGCGATACAACCGAATCAAGCCCCAACATACCAACCATATTAAGCACGGAGTCGCGGTCAATTTTGGTTATAACCTTGCCCACCCCCGTTTGTTTTGCGTAAAGTGATACGATAACGTTCTCTTCATCAACACCAGTTAAAGTAATGCACGCATCACTCCCCTTAATGTTTTCTTCATCTAAAAGCGAACTATCAGTACCGTCGCCCAAAATAATGGTCGCTTTAGGTAGTGCTTCTGCAAGCGCGTTAGCACGGCCTTCATCATTTTCAACTATCTTAACGTTAACCCCTGATTTAACAAGTTCGTTTGCAAGATAGAAGGCGATTTTACCACCGCCAACGATGAACACGTTTTTAGCACGCCTTTTATAAAGTTTTATTTTTTTACAAAATGCGTTTATGTCCGCTTCTTTTGAAATTAAATGGATAAGGTCGCCTTGATTAATAACAAAATCACCGCGCGGAATAAAACAGTCCTTTCCGCGTTGAACAACTGCAATCAAAACCTTGTTGCCAAACTCACCAGCAATTTCCTTTAAGGACTTGCCGATAAGCGGATTGTTTTCAGCAATTTCATATTCTGCCATTGTAACCCTGTTTTTAACAAAGGTTTCCACCCCGCGTGCCGAAGGGAATTTAAGTTGCTGTGCAATTTCAAGTGCGGTGTTAAGTTCGGGGTTAAATGCAAAATCAAGCCCCAACTCTTCTTTCATACCGTCAACTTCCTTAAAGTATTCGGGGTCTCTAACGCGCGCAATGGTGCGCTTTGCACCGAGTTTTTTTGCAAGGACACAGCACAAAATATTAGTTTCATCACGCGAAGTGCACGCAACGAAAAAGTCCGCCGTGTCCACCCCTGCGTTTAATAGAGAATCGCGTTCAAGACCGCTACCTACAACACCCTTAACGTCTAACCTATTTACAACTGCGGAAACTTGGCTAGCATCAGAGTCAAGCACGGTGATATCGTGACTTTCTTTTAAGAAATTTTCAATTAACGTTTCGCCTACTTTACCGGCACCTACTATAATTAGATTCATTTTTCCTTTCTTCTTAAACACTAAATTTTAAGGCACAATACCGCACCTAATTGGTTTAAGCGCTTTATATTATACCAAAAAAATTATTTAAATACAAGTATTTGCAAAACTCTTTTAAAATGCAAGCCCCACGGCACTTGCCGTGGGGTGTAAATTTTTATTTATTAGCCGAAATAATCATCGGTAAAGGTTGCGCCTGTGGCTTTGCCAGCATAGAAGGTTACTTCTAATGCCGCAATCTTTTCACCATTTTCAACCTTTTGGTCAACTTCTTCTACTTCACAGTTAACCCAAGTTACCCAACCCATACCCGAATTGTACTTGTTCTTATAAGGTGTGCCGTATTTAGCAACCAATTCATCATAAGTAAACGCGTCGTCTGTGTTAACAACACGATTTATCTCAATTGCAGATTGGCTTGTGATTTGTTCTTTACCTCCACCCGAGCCACCGCCAAGGAGCGAACAACCAAAAAACGACATAGATAATGCTAAAACCAAGGTTAAAGCAATAATTGATAATACTTTCTTCATAACTTCTCCTAAAAATTTATTTATTCTTCCGTAACGTTGTTATAGTTATCGGTAAAAGTAGCGCTTACTGCGTTGTAATCTTCAAAAGTAACGGTGATTGCCGCTATTTTTTCTTTATTTTCCGTCTTTGCGTCTACTTCTTCAGGCGCACAGTCAATCCAAACCGCAATGCCCGTTCCTGCGCCAAATCCCATAACACCTTTTGTCGTGTCAATATAGGGGTCGCCATACTTTTCTTTGATTTCATACATGGTCATCGGTTCGCCATTTTGTGCAGCGTCGTTAATTTTATCTGCGGCCTTTTGGTTTATTTTATTCCCACAACCAACAAGCGCAATTGTAAATGCCAAAACTAAGGTTAATGCTATAAGTGATAATATTTTTTTCATAGGGACCTCCTTTTTATTGATTATATCATTGCTAACTTTTCTTGTCAATATAGAATTTTAATTTTTTCGCCCCAATAATCATCAAAATTTTTGTTTAATAAATAGGCTTTTACACATAACTATACTGATGAAATCTATTTTGATAAAAACCTTGCTTATTATTATATGCTTCTTTTCTATCGGCAGTTTAACCTTTGCGCCCGAGCCCGCCTTTGCCGAACAAATGCCCTTTTATAATCTTAAGCCAAAAAATATTGTTGTTCGCTCTACTTTTTCCACCTATTACTCGTCATCTTCTCTAGAGAGAAAGCACAATATTTATCTTGCCTCAAAGTCCATTGATAACTACCTTGTAGATGTGGGTGCGGAGTTTTCTTTTAACAGAGCGGTGGGAAAAAGAACAAAAGAGCGCGGTTACCAAAACGCGAAGATTATTTTCAACGGCGATTTTATAGACGGGGTTGGCGGTGGGGTTTGCCAAGTTTCCACCACACTTTATAACGCCGTGCTTTTGTCGGGACTAAAAGTTAGTGAATACCACCCCCACTCTCTTGCCGTTAGTTATGTTCCCCCGTCTTTTGATGCGATGGTAAACTCAAACACAGCCGACTTGCGCTTTATAAACAACACTTCTAACCCCATTATAATACGCGCTACGGCTACGGGGAGTAAACTCACCGTGCAAATTTTAGGCGAAAAATTAGACGGGGAAATCACGCGAAAAAGCGTAACCACAGGCAGTATTTTACCGCCCGAAAATCAAGAAATTTTTGATGAAAAAGGCGAATTTCCCGACCTTTACGAAGGGCAAAGCAAGTTTGTTCGCTACCCTAAAGAAGGTCTTACAAGCGAAGGATATTTAGTTTATAGCAAAAACGGAAAGGTTATAAAAACACAGAAAATCCGCACGGATAAATATAGCGCAATACAAGGAGTTATCGTTCACGGAAAGGCTAAAAAATCCGCCGAACAAACACCACTTACCCCCAATGCAACCCAAAGTTAATTCACTAAACTGACCGCACGGCATAATATTGTTAAAATCAAAGAAAAATTTTGTAAAAGTAAAAAAATACTTTGACAAATACTTTTTTTTGTGGTAACATATTGTAGCATTAAAGATAAATTTAATTCGGCTATGGAGAAATACCCAAGAGGCCGAAGGCGACCCCGCCCTCGCACAAAGGGTGCTCGTGGGCTTTGGCTACAAACAATTCACTGGATTGTTTGCTTAACGCGTCGCCCCCCTGCTTCGTAACCTTAGCAGTGTCGCAAACTCAAAAAAACTTAATAATAAAAATAACTACGGAGAAATACCCAAGAGGCCGAAGGGGCTCCCCTGCTAAGGGAGTAGTGTGTGTTAAGCGCAGCGAGGGTTCAAATCCCTCTTTCTCCGCCAACGAAAGACAAATCCGAATTTGTTTCGGGTTTGTTTTTTGTTTGTGTGTATAGAGGGATTTGAATGGGGAGAAAATTTGCTTGCAAATTTCCCGTAGGGCAAACAGTCCAGCGAACTGTTTGTCGGAGAAGGGCGCACAGGCGCAATCCACTTGCGTGGGACAGCAACCCTTTTGTCGACCTAAAGTCGACATTTCCCCTATCAGGGGAATCCCCCTCTTTCTCCGCCATGGAAAACCTAAACCAATTTTTTGGTTTAGGTTTTTTGTTTGTGTAAAATCAAAAAAGACAAGAAAAATTTCAAACCATTTTGCAATGGTTAAAATTTTGTGATATAATCAATTAAATTAAAAAGTTTGGTGGAGTTGTTTATGACAAGGCTATTTAGCGCTAAATTATCACACACAAAAACAAATAGGCAATCTAATTTTGAGTTGTTGCGCATAGTTTGTATGATACTTATAATTGCGCACCATTTTGCCGTTCACAGTGTTATTGAAAGCACAACGGTTATTAACCAAGCAATAATTGATGCCTTTGCAACGGGTGGCAAAATTGCCGTAAACTGTTATGTGCTTATAAGCGGATATTTTCTTGTGAGTTCAAATTTTAAGATAAGCAAGTTTTTCAAGTTGGTGTTTGAACTAATTTTTTACTCGCTTATAATTTACGCGGTATTTTGCATTTGCGGATATACCGAATTTAGTTTCTTTGCGTTTGCAGGTCAAATTTTGCCAATTTTTTCGGGGCGATATTGGTTTATAAGTTCGTATATGGTAATGTATTTACTCTCCCCCTTTATAAACAAACTTATAAAAAACTGCACACATAGAGAACTTTTGATTTTGATAGGTATATTATTGTTGTGCCAAATTTATATGCCTTTTTCGGGAATTAAAAGTTTCTTTGGCGAAGTTAGTTGGTTTATAACCTTATACCTTATTGCAAGTTATATTAAGTTATACCCAAACAAAATATTCAACAAAAACGCGCTTCTTATCCCCACCTTTATTTTAACCGACCTTTTAATCCTTTGCCTATATGTGTTTTTTGATGCTACCCAATGGGGAATGACTGATGCGCTTTGCATTGTCGCATCACTTTCTCTATTCTGCATTTTTAAGAACGTAAACTTAAAAAACATAAAATTTATCAACCTAATTTCAGCGACCACCTTGGGTATGTATCTAATACACGACAATACTTTTGTGCGCCCAATTTTATGGAATAATTGGCTAAAAGTTCCCGACCACGCGGGGCTTAATTCGTTCCCACTATTTGCTGTTCTTTCGGTGGCGGTGGTTTTTACCGCGTGTTTTGTTATCGACCTATTAAGAATAGGCATTGATAAACTTTTAACTAAACTAATACACAAAAGGCATAATTAAAAAACAACAAAAAAGCACCCTTTTGGGTGCTTTTCTTTTTTATAGATTAGTGAGAAATCTCTGGCACTTCCCTTACGCCGTCAAAACTTGGACATAACAAAGAGTAATCTTTTGTAATGTCATAACTATTTAAATCGCTTACTATTTCAACATAGAACTCGCCATTTTTTTTGACGGTAACCACCGGCAGATGAATGCCATAAGTATTATTGTAAACTTTATAACTGTTTTCTAATTTTAATACTTGTTGCTCTGGTGTGAAAACCGCTTTATACGATGCCACAAGGTTGTTCCAGAACATGTTTGGCTCATGTTCTCTCATTATAAGAATATTGGTGTCTTGTTTATTCTTATCCATCAATAAGTCTAATAAATACAGCCCTTTTTCTTCATAATATTTAAATATATCTTTCCACACATCATCAAACTGGTCATGTCTTTCCGATTCGGTATGGGTTGCTAAAAATAGGTCATATTTTTTATCGGGGTTATGTTGTTCCATAAATCCCTTGAACGCATTATAAGTTGGCTCGTGCATATACAACATATCAAAATCTTGATAACTTATGCCAACAAAGGTAATAAATTCAAAGTCTTGCTTTTTATTAATATCTATAGCATATTGTTTTGGATTTTCAGGGAAGCCCCAAGAACCAACATTTGGATTGGTCGCTTTTGGGAAAAACTCCAACATATTTGACATTTCCATTTGTGGCATAGTTGGCTCTGGACAAGTGAAGTCGATAGTATAACTATACTCTTTGCCACCATAGGTGAAATTAGAAGTTATATCACTTTCATCGGTGGTTAAAATAATGTTGGTTCCTTGTTGATGCAACAAAACAAGTGCTTGCAAATACGACCAGTTGTTAATTTCGTTATAATAAGCGTACATATCACTCGTTTCATTGTGCGTGTTTTCGGGTGCTGGCTTTGATGCCGAAGCGTCAAAGTATGGCTTTTTTCTGCCCGTTAGATATTCTTTGGGCAAATTCATAATGTCTTCATAGTATATGCTCATACTACTTGGATAATATAAATTACCCATTTTATCAGCAGTTTCTTTCCACGACTCTAAGTCTATCTCCATATTAGGACGATAAAAATTCTTAACTTTTACGGTTGAAAAAAAATTAGCATTAAAATTTAACATAGGTGTTGTGCAAACATAATAATCTATTTCATACACATAGTTCAAGTCGCTTGAAGGTGCAAGGTTTGTAAAATAACCAAATTGTGCTTCAAACTCACTTAAATTGCTTGGGACATAATCAATAGCAAGCGTCTTGCCGTCGGGAAGTCTAATGAGTGTATTGTTTTCATTATAATGCCTATTAGTTTTTTCCAACAAACTTGCAATTTGCAAATCGTACATTTTGTCTATGGTATCCGCGCTAGCGTTGTTACCGCCATTGTTTGAGCCACCGTTATTTGTTGTGCTATTGTTTGTGCCACCACCGCTAGCATCGTTTGAAGATGATTCTCCGCACGCGCCAAAGATAAAGCACGGCAAAATAAACACCATTGCAAAAATTAAACATAATAATTTCTTTTTCATACCCTTTTCTCCTATGCGTTTAAAGTATAACATATTCGCACATAAATTTCACTTAAAAACCCAAAAATTTATAAAACACAACAAAAAAACCGAGATTTAGTCTCGGTTTTTTATTTAGATTTTTATATTTTCAAGATTGGTGCTTATAATACCTAGCACTGTATACATAGTTTTAAGATCTTCTTCAGGCACATCCTTGCTCAACTCCAACAAAACTCCTTCGATGATGTCCGCAAGGCTTTTGCCAAGTTCCCTACCCTTTTCAGTAAGTTTAAGAGGGCTTTTATATCTTTTTTTAACCTTTTCTTCGCACACTATATACCCTTCTCTTTCAAGTTGGTCGATAGAGCGCGAAACACCGCTTTTATCTTCTTCACAAATATCGCAAAGTTCGGTTGCGGTGAGTGAGCCTTCTCTATACAAGTAATAAATACAAGAAACGTGCGGAGTTTTAAGGTTAAACTCCTTCATTTTCTCGGCTTTTAATCGGCGGATATTTCTATTTATTTTTGCTAAATAAACTGTAAATGTACGAAATCGTTCTTGCATTTTTTCCTCTCGTTTATAAACTTTTCCTATACTTATACTAACACACTTTTTTTGCTTTGTCAACAAGGGTAATAATCAAAAAAGTCGGCAAAACCGACTTTTTGTTGAACTTGATTTTATTGTTTTGCGGTATCTCTTGCGCTGACCTTGCCTTCGGGGTCAATTTCGCCCGCTTTAGAGAGAGCAACCTTTGTAAGGAAAGGACCGATAAGTTCGTATATTAATACCGAGAAAAGTATAATGTTAACAACTATTGCACCTGCCGTTGCAAACTCAGCAACCTTTTCCGCTTCTTTAGAAACTTGTTGTGCCATACCGAGTGCAACACCCGCTTGCGGAAGAAGAGTTATACCCAAATATTTTCTTATATTGCTATCGCTTTTTGTGAGCATTGAACTTGCCCTTGCGCCAAAATATTTACCGAACGAACGGAAAGCAATATATACAACACCGATTAACACGATCAAGATATCGGTAAACACGGAAAGTTCTAATTCCGCACCGCTTATAACGAAGAACAAGATAAAGATGGGCGCAGTCCAGCGGTCAAGCCTATCCATAAGTTCTTCAGAAAAATCACAACGGTTGCAAAATACCGTGCCGAGCATCATACAAGTGAGTAGCGGTGAAAAGGCGATATGCACCCTACCGATTTCAAACTTTAGCATTGTTAATCCAACCGTTACAAGTACGAAAGCAACCGACATTGAAAGCCTTTTTGAACGCGAGTGGAAAAACTTTTCAAAAAAGGTAATCATAAAGCCCATAACCGTGCCGAGTCCTAATGAAAGCACGATTTCAATAATGGGGTTAACTACGATAGAAACAATATCCACAGAGTTATTTATAAGTGCCTTTGCCACACCGAAAGATACGGCAAACAAAACTAAACCAACCGCGTCGTCAATAGCAACAACGGGAAGCAAGGTGTCGGTTACAGGGCCTTTTGCTTTGTATTGGCGAACTACCATTAAGGTTGCAGCAGGGGCGGTTGCCGATGCGATTGCACCCAAAATGAGTGCTGCTGACAAGGGGAATTTATCGGGGATAATAAGGTGCAAGCCGATAAGTGCTATATCCACGATTAAGGTTGTGATAACGGCTTGCAAAATACCGATAACGGTCGCTTGCCTACCGATTTTTTTGAGTTGAGAAAGCCTAAACTCGTTACCGATTGAAAAGGCGATAAAGCCCAAAGCAACATCACATAAAATTGATAGAGATTCAATTTGCTCTTTACTATTAAAACCGAGCCCCGAAACGCCTATTCTTCCAAGACAAAACGGACCAATCAAAATACCGGCAACAAGGTACGCGGTAACGGCAGGAAGTTTTAATAATTTTGCTAATCTTGACAGCATTAAGCCTGCGAAAATGGCGATTGCTAAAGCAAGCAAATTATATTCCATAACCTATCTCCTTTAATTATTCTTCGTTAAACAACCACTTGATTTTAATACTTTAAATTTTATTTGTCAACGCTTTTAACAGCCTTTTTTGCACTTATCAATTAAAAAAACTTATAGATATTAATTTGCCTTTTATCATTGTCAATTTGATAAATTTTTGCTATAATATTTTTGAGGTAAAATTATGTATAATTTTTTTATTGAAAGCGACAACGCTATTAATAATATGCGTTATATCCGTGGTGCAGACTTTAATCACGTAAAAAACGTTCTCCGTATGAAAGAAGGGGACACTTTGCTTGTCAGCCTACAAAACAGGTCTGACCTTTGCAAAATTATCTCTTTTGGTGAAGACTTTGTTCTTTTAGAAGTGGTTGAAGAAAATTTTAACGATACTTCTCTCCCAATCGACATAACCCTTTTTCAAGGCTTGCCAAAGAGCGATAAACTTGAACTTATTATTCAAAAAACAGTTGAACTTGGAGTGAACAAAATCGTGCCCGTTCAAATGGCGCGCTCTATCGTTAAAATAGACAGTAAAAAAGATAATAAAACCCCAAGATACAACGCGATTGCGGAAAGTGCGGCAAAACAGAGCAAGAGAAATTCTATCCCCGAAGTTACACCGCCAATAACATTTAACCAATCCTTACCCCTAACCGATGAGTTTGACCTTTTGCTTGTGCCCTATGAGAGTCACAACGGTATGGAAAGCACAAAGCGTGCCTTAAAAGAGATTAAAAAGGGTATGAAGATTGGCGTATTCATCGGCCCCGAAGGTGGCTTTGATCAAAAAGAAATTGATGCCTTAATAGAGCGCGGTGGGGAAATTATATCGCTTGGCAAACGAATTTTGCGCACCGAAACGGCTTCTATCTGCACTCTAGCCCTACTTATGCTACACGCCGAAACAAATTTATAAAACTAAAAAGAGTTTGCAAACGCAAACTCTTTTTTTCTTACTTTATTTTTAGCAACACAACCGTGTTTATTGGAACTGATAAACTAATCGGTTCTTTTTTATTTAATGTAATCGTGTTTTCTAATTGCAAGTGCTTATCATCAGTGCAGTAATAAATTTCCGCACTTAAATCTTCAGCACCGCTAACAGTTAAACGAACTTCACTATCATCACACCTAAAATGATAAAAACCTTAAAGCAAAACGGACATACAAAGATTGCTTTTTTCGGTGAAAAGTTAACAGAGTTTAAAAAAGAACTGTTTCTTTCGGCAATAAACAAAAACCACCTTCACGTCGATAGTGATTTTATAATCGTTTCGGACAAACGGTTTGAGCAAGCGGGTTATGAAGCAATGGAAAAAATCTATTCGCTTAAAAACAAACCCACCGCAATTTTTGCCGCATACGACTATATCGCGCTCGGTGCAATGCAGTGCATTAAAAACCACGGAGATAGCGTGCCTGAAAACTTTTCTATAATAGGAAGCGACGATATTGCACTAGCATCTCACTGTAATATTTCTTTATCGTCGATTAAGACCGACCGAAAGAAAATATTAGATTTGGCGATAGACTTAATCATTAAAAAATTCGATAGAAAATACCTTTCAACAAAATCAAGTCTTTCACAAGAGAGCGAACTTATAATCCGCAACTCAATTAAAAACATAAGCAAAAAGCATTGACAGTAGGTCAATGCTTTTTATTTATAGATTCAAAATATAACAAAATCCAAACGCGAACGCGGTCATTATCACCGTTATCAGTATTTTGAGTAAAATACTGCGCGTTGCTTTCATTAGCGCAACGTTAAACATTGCAAGCCCAACGCTTACCGCAACCGACCACCCGCCAGTTTTTATGGGGAAAAAGGCATTTAGTTGGGGTATTGAAGAAAACAAAATCACCAAAGTTGCTAAAAACACCGATAAAAAAACTTCATACCACTGTAAGTTTGGCGTTAACTGAACGGTATGCCCATCCACCTTTAAGGTCGTGCCAGCAAAAAAACTGCCCGATAATTCGGCGGTTATTTTTTTGCCGTTGACAATGCCTTCATAAGTGCGCCTTTCCACCTTTTCAAGCGGTTCGCGGTCGATAAACAATTCTTTTTTGCCCGACCAAAATTTTTCAAAATAGGCAATTTCGCCTATTGCTTCGTGGTCTAAAACAGCCTTCATTTTTTTACTCCTTAACCGTTTCGAGATAAAAACTTACGGGGCGGAACCCATCATTGCAAGAAATCATTGCAGAAAACTCATCTTTCATCCACCCGTCGAAAAAGTTGCCCTTGCCGTTTGCAAGCGAATAAACAAACTCTTTCATAGTCCCCCACGCGCTATCGCATAAGCCTTGTGGTTTTTTGGCATTTTCGCTAACAAACACCATACCTTCTTTAAGGTCGCACGCGTGTTCTATGGGGTTTTCATACTTTTTAATGAGGTCTAAATATTCGGTTTTTCTAACTACCGTTATTTTAACTTTTTTCATAATTACAACAAAATTGACATTACAAGCGGAATAGTTGCTATTGATAGCACGTGCGAAATTAGTGCCATACCCGCAGGGACAGAAGTATCTTTTCCGTATGCCGATGGAATTACAATGGTGTTTAAGCCTAACGGCATAGCGGTAGAACATACTAAACATATAATAAAGGTTTTAGGAATACCAACAACAAGTTTATCAACAAGCAAGCAAATTCCACCTAAAACAAGCGGATAAACCAAAAGCCTTAATATAGAAATAATGTATATACTTACAGTTTTCAAAACCTTTTTCACGTCAATAAATGCAAAGGTTATACCCGTCATAATCATCGCGAGCGGTGACATACACTCCTTGCACACCTTTATTACTTGGGTTATAAAGATACCGTTGCCATCATTCATTGCAAGAAGTTTTGCGCCAAGCCCTGTAATGCCGATAACCGCGCCGATTATAAGCGATATAAACATTGGGTTAACAAGCGCCATTAGCGAACTTATAACTCTCTCTTTTTTGTTTGCGGGCGCGTGTTCCCTTTCGATTAAAAGACCGGGCACACCCCAAACGTAAATCAATGTCCAAAGCGGAAGTGTAAAGATTATGTAAATGTGTTCGATTTCCGGAAAGAGTGCCGAAACAACGGCTATTCCCATAAAACCAAAGTTAGAAAAACTCAAGCCATATGTGTACATGCGTCTAATAAAAGCACTCTTTGAACAAAACCTTGCAAGAATAATGCTTACGGGGATAATAACTATCTCAACACCGAGAGAGAAGAGCAAGAGTCCCCAAGAAGAAGAAAGGGTTGCCATATTGAAATTTTCAATAAAGGTGTACATAACAAGTGCGGGCAAAAAAATGTTGTTTTCCAATCTCGATATGGTTTTGGTTGCGCCCTTTTTAAGTATGTTTAGTTTACCAAGTATAAAGCCTGCTAAAATACATATACCAAGCACACCCATTTGATTTAACGTTGACAAAAATAAACTCATTGCTTTAATAATCCTTATGCTTAAATAAATAATACTATTATACGCTTTTAGGTATTCAATGTCAACCTTTTATAAAAATTTTTCGCACTAAAAAACGCGCCAGTTATAGGCGCGTTTTCATTATATTTTTACTTGCTTTTTTCGCGTTTTATTGCCATCTTAACAATAAAGGTTACGCCTATTGTTACAGCCGCCACGATAAGAGCAGTCCAGAAAATATTTTGGTTAGGGATAAATGATTCCGTTCCATCAGAGCCAACCATAACTTCGGCATTAGATAACACCATTGCACCGATTGCAGGGCCGATGATGCCGGGGATAAGCACTTGCCCAACAATTCTTAGCCCTTGGAAAGAACCTGCCTTTCCTTCGGGTGTTTTATCCCTCATCATAGCGCCAAACACCGCCATACCGGTAAGATATCCTGTCATCATCAAAAGTGAACCGATAAACACAAGTGCGGAATTTACAAAAAGCGCAAGCACAATGTATCCAACCGCAAGGCAAATTAGGGTTGGTATAATTGCCTTAAAGAAGCCTACCTTGTCATAATATCTGCCGTAAACTGCAGTTATTCCACCAGCAATCAAGATCGCAGGTGCCATAATAAACACGTAGTTTTCCATTGCAAGCGCAACTTCATAGTAGATTATAAGGTACGGCATAAACACTTGTATAGAAATACCGAACACCGCAAATGCCAAAATAGTTAAGTATAGCACGGGGTTTTTCTTCACAGTTGATATACGGAAACCATAAATAATGTTTCTAAAATAGTTGCCGTTATCTTCTCTTGTTATCGGTGTTTCTTGCACCAAGAAGATTGAAAGAAAACCAATAATGCCAACCACCGCGCCTATTATGATAAATATGGTTGTCCAACTTGATGCAAGGGATAAGTCAAAAGACATAAACCCGCCAAACACCACAAGTATAGCCATTAGTGGCATCATAGAGTTAACACCTTCAGCCGCGCCCCTGCTCTTTTCTTCAGTGGCATCGGTTAGCCACGCGTTAAAGCACGCATCGTTTGCCGTTGAGCCAAAAAAGGTCATCAAACAGTCTAAAATAATGGTTATGGTAATGCACAATGCCGATACCGAAGTTGCCGTTGCAAACAGTCCGCCGATAAAGTCTTTTCTAACAAAGGCGAACAAGAAAATTGATGCGCCCCAAAGAATATATCCGCCCGAAATAAAGGTTTTGCGTTTGCCTACCTTATCGGATAGTGCACCGATAAATATAGTGGTTAAAGTTGCAACAACCGATGATGCACCCACCATAAACGAAATTTGTGATGGACTTGCGCCAAACATATTGTAGATAAACACATTAAAATACATATTCTCTACAACCCAAGCAACTTGCCCGATTAAACTAAACAAAACAAGTGTTGTCCAAAACTTTGCTGATTTTTTACTTGCCATAATTCGCCTCTATTTTTTATTAAGTATATTTTACCACATTGGCAAAAAAAATGCAATATAAAGATAAACTACACAAAAAAACACCAATCATTTGATTGGTGTTTTTTGTTTAATTTATAATTCTAAATCTTTTAATAAATTTGCAATTTTCTTTTGCTTTGAGCTATCAGTTTGCGTTGTTTCAACAAACTCCATTTTTGCGCGAACGCGGTTTTCCTTTTTCAAAAGTTTAAACCATCTTTTCACCACGTAAAATGGGTAAAAAATTGGGTGCTTTTGCAAGTTTGGATATTGATACTTTAATTGACTATACGGTAAAAATATACGACTAAACAGCACTTTAATCTTGCTCTTTTTTTGCGCTTTTTCAATGGCAACACGGTTTTTCATATCGCCATACATACCGGCATTTAAGATAAAGTCATTTAGTTCTAACACAACAGGCGATTCTTCCCCATCGGTAAACCAATAATCCGCAAGCGCACACACTGCCCTATCAAAGGCTTTTAGTCCGCCTTTTTCTAGTAATTCAGCCAAAACTTCTTGATTATATGCAACGTGTTTTTTGAGTAAATGCAAATCTAAAAACGAACGGACTCCACAACCGCCTACCTTAAAATGCTCTGCCATGTGTGCTATATGGTAAAAATAGAACATTTCATTTGTCATTACTGCGTGATAAACATCTCCACTATGCAAATGATTCCATACATTATCTAACACGGCAGTCCATTTCTCTTGGCTATGATTCAACTGGTAGTGCAATTCTAAATGCACTCCGCTTTTTGAATAAAGGTGGGCATCGTGATTGCCCGTACTCTCATAAGAGTAATTAAGGTTGTTTTGCAATTCCGAAATTGCTTTTGTTAAATTTTCCTTATGGACAAGCACATCTATATCACAACTTGTGCGCATCCAAGGCTCTTTATAATATTTTCTTAATACACTGCCTTTTAATGGGATAAATTTGATTTTTGCGTTCTCTAATGCTTTGCAAATATTCTCCAACTCATAGCGTTGTTGTTCATAGCGCCAAAAGGACATATCGCGTTCGCGAATAAAGCGCTTTTTTACTTCAGAGCCATCGGGAAGCAACCCGTTTTTATCCAAAGCATCGCCTACTAAATGCGCCACGTCGTGATTTTTTGCGAGTTGAAAAAGAATGGGCAAAGTCTCTAATGTTATTAAGTTTTTCTCGTCATCGCCCAACTTAACATCGTTTATCGAAAAACGAATCAAGGCAAAAAATGCTTTTCCAACGGCTTGTCGCATCACAATATCCTTTTGTTTTATTTAAATAATTATTGATTATTATTTTCTATATGTTTAGTTCTTCTTAAAAGACTTTTCAAGCGCGCCCAAAGTTCCTTAAATTCAACACTTCTACAAAATGCCACAAGCAATATTATATTTGGAACGCTTACACATATCATTGCCTTATAAACCAAGCCGATAAAACCTGATTGTGTTATTAAATTTGCCAAGAAATATGTAGCAACACCTGCAATGCCCGCAACGATTATATATTTTGCAGTTTTTATAAAATATCCTTTTGCTTTGGTCTTAAAAATATCCCTATGTAAAATATATGGTTCATACCAGAAATTAGTTGTTAATCTTGCAATGCTGGTTGCAAACACAATTCCTGCAATTCCACCGACATATCCTAAACCTATTGACAAAATAATGTTTACTCCTGCCGTGATGATTATAATGAATTTTGCTTTTCTAAACAAGCCCGTTGTATTTCTAAACACCATTGTGCCCTGCAATAATCCAACAACAAATAGATTTAATGCAAGTGCTAAAGACACAGCCGTGCCTAAAACACGCGATTGACCAATCCAAAGACATACCACATCATCTATAAGCACAAACATTGATATTGCGCAGAAGGTATAAATCCAAAAACCTATAAAACCCATAATGTTATAAACTGATTTACTATGCTCTTTACTACTGCTTGCGTTCAAGTTGCCAACACTGCCTACTGTAGCAGAGAACATTAGTTCTAAAACTGTTGTTATAAGGCCAACAATCATCATATAGTTAGAAAAATATCCAACCGCAACAAGCCCTACGATAAGGTTAATCAAAATATTATCGGTATTATTTAGAAGAACCCCGCCAATCTTATACAAGACAACTGACTTAACATCAGAAAAAATCTTTTTTGTTTCGGCTTTTTCAAGTTTTTCTCCACGCTTCTTTAACCACGGGTATAACTTATTGGCAATGAAAGAGATGGTAAAATTGTTGCCTATTGTACAACATAATTGCACGAATAGATACAAAACAAAATTGCGCGTTAAAAGCAATACACCTATTTCTATCACATTACGCAAAATGGTATACGCCATATTCACCAAACGAACAATGCGGTTTCTTTGGTCGGCGTTTAATAATGCGCTTTTATAAATAAATAAGTAACTTGTAACGGTATTTAATAAATAAATAACATAGTAAATGTATACTAGTGAGCCATCGGCAATATCTTCGGTCAAGAGTGGCAAGAAAGGCAAAAGCAACAAGCCCATTACCAAAACGATGCCAGCAATATATGTATATACCTTTTTATAAAAGCCCATTAAAGATTGCAAACGCGGTGTATTCCTTTCTGCAATCGGTTTATACAAAGCAAAAACAATTGCTGCGCCCAATCCAAGTTCGGCAAGTGATAGAACCGAAACGATATTAGCAAAAAAGCCAAGCATACCATTATAGGTATCCCCTAATATATTAAGGAATATTGTTTTTGTTACAAAACCAAGCAATGCTCCCGATACTTGACAGCACAATGCAAAAATAATATTCTTTATTGAATTAGATGTTCGACTTTTTTGGTTCATCATATCCGTTCATTCTGCTAGTTTAACACAATTTTTACTTATTTTTTACAAGCCTCTTTTAAAGGCATGAACTCTTTTTCTAAATTTACAATTTTACAATTTGGCTGTTTTGCCAACATTTCATCCACTAAACTGATGATTTTTTCTCTATCATATCCGTTTAGCATTTTTATCCAATCTGCACTTTCAAGCCATTGCTTGTAAACTCCAGAAATCTTTCTGTTTGTATTATCCATTACGATACAAGGTGTTTCGGTAATAGCGCAAAATACCATACAATGCAATCTATCGGTTACAACCAACTTGCAAGTGCGCAACATTGCCCAAAACTCTTTCAAACTCTTTTCGTAAGTATCAATTTGGCAACCCTCTAACGGCACATCCACAGTATCTTTGCATAAAACATTTTGATAGTTCTTGGTTATGATAGAAATCAATTCTTCTCTTGCTTGCCCACTAATATTTTGTTCTTTATCTTTTCTTAAACAGCACAAAGTATTTTCTCTTTCCGCTTTAGGTTCTGTTTCGTTTAAGTAAAGCACAATATCAGGGCAAAGTTTAATTTCTACTGCAGGAAAAAACTCTTTCGCCCGCATAAAAGCGTTTGGCTCACGCATAAATAAGGTTATATGTTTGTGATGAGAATAAATTCTGCGACTTCTTCTTAAACTGTTTTTTCCCTTTTTTGTGTCCGAAAAGCAAACCGTTTGCGGGAAAGAAACTATTTTATTTTTAGGGAATTTTTTTACGACAAATAAACGAGCATCTTCTAGGGATTGATATTTGTCGTCCATATTTCCGCCACCAATTAAGGTGATAATATCTTCTCTCCCTACCGACTTTTTAATTGTCTTTAATGCGCCATAAGTTTTAGTGCTTGGCACACATATTATTTCTCGATTAGGATAAATTTTTTGCAAGAACTTTTTTTGAGCATAAGTAATTGCCATATCACCCAAGTTTTGATAAAACCCCGCCAAAAAGACAAATACTTTGGGTTGTTCCTTCTTTAAAAATGCATAATCTATATGATTTGCTCTTGATAAATAATATTTAATTTTAACCTTAATTCTTTCAGGAATAATTTTAAATAAATTCATACTTTATCTGCCTACAACAAAATATATTAACATCTTATTTTTTGTTAAAAAAAGTGCCTTCTTAAACTTGTTTTTTATATTTTGGGGCTTGTATTGTCTTATGTTTTCTATAATATCTCGATTTTTTATAATAACATCAATTTTCTTACGCCATTCCAATCTCTTATATTTTTTATTTTTAATGTTTCCTATTTCGCTCCACACAATATTAAAACAAGATTTATATTTAAAA
>JAZRIO010000004.1:0-168715 GCA_045645305.1 Christensenellaceae bacterium
AGAAAGCAAGGATTAATTCCTTGCTTTCTTTGTTTTAGGCTGTGCCGTAAGAGATGAGAACGTAGTTCGTTCGCCGTTGACAGACAAACATTGACGGGCAAAGTTCTGCCAGGGTCCCTTTAGGGTGTGGCAGTATCTCAAGGCGCGGGAGAAAGCAAGGATTAATTCCTTGCTTTCTTTGTTTTAGGCTGTGCCGTAAGAGATGAGAACGTAGTTCGTTCGCCGTTGACGGACAAACATTGACGGGCAAAGTTCTGCCAGGGTCCCTTTAGGGTGTGGCAGTATCTCAAGGCGCGGAAAAAAAGCAAGGATTAATTCCTTGCTTTCTTTGTTTTAGGCTGTGCCGTAAGAGATGAGAACGTAGTTCGTTCGCCATTGACGGACAAACATTGACGGGCAAAGTTCTGCCAGGGTCCCTTTAGGGTGTGGCAGTATCTCAAGGCGCGGAAAAAAGCAAGGATTAATTCCTTGCTTTTTTATGATTTGATTCTTCCAAGAATAAAGTCGATTGAACAATCAAAAATCTCGGCTATTTTTATCAACTTGTCAATAGTGGGTTTGGTTTTGCCTATCGACCAATAATAAAGTGTGGATTCGGATATTCCGCTTAACTTTTGCAATTTGTATCTCGAAAAAGAAAAATGTGTTAAAAGTTCAGGAAGTCTATCCTTAAATTGTGCACAAGGATAAAACGTTTGCTTAAAATTTTCATCATCTATGCCGATAAGATAATCTATTGAGCATTGGAAAAAATCCGCCATTTGAACAAGCATTTCAACAGTTGGCATTTTGTTGCCCATTGTGTAGCGGTTTATAGTTGCGCGCCCGCACCCCATAATTTTGGAAAACTTGGGTGGGGTTAGATTTGTTTCAAACAAAAAATCGGTTAGTCTTTCGGCAAAAATAGATAAATTTAATTCATAGATAACATTACTCATACAAATATTATCTTCTAAAACGGAAACAAAAACTTATATGCTTCCGTTATAGATGGTATAATACAAATAAGCAGTGCACGGCTAAAAAATAAAGGAGTATTATTTTATGGAGAATAAAAAAACAAAGGGGCATATTTGTGTGTCAAGCACCGATATTGGGAAAGAAGAAAAAATTTTTTACAAGGTGCAAGCAGAAGAAATATTGATGGACTTAAAATATTTAATAAAAGAATTTTACGTTGGAATTTTTAATAATAATGGAAACACCTTAGTGATTTCTTTAAGTAACGGGCAAAAGTTCAATCTAACAATAACGGAAAATTAGCAATTAACACCTTTTAACCCTTTTTTCATATAATACAAAAAAGAAAAGGGGGGATAGAGATATGTTGTGTGTTCAGTTGCCGTATCCATCTATTGACAATTTAGAAGAAGATTTAAGGTCGGCAAGGATAATATCGCAAGCATATTGCGGTATTCACGGAGAACTTGATGCAATTTTGCAATATGTGTATCACTCGTTTTATTTTAGAAGGCTTAAAGATGAAGAAACGGCAAATGTGTTGATAAGCATTGCTACTTGTGAAATGAAGCATTTTGAAATGCTTGGCGAAACAATGCTTAAACTTGGCATTGACCCAATTTACACCAAAAGACCGCCCATACGCGGAGATTATTATTCAACGATGTCTGTAAATTATAGTAGAACGCCAATTAAAATGCTAATTGATGATATAACGGGAGAAATGGTTGCGGTAAGCGAATATGAAAAGATTGTGGATAGGTTAGACAACGAACTTGTTGGGGCGGTTATAAAGCGGATAATATTAGATGAGCAACTACATATAAAAGTTCTTAAAGAGAGATTGCAAGCAATTGATAAAAACCCCTAAAAAACTGAAAAAAGCACCAGTAAAAAGGTGCTTTTTTTGATAAAAAACGGAAATCTTTTGATTATGTATTGCAATTATTGTTTTTTTAAGATATAATAATATAACGAATGGACTTTAAAAAGTAAACCATATAGAAAACGTGGGAGAAAATGAGATGTTTTTTAGAAAGAAAGTTAGAGAACCGGGAATAGGACAAATTATCGTTAACGACCCCAACCAATCTGGCGCAGAGGGATACGATAGATTAAGGGACAATATTCTCTTTCTTAACGCAGACGGCAACAAAAAGGTTATTCAAGTTGAATCTTCAGTTGCTAGTGAAGGTAAGACCACAACCCTTTGCAATCTTGCCGTAAGCCTTGGCTTGACGGGTAAAAAGGTTGTCGTTGTAGACCTTGACTTCCGTAGACCTAAAGTTCATAGAGAGTTTAATTTGGACAAGGATTTAGGTATTGCCGAATATATCCTTGCCGATAAAACCATTGCGGACATTGTTAAGTCTTCCGAATACACGGGAGTTGACGTTGTTACTCGCGGTACGGAAATACACAACTCTTCTTTCGTTTTCATTTCGGAAAAATTTAAGGCGTTGATTGCGCATTTAAGAGAAAAATACGATTACGTTCTTCTTGACTGTCCGCCTGTGCTTTTGGTTTCCGACTATATCCATATATCTAAAATTTCAGACGGCGTATTGTTTATCGTAGCGCACGCAAAGACTACCAAAGGTCAGGTTGCCGAAGCGATAAAAGAACTTAAAAAGAACGGTGCAAACGTTCTCGGCGCGGTATTCTCTATGTATGACTCTAAAAAGTCAAAATATTATAGGGGCGGAAATTATCTCACAAGATATTATAGGAAAAAGAAGGATAAGGAAAATGGAGTGGAAAGTTATTGATATTCACTCGCATGTTCTGCCAAATGTAGATGACGGTAGTGTATCCACGGCCGACTCTATTGCAATACTAAAAAAAGCACAAGAGCAAGGTGTTGGTGATATGATATGCACACCGCATTACCGCCAAAACTATAAACCCACAATAGAGCAACTTAAAAGCATTTTTGAGTCTTTCAAGAAAGATATTGAAAATGAAGATATAAATGTAAAAATTCATTTAGGGCAAGAAATTTTTGTCGGCAACGATATAAAAAATATCCTTTTAGACGGAAAGGTTTTGCCACTTGCCGATAGCAAATATCTTTTGGTGGAATTTGATTTTATTGAAGATACTGATATTTGCGAAGCGGTTTACCAATTAAAAAGGATGGGATATACCGTTATAGTTGCGCACCTTGAAAGGTATGATTACGTGGACTTAAATCTTGCTATAGAGATTAAAAGGGCAGGGGGGCTTATTCAAGTAAATGCCGAATCGCTTGTAAAAAAATACGGCAGAGCGCTTAAGAAAAAGGCGATGAACTTGTTTAAGGCAAACCTTGTTGACTTTGTTGCGAGCGACGTGCACGTTGAAAGAGAATACGTTATGGAAAAGGCGTATAAAAAGGTGACAAGTAAATTCGGTCAAAAAACAGCGGAAAACGTGTTTTATTTTAACGCGAAAAAAATTATCGAAGGTTAGACACGCGTCTAACCTTTTCAAATATTGATAGCAAAAAGGTTAATTATGCAAAAGACACTTATTACCATTGGTGGTGGGGAAATTAGAAACAAAACCACCCTTAAAATAGATGAATACGTTGCAAATAAAGCCAAACTCCACGCGGGCGATAAAAGGGCAAACGCGCTTTTTGTAGGCACGGCTTCGCACGATAGTATGCCCTATTTTAACAGTTTTAGAAAGACCTATACTTCGGTGTTTGACATAAAGGCGGAAGTTGCGCTTGTTGTTTACGGCGAGATGGATATGGAAAAAATAAAGGGCAAAATAGACAATGCGGACTGTATCTATATCGGCGGTGGGGACACTATGTTTATGCTTGAAAAGTGGAAAGAGTTAGGGCTTGATAAACTGCTTATCGATGCGTATAACAACGGCAAAATCATTTGTGGACTTTCTGCTGGGGCGATATGTTGGTTTACCGATATGTATACCGACTATGAAATTATGCGTGGGCAAAGTTCTTCGTATGCGCTTAAAAAAGGTTTGGGACTGATAAACGGTTCAATGTGCCCACACTTTAACGAGCGCGAACAAGACTTTACGATAGCACTTAAAGAAGGCAAGTTAAACAACGCTTACTGTGTGGAGAACGACTGTGCGATTGAGTTTATCGACGGGGAGTTTAGCCGTGTTATATCGGCAGGCGGAAACGCGTATTTTATGGTTAACGATAACGGCAATATTATAAAAAAGCAATTATGAACAAAGTAAATTTTGATAAGCAAATGCAAGACGAGATAATTAAAAATCAAGGGGAGAAGAAAAAATTACTTCTCCACTCTTGTTGTGCACCTTGTTTTTGCGGTTGCTTTGAACGACTTATAAAGCATTTTGACCTAACCGTTTATTTTTATAACCCCAACATTGATAGTGAAGAAGAGTATAATCTTCGGTTGGGCGAGCAAAAGCGATTGTGCGAAAGTTTGGGTATAAATTTTATTGGCCAACCTTTTGATGCAACCCCTTTTTATGCAGATATAGTTGGGCTTGAGCAAAAAAAAGAAGGTGGGGCTCGTTGCGAAAAATGCTTTAACTTAAGGCTTTCTGCCACAGCAAAAATTGGGGAAGAAAAAGGTTACGATTACTTTGCAACTACCCTAACTTTAAGCCCACTTAAAAATGCTACTTTAATAAACGCGATTGGCGAAAATTTGGCGAAAAAGTTTAATATAGCATATTTACCAACCGATTTTAAGAAAAACGGTGGGGTTGCGCGCTCGGTTGAACTTTCAAAAGAGCATAACCTTTACCGCCAAAACTATTGCGGATGTTCATTTTCAAAAAATAAACCACTCTAAAAAGAGTGGTTTTTATATTAAAAAATATTTTCTAGCGACAGGGTAAAGGTTTTTGGGATTTGCTCTGATAGTTCTATTAAAACTTCTACTTTGGATATTGCATCTTCCCACTCTTTGTCCCGCACGAGAGTAACCGACTCGGCAAGCCAAAGGTCGATTTCTTTAATTTCATTGTGCGGAATAAACGCGTGCAATGATTTTTTCTTATCAAGCCAATTATCTTGAACGGCATAAACGTCGTCTTGGGTGGCAACTTCTTCATCTACCTTTTGGTATAGCACGGTCAAAACATCGTGAAGTTCGGTAAAGTTTGAACGAATAAACCACTGTTCGTAAAAGGCAAGCGCGACAAGGCAAAGCGCAACGAACAACATTGAAAGAAAGGTCTTTACCATTTAGAACCCTCCTTGATTGGAAAGTCTAATATTTGATAAGGCGTGTTCTTCTTTTTAAAATACACCCTTCCGTTGCCGTCGATAGTCATAACTTCCACTTCTTTTATAGCGCGCGCGTTTCCCTTAATAAATTCTTGCACGGCGGACACAGGAGTGTTCATAACGGCGCAGTTTGATTTATCAATCTTGCCTTCGGATACTATAAGAAGGGGTAGGGAAGTGGGTGCGTTTTCTCTCCCAGAATTTTCAAAGGCGGATAATTGTCCGTTAGATTCGTAAATGGCATAATATAGGTCGTCTAAAGAAAAATATCCGCTTGTCCGCATTGATTCAATAAGGTCGTCAACACTCATATTGTTTTTCTTTAATTCTTTAATAACAACACCGTCTTTATTGATAACAACGCTTGGGCTTCCAGAGATAATTTTTTTAAAAAATTTGCCCTTTTGTTCAAGAATCGAAAAGGCTTGGTGCAACAAAAACAAGCACCCGATAGAAACGATGCCGTAAACCAAAGGGATTGAAACATCCGCCATAGGCACGCAAGCAAGGTCAGCGATTATAAGGGTAACGATAAATTCAAACGGTTGCATTTCCCCGATTTGGCGCTTACCCATAAGTCGCATCAATACTATCAAAGTGATTAAGATTATAAGTGTTCTAAAAAAGGTAACAATCATAATGGTTTTATTATAGGCAAGGCAAAAAAAATTATGCTTTGCCTTTTATTGACAAAGACTAAACAAAAGTGTTATAATTAAAATATAGAGTAGTAAAGGCGCGTGAAGTGTTGCAAAATGGGATGTCGTTTGCAAACGAAAGGGTAACCTGCGGTGCCTTTACGCGTCCGCTATTATTTTCTGCGTATAATTTTATTCGCGTCAATCTTATCGGTCTCTCTAAATGTATTTTGGGAGATTTTTTTATGGAAAAAAAACTTAAACGAATTGTTTTTTCCGGTATTATGGAAGACTTGTCTGCCACTCGTATGATTGCATACATTGCCATTATGACTGCACTTTTGGTTGTGTGCAATATGTTTTTTGAGATTAGGTTTGCACAAACGCAATATTCTCTCACCCTTTTCTTTTCCATATTTGCAGGAATGGTAATTGGTCCGTTTTTTGGATTTGCTGCTTGTTTTTTGGGCGATTTGGTCGGCTTTTTGTATAACCCCGGACCATATTCTTATATGCCGTGGATAGGTTTAGCATTAGGCACAGCAGCATTTATTAGTGGTTTTATAATGAACGGCATAAAAGATAAAAATGCAGGAACAAAGTACATAAAGATTTCTATTGTGTGTGTGTCGACCTTTCTTTTGTGTACCATAGGAATTAACACCACCGCATTTTGGATATTATACGGAAAGGGCGTGCCTTTCTTTGCATACCTTGTTACAAGAGTGTTTGCTATGGGGCAAATTATAAACAGCATTATAAACTACGCATTGCTTTTTATTTGCTACCCCACGATGCTTACTATAATTGAACAGTTACGGAAAAGGAAAAGAAGTTAATTGTAAATAAAAAAAGAAGTGCTAACCTAAAGCACTTCTTTTATTTTTTATTGGACTTATCTTTTTAATAACAGCCTTAAAATTTATTAGGTTAAACACCGCGTAAAGCCCCACCAAAAACAAAACGGAAAAAAAAGAGCATATAAAAGTTGTCATCAAAATACCGAGCGAAGAAAGTAAAAGTTTTTCGATAAGCGCACCTAAAAGTATGGTAGGCAACAAAAAAACGACGGTAAAAAGGGTAAATTTTAAGTAATTAGGTTTAAGTTCAGAGTTTTTGTTTATAAGTATAAGATTTAGCACGGTGGACATACCGTAAACAACGGTTAGGCCGACAAGCAGGGCGTAAATACCGATATATTTTGGCAAAAAGTATGCGGAAAGGAGCATAAATGCACTGCTTATAATAAAGCAAAGCAAGGTTTTGCTCTCTAAGCCAATTGAGTTTAAGATGCTTGTCGTTACGCTTGATAAACTCATAAAAAGCATTAAAAATGAAAAAGCCGAAAGGTATTTTCCGCACTCATAACTCGAGAAAATAAGCACGCCAATTTCTTCCCCACACACCAAAAAGAGAGGCACGAAAAGTGCGGTTAAAAGAACCGTGAATTTAAGTGCTTTTTCTATATCCCTTTTAAGAAAATAATGCCGTTTAGAATAAAAGTTTTCGCTAACTTCGGGTATAAGCACCAAAACAAACGAACCTATAAGGGTGGTTGGGATAAAGAGCAAGGGCATCGCTTGCCCCATAGTTGCGCCAAAAGCACTCATCGCTTCGGTAGAAGAATACCCAACGGCAATAAGCCGTGCGGGTAAAAGAATTGAAACGAGTGACGAGCATAGCGAGTTTGCCGTGCGCATTGCCGTTACTGGCAGTGCCGATTTTAACAACGGCTTAAACTGATTGGCAGGATTTTTTAGTTTGTTTTTTCTCAGCAAAAAGGTGACAGACGCAAGCGAGAAAGAAAAAATGTAAGATATAAGTACGGCAATTCCCGCACGGAGCGCCCCTTGGTAAACATCGGTAGTGCGCCCGATTAGAAAAATTCCCACGATTATCATACACGCTTCTTCAAGTAGTTCGGTAACACTATACGGCAAAAAGTCTTTGTTGCCCCAAAACACACCGCGAAGCACAGAGTAAACCGAAGTGAAAATAAGTCCTGGAACAAGCACTAAAAATATGCTCATACACCGCTCATCGGCAAAAAGGAAGGTGAATTTTTTGCCAAACACCATAAAAAATAGCGCAACGGGGAGAGCCACCGCAAGCGTGAAAGAAATGCCCGCGGATATGACCTTAAACACCTTGTCATCTCTACCTTCGGCGCGGTATTTAGTCATCAGTCGTGAAACGGTTATGGGCGTGCCCGAGCAAACAATAGTAAGCAACAATGCAAACACAGAAAGGGCGACCTGATAAAGACCTATTCCTTCAGAGCCTATGGTTCTTGAAAGGTAAATTCTATATAAAAACCCCAAAAATTTTTCACACATAGAAAATACGGTAACTATCATAACCGTTCTAACAAATTGCTTCAAAATATACCCCTTATAAACGCGTATTTTCAAAACTATTCTATTCGCTAAAAAAAGCAAATATAATAGAGTATGAAAAACTTTTATTACCGCGTAAAGGCGGGCGACACAGTTAGAAGCATAAGCCAAACCTTTTTAGTGCCACTTAAAGACCTTATTAACTTTAACCGCCTAAATAGTGAAGTTGAAGAAGGGGACTTATTATATTTAACCCCAACCGACAAGCCCTATTTTGTAAAGGCAAAAGATAGTGTTGATAGCCTTTCAAAAGAGTGGGGAGAAGAAAGGGAAGAACTGCTTGATAGAGCGGGCTTTCCGTATCTTTTTTATGGACTAGTTATAAAAAAATAAAGCCCTTGGCAAAAGCCAAGGGCATAAATTTTATTAGGGAGTAACTCTGTTGATGTCGCGGGGGAACATAGTCGTTTCTCTAACATTCTTTGCGCCGAGTAGGTGCATGGTTAATCTCTCTAAGCCGATACCTAAACCGCCGTGGGGTGGTGCGCCGTATTTGTGGAGCATAAGGTAGGTTTCAAAGAGTTCGGGGTTCATGCCGAGTTTAACCATCTTTTCAACTTGCTCGTTATAGTCGTGAATTCTTTGACCGCCCGAAGTAATTTCAAGTCCTCTAAAGAGAAGGTCAAAAGAAAGTGTTGATTCGGGGTCAGCAGGGTCATCCATAGTATAGAAAGGTCTCTTCTTTGAAGGATAGTGGGTTACGAATAAGAAGTCGCTATTGAGTTCCTTTTTAGCATACTTGCCGAGAAGTTCTTCTTCAGCAGGGTCAAAGTCTTTCATATCTTGGGGTTGATACTTAAACTTCTTCATCAAAAGTTCTTTCGCATCCATAAACTTGATGGTGGGGATTTCAGTGATTTCCGGCACATCGATATGCAAGAGTTCAACTTCTTCTTTATATTCAGTTTTAAGAAGATTCATAATGTATTTAAGCGCACCAACTTCGGTGTTCATAATATCTTCAAAGCCGTTGATGAAGCCCATTTCAAGGTCCATAGAAGTGTATTCGTTTAAGTGGCGAGAAGTATCGTGGTGTTCGGCACGGAAAACGGGTGCGATTTCAAACACGCGTTCATAAACGCCAACAAGTGCTTGCTTATATAATTGGGGGGATTGTGCGAGGAAAACTTCCTTACCAAAATAATCTAACTTAAAGATATTAGTTCCGCCTTCCGCACCAGCAAAAACGATTTTGGGTGAACGAATTTCGGTAAAACCTTCTTTCATTAAATATTCTCTAAAGCCCCTTGCAATACCTTCTTGAATCTTAAAGATAGCGCGTTCTTTGGGGTTACGCATAGAGATAGGGCGAAGGTCAAGCACGGTTGAGAGTTGCATATTGTCAAGTTGCTTTTTGTTGATAACGATAGGCAAGCCTTCAGCAGGGAGAGAAAGAATTTCAATATTGTGGATTTGAAGTTCATATCTTTGGTTACCCTTTGCGTCTTGACTTGAAACAACCTTGCCCGTTACTTTAACGCAAGATTCTTCAACAATTTTGTCATCCCATCTATAATCGGAAAATTCGGGCGCATAAACGCATTGAACGGTATCTTTTGCCGTTCTAATAATAACGAAAGAAAAGCCTGTCATTTCACGGATACGGTGAACGTAACCTTTGATAGAAACAACTTCGCCATCGTGTGATGCAAATTCGGAAAAATCAATAGTATCTTTATTTACAATTCCGTTAATCTTGTCCATAAACACTCCTTATAGCCATAAAATCTATAAATTTATAATACTCTATAATAATACCTTATTATAAAAATTAAAGCAAGTATTTGATTTAAAAAATTTGCACCTTTGCTAAAATTAAGGAGTTTGTTAAAAATAATTGTCAAAATTGTAAATTTGTGATAATATATAAAAGGTTATTAACCAAATTATGATTAACGGAGAAAAATATGAAGATTGCAATTTCAGCAGAATCAACTAACGATTTAGGTAAAGAATTATTGGCTCAATACGATGTTAGCGTTATCCCGTATCACATTGTTCACGGCGATAAAACCTTTAAGGACGGAGATGTTTCTACTTTAGAATTGTTCAAAATGGTAGATGAAAGCGGTGTTTTGCCCAAAACCAACGCCCTTAACGAATATGAATATACAGAGTATTTTGAAGGACTCTTAAAAGACAACGATGCAGTTGTTCACGTTTGTTTGTCAAGCGGTATAACTTCTTCTTGCGGTAACGCAATAAGGGCAGCGGAAAACCTTAAAAATGTTTTCGTTGTGGATAGCCAAACACTTTCAACTGGTATAGGCTTGCTTTTAATTTATGCGCGCGAACTTGCTGATGCAGGTGTTGCACCCGAAGAAATTGCTAAAAAATTGGAAGAAAGAAAAAACAAACTTCAAGTAAGTTTCGTTATCGAAAGGCTTGATTATCTCTTTAAGGGTGGCAGATGCAACAGCCTTGCATACTTCGGTGCAAACCTACTTAAACTCCGCCCGAGAATTATTCTTAAAGATGGTAAGATGGGTGCTGATAAAAAGTATCGTGGCAAAATGGATATGGTTGTTTCTAAATATTGCCAAGAAACACTTGATGAGTTCCACACTCCCGACCTTGATAAAGTGTTTATAACATATACCACCGCAACTCCCGAAATGGTTGAAGCGGCAAGGACAGCACTTGTTGAGAGAGGATTTAAGAATATTTACGAAACACACGCAGGCGGAACTATTGCAAGCCACTGCGGTGGAAACACTCTCGGCATTTTGTATTTTAACGACGGCGAATAAAATTAAAACACAAACAAAAAGCGCACAAAATAATGTGCGCTTTTAATTTTTTTTGACATATACCTATTGCACTTTTTGTCGAATTATGATAATATACTAAAAAAGCGAAAAAAGGAGAAAATTATGGAAGTTATTATAAATTTTTTGAAAGAGCTTGCATTTAATCTTCATGTTAGTTTTCCGGTTTTGATTGGCATACTTGGCCTTGCATTGGTATTAATAATCGTTGCAATAGTAGTG
Source organism: Christensenellaceae bacterium (assembly GCA_045645305.1). Lineage (GTDB taxonomy): Bacteria > Bacillota > Clostridia > Christensenellales > Borkfalkiaceae > UBA1259. The sequence goes on from JAZRIO010000004.1 coordinate 11,213, forward strand.
CCTATTTCAGTGTCTAAGAAACGCAAAAAGAACAAGGCTCAAGCCCCTGTTCCCGTTAAGGAAACTGTTGACTCTGTTTCAGAGCCGATTGTGGAAGAAAAAGTTGAAGTAACCGAACAAGAAACCAAAGTGGAAGAAAAGCCCGAAGAAAAGGCGGAAGAAGGTAAAGAAGAAGTTGTTGCAACAGCCGTTCAAGAAAAGACAAAAGAGAAAAAACAAGTTAAAAAATTCTATGGTAAATGGATAATTGAGCATAAGAGTGACGATGAGTTTATGGCTAAACTTTCGGCATCTAATGGCGAAGTGATGTTGTCAAGTGAAATTTATAAGAGTGAGGAGGGTGCAATAAACGGCATTGCAACCATTATTCGCGGAGTAGAAAACGGCAACTTTATAATTTATCAAGATAAGAACAAGAATTTTTATTATAAACTTAAAACTGCAAACAACAGGCTCCTTTGCGTGGGCGAAATTTACAAGGCAAAAGACCAATGCTTAAAAGCGGTTGAATCGGTTAAGCGCATTGCCAAACTTTGCGAGATTAATGAGGATGTTGTTAGTGGTGCTGAATATGTTCAGTATACACCCCAAGCGCTAAATAAAGAAGCAATTAGCAAAGGCGCTAAAGGCAAGTGGAAAGTAGAAACAACCGAAGATAAGAAGTATTCTGCAAGGCTATATGCAAACAACGGCCAACTCATGCTTGCAACCGAAGAAGTGCAAGTTAAGAAAAATGCTGAAAACGCAGTAGAATCGGTTAAAAAGAACGCAGAAGAAGGCAACTTTGTTATTGACCGCGATAAATTCGGTAGATATTATTATAAGTTAAGAAATGCACAAAAATCAGTTATTTGCATTGGCGAAGCGTATGAGTCACTTGACTCGTGTAAGAGCGCGATTGAATCGGTTCGTAAATTTGCACTAAACTCTGAACTTAACTAAATAAAAAAACGGAGAGAATTTTCTCTCCGTTTTATTTTACGGTCTATACATTTTTAATGTGTTTGATACAACTTTAAGGTCAAACTCTAAATCATCATAAAGTTCACCATCAACATTTATAGTGCAAGGCTTATCGGGTTTAATGATAACGTGCTTTGCAGGTTTTGTGCAAGATTGCTTGATAGAAAAAATCTTACCGCGTTTAAGTTTAATAAATGCAGGGATAATAGCAAGTTTTTTAATCTTTTCCATAGCCACAAAGTTAAGCATACCATCGGTCGGGTCAGCAATTGGGCAAATGGGAATACCGCCACCATATACGGGGCCGTTTGCAATGTCTGCAATAAACGAACAGTGCCTACTTTCTTCTCCGTCAATTATAGCGGTGAAAGAAGTGTATTCAAAGTTCATTAGAGTTTTAATAAGGCACTTTGTATAACCAAACTTGGTCTTTTTCTTTAATGATTCATATCTTTTAAGAACTTGAACATCTACGCCTGCGCCAACAACATTTATACCGCGAACGGCAGGGAGTTGGAAAAAGTCTGTATACTGTGCGTTGTTTGCAAGAATTATGTCAAGTGCTTTCAAGGGGTCTAAAGGAATCTTTACAGCATAAGCAAAGTCGTTACCCGTTCCACAAGGGATAAGGCCGAGATTAACTCTATCAAAAGAGTGGAATTGGTTAATAACTTCGTGAAGAGTTCCATCTCCACCGACAACGATAATATCGGTTGCACCGTTATCAATAAGCGATTTCGTTAATTCGCCCGCGTGACCTTTGTGCTCTGTAAAGTGAATAGCATATTCCACATTCTTTTCAGCAAGCGCCGTCTTTAGAAGTGAGATGGCATTTTCAGTTTTCTTTCCGTGTTTTCCACCCGCAATCGGGTTAACAATAAAATCCAACATTTGTAAGAGTTCCTTATTTTATATAAACTATTGTACTATGAAATGAAAAAAATTTCAAGTTTCTTAAAGTATTTTTTTGTAAAATATGGTATAATTAAAGTATGAAAGATAAGTTTAGCATAAACTTAATAGCACTTGCCGAAAAATTACCCCTTCCACTCTATGTGGTTGGCGGTTTGGTGCGCAATTTTTTGATAGACAAGTCCTTTTCAACAGACTTTGACCTAGCAAGTCCGCTCGACGCGGAAACGGTGGAAAAGTTTGCCGTAGAGCAAGGCTTTAAGATAGTTGCTACCTATAAACGTACGGGAACGGTGGTTTTTTGCGATAGTGAAAACAAGTATGAGTTCACTTCGTTTAGGAAAGAGAGTTACCACGGTGGGGAGCACACCCCTTACGCGGTTGAGTTTACCAATGATATCGTTGAAGATGCAAAGCGCAGAGATTTTAAGTGCAACGCAGTGTATTATGACCTTAAAAATGGTGAGTTTGTTGATCCGCTTGGTGGCATTGAAGACATTAAGAATAGGGTGTTAGACACCGTTTGCTCGCCAAAGCAAGTTTTTGAGCACGACGGGTTAAGACTTATGCGCCTTGCAAGGTTTGCAGGTCAGTTGAATTTTACGCCAAAAAAAGAAGTGCTTGACGGCGCGAGAGAGTATGCCGATAACATTAAAGAAATATCGGTAGAACGCGTTTATGACGAACTTAAACTCATTTTAACGGCTGATAAAAAGTATGCTTTTTCTAATAAAATCGGGCACTATACCGCTCTAAAAATTTTAGACCAAACGCGCGTGCTTGATAGAATTATTCCCGAACTAACGAAAGGGCGCGGTATGGCTCAGCGCGCTGATTTTCATAATTTTGATGTTCTAGAACACACCCTTAAAAGCGTACTCTATGCCGATGAAAAGATAAGGTTATCCGCACTTTTACACGATATAGGAAAGCCCTATTGTATGGAAAATTACGGCGAGTTTTATAGGCACGATAAAGTGGGGGGAAAGATTGCCGAAAGCATACTAAAAAGGCTAAAAGCAGACACCAAAAGTATAGAAGAAGTTAGGTTTTTAGTGCGATATCATATGATAGATATCGACTGCAAAATGGGTGAGAAAAAAATTAAAAAATTCGTGGTCGAAAACTATAAAAATTTGCCACTTTTGTTTATGTTAAAGCAAGCCGATTTTAAGGCTTGTAAAGAGCAAGGTGGAATTGCACCGGCAATAGAAAAGTGGAAAAAAATAATTGCCGATATGAAAGATCAAAGAGTTCCGTTTTCGCTAAAAGAACTAAAAATTTCCGCTAAAGATTTAATTGAGATTGGATACATCGGCTCAAAAATCGGTTTAGAACTAAAAAATTTGTGGGAATATTTGATTTTTAATCCAAACGAAAACAATAGTGAAAAACTGATAAAAATGGCAAAAAATCATTTGAAAAATTAAAAAACCGCATCTTGCGGTTTTTTTTTCAATTGGTTTGACAGTGGTATTTTGCTGTGGTATAATAAAAACAATGCGTAGCATTGATTAAAGATAGAGGTGAAGTAATGAATCGCGAAGAAATTAAGGAAAAAGTCTATAAAAGGCGTGTTAAAAGGGCATTAAAATGCTATAGATTCCGCCCATTTAAGAACTTTCTTATGTATCTTACCGGTGTTATTACAAGTTTTGCAATAATAATCGGCGCGGTATTTGTTGGCGTTAAAATAGTTCCGCTTAAAACCTATCTTGGGGATAAGTCTGATGAATACGTTAGCGACAGCCTTGGAAACAAGAGCGCTCTCGATGCACTTTTGGGTATTGAAGATATGGAACTTACCGACGTACCCGTGGCAGCCGACCTTGTTTTGAGTTTGGTTGATGAGTTGGGGCTCGGTGCGTACATAGAACTCGATGAAGAAAAGGTAAAACAACTTCAACTCTCTTACGATGACCCGAATAAGACCTTTATGAGCGAGTTTCAATCGTGCATAAAGGTTGTTGCAACTCTTGATGCAGTAGGTTTAACCGAATCGCTTGGCGACTTTGGTGAACTTTCTGTGTTTAATGATTGGGCAGAAGTTGACTTAAATGATGTTACCTTTGATGCGCAAGGAAACATTGAAAAAGATGGCGAAGGAAAACTCGTTCATAACCCCGCACAATTTTACTATATTCCTGAAAGCACGGGCGGTCCCGCACCTTACGCAATGAGAACCCCCGAACCCGTTGAAGATTCTTCTTATAAAAGAGCATTTGACAACGAAGGAAAAAGATTGTGCCCCGCAGATGCCGAACTTTTCTATGCAAAACTTTCAGCCATAAATATTATCGATGCGCTTGATTTAATTGGTGAAAGTTTTTCTAGAATAGAGTTTGTAGAAATTCTCAATGTTGCTGGCGCAGGAGTTAGCGAAGGGGATATGATTTACGAACTCTTAAGCGGTAAAACTGTTGGCGACACTGGTAGTATCGGCCCAGAAAGTATTTACATTATGGATATTTTGGGTGGCAATGCTGAAGATGACCTTTATAAAATTTTAAGTTCGGCTTGTAGTAAAAATGCAGAAGATATCACTTTTGCCGACCTTACCGAAGGATTAAAGATAGACGATGTAACCATTGCAACTTTCCTTGGCGAATATAACGAAGAAAATATTATTCACGCAATTTTGCACTATGCAACGGGTGAAGATTATAGCGATATAACCATAGGTCACTTCTCAGGCGAATTGGCGATAGACAATGTTCCGTTAACCGCCGTTCTTGGCGAAGCAACCGGCGAAGGGGCAAACATTTACGATATACTTATCGACTGTGTTGCCGATGAAAGCGTAAAAGAAGCGGGCGACCTTAAGATATCGCACCTTACTGGCGGATTAACATTCACCAATATCGCTATCTCAACCGTGCTTGGCGAATACGATGAAAACAATGTTATGCACAAACTCCTTTGCGATGCAACGGGAAAAGAATATGCAAACATTACCTTAAACTCTTTCAGCAACGGATTTGTTCTTAACAACGTATCGTTAGTGACCGTGCTTGGCGAAGAAAACTCTAGCAACAAAGAACTTTATAAGATTTTGATTGACTGTGTGGGCGACCCAGCGGTAACAAAAGCCGAACACCTTACAATTGCCCACTTAACAAGTGGCTTAACTTTTGATAAGGTAAGTCTTTCAACCGTGCTTGGCGAATATGATGAAAACAATGTTATGCACAAACTTCTCTGCGATGCAACAGGTAAAAAATATGAAGACATTACATTAAACTGTTTTAGTGAAGATTTTGTTCTTAACAATGTTTCATTGGTGACCGTACTCGGCGAAGAAAACTCTAGCAATAAAGACCTTTATGATATTCTTATCAAGGCGGTAAACGACCCTACGGTGACAAAGGCGGAAGACCTTAAAGTGAGTCACCTTTCGGGTGAGTTGAAACTTGAAAATATCAATATTTCAACCGTTCTTGGTGAATACGATGCAACCAACCCCACTCATAAATTGCTTTGTCAAGCAACGGGTGAAGAGTATGCAAACATCACTCTTAACAAGTTAAACAATGGCTTAAAACTTGAATTGGTGTCTATTTCAACCGTTCTTGGCGAATACAATGCAAACAACACTACGCATAAACTTCTTTGCGAAGCAACTAACACCGATTATGATAGCATTACTATCGCATCGTTAAAGAGCGGGCTTAACCTTAACGGCGTTTCACTCTCTACCGTTCTTGGTGAAAGAGATGAAGACAATGCGGGATTATACGATATCTTGCGCGATGCAACCGGTGCAACAAGTGATAGCGCGCTTACCGTGGGTATGCTTGCCGATGGCTTTAAGATTGAAGATATATCTTTTGCTTCAGTGCTTCCGTATGCTGAAAACACAAGCGTATATAGTATTATTTGGCAAGCGGCAGGAAAGACAGGGGAACTCAACGGGGAAACGGCATCTCAACTTAAAATTAGCGACCTTAAAGGAGCAAACTTTAAGATTGATAGGGTGGTGCTCTCTTCGGTTATTACAATGGCATCAACCGATGAAATAGCAAAGATTTTAGACCAAGCGTTTGACGTTTATAATGACCAAGGCGAACTTGTAGTAAACAAAACGTATTCTCAAATCACCATCGGCGAAATCGGTTCTCTTAACATTGATAACGTTGCTCTCTCATCAGTGCTTACTATTAGCGATGCTAAACTTGAAGCAATCATTTGCGATGCTTTAGGCAAGACAAAAATTGAAGATGTTAAGATTGGCGAACTTGAAGGCATTAAGTTAGATGATGCAAAACTTTCAATCGCTATTCCCACACTTGATACTAAATTCCAAGGAGTATTGCTCTCTGCACTTGAAGAAAAAGGCTACACTGATTACTCACAAATTTTGATTGGAGATTTAAGTAGTATAAGTGTTGACAATGCAAAACTCTCTTCAATTCTTCCCGAGGTAAGAAAGGAATTTAAGGCGATATTAGAAGATGTTACAGGCTATGGTTATGAACAAATTAAAATCGGTGTGCTCTCAAATATAGAAATAAATAATGCATCACTCACTTGTGTTATCCCGTATGCTGAAAACACTTCTCTTTACAATATTTTGTGGCAAGCGACTGGTCAAATTGGCGAACTTACCGAACAAACGGCAAAGAACATTAAAATATCTTCACTTGGCGGTGGCTCGTTCGATATCAACAACGTAAACCTTGCAACCGTTATGGAATTAGATGCCGATAGCGACCTTGCAAAGATACTTAACGAAGCGTTTGATACGGCTGACAAAGACGTAAGTTACACCGATTTAAAGGTTAAAGATATGGCTTCGTTTAAGATTGATAACGTTAGACTTGCTACCTTTATGGACAAAACTGGCAACGTTATTATGGATAAACTTATCGAAAAAGGCGTTACCGTTGCAAACGTGGGCGAAGAAATAAACAAACTCAGCCTTTATGAAGTATATGGTGAAGGTTGCTTTAAGGACACCGAAGTTGCCGGCTCACCCCTTTATTACGTAGACAATACAACGGGCACTTTCTACCTTGCTGACTATGCACCCGATAGCATTAAGACAGAAGAAAATATGCGTTGGCTTTGCGAAAACGACGGTATTTGGCTTATGTTCTGCTTTGAATCGGGCGAGATAATAACCGAAGGAACACATAAGGGTAGGCCGATGTCTTACACGGCAACAACCGACACGTTGGCAGCGCTTGAATCACACGAAGAAGGCGGTATTGCTTCAATCTCTATGAAGTTTGAAGATGCAACCATTCGCCAACTTATCGATGCAGGTATGCTTGACGATATGCACGAGGGGCTTTACACTATGTCCTTGCACGAAGCAATAGACATGTTATCTAAAATGTCAGAACTCGGCGTTCTTCCCACAAATTAGATATATATAATATAAAGTGTAAAAATTGTTGACAAATTTAAAAAAGTTTGGTATTATAATGTAACTTATTCCGCGCAGGCGGAAAAAGATAATAACCTTGCTTGGGTAGTTCCCAAGCCGAATAAGACCAGGAGGTAAAAAAATATGACGAAATACGAGATGCTTTACATTCTTGACGCGTCACTCGCAGACGAAGCGAAGGATGCTATCATTGCAAAGGTCGAAGATTTGGTTACTAAGAACGGCGGTGCAGTAGAAAAAACCGAACGTTGGGGCACTAAAAAATTGCAATACCCCATTAACTACAAGTCTGAAGGCTATTACGTTTTGATGGCGTTTGAAGCAGAAAAATCGTTTGTTGAAGAACTCAAGCGTGTTATCGGAATCACAGACGGCATTATTAGAAGACTCATCACCAAAAGATAAGTTAGGAGAGAAATTATGAACAAAGTTATCTTAGTAGGAAATCTTACTCGCGATCCTGAACTCACCGAAACCCCAAGTGGCGTTGCAGTGTGCAGATTTTCAATCGCTGTATCAAGAGATTACGCAAGTGCAGACGGCACTCGTGAAACTGATTTTTTCAACATCACCGTTTGGCGCGGTAGAGCAGAAAACTGCGGTAAGTATTTAAAGAAAGGTAACAAAGTTGCAGTTGTTGGTAGTTTGCAAACCCGTTCTTATGAAGATAAAGACGGCACTAAAAAATACGTTACCGACATCGTTGCAAACGAAGTTGAATTTTTGACACCCAAGAGTGCTCAAGGTGAAGGCGAAGATGCCCCCGTTGTAGGCACTAGAAGGGAAAGACCGCAATTAGAAGCCATTGATGACAATCAATTGCCCTTCTAATTCCCAAGAATTAATAAGGAGTTAATAAAATGGAAGAGAATATGACCATGACTTCCGCACCCGCAACTGAAGGCGCGGCTGCACCTAAGGAAGGCAAGAAATTTGTTAAAAGAGTTCCCCGCAAAAAGGTTTGTGCTTTCTGCCAAAACAAAGTTGATGCTATCGACTATAAAGATATCAACACTTTGAAGAAGTACATTACCGAAGGCGGTAAAATTCTTCCCCGCCGTATGACTGGCGTTTGCGCAAAACACCAAAGAGTTTTAGCAACTGCTATCAAACGTGCAAGATTGGTTGACTTGTTACCTTTCAAAGGCGAATAATAAACTAAAAAACAAATTAAGCACTCTACAAATATTGTAGAGTGTTTTTTTACTCTTAGAATTTCTCTGGGGCAAAAAAAACAATAAAATATCAAATATACTTGACAAAGTCGTGCGGGGGGGGGGGGGAGAATTTTATTGACAATAGATAAAATAAGTGCTAAAATAAAAATGAGTCGCTATATTATATATAATGTTTAGTTGTTTTACTTAAGAAAAAGAAAAAAAGTGATATAGCGAAAACAGAATTAAAAGTATATAATAATTGGGCTTAAAAAAATTTTGTATCTTACAAGATTGTAGGAGGAGGCACATATGAAAAATAGAGCATTAAAGCTTAGCCTAACGTTTATGGTAGCAATACTTTCATTCGTTTTAGGTGTTGCAACTTTATTTGCATCTAAACCTGTTTCTGCAAGTGCAGAAACCACAGACTCAGCCATCGTTAAAGTTGGCGATGAATATTTTGGTACCTTACAAGCAGGTATTAACAGTGCAGAGGAAGGAACTACAGAAATAATACTTCTTGTAGACAGTGCAGAAAACGTAATTGTATCGCAAGTAGCAAACAAGAACATTATCTTAAACGGTAATGGAAAGACTTATACAGGAACGATATATATACATGGCAATGCACGTTACACAGGAGCAGAAACTTTAGTTATTAAGAATTTCAACTTTGCAACAGAGAAAGCAGATCATATATTTATTTATTCAAATTCAACAGGTTCAGTAGAACGTTATGCACATAACGTAACAGTAGCAGATTCAACGTTTACAGCAAGTGGTGCAGCGATTGATTCTGCAGCAGCATTAAAGATTCGTCAAGGCTTTAATATTGCTATTGAAAACGTTAAATCATACGACATGCACTCAGTATTGCAAGCGTATGGCAATAGCGGGATTAACGTAGACGGTTTAACCATCGAAGGTGGTAAGAACGGTATTTCAGCAGGAACGTCAACGAGTGTAGTAATAGAGAACTCAACCATGAACGTAACAGGCTATGGTGTACGTGCAGATGGTGAAGGTGCATTTGATACTACTATTGAAAATACAATCATTAACGCAGAACTTCCTGTAGTAGTACGTAGAGCAAGCGGTGCTTATAAACTTACATTAAGTGCTGGCAACACCTTTAATGCAACCAACGTGTATGGATATCAAGCAATCTTTACGCTTGGTGATGATGGCACTTATGAACTTGCAACTGGCAACGCTCAATTAATCGGTGCGGAAGACATTTCTGTTTTTGGTATGACTGCTAGAATCGGCGGAAACTACTATGCTAACTTGAAAGATGCTATCACTGAGGCAGAAGCAGGCGATGTAATCACCTTACTCACAGATGTACAAACAAGTGAAACATTGACCATTGCAAACGATAAAGTAATTACCTTAAATCTCAATGGATATGAACTCGTAGGAACGCCTATCGAAGCAAAAGCATACGCAGTAATTGAAAACAAGGGCGAACTTACTATTACTGGTAACGGCTCTATCGTATGCAACTACACGTTAGCAGCTAACATGAGCTATGCAGTTAACACTATCGTAAACTCTGGCAAATTAGTTGTTGATGGAGCAATTATTAAAAACGTTTCTACCGCACAAACTCAAATTGGTTATGCAATTGATAATAACTCAACAAGTAATGATGCAATTGTAGAAATCGTTGATGGCGAAATCTTTGCAGAAGGCTCTTATTACTATGATGGCATTAGATTGTTTGCGAACAGTTTGGTTAAAGAAAACAGCGTTGTAATTAAGGGCGGAAAGGTAAGCACCATTTGGATGCAAAACCCAAGCGATGGCGCTGATAGAAACACTAAAGACGTAAAAGCATCTATTAGCGTAGAAGATGGCGAAATCGGTGTTATTTACTTAGAACCAAGTATTAACTTTACTGCTTCAATTTCAGGCGGAATCATTGGTAACGTGGTTTACAATGAACAAGCAGAAGGCAGAAACTTAACTCAATTCATTACCGGCGGTATCTATAGCGAAGAAATGCCTGAAGAATTCTGGACTCCTGGTCACGTAGTAATTCCTCAAAATGGTGTTTATGTGGCAATGGATATGGCAGACTTCTCAGTAATTATTGGTGAATATCTTGAAGAAACGGCTGCTTATATGATGGAAGTAAAGACTTATTCACCTGCAGGTGAAGAAGCCTTTGCAAAAATCATTAGTTCAGCTTGCGATGAAATTACAACCTTAAGTTACATGAGAGAAGTTAAGAGAGTTGTTAACTCTGTTGAAGAATTATTTGGAAAAGTTCTTACCGAAGTTGAAGCAAATGAACTTATTGTTGAGTACGCATTAAATATTAAACAATATGCAGAAATCAAAAAGGTTGACGTTAACGACGACAGAATTTCAGTTGTTCTAAACAAATTTTTAGAATGTGGCTTAAAGAGCGACATGCAAAACGTTCTTCTTAACACTTACTTCATTATTGATGTTATCGCAGAAGAAAATGCACAAGCATTAAGCGACGCAAAAGAAGAAGCAATTAGTTCATTAATTGGTGCTAACGGCGAAAACAAAAACAACGTAACCTCTTCTATGATAGCAAGTATTTACACTGCTAGCACCTTAGAAGAAGTTGAAATGGCTAAGGCTGTTGCAACCATTGAATTACAAGAAATTATCCTCTACAAAGGATATATCAAGAATGCATCTGAAAAAGCTGATAAAAATGCAGCAGAATTGGCAAACTTGGCAGTATCGCTTGAATCACTTTCTCAATCAACTGGCATTGGCTTCGAAAAAGTTTTAGTTCAAGTTCAATCTGCAATTGATAATCTCGGAAAAGTTAAGATTGATACAGAAAAACTCTTGGCAACTGCTGTTGATAAAAATCAATTACAAGCTGAATTAAATGAAATCGAAGGTAAGGTAGATGCTATCGTTGGTAATATTACCGATTATATCGATGCAAACGTTTTAACAGCAATCGCAGACTATGCAAATGAAACCAATGGATCAATCAAAACTTTAACTCAAGCAGTTGCAACCTTAGAAGGAACTCTTAGTGGAAAGATTGATGAAGTTAAAGCAATCGTAGAAGCAATTAAGCCCTTAACCAAGGCAGAAGTTGAAGCAATCTTTGCTGAAGGACTTGAAGGCTTAGACGGAAAGGTTAGCGATTTAGCAGAAAAGGTTGCCGAAGATAACGAACTCATCAAAGAAGCGTTAGGTAAGATTGAAACAGCAATCACAGACTATGCAAATGAAACCAATGCATCAATCGAAACTTTAACTCAAGCAGTTGCAACCTTAGAAGGTACGCTCGATGGTCAATATGATAGCAAGTTGGCTAGCATCGAAGCAGCAATCAAAGCAATCAAGCCCTTAACTGCTAATGACGTAGAAAATATTTTAGCAAGTTCTGATGCTCTCGATAAAAAAATCACCACTATTACTAATAGAATTGGTCAAGTGGAAGATAATATCACAACTATTGTAAATGGTATTTCTGATTTAATCGATGAATACAAGGCAGAAGTTGATGGAATAGTTGATGAAGTTCAAAACATCGTAACCAACTTAGAAACTTTAAGTGGCACGATTACTTCTCTCAAAAATATTGTAGAAGATGCTCAAAAGGCTGCAGATAAAGCACAACAAACAGCAAATACCGCTAAAGAAGCACTTGCAGAATTAAGCGAAAAGATTGCTGAAAACACCACTTCAATTGAAGATTTAGCAAACATTGCATCTCAAGCATTAGAAGCTGCTCAAAAGGCAGAAGAAGCTGCAAGATTAGCAATGGAAAAAGCCCAAACAGCAGAAGTTAAGACACATGCAACCGTTACCGAACAAGAATTAAAAGATTGGCTTGATGAATATTTGGCTTCAATCGGTGGCAATGCAAACGAAGAAAAGGCAGGTAGAAGCTTAATCGCATATGCTGACAGCACTACCGTGATTATTCCTAACACGCCAAGTGAGTCAACTGATGCATATAGAGAACAATTAATTAAGACTCTTGCAGAAAAGTATAGCGAAGAAAATGCAGCACTCGTTCTTTCATACTACGACGTTGCTATTGCACAAATTGCAGCATCTGCTTCTAAGGAAGATATCAATTATGCGTTAGAAAGCTTTAAGGCAAACGTAACATTAGTAGAATATCTTGACACTTTAACACCCACACCCGCATATAACGACCAAACATTAGTAACATTGCTCATCGTTATCGTGGTTGTTGAAGCAATTATCGCGGCAGTTGCAATCGTTCTTTTAATAAAGGTTTCTAAAGCAAAAAAACAAGGCGGAAACGACCCCGATGGCAATGCTCCTGTAGAAGAAGTTGCTGTTGCAGTTAAGACCGAAGCAGAAGAAATCGTAGTTGAAGAACCTGCTATTACAGAACAAAAGGTTGAAGAAGCTCCCGTAGAACAATCTACGGAAGCTGACGTGGCCGAAGAAGATGATGAAAATGGTTTCGATAGAATTCGTGGCAATTCAAAAACTTTTGAAGAAAAACTTTCAGAAGCAGATGAAATAATCAAAGAAGGCTATGAAAACATTAGAGCAGAACTTCTAAAATACAAAAAGGTTAATCTAAGACTTTCTAAAAAAGCGGTAAGCTTTAGAAACGGAAGAACACTCATCGCGAAGATGACCATTGTTGGAAAAACCTTAAGAGTATACTTGGCACTCAACCCTGCGGCTTATGAAACGAGCAAATATTTCCAAAGAGACGTTGCAGATAAAAAATCATACGCAGAAGTTCCTATGCTTATGCGTGTGAAGAGTGGCAGAGCAATTAAGAAAACGGTTAAATTAATTACCGACCTTGCTGAAAAATTCAGTTTAGTTGCTAAACCCGAACCCAAGGAATAATATAGGAATCAAACTAAAACCCAAGGCTTAGCGCCTTGGGTTTTTTGTTGCTTAATTTTCTAAAACGGGACAATGGCAACGTTTTTTACTTGAAAATTTATAAAATATATTTTAAAATGTTAAACAAGTGCTGTAAAAACCGTTGACTTTAGCACTTTATCGTGCTAAAATGATAAAGAACTAAAACATTGGAGATATTAAAATGCAAGATTTTCATATGGAATCGTTTGGCACCTTATTTGAAGCGGTGTTAAAACTTAAAACAAAAGAAGATTGCAGAAAGTTTTTTGAAGACGTATGCACTATTAAAGAGTTGCAAGACGTTACGCAAAGATTAGAAGTGGCTTCTCTTTTAAAGCAAGGAAAGAACTATCAAGAAGTGTCAAAAGTTACGGGTGCTTCAACTGCAACCATAAGCAGAGTAAATAAATGCTTAAACTATGGCAGTGGCGGATATGAAATTGTGCTTAAAGAAGACAAATAGGTGATAAAATGCAAAGAGATTACGTTTTAAGTAGTGAAGAAAAGGCAGTTTTTGCCCTTCGTTCGCTCTATAAAAAATACGGCTATGCGCAATATAAGATGAGCAAGTTTGAAGAATACGATTTGTATGCTAAAAACAAAGACTTTCTTGTGTCTGATAACGTTATAACATTTACCGATACGGACGGAAAATTGCTTGCATTAAAACCTGATGTTACTTTGTCTATTATTAAAAACGATAAAGATAATCCCGACAAAATCAAAAAGGTTTATTATAACGAACACGTTTATAGGGTTTCTAAAGGCACGAAAAGTTTTAAGGAAATTATGCAAATTGGTTTGGAGTGCGTGGGGGATATTGACGACTATTCGGTTGTTGAAGTTTTATACCTTGCCATTAAGAGCCTTGAAGAAATTTCTTCTAACTGCGTTTTAGACCTTTCCGAACTCGGCGTTGTTAAGTGTGTGCTTGACTATGTGGGCATCAGCCAATCAGCAAAAGATAAGGTTGTATCTTGCCTTAACGAAAAGAACTTGCAAGGTGTTAAAAAGGTTGCCGAAAGCGAGGGGCTCGATAGCGAAAAAACAGCCTTGCTTGAAAAACTTGTTACCGTTTATGGCGATGTGGATAAGGTGTATAACCAACTCGATTGCTTTGCGGTAAACGAAGGGGCAAAAGCACAAACTGAAAGGTTAAAGGGCATAATTGAAAGCCTTAAACTCTTAGGTGTTGACAGTAAGGTTAGAATAGACTTTTCCGTTACAAGCGATTTTAACTATTATAACGGCGTTGTGTTTAAGGGCTTTGTAAGCGGTATACCAACTTCTATTTTATCGGGCGGTCAATACGATAACCTTATGAGTAAAATGGGTAGAAAGTCAAAGGCTATCGGCTTTGCCGTTTACCTAGATGAAATTGAAAGATTATACGAAAATAAAGACCTTTATGATGTAGATGTTGCTGTTAAATACGGCAATGCGCCCATAAAAAAGGTTAATGAAACGGTTAGCAAACTTATCAGTGAAGGAAAGACCGTTTTTGCAGGGAAAGATATTCCCGAAACGGTAAAATACAAACAACTAATCGTTTTGTAGGGGGAAGAAAAATGAGTGATATGCTTAACGTGGCACTTCCAAAGGGAAGGCTTGGCGAAAAAGTTTATTATATGTTTGAAAAGGCAGGTTTTCCTTGTCCGTCAATCAAAGAAAACAATAGGAAACTTATTTTTGAAAACCCCGAAGCAGGCGTTAGATATTTTTGGGTAAAACCATCTGATGTTGCTATCTATGTTGAAAGGGGTGCGGCGGATGTTGGCGTTGCAGGAAAAGATATTCTTGCCGAATATAAGCCCGATGTTTATGAACTTCTTGACCTAAAGATAGGTAAGTGCAATATGGCGGTTGCTTCTAAAGCCGAATTTGTTGATGATAGAAGAAAAACATTAAAGGTTGCAACTAAGTTCACTAATATTGCAAAGGCTTATTACAGCGCACAAGGCAGAGATATTGATATAATTCACCTCAACGGCTCAATCGAACTTGCACCTATTTTAGGGCTTTCGGATGTTATCGTGGATATTGTTGAAACGGGCACAACCTTAAAAGAAAATAACCTTGTTGTTTTAGAAAAATTCCAAGACATAAGCGCAAGGCTTATATCAAATAAGGCAAACTTTAAGTTTAAGAGCGAGCAGATTGAAAAACTTATTACTTCGCTTGCTGAACAAACGGAGAACTTATAATGATAAAGATTATTAAAGACATTTTGGATACGCGTGCGGAAATCTTTACCGCCACCGAGAATAAGGTGGATGTATCTAATATCGTTGAACAAATAATAGAACGGGTTAAAAAGGAAGGGGACAGTGCCCTTTACGATTATGCTGAACAGTTCGATAAGGTAAAGTTAACTTCACTTGTGGTTACCGAACAAGAAATTGATAGCGCAATGGAAGAAGTTGATAAAGAGTTTATCGAAGTTCTTAAAAAGGCAAGCCAAAACATTCGCGAGTTTCACCAAAAACAAAAGCGCGATGGGTTTGAAATAAAAAAGGCAAACGGCGTTATCGTGGGTCAAAAAATAATCCCCGTTGAAAGAGCAGGATTGTATGTCCCAGGGGGCACGGCAACTTACCCTTCAACCGTTTTAATGGATGCAATCCCCGCAAAAATCGCTGGGTGTGAGCAAGTGGTTATAGTAACCCCACCCAACAAACAAGGAAAGGTTAACCCCGTTATCCTTTGCGCGGCAAAGATTGCGGGAGTTGATAAGATTTATAAGGTAGGTGGCGCGCAAGCAATCGCAGCCCTTGCCTACGGCACTGAAACTATTGAAAAGGTTGATAAAATTGTTGGGCCGGGCAACGCTTTCGTTGCCGAAGCCAAAAAGCAAGTGTTTGGCAAGGTTTCTATTGATATGATAGCAGGACCAAGCGAAATTATGGTGGTTGCCGATAAAACGGCAAATGCAAAGCACGTTGCAGCCGATCTTTTATCTCAAGCCGAACACGACAAAATGGCAAGCGCGGTGCTTGTTACCGACAGTTTAGAGTTTGCAAATGCGGTCAGCGATGAGATTGAAAAACAAATCCCCGAACTTGAAAGGGCGGAAATTGCAAGAGCGTCAATTGATGATAACGGCAAAATATTCGTTACCGACTGCATTGATAAGGCGATAGATATTGCGAACGCAATCGCGCCCGAGCACTTAGAAATCTGCCTTGATAATCCTATGCAATATTTGGATAAAATCAAGCACGCGGGTTCGGTATTTTTAGGCAAGAACTGTCCCGAAGCCTTGGGAGATTACTTTGCAGGAACAAACCACACCTTACCGACAAGCGGAACGGCAAGATTTTCAAGCCCCTTGTCAGTAGATGATTTTATTAAAAAGACACAATATATTTATTACGACAAAGAAGCGCTTTGTGAAGTTGCTAATGACGTTAGTTACTTTGCTAAAAAGGAAGGACTAACGGCACACGCAAAGAGCGCAACGATTAGATTAGAGGACTAATATGAGTGAGTTTTTTAGCCAAAAATATAAAAACTTAACACCGTATGTTCCGGGCGAGCAACCAAAGGAAAGGCAATATGTTAAACTAAACACTAACGAATCGCCCTATCCGCCCTCAAAAAAGGCAATAAAACTTGCCGAAGAACAATCAAAACTTTTAATGCTGTACTCCGACCCCGACCAAAAGGTGCTAACGAGTGCGGTTGCAAAGAGTTTGGGGGTAAAGGATAATCAAGTGATTATGACCAACGGCTCTGATGAAGTGTTAAACTTTGCTTTTATGGCATATTGCGATAGCACCACCCCCGCGGTTTTTGCCGATATCACATATGGGTTTTATAAGGTGTTTGCCGAAGTGAATAACGTGCCTTATATGGTTATTCCGCTAAAAGAAGACTTTACCATTGCTATTGATGATTACATCAGTGAGCAAGGCACGGTGTTTATTGCAAACCCCAATGCGCCAACGGGAATACCCCTTCCACTTTTTGAGATTGAAAGGCTTTTGCAATCAAACAAGAATAGAATTGTGGTAATTGATGAAGCGTATGTAGATTTTGGTGGAGAGAGTGCGGTTAGTCTTATAGATAAATACGATAATCTTTTGGTAACCCAAACCTTTTCAAAATCGCGTTCAATGGCGGGTGCAAGATTAGGCATGGGCATTGGCAATGAAAAATTGATTGCCGATATGAACACCTTAAAATATTCGCTTAACCCCTATAATGTTAATAGGATGACGGCAGGGGCGGGAATCGGTGCAATAGCAGACAAAGAATATTTTGTTAAAAACTGCCGTGAGATTATTAAAACGAGAGAACAAACGGCAAGTAAATTAGTTGAGTTAGGTTTTACTTTAACCAATTCAAAAGCAAACTTCCTTTTTATAAAGCACGATAAAATAGAAGGGGAAAGGCTCTATCTAAAACTAAAAGAAAAAGGAATTTTAGTAAGGCACTTTAATTCGCAAAGGATAAAAGATTATAACCGCGTTACAGTGGGTAGCCCAAAACAAATGAGCGCCTTTATTAAAGCGGTAAAAGAAATTTTGGAGGAACTTCAATGAGAACTGCAGAAATCAAAAGAAAAACAGGTGAAACTGATATAACCCTTAAAATCAAACTTGATGGCAAGGGCGATAGCAAAATCAATACCGGTTGTGGATTTTTAGATCACATGCTTACCTTGTTTGCTAAACACGGCAAGTTTGACTTGGTTGTAAAATGCAAGGGCGATGCGGATGTAGATTTTCACCACACCACTGAAGACGTGGGCATTGCGCTCGGTCTTGCGATGAAAGAAGCGCTTGGCAACAAAAAAGGTATCGTTCGCTACGGCAATATGATTTTACCTATGGATGAAGCGCTTATTCTCTCTGCGGTAGATTTATCAGGTAGAGGCATTTTCGTTAGAAGTTTTGATATAAAGGCAAGCAAGGTTGGCGATTTTGACACCGAACTTGTGGAAGAATTTTTCCAAGCCTTTGCTCTAAACTGCGGATGCAACTTGCACGTTAAACAATTAGACGGCGCAAATGCACACCACATTATTGAAGGCGCGTTTAAGTCGGTTGCAAGAAGTTTAAGAACTGCTGTTAGTGTGGACAAGGGATTTGAAGATGTTATTCCGTCAACCAAAGGAGTTCTTTAATGATTGCTATCGTTGATTACGGCGTTGGAAATCTCTTTTCGTTAGAGAGTTCTTTTAAGGCAATTGGAGTAGATGTAACAGTAACAAACGATAAAGAAGTTATAAAAAAGGCAAACAAAATTGTTTTGCCAGGTGTTGGCGCATTTGAAGACGCCATTAAAAAACTTGTTGAATCGGGCTTAAAAGAAGTGGTTGTGGAGCAAGCCAAAAACGGCAAGCCTTTGCTTGGGATTTGCCTAGGTATGCAACTTTTGTTTGAAAAGAGTTTTGAATATGGCGAGCATCAAGGGTTGGGACTTATCCCCGGTCAAGTTCGCCCGATTGATGAAGTTATTCCTAAGGACTATAAAGTTCCGCATATCGGTTGGAATCAGTTGGAGTTTGGCAGAGAAAAGAGCAAACTTTTCAAGTATTTAAGAGAAGGTGAGTGTGTTTACTTTGTTCACTCTTACTACGGCACTAATTGTGAAGAAAACGTTATCGCAACGGCTGAATACGGCGCAACGCTAACTGCTGCGGTTGCAAATAGTAATGTTTTCGGCTGTCAGTTCCACCCCGAAAAGAGTGGCAAGGCAGGGCTATCTATTTTGAAAGCCTTTGCGGAAATGGGAGAGTAGAAAATGAACATTTTTCCCGCAATAGATTTATACGAAGGCAAGGCGGTTAGGCTTTATAAGGGCGATTATAACCAAATAACCGTTTATAGCGACAATCCTGTGGAAATTGCCTTAGACTTTAAAAATCAAGGGGCATCGTATATGCACCTTGTTGACCTTGAAGGTGCAAGGGACGGCGGAACGCCCAACCTTAATGTGGTTGAAAAACTTGTTAAAAGCACCGACCTTTTTACCGAAGTGGGCGGTGGAATCCGCAGTATGGATGTGGTTGATAGATACGTTTCCGTTGGTGTAAAAAGAGTTATACTCGGCACGGCGGCGGTTAAGGACCGCGAATTTTTGCTCAGTGCGGTTGAAAAGTACGGCGACAAAATTGCTGTTGGCGTGGATATTAAAGATGGATTTGTTGCCATTAAGGGTTGGACAGAAAAATCAAGTTTAGAAGCCTTTGCCTTTTGCAAGGATATGGAAAGTATCGGTGTTAAGACAATAATTAGCACAGATATTAGCAAAGACGGTGCAATGCAAGGCGCAAATCATGAACTTTATAAAAAACTACAAGAACAGTTAAGTATTCAAATAATCGCGTCGGGTGGTGTATCTTCTATCGAAGATGTTAAAAGGTTAAAACAAATGAATCTTTACGGCGCAATTATTGGAAAAGCATACTATGTTAAGGCAATTTCTTTAAGTGAGGCAATTAAGGTAGCAAGATGATTACAAAAAGAATTATTCCCTGTTTAGACGTTAAAAACGGCAGGGTTGTAAAAGGGGTAAACTTCCAAGGTTTATCCGATGTTTCTTCCCCTGTAGAGTTAGGCAAATATTACAGCGACAATGGTGCTGATGAGTTGGTTTTTTACGACATAACCGCTTCGGCTGAAGGTCGCGCACTATTTACCGATATTTTAAGAGAAGTTGCGCGCACTATATTTATCCCACTTACCGTTGGCGGGGGCATAAATACTTTAGACGATTTTGATAGAGTGCTTAAATGCGGTGCGGATAAGGTAAGCGTTAACTCTGGCGCGATTAAAAACCCTGACCTTATTTATCAGGCGGCAAAAAGATACGGCAACCAATGTGTTGTTCTTTCAGCCGACGTTAAAAGAGTTGACGGCGTGTTTAGAGTGTTCGCTAAAGGCGGGCGCGAAAACACTGGTATGGAAGCGATTGAGTGGATAAAGCGCGGTGTGGATAACGGTGCCGGCGAAATTGTTGTAAACTCAATAGATACTGACGGTGTTAAAAAAGGGTTTGACCTTGAAATGCTTGATAAAGTTTGTTCGGCTGTGTCAGTTCCTGTAATAGCATCGGGCGGTGCAGGAAAGGTTGAAGACTTTATAGAACTTTTTGAAACTCTGCCCAAAGTAGATGCAGGGCTTGCGGCTTCAATCTTTCACTTTGGAGAAGTTAAAATTAGCGACCTAAAACAAATTTTAGACCAAAGCGGTATACCGATTAGAATATAAAAGGAGAAAATTATGTTAGAAATTAAAGACCTTAAATTTGATAAAGACGGACTTATTCCCGCAATTGTTGTAGATGCGGTTAGCAAAAAGGTTTTAACCCTTGCTTATATGAACGAACAAAGCCTTAAAATAACAATGGAGAAAAAACTCGCTTGTTTTTATAGCCGTTCAAGAAAAGAACTTTGGCTAAAAGGTGAAACAAGTGGAAACTATCAACATGTTGTTTCTATCACGGCAGACTGCGATATGGATGCGCTTACCGTTGTTGTAGAACCCGATGGTCCTGCTTGTCACACAGGTGAAAAGTCTTGCTTTTTTAATCCCGTTTGGGAAAACGAAGACTTGCACGAGTTTTCTTTAGAAGCACTCGTTAGCCTTATCGAAGGCAGAAAGAAAGAAAAGAAAGATGGCTCTTATACCACTTACCTTTTTGAAAAAGGCATTGATAAAATTCTTAAAAAGGTTGGCGAAGAGTGTACTGAAGTTATTATCGCCGGCAAAGCCGATGATAAAAAAGAAACTATTTATGAAATTGCAGACCTTGCGTATCATACACTCGTTTTGATGATTCAAATGGGCATCTCGCTTGAAGATATCCACCGCGAACTGGCTTCACGCCACGTAATTGACCACAAGGTTAAACAGGAGAAAATGACAAAATGATTTTGTCGGACTTGCACACCCACTCAAACTTTTGCGACGGCAAAAATTCGCCCGAACAAATAGTGGAGCGCGCCATTGAACTCGGATTGAAAGAGATTGGCATAGTCGTTCACTCTTACACACCCTTTGACCCTAAATACTGCGTTTCTATCGAGGGAGAGAAAGAGTTTAAGAAGTTAATGAGTGAGTTAAAAACTAAATATAAAGACAAGATAAAGGTGCTTTGCGGAGTTGAGCAAGACGTGTTTTCAACCACTTCTACCGACGGTTATGATTACGTTATCGGCTCATCGCACTATTTTTTGATAGACGGAGAGTATTACCACGTCGATTATAACGAAGAATACTTTACCAATCTTGTAAAAGAAAAGTTTTGTGGGGACTATTACCTTGCGGTAGAGAGTTATTTTGATAACCTTTTGCTTATTGGCAAAGACACTACCATAGATATTATCGGGCACTTTGACTTAATCACAAAGTTTAACGAAGGGGATAAGTTGTTTTCAACCAAGTGCGAAAGATACCAAAGGGCAAAAGAGAAAGCACTATCTTACCTTATCTCATTAAACAAACCCTTTGAAATCAACACGGGCGCAATATCAAGGGGATATACAAGCGCGCCCTATCCTTCAAGCGAAGTAATAGACCAAATCAAAAAGGCTGGTGGAAGGCTTATATTATCTTCAGATGCGCACGCAAAAGAAAACCTTGCATATCAGTTTGATGTTTGGGAAAAACTATTATAAAAGGAGCAAAAATGGCTGAGTGGCTCAACCTAAATTTTGCGGGGATTGACCGTTGGTTTTTTCTTTCCGCTTCAAGTTTAGAAAAAGTTGCGGGCGAATTCTTTTCGCCCTTTTTTGTTTTGGTTTCGCTATTTGGTAAGGGCGGAATCTTCTTTTTAGTGCTTGGCGCAATACTGTTGCTCTTTAGAAAAACGCGCCGTATGGGGCTAAATGTTTTGCTTGCCGTTGGGGTGGGTGCGCTTTTAACAAACGTTATTATTAAAAATGTTGTGGCAAGGCAAAGGCCGTATGTCGCAAGTGAAGAATATTTTAATTATTGGCAATCGGCAGGCTCTCACAAAGAAAAAGAATTTTCCTTTCCGTCAGGGCACGTTAACGTAACTATGACGGCAATCACGGCGGTAGTTTTTAACTTAAAGAAAAATTGGCGGTTCACTCTTTATCTTTTCCCACTTTTAATGGGCGCATCAAGAATATATCTAATCGTTCACTATTTTACCGACGTTGTCGGTGGACTAATCGTTGGTGCGGTGTCGGGAATTATTGCTTACTATTTAACTAAATTTATTTATAAAGCCATAAAAAAGGGCGAGCACACCGCCTTTTCAAAATGGGTGCTAAACTTTGACTTAATAGATAGTATAAAAAAGAAAAGTAAATAAAAGAATATTTTGTCGAAAGTGCGCATAACAATAACTATTCTAATTTTAGGGTGGAAAAGTTATGCGAGAAGATATAATAGACAGAATAGTAAGGGAAGCCGAATATATTTTAAGCACTGGCGCAACCGTGCGCGCAACGGCAAAGGTCTTTCATTTTAGCAAATCTACCGTGCATAAAGATGTTGCCGAACGGCTTTATTTTGTAGACAAAGAACTTTATAAAAAGGTTAAAAAAGTTCTAAACAAAAACCTTCTAGAACGGCATATTCGCGGTGGCGAAGCAACAAAACGAAAATATAAAACCATAAAAAAAGAGCGGTAAAGTGCGTTTCCCGAAGGGATTTTTTGAAATAATAAAAGTATAGCCCACTATACTTCGCAAAATGCGAAATATAGTGGGCTTGTGTTTTGCGCCTTTTTATTTTTGGGTTGTTATGTTAAAGCGTATGTAGATATTATTTTGCAAATATCTTTTACGTTCGTTGAACCTGTAAATTCAAATTTTACTTTTCCCACAGCGGACATATATATTTCCAACTCTGCATCTAAATCAAAAACCCCTGCTGTTTCTAAAGAAAAAGTAGTAATTTTATTATATGGTATAGATGTGAAATCTTTCTTCTTTCCTGTTATGCCTTGCACATTTATAGCGATAATTCTCTTTGTGGTAAAAACAACACCATCTCTTATGCTTTGATAAGACCCTATAATTGTTTCATTATCAATTAAAAAATCATTAATCATACTTCCAAAAGAATTATTATCAACCTTTTTTAATCTAGCAAAAAATCCACTTCCTTTAAAATCAATCATTTGTACTCCCCTTAAATTAAATTTATAAATAAAAAGTGTGCCAACCGAAGTTAACGCACCAAAAAAACGCAAACTCCGATTGTCGCCAAACAAATTGAAAATAGAAGAGGGATAAATCCTTTGTGTCCTAATCCGTGGAATTTGCGCTTTTACCAAATTCATATTAGATTAGGTTGCACGAAAAAAGATAGAATATCCCTTTAAAGAAAAATATCATCTCTCAAAATATTCGATTTGTTTAGCATAATTATTATACCACATATAAAATATTTTATCAAGCAGTTTCGCATAGACAAAAGAAAACTCGACTTGTCAAAAGTCGAGTTTTATAAATTATTCAATTAAAATACCTATAAAAAGAGCGGTAAAAGGCTCTTTTTATTTTTAAATAAAATTGTTGACAATTCGTTCTTTGCTGTGATATATTTATATTAGAAAATACCTAAACTAAAAGGTGCGCCTGATAGCAAAGGGATGAATTATGAGAACTTACAAGACGCAAGCCGTCTTGATGATTCACGTATCTCCCTAGGCTATATTTTGACTAGGGAGTTTTTTTAAGGCTTATAAGCCTCGTTGCAGGTCGTTAACTGATTCGCCAAAACAATCTCGATGAACAGGCGTTCTATCTCGTCTGTTTTGGCTCTCGAGCCTACTGCAACTCGCATCTAATCCTTAAAATAGATGAAATACGAACATCGCAATATCATTAGTTTAGTAAATAATAGGAGAGTAAAAATGAAGAAGTTTTTAATGGCGATTTTATCAGTTTTATTACTTATGGCAACTCTTTTAACCGTTGGTTGCGGTGGCGGAAGTGGGGATAAAGACACATTAAACCTTTACGTGCCTGATGGTGCGCCCGCACTTTCGGTTGCAAGGCTTTTGCACGATAGGTCAATAGTAGAAGGTGTTAACATTAATGTTGTAAATGCAAACACTATTCAAACGTACGTTACGGGGGAAGAACAAAAGGCTGATTTTGCAATTTTGCCCGTTAACGTTGCAGTTAAACTTTTAGCAAGCAAGGATGATTATAAGTTACTTGGAACTGTTACCAACGGCAACCTGTTCTTAATGAAGCAAGATGGGGAAGTGGATATAACAAAAAACAATCTTGATGCACTAATCGGCAAAACGGTTGGTGTAATCAACCTTGCAAACGTTCCGGGGCTTACCTTTAAGGCAATACTTAATGATGCCGAAATTGAATACGTTGATATTAGCGAATCGGGCGAAGTTCAAGCCGACAAAATTAACTTGGTTGGTTTAACAAACGGAACGGCGGTTGTGCCTAATTCCGACTGCGAATATTTTGTTGTGCCAGAACCCGCAGCGACAACAAAGCAAAATGCAACCAATGGCAAAATCTCAATAGCAGGCTCTTTGCAAGCGCTCTACGGGGACGGAAGCGGTTATCCCCAAGCCGTGCTCGTTGCAAAAACCACCGTTATTGAAAACAACAAAGAAACGGTAGATAACCTTGTTAACTCACTTGAAGGAAACAAAATTTGGATTTCAAACGGCGTTACTTCGGCGGATACAATCGTATCTTCTGTAATAAGTGGTTTTGTGGATAAGGATATGTCGCCAACTTTTACGGCAAACAACCTTAACCTAACTGTAATAAACAACTGTGCAATTGGCTTTACACCCGCAAACGAGTGCAAAGGCGCGATTAAAACTTATATAAACAAACTCAACGCAATTTCTAACAACGCGTGGGGAGTTGCAAGGGAAGAATTTTTCTATATAGGATAGTATGAAAAGTTACTTAAAAAAGCACTACTTAAGCATTGTTTTTGGCTTTGTGTCCTTACTTATAATGTGGGGGGCGTGGCTAATTGCAAGCAAAGTGGTAAAAAATGAATACGTTATACCAAGTGTAAAGCAAACATTTAACGCTCTTATTGATTTGTTTAAGGAAGGGCTATTTTACCGCGCCTTTTTAAGAACAGTGCTTAAATCGGTAATAGCGGTGGCGGTGTCTTTCTTGCTTGCAAGCCTATTTGCCTTGCCTGCAAAACTTTTTAGTGGTGTGGATAAAATTATGCGCCCTATCGTTGCCGTTATTAGAACACTTCCTACAATGGCAGTGCTGGTTGTGCTTATACTTTACACAAGCAGATTTACCGCGCCCATTATCGTTGCTATTTTGGTGCTTTTCCCAATGACTTACGCGCAATTTAAGACGGCGCTAAACAACATTGACGGGCAAGTTATTCGCACGGCAAAGGCGTTTAATTTATCGCGCAAACAAAAGGTTTTCAAGGTATATTTGCCACTTGTTGCGCCGAGTTTATTATCAAATGTTGGTAGCAATCTTTCGTTTGGTATAAAGGTTGTAATTTCTGCAGAAGTTATGATTGGTGCATACACTTCAATAGGCGGTATGATACAGTACGCGGGGTACGAAAACCTTGCGCGCCTGTTCGCTCTAACACTTTTTGCCGTTGTTATCGGTATAGTTTTAGAGATAGGCTTTCACTTGTTAACGGAAAAACTATTTAAGTGGAGCAAGGAGGAGAAGTGATGATTAGCATAAAAAATCTAACCAAAAAATATGGTGAAAAAACCATTTTTGACAACTTTTCCCTTGCTTTTGAATGTGGCAAAACCACTTGCATTTTAGGTGAGTCTGGCTCGGGAAAAACAACTCTTTTAAATGTTATTGCAAACCTAACCGAATATAGCGGTGCGGTGGATAAGGTGGATAGTTCTATTGTTTTTCAAACGCCAAATCTTTTCCCAAACCTTTCGGCAAAAGAAAATATTAGCCTTGTTTGTGGCTTTAATGAGGAAATTTATGACCTTGCAAAAGAGTTTTTGGTGGAAGATAAACTTTCATCTTACCCCAAACACTTATCGGGTGGGGAAGCGCAAAGGATAGCGCTTATACGCGGGGTGTGCTATAAAGCGGACTTGCTTTTAATGGATGAACCCTTTTCTTCGCTCGATTTAAGGGTTAAGCATAAAATAATGACCGAACTTAAAAATAGGCTTAAAAAAGAGCAAAAAACTTGCATTATGGTAACGCACGATATTCGCGAAGCGGTTGCAATGGCGGATAGAATTATAGTTCTAAACGGCGGAAAGGTTGTTTACGACAACAACGAAATAACAGAAAAGACCGAAAAGGAACTTTTCGGTCTAATGATTGAAGAAAAACAAAATTAAATATTTATAACGGTGTAATCACTGTCAAGCAGGGTGAAATCTTCGCCCTGTTTTTTATTTGTTAAAAGTAGGTTTTGACCTTGATAGGAAAGGGCAACGTAAATTTGTGCATCGGCAAACTTATCGGTAATTTTTTTCATAAGCGAAGTAAGTTCACTTTCCCCCTCGTTGTAAGTGCAAACCAACAGTGCGGTGGTAACGGCATCGGCAAAACCGCCGTTTTCACAAAGAATTGTTGCGCTCATAATACCCGTGTCAATAGGGGAGCCCGTTAATGGGGAAATAATGTGCGAATAGGTATTGCCGTCACTATCGGTGTGCTCTCTCTCATAATCACCACTTGTTGAAACAGACAAAAATTCTTTGCCACTTGTGTTGATTTTTATAAGCGATGTCGTGCTTTTTCTCGGGTGGCGCACTTCTAACTCGTTTGCTGATAATATGTTCAAACTGCTACTACCCACACTAACATATCCCAAACTGTGACCTGCGTCTTTAAGGATAAGTGCAATTTTATCGGCAACAATGCCCTTAGCAATTCCGCCAAAGTCAATCAAAGAATTGTTGGTTTTTGTAGCCGTGTTTTGCACCCCATCTATCACAATGTCAAAGTCAAGCGAATAGGTGGATAGAGTGTTTTCAATCTCTAATGCGGTGGGTGGAGTAAAGTTTATGGTCGATGAGTATGTTTTATCAAACTTCCAAAGTTTAACAAGTGGGTAAACGGCGGGGTTGAAGTATCCGTTTGTAAAAATATAGCACTCTTTTGCAAGTGAAATAACTTCACTGTCGGTAGAAGTGATAGATACACTCTCACCAACGTTAGTGCCATTAAAGGCTTTAACAAAAGAGCCGTCCTTTTCAGTATCAAATCGGTCTTGATAAAGGGATAGTGTTTGCTCTATTTTAGATAGAGTGCTATCGCTTATTTTTTTGTCGTTTGTTTGCAAATGAATTACTGTGTTAAAGTAATAAAGGTCAATGGCGCTTCCACTTTCTTTGCAAGCAAAAAGAGAAATGGATAAAATTAAACACAAAATTATGCAAAACAGTTTGTAAAACTTTTTCATATACCTTACCCAACGATTTTTACACTATAATTATATACAATTTTATTTTAAAAATCAATCTTTATATTGACAAAGGTCGGTGGCTTTGATAAAATAGTAACCGAGTTTTGTTGTGGCAAAACGTTCGCCACCAAAAAAAGGAAAATTATGCCAAGATATAAAATCGCAGACGTCGTGTTCGATGCTGAACTTCAATATGATTACACAAAAGATTTGTGTAAAAATTATGAGTATAGCGGAGATGAGTGCGCTAAACTTTCAATCGTTATAGACAAAGCGGATATTAAAGCGGAAAAAGAATTAGCGCCTGAATTTCCTGAGTATTATCTTGAAAGTCTTGCGGTGTTTAGAAAACTTTGTGCATATATCCTTGCAAATGAAGATGGCATTATCTTTCACTCAAGTGCAATTATGGTCGATGGAAAGGCATACCTATTTACCGCGCCGAGCGGAACAGGCAAGTCCACTCACACAAGGCTTTGGAGAGAGATGCTTGGTGACCGCGCGGTTATGATAAACGATGATAAGCCTATCGTGAGAAGAGTTGGTGGAAAGTTTTTCGTTTACGGAACGCCTTGGAACGGCAAACATAGCCTTGACACAAATTGCAAGGCGGAAGTAAAAGCAATTTGCCGTATATATCAAGCAAAAGAAAATACTATAAAAAAAGCGACGGCTCTTGAAATGATTACCACCGTGCTTAATCAAACGGTAAGGCCAAAAGAAAAAAATGATATGGATAAACTCTTGTCGCTTATGGATAAAATGCTAACTGAAGTGGACCTTTATTCGCTCGGTTGCAATATATCGAGAGAGGCGGCGGAACTTTCTTATTTGACAATGTCGGGAGAAAAAAGTTTATGAAAATAAGAGATGGATTCGTTCTTCGCGAAGTTGCAGGGCAAAGCATTGTCATTGCAGTCGGCGGGGCGGCGGAAAAGTTTAACGGAATAATAAAACTCAACGAGTCGTGCGCGCTTTTGTGGAAAAAGTTAGAAGTTGGAGCAACCGAAGAAGAATTGGTTGACACGCTTCTTAGCGAATACGAAGTTGATGAAAAACAAGCAAAAGAAGATGTAAGTGCTTTCGTTGAAAGTTTATCGAAAGCAAACTTAATTAAGTAGGGGCAAAAACAATGGAAAAAGTAGGATTTGACAACGCGAAATATTTAGAGATGCAATCGGCAAAGATTTTGGAGCGTATCCAAATGTTTGGCGACAAACTTTATCTTGAGTTTGGTGGAAAACTCTTCGATGATTACCACGCGTCAAGGGTTTTGCCAGGTTTTGCACCCGACAGTAAGATAGCAATGCTTTCTCAATTAAAAGACCAAGCGGAAATTCTTATCGTTATCAATGCAAACGATATTGAAAAGAACAAAACTAGAAGTGACCTTGGTATTACCTATGACCTTGATGTTTTTAGGCTTATTGATATATTCAAGCGCCACGGTTTTTATGTCGGAAGCGTTGTGTTAACTCGTTTTGCAGAGCAACCTTCAGTTATCGCTTTCCAAAAGCGTTTGGAATTGCGCGGTATCAAGGTTTATAAGCATTATCCCATTGCGGGCTATCCTTCTGAAGTTGAAAAAATCGTTAGCGATGAAGGGTATGGTAAAAACGAATACATAGTTACCACCCGCCCATTAGTTGTTGTTACCGCGCCCGGTCCCGGAAGTGGAAAGATGGCAACTTGCCTTTCACAACTTTATCACGAAAACAAAAGGGGAGTGAAGGCAGGGTACGCTAAGTATGAAACATTCCCGATATGGAATTTGCCCCTTAACCACCCTGTAAATATCGCATACGAAGCGGCAACAGCCGACCTTAACGATATGAATATGATTGACCCCTTCCATTTAGAAGCATACGGAAAAATGGCGGTCAACTACAATAGAGATGTGGAAATTTTCCCCGTGCTTTCAGCAATGCTTTCAAAGATTATGGGACAATCTCCCTATAAGTCACCAACCGATATGGGCGTTAATATGGCAGGCCACTGCATAATTGATGAACAAGTGGTTGCAGATGCTTGTAAGCAAGAAGTTATTAGAAGATTTTATTCTGCACAACTCGATGTGCTTCGCGGTACGATTGGTAAAGAAGTTATCTCAAAGATTGAAATTTTGCTTCAAAAATTACAAATCACCTTAAACGATCGTGCGGTGGTAAAACCCGCGCTTGAAAAGGAAGATTTAACGGGTGCACCAAGTTGCGCATTGCAACTTTCAACAGGCGAAATTGTTGTTGGAAAAACGGGCAACCTTTTGGGTGCAAGTGCTGCCGTTTTATTGAACGCGCTTAAAGTTTTGGCGGGCATTGATGATTCTATCGACGTTATATCTTCAAAGGTAATTGAGCCTATCCAAAAACTTAAAGTAAACCATATGGGAAGTGTTAACCCAAGGCTTCACACCGATGAAACACTTCTATCTCTTGCCGTTTCCGCGGCAACAAATCCCACCGCAGAAAAGGCTATGGCTCAACTTTCTAACCTTAAAGGCGCGCAAATGCACTCATCTGTAATACTTTCACACGTTGATGACAAAACACTTAAAAAGTTGGGTATTAATGTAACTTGTGAACCTAAAAGGAAATCGTAAAGATTGACAAAAACTAATTTTTTAGCATAGGAAATTTTGCTTAATTTATTTTATAAATTAGTGTTGACAACAAAAATGGCTTATGTTATAATTCTTAAAAATAAAAAGAGAAAAAGGAGAATACTATGGATCCTTGGATTATTGCGTTATTATGTGTTGCCGCTACGGTAGTTGTGCTTTTGGTTGTTTATCTTATCGTTAAAGTTAAGGTTGCAAATAGAGAAATAACCCAAGCCCCTGCTGTTACTAAAAAGGCAAGCGAAGTAGTTGAGAAAGTGGAAGAAAAAGTTGCTGAAGAAGTTGCTGTTCCCGAAGAAGATGAAGAACTTGCAGTTAGCGATGCGCAAGAAGGAATCGATGTTGCTAAAAGAGTGGCTTTTGCTGAAAAACTTTTAGGGCTTGAAGAAAAAGTGCACGGCTATTTTGATACTATCTACAATAAGTTTATTTCGTTAAGAAAAATCAATCCGCGCATTTCAACAAAGGGCGTGTCTTTCCGTTATGGTAGAAAACTTGTTGCAAGGCTTACTATTCGTGGTAAGACTATGAGATTGCACTTGGCACTCGATTGCAACGCGTACGACAAGAAAATTTATTTCCAAACCGACATGGGCGATGTAAAATCTTATGTAGAAATTCCTATGATGGTTAAAGTTAGAAGTGATAGGGGCTTTAAGAACGCGATGAAACTTATTGATGCGCTTATTGAAAAAGAAGCAATCGAAGCAAAAACGCGTTACAATGCAGTAGACGCGCTTGCCGCTCTTAAAGAAACAATTGCGTAAGTTAAAAATTTTAAGCGACCGCAAAACGCGGTCGCTTTTTACTTTGTAAACCAAAATTAAAAAAACGACAAAAATAAATTTAAAATTTGCAAATTATACCAGTAATCTATTGACAAAATTATTTGCTTGTGTATAATTAGATTTAGCACTTAAACACAGAGAGTGCTAAACGGCTTTTGAAACTATTGGAGGTATAGATATATGAAAGTAAAACCTTTGTTTGACAAGGTAGTGGTTGAGAGCGTAGAAACCGAGGAAAGAACTTCAAGTGGATTTATTCTTCCCACCGCATCTCAAGAAAAACAACAAATGGCAAAAATCGTAGCGGTTGGCCCCGGCGGAATTATCGACGGAAAGGAAATCGTTATGCAAGTTAAAGTAGGCGACACAGTTCTCTATTCTAAATACGCAGGTAGCGAATTTAAGGTAGATGGCAAAGATTTAACCATTATTCGTCAAAGCGACATTTTGGCGATTGTAGAATAAGGAGGCAAACAAAATGGCAAAACAATTAAAGCACGGTGAAGAAGCAAGAAAGGCTCTTCAAAAGGGTGTGGATACTCTTGCAGATACCGTTAAAATTACATTGGGACCTAAGGGCAGAAATGTAGTTCTCGATAGAAAGTTCGGCGCACCGCTCATCACTAACGACGGTGTTACCATTGCAAAAGAAGTTGAACTTGAAGACGCGTTTGAAAATATGGGTGCAAGCATCGTTAAAGAAGTTTCCACCAAAACTAACGACGTTGCTGGTGACGGTACTACTACCGCAGTTGTTCTTGCGCAAGCAATGATTGGCGAAGGTCTTAAAAACGTTGCAGCAGGCGCAAACCCCATTATTCTTAAAAAGGGTATTGCAAACGCAGTTGCAGTTGCTGTTGAAGAATTAAAGAAGATTTCTAAACCCGTAGGCGACAAGAAGTCTATCGAACAAGTTGCTTCAATCTCTGCAGGCGATGCAACCGTTGGTGCACTTATTTCTGAAGCAATGGAAAAAGTTGGCAAAGACGGCGTTATCACAATTGAAGAATCTAAAACTATGAAAACCGAACTCTCTACCGTTGAAGGTATGCAGTTCGATAGGGGTTATGCTTCTGCTTATATGGTTACCAATACCGATAAAATGGAAGCGGTTTTGGAATCTCCCGTAATCTTGATTACCGACAAAAAGATTTCTGCTATTCAAGAAATTCTCCCCATCGTTGAACCTATCGCTCAACAAGGTATGAGACTTCTCATCATCGCTGAAGAAGTTGAAGGCGATGCTCTCGCAGCACTTGTTGTAAACAAACTTAAGGGCGTGTTCAACTGTGTTGCTGTTAAAGCGCCCGGATTTGGCGACAGAAGAAAGGCTATGCTTGAAGACATCGCTATCCTTACCGGTGGTACTGTAATTTCAAGTGAACTTGGATATGAATTTAAGGATGTTAAACTCAATATGCTTGGCCGTGCAGGTACTGTTAAGGTTGATAAAGACAACACCACTATCATTAACGGTGCAGGCGATCCCGCAGCAATCGAAGCAAGAAAGCAAGCAATCAAAGCGCAAATCGCAGAAACAACTTCTGATTACGATAGAGAAAAATTGCACGAAAGACTTGCAAAACTCGCAGGTGGCGTAGCCGTTATTAATGTTGGTGCTGCTACCGAAGTTGAAATGAAAGAAAAGAAACTCCGCATTGAAGACGCATTGAACGCAACCAAGGCTGCAGTTCAAGAAGGTATCGTTCCCGGTGGCGGAATTGCACTTATCTCAACAATTAAAGTTTTGGAAGCATATGCTGATTCTCTTGAAGGCGATGAAAAGACAGGTGCTCAAATCGTATTAAAGGCTGTTCAAGCACCCCTTAAACAAATCGCTTTGAACGCAGGTTTAGATGGCTCTGTAATCTTAAACGAAATATTAAAAGCAAACAAAGTAAACTTTGGTTTCAACGCGCTCACCAACGAATACACCGATATGGTTGAAAGCGGTATTATCGACCCGACAAAGGTTACAAGATCGGCATTAGAAAATGCGGCATCAGTTGCAGGTGTGTTCCTTACCACCGAATCAGTTGTTGCTGACGTTAAAGAAGAAAACGTTCCCCAAATGCCCGCAGGCGGTATGGGCGGAATGTACTAAGAAGTCGGCTTTTCCGCAATGCTTAGTTGATTTTTGACGGAAAAATACTGCGAATTGCATCGCGTTTTGTCAAGTCACATACTTTCCAAGTATGCTCCTTTACAAGAACGCGCGCCCTTCTTGTATTTTCCTCGTCAAATCGCTTATCGCTAATCACCACGCATTGCTCCAAAGCCTCAAGGCGAAGAAGAGTGGCTTGCTTGTGTTTGCCACCTTGCGCTATATCGCCCCTTTTTGCTTCAAAGCCTTTGCTTAAAATACTAAAAATAAAGACTATCCTATATTAGGGGTAGTCTTTTTATTATTTCATTGACTAATAAGCAAAAAAAGTGGTATAATAAACGCGAATTTATTTAGCGAAGGATATTTATGAAAAGAATTTTGTGTTACGGCGATT
The DNA here is from genome assembly GCA_045645305.1 of Christensenellaceae bacterium. Classification (GTDB taxonomy): domain Bacteria; phylum Bacillota; class Clostridia; order Christensenellales; family Borkfalkiaceae; genus UBA1259. Next base: position 44,763 of record JAZRIO010000004.1, read on the forward strand.
CTAATACTTGGGGTTATATATCGGGCACCGACCATTTAAGGTATGGCGAGAACAAGCGTTGGACCGGGCTTTTGGCGAAAAAGTTGGGTAGAAAGTATCAAGTTATCGAAGAAGGACTTAATTCAAGAACGCTTTATTCAGTGGACAAGCGCCCTGGCAGAGAAGGTAGGGTAGGGTTTGACTATCTTAAACCTTGTCTTGACACGCACGATAAAATAGACTGTTTTGTTTTGATGCTTGGCACAAACGAGTTCAAGGCGGACTATAATAACACGGCAGAACAAATTTCTAAGATGCTCATTAAGTTTATCGAGTATATAAAAAATTACAAATCTCAAATAGATAAAACCGCACCAAAACTTATCCTTTCGGGGGTTGCATTGGTTAACGAAAACACCGAGTATGCAAAAAAAGACGGTATGTATAACGGCGCGACTGAAAAGAGTGTTAACCTAAATGTTTTGATGAAAAAATATTGTCAAGAAAACGGCGTTACCTATATTGATAACACCGATTTAGAAGTGGGAGTTGACGGAGTTCACTTCACCGAGCAAAGCCACAAAATTTTAGCACAAAGAATTTATGAAAGGGTAAAATAATGAAAAAGATTGCAGTTATAATAGCAAACGGCAGTGAAGAGATTGAAGCCATAACCCCAATAGATATTTTAAGGCGCACGAGTGCGCAATGCGATGTGTTTGCGGTTGGTGAGAAAACTGTTAAATGTTCTCACGGTGTATCAATCACTGCCGACTATACCATAGATAATTTTGATTATAACGGCTATGACGGAATAGTTATCCCAGGGGGTATGCCAGGGGCAACCAACATTGCTAATTGCGAAAAAGTGGTAGAGGCGATAAAACACCTTTATAAACAAGGAAAACTCGTATCGGCAATATGTGCCTCGCCTGCGGTCGTACTTGCCTCACACGGCCTAATAAATGGCAAAAAGGTAACTTGCTACCCCGCAAGCGAGTTTATAAAACTCGTTGAAAAGAAATCTATCTATACGGGCGAAAGTGTTACGGTAGATAACAACCTAATTACTGCAAACGGACCTAAATCGGCAATGGAATTTGCCCTTGCAATATGTGAGTTTTTAGAGTTGGAAGCAAAATTTTAGTAAAAGAAAAAACCATCACAACTGATGGTTTTTTTGTTTTTTATTTCTTTTTAACCCCGTCAACGATATCGAAAAACAGCCACATTAAGCAAATAGTGTAGAATAGATAACCAATGCATTTAACAATAAACAAAAGAGCAAGCCCTAAAGACTTCCATCTCCAGCGCCTTTTGTTTTTTCTTTCTATTTCTTCTTGCACATTGGCTTGCGGAGCGGAAAATTTCATAATTGCCTTTTCGGTAACAAAGGCATTTTTGCAATGAGGACAAATATCGGCATCTTTTTGGTCATCAACAACAACCATTGTTCCGCAATTAGTGCATTTTGCACTTACAAAAGACATACTAGCACCTCGCTTTTTCTAATTTTTATTATATCACGAAATTTATACTTTTGCAAACGAAAATAAAAAAACACCAACCGTAAGGTAGGTGTTTTTTGTTTTTTTATTTGCTTATTTTTCGTTTTTATAAATTTCCTTAAAGTATTTATAGGTGTCAACCTTTAATTCGCCACAAGCGGCTTCATCGCAAACGATAATGCCGTCTTTATGTAATTGCAATGCGCTAATTGTCCACGCGTGGTCTACACCGCCTTCAACACAGTGGCGAAGTGCGCGTGCTTTGTTGTGGCCGTTGATGATAAGCATAACTTGTTTAGAATCGCAAACAGTGCCAACACCAACAGAGAGTGCGGTTTTGGGCACTTTATTAACATCGTTACCAAAGAAACGAGAGTTAACAATCAAAGTGTCTTCGGTAAGTGCGCGAACACCCGTTCTTGAAGTTAAAGAAGTAAACGGCTCGTTAAAAGCAATGTGTCCGTCAACACCGCTACCGCCCATAAATAGGTCAATTCCGCCGTAAGAAGCAATCTTTTCTTCATATCTTTTGCACTCTTCTTCCAAATCTTCTGCCATGCCGTTTAAGATATTGATGTTTTCTCTCGGGATGTCAATGTGGTTAAAGAAATTATCGTGCATAAAATACCAATAACTTTGGTCGTGCTCTTTAGGAAGTCCAACGTATTCATCCATATTAAAGGTAACAACGTTCTTAAAGGTTACCTTGCCTGCCTTATTTAACTCGATAAGTTTAGCGTAAACGCCAAGCGGGGAAGAACCCGTGGGTAAACCGAGAACGAAAGGACGGTCTTCTTTGTGGTTATTGATTGCATCAGCAATGTGGTTTGCAGCCCAGTCGCTCAATGCTTGATAATTGTCTTTAATAATTAATTTCATTTTATTTACCTCTTGGATATAAAATTTACTTTTTTATTATACAACTTTACAAAAAGTTTGTAAAGTTGTTTTTAAATGCTTTTTGTAAAAATAGCGCAAAACACCCCCTTTTCGCGTGAGAAAAAAGGGGGGTAAAGATTTATTTAAGATAAGAAACTAAAGATATAATTCCTTGTACGATAAGCACGATTCCCGCAACGATAAACGCCCAGTTAAAGCCCTTAAATAAAAGCAAAACGGCAACTAAGAAAAGAAGAATCGGTTGAACAAAAAGTTCCCATTTCTTATTTTTAGAACTTATAAGCAAATAGATTTGATATACCGCATAGCAAAGAATAAGACCAGCAAGCACGTATAAAATTACCGTTGTGATAAGCCAACTTAAAACGATAAGCGCAATGCCGACAACAGTTTTAACGGCAAAGTAAGTCCATTTTTTATTGATAGCATCCATAATCGCCCAAACGATTATGCCAGCACCAAGCACGGTCATTACAATATTGAGCAAAAAACTCTTAAAGATAATAAGCAATGCACCGAGCACAATAGTTAAAATTGCTGTAACAAGAGTGTTTGTTTTCATAATCCCTCCCAAAATTTACAATTTATATTATATACACCTAATGGTTAAAAAATACCTAATTTATTTTAGTATAAGCCCTTAACTTCTTCTATAAAAGAAAGGATTCTTTGGTTAAAATATCTTTCGGGGCGCGCTTCAATATCAGAGAGCATACCATCCACATAATCTCTGCAATTAAACACAGTGAAGAGAGAGTTTCCGCAGTATGCAGTTTTTGCTATTGCTCTATCTAGTTCTTGCGATTCCTTTGTGCCGAATTGGAAGCGGATAAGGTTTGTTGCATCAGCAGTGCCCTTTTCTCTAACGATATCCTTATATTCGGTTATGGTGTCGTAAGTTACAAGTCTTTCACGCACTTGTTCGCGCACGGTTTCATCTTTGATTTGGTCAATAACCTTTTCCGCATAAATCGCTTCAACAAAGTGGCGGAAGGTTATAGTATTATAGGGTGCCCCCATCATAACAACCTTTGCGTTAAGGTCATACATTTTTTGCCAAGGCGAGCCGTGTGAGAAAGCATAGTCGCCATAGGGGAACTTTCTTGGTTTTGAAGTGGAGTGGCTGTTTGTTAAAAACTCTGCCATTTTACCGATTGCCGAAACACTGTGCGTTGCTTGGTCGGAGCGGAGTGCGTTTTGGCGCTTTCTCATTGTTTCGGGGATAAGTCCAACTTCACAAGGGGAAGTGTTTTTATCAAAAATTTCATAAGCCACGTAAAAACTCTTGGTGAGAAGTGCGGGGGCAACCAAAGTTCCGTCGGCACCAACAGCGTCAAGCGCCCCGTCAATAACCGTGTCCGCACCATTTTCAATTTCCCCAAAACTTTTAAGTGATGAGTGAAAAAGAAGTATATCGCCATTTTTAATGCCGAGTGAATTTAAGGTATCGGCAACGTCTTTTCTTGTAACCATAATTTTCTCCTTTATATCATTTGCGCCTCTTTTATCCAATTAAGGATATCTGTGCAATAAAAATCTTCTTTATAAATCTTAACTTGTTCGTAAAGTTTATCCACGTACTCTCTAGCATTAAGTAAGATAAACTTTGACTGTCCGCAGTAAGCGGTTTTTCCAATTTGCTCTGCAAGAATTTGTCCGCGATTGCATCTTCTACCAAACTGGAAGCGGATTAAGGTGTGCGGAACACCTTGGTCGCGCTCTAAAATCAACTGCCTAGTGTGTTCATCACGCATATCAAAGTCAACCAAAACCTTTTTCATTTCGCGCACCTTTTCGGTGTCGGGTAGGGCGGATAAAATTTCTTCCGCATAAAGCGCTTCTATAAAGTGGTGGAAGGTGTTTGCTTCCATACCGCAACCCATAAACACTATTTTAGCATTAAGGTCATACATATTTTGCCAAGGCGAGCCGTGCGAAAAGGCATAGTCGCCATAAGGGTGAGAGCGCGGGGTAGAATTGGAGTGACTATTGGTCAAAAACTCCGCCATTGCACCAATCGCGGAAACACTGTGCGTTGCTTGATTAGAGCGAAGGGCATTTGGGCGTTTCCTTAAAGTTTCGGTAATAATTCCAACATCCGATGGGGAGTTTTTAATATCCCAATTTTTATACGCGTTGGAAAAATCTTTTTGAACAAGGGTGGGTGCAACCAAAGTTCCATCAGCACCAACGGCATCAAGCGCGCCATCAATAACCGTGTCGGCACCGCCATCAACTTGCCCAAAACTTTTTAGCGATGAGTGAAAAAGCAATATATCGCCATTTTTAACCCCGAGCGAATTTAGGGTATCTGTAACATCTTTTTTAGTAACCATTATATTTTAACTTGCGCTTTATCTTCCAAATAATTGATTCTATCGCCTGAAACACAAATAGAATCTTGATAAGCAAAATATTCTTCCTTACTCTTAAACACAGGGGTGTAGTTAGCGATAACTTGCTTTGCTTTTTCTCCGCCGTTATTTAACAACAAGTCGAGCAAAGATAATTGCCAAACCGCACTCATTATGCAGGCTTTTTCTTTATCTTTAATATAGTAATCATTGCCGTGCGCAGTTCCAACCGCACCGGGAGCATAGGGATGAACAACGGGCATAATGGTCGATAGGTCACCCATATCAGTACTTGCCGACCAATAAATATCGTGCTTTGTGAATTTTTGGTCGGGATATTCGCTCTTAAATGCTTGTTCAGCAAGGTCTATCATTTCTTTAGAGTTTACCAATGGGGAATACCCGGGGGTATCTATAATTTCAACATTTGCACCGATAGAGAGTGCCGCACCGCAAAGTGCTTGGTTTATCTCTTTGTTAGCAGAACTTATGGCTTCAAAAGTCTTACCCCTAACAAAACTTTCTAAAACTGTGTTTTCGGGGATTGCGTTTACAATCGCACCGCCGTTTGTGATTATGGGGTGGAATCTAATAACGTCATCTTCCTTAAAGCGTTCTCTAATAGCATTGCACGCGTTTATACCGAGTGTTGCGGCATAAAGTGCGTTTCTCCCCGCCCACGGACTTCCGCCCGCGTGTGCGGATACACCTTTATATATTATGTTTTTTGCAACGCAACCTATCGCGCCAGAACGGGTATAAAACTCATCGCCAATCGAAGTGTGCACCATAAACGCAAGGTCAACACCGTCAAAAAATCCGCGGTGCAAAAATTCACTCTTTCCGCCATAGTATTTAATTTTGCCTTGTTTTTTTAACTCTGAACGGTATTCAATCTCCAAAAGTTCTTCGGCAGGAACGGCGCAAAGCCTAATCTTACCGCAAAGTCCTTCAAGCGCGTTTGGTTCTTTTAGGGCGGCAGCAATGCCAACCAAGGCCGCGCATTGCGCGTTGTGTCCGCAAGAGTGAACCGCACCTGTCTCTTTGTCGCTTTCAGGGTGAGAGTGGCAAATTATAGAGTCCAACTCGCCAAGAATAAGAACTTCCGGCCCTTCTATCCCTGTGTCGATAACAGTGTAAAAACCAGTTATATCGTCAGCCTTAACAATATCGTAGCCAAGGGAAACAAAAACTTTTTCTAAATATGCGCTTGTCTTAAACTCCTTAAAGCCCGTTTCGGGGTTTTCCCACACAAAACGCTCGGTATCGAGTATAAGTCCGCGGTGTTTTTCTACTATGCTTTTCAAGTCTTTCATTATTCTTCCTCTAATTTTAGCATTACAACAGTTTTAGTAAACTCATCTATTTTAATCTTGTCTGAAATTGCCACATTGAATATGCACAAAACTTCATTTCCGTCGGCAAGTAAGGGGATAAAATCGCGCTTTCTAAGCGGAATTTTTTTGTCGGTAAAATAATCGCCCAAACTTTTTGTCCCACCGCCAAACTTATTAAAAACATCGCCATCTTTTTTGGTGCGAATCATTGCCGTTTTGGGGATTTTATCAAGGTCGGCATAAAGTCCGCTCTTAATATCAACACTTGAAAGTTCCACCTTTTCAATAGTTAAACTGTTAGATAAAAATTTAGTTTTCCCAAGCGCGAAAGGGGCGCTCTCGGGGATAAGTTTAGTGTCTTTATAAAGCACTAAGGCATCGTATTCTTTTATCGCAACAATGTTTTTTGGCAAGCAAACTTTGTTGCCGTTTTCTTGTGTTGCAAGAGAAACAACACTGTCGATATGCGCCTTTTCATAGTCTTTATGTGTGCCAAGTGCTTTTAGCGCAATAATAACCGCGCGGGAAAGTATCGCAGTGTGCAGGGGTAGGGGGATTTTAACCGCGTCCTTTTCCACCTTAACACTATCATTTGCAACTTGGTCTAAATATTGGTCTTCAATAGAAGAAATCTCTGAAAAACGGCGTATACTTTTTGCCATTTCGGGAAAAATCTCTTTGATTTTCGGTATCACGTTAAGGCGCAAGTTGTTCCTTGTATAATCATCACAAAAGTTGGTTTTGTCGGTCACGAAAGGAATATTGTTTTCTCTGACATAACGCTCAATTTGTGCCTTGTCTACCGCTAAAAAGGGGCGGATAATCTTATCTTCAAAGTTGTCTTTTATGCCCGAAACACCCTTTGCACCCGTTCCGCGTAAAAGGTTAAAAAGCACAGACTCAACATTGTCGTCCGCGTGGTGAGCCGTTGCAACCTTGTCGCATTTATGCGTGTTGATTGCATCAAAAAAACATTCGTAGCGCAAAAGTCTGCCCGCTTGTTCAAGCGAAAGTTTTTCTTCTTCGGCTTTCTTTGGGCAGTCCACTTGGTATAGGTAGATTGGTATGCCGTTTTTTTCGCAATAGTTTTTTGCGAACTCGGTATCTTGTTTAGATTCTTCCGCTCTAATGCCGTGTTCAACGTTAATAGCAACAAGGTTAAAGGGGAATTTTTTAGACACTTTATTCATATAATAAAGAAGTGCCATAGAATCGCTTCCGCCCGATAAGGCAACCGCCACCGTTTGATTTGGTTTGATAAGATTTGTTAAATCAATATTCATACTGTAATTGTAACAAATACCGAATAAAAATACAAGTCAATATCAAAATATATTTGATTTTTTTAGTTTAATTGGTTGACAAAAGGCTTTTTATAGTATATTATAGTAAAGCACTTTAAGGAAAGGGCAAAAACATATCGCGGGATGGAGCAGCTTGGTAGCTCGTCGGGCTCATAACCCGAAGGTCGTGAGGTTCAAATCCCACTCCCGCAACCAAAGTAGGAAAAACAGTCTAAAAAGGCTGTTTTTTTGTTTTTATTGATAAAAAATGGTCTAAAAAAAGGGTGCCTTGCCCACCGCACTTCCCAAAATTTTAATGTTTTGGGGAGTAATTGGGCAGTAAAAAGTATTTAGTATACTACCTTTTTTGCCTCTTTTAGCATGTATTCTTCGGGGAGATGAGTGTAAGTGTTGTCTGTGATACTGCTTGATTTGTGACCCATCCACCCGGATACAACTGATTGTGATACACCGCACGTTTGACAACGTGTAGCAAAAGTGTGGCGTAGGTCATACATGCGGTATCCAGGAACGATTGACTTAAAGATTTTTGTTAGTTCGGTGCTTTTAGGTAGAGGTAGGCTTTTACGTATGCGTTCAACGTAAGGCTCAAGCATTGGCGTTATTGGAATATCTTTGTAAATAATAGCACCTTTTTTTTGTTTTCTATTTCTAAACGTAACAAAACCAGGCTTATTAAAACAAATAGATTCCAGTTCGCAAGGACGGGCCCCGGTGTAAAGCATTACGATAAAAGTCAACTCGTATTTATTCCCGATAACGTCACTAACAAATTTCTTTTCGACGTTCAATGGTAGCGCTTTCCCAATGGTCCTTTTGTGGAGCGGTATTTTAACGGCAGAGAGCGGGTTCTTGTGTATCACGTCAGTTTGGACTGCATAGTCTAAAATGGTCTTTAGAAGGTAATACAAGGCTTCAGCCGTTCGTTGATTCCCTTTGTCTAAAACTCCGTTTAAGAATTTTTGTAATGTCTGGGTGGTAACGTCTTTAATCTTAACGCTTTCGAAGGTTGGCAGTATGTAATTTTTGAAACGGTTGTAATCGTTGAAAAAAGTTTTTTCAGCAACGTTCTTCTTTTTAACGTTCTGCATGTAATCTTCAGCGAAAGGGTTAAAGAGAATAGATTTGCCGGTAAGCATTGCTTCTTTTTGGTTTAACTCTTTGCAGAACTCTAGGGCCTTTTGTTTGGCAACCTTAAAATCTGTGCTTGCAAAAGATTTTGAAAAACCGTTTCTACGGTATCTAAATTCGTGTACTCCGTCTGAAAGACGGTATCTGTATGAAAGTTCTTTTAATTTTGGCATTTTATTTAATTCCTTTTGAGTAAATAAATTTTCTCCAAAATTACTTCCAACGTTGTTATTCGATTGTGAAACTTCAGTGCTGCACGTCGGTGCAAATTTATCATAAACTACCTTAAACGCATTTTTTCTTCTCTCACGTTCTTCATCGAGACGTGCATTTCGTATAAATAAAGATAGTTCTCTAATAGTGTCTTCAATATAACGATATTCTTCAGGTTTCATATTTTCTTCCTCGCTTGTAAGTTTGCCGGCAAGGATAGACTAACATAAAAAATATCAAAAATAGTAATAGCAAATCTAACTCATTTACGTGGTAAATTAGTTAAAAAATAATTAAAATATCTATTCGTATGCGTGGTGTGGGTGAGCAGTTTGTAAGAACATAGGTTGACAATACGGATTTTATGTGCTACAATCGTTAGCGAAGGTGGTTAACGAAGTTGGTCGTTTATTTGAATTATCAAGTAGATGATTTCAAACGTTATGAGAACGAGTTCGAGCAAGTTCATGAGTTAACCTCCTTTTTCTTTTTAAAAGAGGCACTTAAAAGACGGATTGACAAGGGTGAGAATTATACAAATTCCAGACGTCGGGAGTCGACGGCAAATTTAAAACGACAGTAATTTACTGCCGTTTTTTTATTTGTTTTCCGCAAGTATAGTTTCACGATGGCGCAATGGCGCTATTTTTTTGGATATTTACTTAAAAGTTTTCCCATGGTTCCTTCTATGTCATTTATATCATTTGCTTCTAAAATTTCTACTTTGTAGTTTTTTTCTGCGTAAATTTTACTAACGTATTCTTTTTTCTTTAAGTATTGTTTATCGGTTAGTCCGTTAAATTCTAGATATAGGTCATAATCTTGTAGATAGAAGTCTGGGTGCAGTTCTTTTTCTTCGCCATTTTCGTTTGTGTAGGGAATAGTTTTTTCATAAACTACCCTTATGTAGTTATCGAAGAAGTAATCAAGTATAATTTTTTCAGATAAACTTCTAACAAATCTTCCGTCCTTTGTTTTTTTAGTTTTATTTCCGTATTCATCTAAAACTTGAATTGAGTTGCAATTTGTTATTCTTAGGTCTATAGATTTGTCTTTATATTTGTTCCAACATTTTAGGCAAAAGTGTTTGCCGTTAGAGGGCTCTCCGCAGATTATACAGGTGAGGTCGTTCTCTGTTGGCGTTTCCTTTTTAGGTTTTTTGCAATCGCACGTAACGTCTTTTTCGTTCCATTTACCACAATCTGGGCATTGAACAATTTCTCCGTTTTTAGCCATTTGGCCATGCTTTCTGCATAGTCGGTCTTTCCTTGCATTTCCCATGTAAACTGAAGTTGGTTCTCCACAGATAGGGCAAACTAATTTCTTTTCTTCCATTATGCTCTCCTTTGTGAGGTGTTTTTGTTAATGTGTTTATTTGCAAAGTATTCGCAGTCTTCAATTATTTTGTCTTGCTCGTCATTGTCTAACAGGTTGAAGACTTTAAGTAACTTTTGTTCTTTGGGTGTGTGATTGTTTTCGATATTGACTATTCCAAAATCATCGCTGTTTCCTATTAGATAATCTATACTACAAGAAAAAATTTTGGTTAGTTTAATCAAAGTTTCTATATTAGGTTCTAATTCTTTTCTTTCGTATTTTCCGATTGCTGTTTGATTGCAACCAATTTTTTCTGCAAGTTCAGTTTGCGTTAAGTTCTTGCTTATTCTTAATTCTTTTAATCTCATAATTCACCTTTTAGCCCATTTTAGAATAATTTTTAATATTTTACTTGACATAGCCCAAAAAAGGCTTTATAATCTAAACAAAAGCCCGTAATGGGCTAAAATACAAAAAAATAAAAGAGGTGTAATTATGGCGTTTAGTTTCACAAACAAAAAAGGTAACAAAGTAACTTTATTGAATCCGTCTGAAAGGGGGGGGCAAGTTCGCTAAAGAATTGTCTGCAGGATATAAATTTACAAATGACGGTTTAGCAAAATTAGGTAAGGATAAAAGTTATTGCGTTTTGTCTGATACGGAAAAGGCGTTCCGTTCAGGTTATTTAAGTGCACAAAAAGATAGTGCTAGAGCGTTTAAAGCAAATCAAAAGAAAAAATAGTTAGAGATGAAAGATAAAAACACAGGTAAGGTTTACCGTGGTAAAACAAAATTTATCGACAAAGATACAAAACCTGAACGCAACTACGTTGTAGTTAGTGATAATGGAAAGAACGTGTCTGTTGCAAAATTAAAGTCTATAAAACAATTTGATTCTAATGGAAGAAATTCGGATAAGGCCCTTGTGGAAATTAATTCACAACGTTATGGCTTGTCAAAACGAACTGGAGTAGATTTTGAACGATTTTCTAAAAATCGTATAACAAAAAAACCTTTAAGTCTAAAAGACGAAAAGGTTTTTCCCAAGGGCAAAGAAGAATTTAAGTTAGGTAGTCATGATTTGGCGAGAGTTTTGCGACATACAAAGAGCAAAAAAAATAGGAAACCATAAGGCTTCCTATTGATTGCGGGGTCGGAACGTTGCCGACAACTAACGTTAGTTAGGTCCGCACCTTGACAGTATTATATTTCAAAATATTGTATTTGTCAAGCATTAAACAAAAAGTTTGTAAAACAAAAGGGAGGAATATCTATGGAAGAAAAAAACATGTCAGAGGTTGTTAAAGATTTAAGAATAGAGTTTTTAAAAGATAATTTTGTAAAACTTATATTCAAAGATTTTTCAACGTTTGTAAAAAAAGAAGACGTGTTGGGCTTTATTGTTCTGCCTGACGGACGTTGTTACATTGAGATACGGTATTACAAAGGAAAAAAGCTCAAACCACGTTTAGCTACGTTTAGATTAGTAAACGCAGGGATGAGTAATTTATTACAACACAGCATGTTGTTCGTAACAGATATTAGTTGTGAGAAATTATAAAGATACAAACAAAAAGGGAGGAATATACAAATGGCAACAGTTATTATTCACGGCAGTAAGCCGGAAAGGGACCGATTAAGGAAAGGTATGGAATCGACGTTTAGTAACGTCAAGACAATGGCAGAGGTGCAGACTCCAGGAAAGGGAGAATCTAATGGGACAACCGTCCTTGATTTTCACTTTGATAGAGTCGGTAAAGATGAGTTTACTGCTGAAGAGATTGAGTTAGCAATGCTTTGTCATTCATCTAAAGAGCAACGTTGCTCTGATTGTCCATATCGAAGAGAAACGAACTGCAGCGAACGTCTATTGATGGATGCAGCAGTTTATGTTACTCGTCTTGGTGCAAAAGTAACGTTAGTACAAACGCCAAAAGGCGAAAAATAGGAGGAATAAAATGAATAAGATTTTTTTGGTAGGTAATTTGTGCGATGACCCGGAAATGGGTGAAACTGCAAGTGGTGTGGCTTATGGTAGATTCTCTGTTGCTGTAAACAGAGATTATACCGCTGAAGACGGTAAACGTGAAACGGATTTTTTTAACGTTACCGTGTGGCGCGGTAGAGCAGAAAGTTGTGGCAAGTTCCTTAAGAAAGGCAATAAGGTTGCAATCGTTGGTTCGTTGCAAAACCGTTCTTACGAAGATAAGGACGGTTTTAAACGTTACGTAACTGACGTCGTTGCTTTAGAGGTAGAGTTTTTAACTCCAAAGGGTAATGGCGAACCCAGGGAATTGCCTGGTGCTGATAGGTATGATAAGCCGGCAGATAGTCCAATAGAGCCCCCGGCGGAAAAACCGCAGTTAGAACAAATTGATGAAAATCAATTACCATTTTAATTAGTTATTCATGAGGGGTGGGGTTCTGCTCGTGCATTGTGGCGTAGAGTAAATTTAACCCTCCCCATCCCTCGTTAATAAAAGGAGATGTTATGTTTGGAAGAAAGAGAAGAAAAGAAAGAGATTTGTTTGAAGAGCGTTTGTCGGAGACAAAGTTTAAGCTTGTTTACAACACGTTAAAAGAGATAGCAAAGTTTGAAGCTGTTATTAAAGAGAACAACGGCCAAAAGGTGCAGGACCTTGCATCCACTATTCAGTTGATGAAATCAAGGGCGCAAAGCACAATAAACTTTGTAGACAACCTTGAAGACGACGATGACTAAAAGATAAAGGAAGAGTATCTGGAGGAAACCAATAATGTATGAAGTTAAAGTTCGGGAGAAGATGTTAGCTTATCCCGGTTGGAACAATGATTATACAAAACAACAACAACTAAATAACGACTGCAGCGAAGTGTGTTCTTTGCTTGCAGGGACCATTAAAAATATACGGCGCGACTTTATTCGTGCCGGTTACCTTTTAAGGCACATAAGGGAAACTAAACTTTATGAGATTGCTAAACGGAACGGAAAGTCTTTCCAAACGTATGGTGATAGTATGATTACTAATCGTTTTGAAAAGTTCTGTAAGGAATATTTCGGCTTGTCCGATTCTACCGTTTATGCGCTTATATCCGTTGCTGAAAAGTTTGGCGATGATGAGGGGGTAGTTAATCCTACGTATGAGAATTATAATTATTCTCAGTTATCGGAGATGACGTCGCTCCCTGAAGAGCTTTTAGGTAACGTTACACCTGATATGACGGTTGCACAAATTCGAAAGCTAAAGAAAAAGCAAAAGGCCCCTAAAGAAGAGCCTGTAGAGGCCCTTAAAGAACAACCAAAGAAGCCTGTAAGTAAATACGTTTTCGAGAATTACGGAAAGAAGAAAGAAGACTTTAAGAAGTATTGTAAATATTACTTCGAGTCAAACAACGTTCTTTTGTATATAGGCGGAGAAAAGGTTGGTGGCCAAGCCTTTGGCACTAGGCTATTCGAGTATTTGGCGTTAAAGGGGTATTTTGACCGTGAGAATACTGAGACCGAACAACCAAGTTTACTTTCAGATTTATAGAAACGATATTTTGTGGAAAACGGTTTTAAGTTGGTCTGCAGTTTTGGATGAGATTTTTGCTGATGCGCCTCTTCATCCAGGGACTGATTATTCCTTTTCTGTGTTCGGGGTGTCTTAATGATTCACAGAACGTTTAGACCGTTTACCTTTTGCGTGTTAATGCACGTTGATAAAGAGTATTGTGCTGTAGAGATTACAAGTGGTAATTATTCTTCCTTGAACTTAGCAAAGATAGATTTGATTGCAAGTTTTGATTTTAAGGAAAAAGACGTTCCCGTTTTAGTAGATAGTAAAGGCAACTTTCATTACTATCATGTTCGGTATAAACGTTGGTATAAAAACTTACCGGATGAGACGTTGCCGATATACTTTCCCTGGTTAAAGGACCAGGAGGAAGTTAATGACGTTCCTCTCGGCGGTTGACGTCGTTTGGATATTCTTCCTATGGTGCCGGGATAACCGGCGCCTACAGATTAAAATTTGTATCGAAAAAATCCGCAACGGCGGATTTTGAGATACCTTGATATATTAGAAACTTCTAGTCCCGTAAAATAGGATTTTCAAGAATTTTCTAAATTAATAAAAAAAGGGTTGAATTATGGACGAAAAAAGGAAAGAACAATTAGAACAATATTCTCTCTCGACGTCGTCTTTTGAAAGTTTAGATAATCGTTTAAAATTTAATGAAACTATTTCAAATTATTATGAGCGTTTATTTGATGAAGAAAAAATGGACAAGTATTCTCCAGAGAATTTACTTGGTAATGCTGGGAGACTTCGTTCTTGTTCAAAAGAGTGGGAAGTTGCTTTTCATAAAAACTTAAAGGTTAAAGAACTTAAAAAAACTTCTTTATGCCGTGATAAGTTTTGTGTAAATTGTCAATCTGCCCTGGCTCAAAGTCGAGCGCATCGGTTTACTCCGCTCTTTGAGGAACACTTAAAGGTTGGTACCGTTTATCACGGAACGTTTACTGTTCCAAACTGTTCTGGTCGAGATTTAGATAAAACAGTAGACAAGATTTATAAGTGCTTTTCTATGTTTATCAAATATTTAAATGGAACAAAGAAAGTTTCCGGTATTGATTTTAGTGTTCTCAGTTATTCTTCTGCAGTAAAGAGTTTAGAAGTTTCATTTAATAAAAAAACTGGTCTTTATCATCCGCATTTGCACGTTTTATTTTCTTTTGGGAAAGACATTGTTTTGAATAAAGTGATTATTAATAAATTTTCATTTTCAAATAGCGATAATGAAATAATTAAATTTTCAGTTGAAGAGATATTGTTTCAAAAAATTTGGTTTTTATTGTTTAACTCGATTGCTGTTACAGAATGTAACGTTGAAGAGTTGGAAGAGCAGGAAGGATACTCTGTTGTTTTAAATAAGGCGACAAAACAAAACTTTAAGGAAGTTTTTAAGTATCCTTTCAAAGAGGATTTGTCTACAGAGAATTGTTTAGATTATGAGCAGTTTAAGGTTTATCGGCAAACGTTAAAAGGTCGACGTATTGTTGAAGGTTACGGAGAAGCAAGGGGTTATAATTTTGAGATAGATGAGATTGAGATAGCAGAACTTGACGTTGAGGTCCGTGATTTGTTTTATGATATAGAACAAGAGGACCCGGCGGAAAACATTTTAGAAACATCTAAAGAGATTGTTGAGAATATTGGGAAGAAAGAGGATAAATATGTAACTTTTGAATCTTATAGGCGCTTCTTGTTTAGTCCGGAAGATAGACTGACGGAAGATTCTAAAGAGATATTGGAAGAATTTAAAAAGAAGTTTTGACGGAGGGTAATATGGAAAAAGATACGTTTCCCTAAAGGTTTTATTTTGTAGGATAGTTACTTTTTTAAATTAAAAATATAAATGGAGGGCTCTGTTATGAGTAAAAGAAAAACAAAATTTTTAATGGCAATTGCTTTTGGTTTAATTGCAATTTTATCTGTAGGTTTAATATTCACAATGGTTAATGTCGATAAAGGTATTAAGACGCGTGAAATTTCTTGGACCGAATATTCTATCGGCGCTTTTGATGAAAGCGGTAAGATGATTGAATCTAAGGCTTCTATTATTACAGAAGACTTTATTAAAGTAGATGGTCTTGTATTTGATCTTAAAGATGATGCAAAGATTGAATATAAAGTGTTCTGTTATAATGAGGACCAAGAATTTCTTTTCGTTGTAGACGGTGTTGACGGAGATGTTCAACTTCCTGAAGGGGCTGCATACATAAGAATTCAAATTACTCCTTTAGAAGATGATAACGGTGAAGTTTCAATTTTTGAAAAGTCCGGTTATGCAAAGCAATTGACTGTTACTGTAAATAAGTAAATAGGCGTATGGGCAGGGCGGTTGTTCTGCCCATATTTTTTTAGGTGATATTATGACATTAAAAAAGAAAAGTTTAATTACAATTTTTTTATCAACTTTTATTGCTTTAATTGTAGCCTTTGGTTGTTTTTTTACAATATCTCAACCGGCTTATGCTGATGAAGAAGAATATGTTTGGGTAGATTTGCAGCCAGGCGATATTGTTGGTGGTAAGCATTTAAGATTTGAATCTGCTATTGCTTATATTCCTAATATTTCTATAACTTTTGAAAATGGTTATTCTATAGGTCAAATGCAACGAGATCCTTTGACTGTTAAAACTCCTGATGATACAGCTCTTCCCGGATTATCTGAGCAACTTACTTGTATTTGGGAAGGCGAATACGTTACTGATTCTGAAGGGATGCCTTATTGGTGGATAACTGAATATTACATACCCGAAGTTTTAAGTGTAAGTTATGATATGGTGATTTTTGATTGGGATTTAACAAAAACAAAGGTTTCAAAAATTGATATTAATAGATCATACGGTGATGTCGATTATGGTGTAAAAATTAAAATGCTTATGGATAAAGATGAAGCAATAGCAAGTGGCCGTATCGAAGGTGATATTAATAATGGACATTCTTTGTTGTCTTTAATTTTGCCTATTGCTTTTGTTGGTTCTATTGCTTGTTTTTGTTTATTTATTTTGAATAAAAACAAAAAGAGATATGGCAGGTAATTAAGATGAAAAAGATTGTTTCTTTAATTTTCGCAGGGCTTTTAATCTGCACGTCTGTTTTCTTTGTTGGCTGTAATGATTTAAGCGATAATAAAAGCGGTGCAACAGTAAATGATTCGGTTTTAGAGCGACCAATTCCGTCGGCGTCGTCAGTGGGAGTGACGTTTGGCGCAACTCGAACGGTTGAAACTGGAGATAAGATATATATTGAGAAAGAAATTAACGTTGAAGTTAGACCGAGTAAAGCGGACCCTCGTATAAGTCTTTCTGTAGCATGGTCGGATGAGACGAAAACGGAAGACGTTAGTGAGTATGTTGAGATTGTTCACGCTTCGCCTGAAAACCATACTGCATATTTACGAGTTTATAAATCTTTTGGTGATGATGTTATAGTTCTTAAAGTTGAGTCTGTTTTGTTCCCAGAAAAATTTGCTACTTGTGAATTACGCTATGTCGGTTTTTTGTCGAGTTTTGAAGTGTCTATAACTGCAGATCCTGGTCTTGTTGAGCAGGAAGAGTCTTATATTTTCGGGGAGTATTATCGCTTATATTCTAGTAGGGATTTTATCTATTATATTGACTTAAATTCACATTCCATTTTTGGCGGAGAAGTAGGTGCTCCAATGGAATTTAATTACTCTGTTCGTGCTTCTACTGGATTATATATAGGAGATTTTCAGGTCTTTGGAGGCAATGGTGGTGGTTTTAGTAATGTTAGATACGTAACTGAAGATGAATTATTTAGTATGATGTTTGGCATACCTTATCCTTCATATCCTATGGGTGATACAAATGAGGTGTTTAATATGTTTTTAAGGTATTCCATCGATGACATGTTGTCAAATCCGTTAACACCTTATTTTTGTAATGATTTACATCCATTGGTTTCTTCTGCAGATACTCGTGATACTTATAAAAATGTTGTAGTATTCGGTTCGGGTAACGATTTGATTTCGGGCAACGTTACTGATGATGGTGTCGATATGGCGAAAGCAAACGAAGAAGCTATGACGAATTTTTATTTTATTTTAACCATAATGGACAGATTTACTGGTATTTCTGAAGAAATTAAAATCGTTATATTTCCGGCAGTAGAGAGTATTGAAGCACCCGAAAGTGTTGAGGTATAGTTTTGAAAAAAGTTATAAGCTTTTTTGTTTTAATTTTTTTAATTGGCTTAACTGTTTCTTTAGGCAGTGATATTAAGCAAGAAGGTTCTACTGGGCCAAAAGAAGAAACACAAACTGAAGTTAAAACTATAGAACCTGATTTTATTACTTTTTTAGAGGATTTTATTTATGTATAATACACGTGTGAAAAGTTTTTTCATTATAATTTTTTCCTTTGTAATTGCAACTATTGTTAGCCTGGGAACTTTCTTTTCCGGGCTTACAAGCGTTGCTTTTGCTGACGTTAAAGAAGGCGTTGATACTTCTTACGTCATGGATGACCTTGAAGGTTTGAATATCGATGGCAGAGAGTTTGATGTTTCTAATTATCCTTTTGATAAAAATAAAGAATTAGAAGTTTTAACATTTGTAGAATATGGTTATTCTAATGATGCTAAATATCAGTCGATATTTGGCTTATATATTTATTTATATAATCCGCAAGGTTTGTCTTTTCAATATACTTCAAGGCTTAATGAGATAACCTTAAGCATTGATTCAGCAAATAGTTCTACTTTCAAGTCTTATAAATTAAAATATGTAAGTCGTTCGTTGAATGCTGATATAAAGGACCTTTTTTTGAAATTTAGGATAGATTTAACTTCTTCAGAGATAAACGCTATTAGAGAGAACTTATCAAGTTCTTCTAAGAGAGTATATTCAATTGGTGAAGTTGAACTTTTAAAAGCCGGTGATTATCTAGCAACGTCTTTCCCAGCAGGGAACGTTTATACGTATGCTGGGTTTGGACAAGGTTTAGACGATACGTCTAAAAATGGAAGTACGTTAACTTGCATCACAAACGGTCTTCAAGTTATTAGTCCAAAAGTTGGTTTAACGTCTTATAGTTTATCCGGTGCTAACGGAACTAATTCTTATACTCATGATATGATTTATACTGCCTATTTTTCTGTTCCTAATGAACTTATAAGAAAGTATGGTGCGATTTATTCTATGTCTGGCGAGTATTTAGATGCAACCTTAAAGCCTGCACTTGTAACAGGCTCTGAAGAGGCATTTAGAGACCTTTATCCGTTTCTTGGAGAAAATTTAACTGCTGATTCTCATCCATCTGATCATGCTTTTCTTGCGTTTGAAAAGACGTGGGGTTTAAATGAAGAAGGATTATGGAGACTTCAATATTCCGGTTATACATATAATAGTGAGGCTTGGCCAGGAAGTTCAACTATTCCTTCTTGTAATCCTTTGTATTTATTGTTTAAGGCTAATTTAACTGAAGAAAATATAAATTATTTTTCTCTTTCTTCTTCTGAAATTTATGATTTTATGTTATCTACTTCTAATCGTGATGATTATAGTGATGAGTTAATATTAGATAGATATAGCAAGGATATTTTTACTTATGTAGCAGATGAAAAAAGTGAGTTCCGGATTTTTGCTGACAAAAATCTTGAGTTGACAAATATAGAACTAAGTCAGAATTTTTTACAACGTTGGTTTGGTGGTTACACTTCTGTAAACACTTCTGTAAAGTTTGATAATATTAAAGCGATTCAAGAAGTTGATGCTTCAGATTTTTTAGGAAAGGAAGTTTTTGAAATTTGTGATAATTTGAAAATTTCTGAAAACGATTATTTAGATTTTAAGTCTGCTTTTGATGAGGCTCAAGAAAATGATGAGACTTTATATCTTTTTAGATATCGTGTGGCGCCGTATTCTGCAATTCAAGCAAAAAGACATTATAAAAATTTTTTTGGTAGTTTCGAGGCTACAATTGATAAAGCAAATTATTTTTTTCAAATGTCTGTATCGTTAGATTTTGACGTAATTGATGTTTCTTTTAAAGCAGATGATATTGAAACGTTTATTCCTGTTGCCGTAAGTCCTATGGATCACGTGCCGAACGCTAGTGGCCCTGTTGACGTTGGCGGTGGAGATTTAGATAAAGCAATTGATTATATTAAAATGATTTTTATTATAATTCTTGTCGTTATTTGTTTATTGTTGCTTAGCAAAATGGGTTTATTGACTCCTGTTTTAAAAGGAATAGGTTATATAATTCTTTCACCCTATTATTTAATAAAATGGATATTCTCGGATGGTAGTAATAATAAGCGCTATAAGAAGAAACGAAGGTGATGGTTTTGAAAAATAAATTTGTACGTTCTATTTTAATAGTTGTGGGCCTTTGTATAGGCGCTGTTCTTTTAAGTTATATGTTTTATACTTGTAGTCAAGTAAAGGTTTAATTAGATTTATGGGAAGAACAAAGTCAAAATTTAATAAAATGCATGTTATAGCGATGGCAATAGTCATCGCTTCATTGCTATGTTCATTTTTTTTATATTCTTATGTTTTCACAAGAATTAAAGAAACGGCTGTTGATATATTTACTTCTTTTAGGTATTATTTTCAAAATTTAACCGGGGCAGACAAAAAGCCGGTAACGGTTAATAGTATTTCTATAATTCCTTTAGATTTTTCATTTCCATTGACCTTAGAAGAATTTAAGGTTTGGTTTGTTCTTTGGTGGCGTGCCCTTTGGACCAAA
Organism: Christensenellaceae bacterium; assembly: GCA_045645305.1. GTDB lineage: Bacteria > Bacillota > Clostridia > Christensenellales > Borkfalkiaceae > UBA1259. The sequence continues at coordinate 65,055 of JAZRIO010000004.1, forward strand.
GCAAATTTTAATAATTTTTGGCTTAAGTTTTCAGATGTTCTTTATGTTTTGTTTCTTGTCATTCAGTTTGTAGTAATATTTTTGCTTTTCTTAAAATCACTTATGCAAAATGCTATAAGAAAACAAAATAACGATTATGGTCAGGATACAAAGTCGTTAAAAAAATATAAAGTTTTTGAAAAAAAAGTTCTTTGTAAAATCAAGTTTAAGAGTAAAGAATTTTGGGCGTTTTTTACGGCTGATCGGAAGATAAAATATAGTACGTTATTTTTGGTTGTTTGGCTCTTTAATCTTAATATTTTTACTATTTTGGGTGAAGTATTTGCCTATCTTTTTTACTTTTGTTCTAGCGCCGATTTCAGTACTGTCTTTGTCCAACTATACAAGTTGTTGCTTGACGTTATTTTAATGTTTAGCGCTTTGCCCTGGTATGTTTGGGTAATTGTAGTTTTTGTTCTTATGGTAAAGTATAGGGCCAAAAGGGGATATAAGAAACTTAATCACATGCAAGCCAAAAACTGTGGATTTGTTAAGTCTTTAAGCACGTGTACGTTATTTTCTTCGCCGATGAATGCAGGCAAGACAAAATTAATGACGTCGATGACTTTAACTGCTACTACCGTTTTTAAGGAAACGGCAAAAGAGAGTTTGTTTAAGGCGGAGTTTAAGTTCCCTAATTTCCCGTTTATTCGTTTTGAGCAAAAACTAAACGAATTAATTGAAAAGCATGAGGTCTATGGACTTGCAACAATTGAGATATTTGTTCGTGATTTAGAACAAGAATTTTTAAAGTCGATTAATAGAGAAGATTTTAAGTATAAAGATACTCGAAACATTTTGTTTGGATATTATTGGCATGAATATGGTCTGTTTTATGACAATGGTATGTATAAAGAAAGTTTATTCGAAGTTTTAGATACATATGCTAAAGCATACTATGTTTACGTTTTAACGTGTTCTTTCGGTGTTTCAAATTACGCCATCAGAGAAGATAATAAACTTGAATCTATTGGTAATTTCCCTATTTGGGATTTTGATTTTTTCAAACGTTCTACGGACCTTGATAATACGTATTATACAAAAATTTTAGATTTCGACGTGCTCCGTAAGGGTAAAAAAGTTGTATCTAAAAACGAGTTTGCTGATACTTTCGAGTTTGGTGTAATTGTTATAACCGAATTGGATAAGGAACGTGGAAATTCGATTGATACAAACGAATTGAAAAAATTTGTTGAAATGGCTAATCAAAAGAACGATCTTTTTAACTATTCATTAAAAATGGGCCGACATCCATCGACTATTGATTTTAAGCCGTATGCAAAGTTTTTCTTTGACCTTCAGCGTGAAATGAAAGTCGATGCGGACCTTCGAGAAGTTTGTGGTGAAATTTTAACCGTTTCTAAAGTTGATGATAAACGTTTAGCAATGCCGTTATTTTTCTTTGAAGAAATTTTGTATGGGCTCACGTTTCCACGCTTTGTTTCTACACATGAAGAATACAGGTTCTGGCACGGTAATAATACGTTGTGGATGTATCTTTTGAAAAAAATGTTAATTCCATTTTTTAATTTTTACGATAGGACCTATAATCGTTTTGGGTACGATATTATGACTTTAAGCATAACTACCGGTAAGATGGATGAATCTGTATCGTTTAAGGATTATTACGTTATGTATAAAAAAGATTATGCTAAACGTTATTCAACTGATAGTCACTCAGATTTTTACCGTAAGGCTTCATTAAAGAAGGCTAAAGGTTTAATCGATTATCCGGAGTATTCAAGTGAACGTGCAACATTAGATGAATTAAGATTGCAGAACAGTTACTTTATTCGTGATTTAGATAATAACTTTGATTTAAAAGATGAAGATTAATAATTTGATTGGAGATTAATATGAGTAAAAAATATTTAAGAAAAAGTGAGTTTAGAATGGATTTGAATCCATTACATAAAAACTCAAAAGGTGAAAATCATCCTGCATATATTTCAGTTAAACATGGTCATAAATGTAAGGCTAATACGATTACACATGCGGATGATATTGATGGTAAAGATACTTTAAAGTTAGCAAAGAATCCTAATTTGTTAAGTAAGGATAAAAGACAAAGCAAATTGTCTCCACCATTTTGGCAAAGTGAAAAACAATTTGGAAAAGAAAAACTTTCTAACTTTAGATTTTCCAAACAAGAAAAGAGTAAAATTAGAAAGTATAATAAAAAATTTAAAAAATAAAAATTCAGTTCCGTGCTGTGTTACCACATTATACTGCCTTGTTTAAGGGCTGAACTGAATTCTAATATTATTATATGGTTTTTTTGTTGCAAAATCAAGTTTATTTTGTTAGTTTAGGAAAATTTTTTGATACTTTTTTATAAAAAAGTATTATTAGCCTTTAATTACAAAGAAATTTTTGAGTTTTAAAGTGTTTGGGCATATATTCTCTTGGCTCGAGGGCAAAATTTACACCACCCTTATTAGCCTTATTGTGAAAAAAATAAGCGTAGGGGGAACGAGCGGTTTAGCGCCGGACCCTACGCTTTTCAATGGGAAGTAATTGGGGAGAATTGTTAAAATCGTTAGTGTTTTCTTGATGTTTTCTTTGCCTCATAACCCGAAGGTCGTGAGGTTCAAATCCCACTCCCGCAACCACTCGTAACCTAATCCGAACCTCATAATCGGGTTAGGTTATTTTTCTATCAAAGTCCTTAATTTAAGGGCTTTTCCTTTTTGTCTAAAACACGCAAAATAATGGCTTAAGGATTTATATTAAAAAATTAAAATCGGGCTTAAAGTGGCTTTTATGCCGTCGAAAGCCTCTTTACAAGAGAAGGGAGAGTGTTAGGCTAGTTTGCCAAAAGGCAATAAAAAAGCCCCTCGGGGCGTTTGTTGTTGGCTCTTTTAAGCCTTATCAAACACACTCCCAAGAGGCTCTTGTCAAGAGGAACGTGGAATAAATGCCACTATTGTTATATGTAAATTTCTGTTTCAATTTTGCTATATTTTGTATCGCAATTATTTCTATACTTAAATGCCATTTTTCTAAATTCTTTAAAAAGTAAAAAGCCCTGACTTTTGTCAGGACCTTTTGTTATAGGGCTATTGAAATAAATTTCTATTTTATCATCATAGAGTTTTATTTCCTTTACTAGATAATTTATTAAAAGTTTTGGTTCAAGTTTTAACGCTTCAACAAAGAACTCTCTAATATCGTTTTCGGTTAATTTAACGGATATTTTGCTTTTTTCTAGTAATAACTTTTTCTCTAAATCTTCTATTTTGCTTTCAAGTTCTCGCATTCGTTTACTTGTTGTGTTGTTTATGATGCCTTGCTCAATGGCTTTCATAATATTATCTAACGAATTTTCGCATTGGCGTTTTTCTTTTTCAAGCATATTGAGTGATAAATTTTCTTTAGCCATAATGTCTTGGTGTTTTAATAGAATTTTTATCATTTCATCTACATTGCTTTTATTGGATAAATAAGAGAGGGTAGCGTTTACAACAAATTCTTCTAAAGATTCTTTTCGTTGCATAGATTTTTGGCAACCATTACCAAGTTTTCTTCCCATACACTTGTAATAACGTTTTTTAACACCTGTTCTACTCGTTCCACCCTCTGCAGTAATTGAGCTACCACAATAGCCACATTTTAGTTTGTTGCGTAATAGGTAAACTGTTTCGGTGCTTTGCTTTCCGTATTTATTACTTTCAATCTTTTTTCTCACTATTTCGTAAGTAGAATTCGGAACAATTTGTGGGAACATATTTTCATAGACTTCATCTTTGAATCGATAAATACCTGAATACTTTTCGTTTTTAAGAATGTTGTAAATAGTATTTCTTGCAAACGGCTTTCCTTTGTTAAGTATGCCTCTATTATTAAGATTTTGCATAATATCTTTAACGTAAACGCCTACCGAATATTGTTCGTAAATAAAGCGTATAATCTCGGCTTGTTCTTCATCTATAACTATTTTCTTGTTTTCCAATTTATAGCCATAGAGTAAATAACCACCTTGAAAATTGCCTTTATTTCTAGTTTCTCGCATACCACGTTTAACCTTTTGTGATAATTCTGCCGAATAATATTCTGCATAACCCTCGAAAATAGATTCCATAATAATTCTTTCAGGTGTATCAGGTAAATACTCGGTGGCAGATACTAGTTGAACGCCATTTTCTTTTAACGTTGCTTTGTGCTTTAATGTTTCAAACTTGTTTCTTGAAAACCTATCGAATTTGTAAACTAAAACATAATCCCACTCTTGCTTTTTACTATCTGCAATCATTTTTTGAAAAGCAGGTCGATTATCGTTAGTTCCTGTCATAGCCCTATCGATATACGTATCAAGGATAAGTATATCGTTTGATTTTGCATAGTCTTGGCAAACGTGAAGTTGACCTTCAATACTTTGCTCGGTTTGGTTGTCGCTAGAATATCTAGCATAAATTACAGCTGTTTTTAATTTTTTCATTTTTTTAATCTCCTTTAATTTTAATTATTTTTTTAATTTGTCTTTCGACAGGAGCGACCAAAACGGAACGGCTTATGAAATTTTTATTTTTATATACATAACCTTTTTCACAAGGGTTGCTAGAAGCAATGCATTTTACCCTTGTTAAAAAGAGCCGTTTCGTTTAAGCTCCCCAAAAGGCGAAAGATAAATTTATTTCGCCTTTTTAAGTTCTTGAATACGTGTTAGCAAAGTGATATAAAAGTGCTTTTGTTGGCTTTCGTTTAAGTCGGATAAACTAGGCTTTCCAAACGCTACCAAATCTAAATGTTGATTCTTTTTCATTTTTACCTCCTTTATCGCATAGAAAAAGGCGTAACACTAAAAGCCCGAATTAATCGGGTAATAGTATCACGCCCTGAAAATACAACCACTGTTTCTATGCGAAAATCTCGGCTTGCTATTTTTGCGTTTTACGCTCTCAACTATGAAATTTATTTTTGTTTTTTATCAAAAGAAGAATTAATGTTATGGCAAAAACATTAATACCTAGAAAGACTAATTTATCTAAAAATATTAGACTTAAAATTTATGTTTCACTTGTATCAAGACAAGCACACGTGCAACAGTCATTTGACTATTTTTATTGCTTTAATTATTGCATAAAAATTGCTTTAAGCGTTATTCAATAAATTTTAAAAAGTTGCAAAAAAATGCAAAAACTTTTAAGAAAATATAATCACTTTTAATGACTTATAAAAAACTACAAAATTGACCTCCACTTGTATATATACAAGCACACGTCTAACTCTCATTTGCCTTTTTTTGAGTCTTTTGTGTTTCTGAAATTTGGACTAAAATTTTTGTAATAAGATACAACTTAAATATGAAAGGTGATTGCACATTGGAAATAATTTTTGCAAAAAAATTTTATATCTTAAAGGTGAAAAAATTTTGCTAGTTTAAAAAAGTTTTTAAAATAAAAATAGGACACCTAGTGTCCTAATTAAAATATTGTTTCGAGGAAACGTAAAAACAATTAAAAGCAGAGGCAAAAAACAATGAAAAATGCCGAGGTGGGTTATGGCGAAAGATTGCGCCAACGGTTCAGTGCGCAACTTCGCCTCCCACTCGGCTTTCATTTTTTGTCTGCTTTAATTTTAGTTGCTCGTTATTTTTATATTCTTTTAGTTTGCCTTTTTCGAGAGATAAAGTTTGAGTTTGGGCGTGTGCTTGTCTCGGTGGAGCGAAGCGACACCGACTTGTATCAAGACAAGCACACGTCCTAGTGCCAAATTATAAAAAATCATGTCATATAATATTGACATAAACTAAATAAAATGATATAATTGTTCTGTGTTATAGAACATATAACAAAAATAGAAGGAGGTAATTATGGCAAAAAAGAATTTTACGAAACAAAGCAAAGAAAAAATTGCTTTTGGAAAATTAATTTCTAAGTTGCGTGAAAGAGAAGATTTTTCTTTAAGAAAACTCGCAGAAGCCATTGATTTACCTGCATCTAACTTGTCTTACATTGAAAATGGTGTAAATTTTCCAACGGCAGAAATATATAGCAAAATAATAAATGTGTTGCGACCGAAGAAAGAAGAACGTGAAAAGCTAGACAAATTATATGGGCAGATTAGAAAGGTTCCACCACCCGATATTTGTGATATTTTGTTAAGCAATCAATCTTTATATGAAAAGATTAGACTTAATAAAAGTTTTTAATATGACAACACGTTGTCATTAATTTATGAAATTATAATTATAGGAAAAGAAAAATGGGTATAGTAAAATTAATAAAATCTCCCTTGAATTACACAGGGAATAAATACAGAATTCTATCACAAATACAACAATATTTCCCAAGTGAAATAGATTGTATGGTGGATTTGTTTTGTGGTGGTGCGACAGTTGGGTTAAATGTAAATGCTAAGAAAATAATTTTTATTGATAACAATCCAAAGGTTATCAATTTGTTGGTGTTTTTAGCTAGGCAAAAATTTGAAACTTTTTTATGTGAGTTAGAAATTCTAATTGAAAAATATGCACTATCGTATTCTTATAAATATGGCTATAGTAAATATAGAAATTTGTGCTCTGATAAAACAGACAACAATGGACTGAAAGACTACAACAAAGATGGCTTTTATAAATTGCGTGGTGATTATAATTCACTAGCAGATAAAACCACAGATGAAGCTAACACTTTGTTATATCTTTTAATGGTGTATGCTTTTAATAATGATATACGTTTCAATTCAAATGGAGAATTTAATTTGCCGATTGGTAAAACTGACTTAAATAAAATGAATGTAAATAAAATAAAGGCATATATAAACAGGGTCAATGAGATTAATGCAGAGTTTGTGTGTATGGATTTTAACAATCCTAAATTATCCTCTATCATAGAAAAGGCAGATTTCGTTTATATGGACCCACCATATTTGGTTGGAGATGCTGTTTACAATACTTCATGGGATAATAAAACAGAATATTTGTTGATGGATTTTCTGGATGAACTACTAAAGCAAAAAAAGAATTTCGCATTATCAAATGTTATGTGCAAGGTTGGAAAAGTAAACGAGCCCTTATCGTATTGGTGTTATAAAAAACAACAAGAAATTATGGTTCATGATATAGATTATAATTATAAGAGTGCAAGTTATAATAAAATAACTAGAGATGCAAAAGAAAAAGAAGTATTAATAGTAAATAGGAAATATGATGAAGATAAATAATAGGCGTTATATAGGCTGTAAAACTAAATTATTAAATGAAATTTACGATTCCATTGTTTCCTTGGGTTATGATTCAACTAATAAATTTGCAGATATTTTTGCAGGAACAGGTGTTGTTGGTTATAAGTTTGCAGAAAAAGGCTTTAGTGTTATATTGAATGATTCACTATATTCAAATGTTATTGCTTATAATGCTTGGTTGGGAGATGGTGAAATTCGCCAAGGTTTTATAAGTAAGGAAATTGAAAAGATAAATAAATTTTCAGAATTGGAATTAGAGAGTAATTATTTTTCTAATGTATATGGTGGAAAATATTTTTCACATAAAGATGCCTGCTTAATTGGATATATTAGGGACTATATTGAAGAAAACAAAGATAACTATACAAGCAGAGAGTACTATTATTTGATAGCATCGCTATTATATTCTACTGATAGAATAGCAAATACGGTGGGCCACTATGAATCGTTTTTGGCAAAAGAACCAAAGACCATGGGGGTAAAACTTTCTATGTTAGATATAGAAAATTTAAAACCTGCAGAGATTTATAATGAAGATGCAAATATTTTGGCAAGTAAAATAAATGCAGATATTGTATATATAGACCCCCCATACAATGCTAGACAATATGTAAATTTCTATCACGTATTAGAAAATTTGGCTAGGTGGAATAAACCGACAGAATTTGAAGGAAACTCAATGAAGTTTAAGAGAAATTTCTTGAAAAGTGATTATTGTAGGTCAAAAGCTCCTGAGTTGTTCAAAGATTTAATAGAAAAGTTAGATTGTAAACTTATAGTGGTTTCTTACAATAATACTTATAAGGCAGGAAGTATTTCTTCGGTTAACACCATAACTATTGAACAAATACTAACTACATTAAATAAAAAAGGAAAAGTGTCTGTTAAGGAAATTGATTACAAGTATTTTAATGCAGGAAAATCAAATTTAGAGGGGCACAAAGAGTTTATATTTACGTGTGAGGTAAACAAATGAAATTATTAGATTTATACATAGAGCTTTGCAAAAACAATTCTTTTTATGAAAAATACTATTCAACGAGTTCTAAAAATTATGGAAAAGTTTTTAGTTTTATAAACACCAACTATAGAGGAATTTTGCTTAAAAGTGGAGAAAAATTACAAGGCTTTGCAAATGGTTTTGAAGTTCTTGAAAGAGTAGAGGGTAAAAAACGTTCTGCTTGGGTACATAATATAGAAACTAATCAAGAAGTAGAAAAACAGCATGTTGTAAATATGAGAAAATCAGAGTTTTTCAGAGTTGTAGATGATGCCTATGTAAAGACAAGTAGAGGTATTGTTTTTAAGAAGCTAATAGAAAACGAAGAGCTTTCATACGAAGAAAAAAACTTAATTTGTTTAATTTTGATTTTGGCAGGTTATTTTACAGATACACCAAATTATATCATAGAAAGGACAAAGGAATTTTTTGCATTGTGTAATGAGGCTGGTTATTCTGATGACGAGGTGTTATTGTTCCAAAAGAACTTTGTTGTTGATGCTGTAAAAACAAAAAAGAAATCAGAAATGTTTTTACACGATTATTTGTATATAGATAGTTTCTTCTGCTCTCTTGATGGTATTAATTTTTTAAAAGATTATCATGATGCAACTGTTCAAGAAAAAGTTGAGTTGCAAAATTATGTAAAACAAAAATATGATGATGGTGATTATAATACTAAGAGCAATGAATGTGTTTTAAGTTATAAGTTTAAACCAGGTGGAAACTATGTAAAGAATACTGTTATAGATAATGCTTGGATTTTGTTTGTAACGAAGAAAATAATAAATGCAGAGTGTAAAGGATTTGATGAATTTGTTTCTGTTGTTATAAAAGCATATAAAGAATTATTTATTGTTGATGAAGCAAGGTTAAGAACGTTTATTTATGACACGGATAAAAACAGGAGTGTTTTACAAGTTATATTCTGTAAAGTCCATAATCTTCCTTTATCTCCGTTGCAAGTAGAAAAAGATTTAACACCAGAGGAAATTAAAGAGTTGGGGGCTAGTGATACAACGGACATTGAGGGGGCAGTAGCTGTTGATAGTGTTAGTGCTTCATTGAAGAAATTGGCAAAGTTAAATGCAAATTATAAATGCACATTAGATGAGTGTGAAATGTGCAAGTATTTTACAGCAAAAGAAAACAATAAAAACTATCTAGAAATACACCATTTAATTCCACGTGAATTTGCAAATGACTTTGATGCACCGATAGAAATTATAGAAAACTATGTGGCTCTGTGTCCGAATTGCCATAGGAAAATACATTTAGCTGTAGATACAGAACGCAAGCACATGGTAAATATTTTATATGGACAGAGAAAAGCTTTGTTAGAGCAACATGGATTAAAAGTTGCCTTGGAAGATTTGTATAAGTACTACAAAATAGAAAGTTAATTACTTTGCATGCTAAAAATAATTAATTTGACAATGAAAAAATAAAAATATATAATTAAGTAAGGAGAAAATAAATGGTTACACGTGATAGTTTACGTCATAACTTTTTAAGAAATATTATCATTAGGTTAGATTTCCAAATTTTAACAGATGAAGAAGTTAACGAGATATTGCCTAAATTAAAGCAACTATTAAAAGAAAAAGGTTTTTTGCGTTTTAATGAGGGTGTTTCTCGAAATTATAACATAAATGTCCCACAAACTGTTCCTGCCGATGAATTAACTGCTAAGGCAATATCAACAAAACAATATTTTTCTTTTATAAACGATACGCTTGGTATTAAGATGGATTTCAGTAATTCGTATTTTGTAATAACGATAAATTCCGAAAAATATATTCCGTTCATAAATTATTCAAGTATGTTTATAGATGGATTAAATGTAATAAAAGCAGGTTGTAATGGAATTTTGTATAAAAGATTGGGAATAAGGAAAATAAATACTTGTTTAATTAATGATATTGCTAAGATTAATACATATTTTTCTGAAAAGATGTTTGCGTTTTATGAAACGCCTGAAAATGCTTGCTCGCTTTCTTATAACAAGAAAGAATCATTTTTATTGGACAATCGATTTAAAATGAATTTAATATGCTCTACACAGCAAGGCAAAGCAAATGATGATATCTTACATAAAGTAGAAGTGGATATCGATATCTATTCAGACAACAAAGAAGATATTGAAAAAACGATTTTGACTCAGTCAGAGTTTAGTAAATTAAATGATAAGATTTTTGATATTTATTTAAATTCTTTAAGCAGAGAATTTGTTGCCAAATTAATGTCTGAAACATTCGATGATTCTACTGTATTAGGAGTGAATTCAAATGAATAACATATGGGAAACTTTCAAAATTACTGAAAATGTTGTCACTGACAACAATGAAGTTTTATCGGAAAATGCAAATGTATTGACATTAGCCAATGCATTTCTTAGCATTGAATCAATGACACATAAAAAGCTTCAAAAGTTGTGTTATTATGCAAAAGCATGGTATCTAGCTATATATAGCGATAATATAATCGAAGACCCTTTTGAAGCTTGGGTTCATGGAGCTGTTCAACCTTTGTTGTATCAAGTCTATCGTAGTTACGGATTTGAATTAATACCAATGTATACGGGTGACAAAAACTTAATACCCGAGGAGTTTATAAGCTTTGCTCAAGAAGTTTTTCAAGCGTATGGTCATTTAACAGGAGATGATTTAGAGCGTTTAAATCATTGTGAGGAACCTTGGCTTAATGCGAGAAAAGGCTTAAATCCTTGGGAGAATTCAAATAGTATAATTAGTGAAATAGACATGCAAAATTTTTATAGAAAGAAGCTTGAAAAATGATACCTACTCAACAAAAGAAAAGTATAGACAGAATACCAAAAGAAAGTATTCCTAAAAGTCCAGGAATAGTTTTTTCTTTTGAAGCTTTAGAATTTAATAAATATTTTAATCTTGATATGACATGTCCAAATTGGTCATCAGATTTATTTAAGATGTTGATAAATGTTTCAACTGTTCCAAAAATAAGGTTACTACAAGGAGAACTTGGAACATATAGAGTGCATAATCATAGTAATGCGAATCCACCTTGTGAACTTCCTCGCAATGTAAGTCTAAAAGACTTTTATCAGATAAGAATTTCTAAAACAAAAGGTGGAATACATGGCGTGTTTGTGGATAATATTTTTTATATTATGTGGGTAGACCCGTTGCACAATATGTATCCAGATAGCAGATTTGGTGGTTTGAGAGAGATAAAACCACCCACAACTTGTTGTGGAGAACCTCAAGAAAAATTAGAAGAAATGTACAATAAAATTAAATCAATAGAAGAAGAAAACAAAACTTATAAAGAGCTTTTTGAAAATAGTTAGAGGGAGGGGCACAGAGACCTAAAAAGTGTAATCTTTTGGGTGGGCTAAATTGCTCCACAAAAATATGTAGTTTTACGTACTACACGCTCAACCAAAACACGAAAAACAGCCTAAAAAAGGGCTGTTTTTTGCATTTTAAATGAAAAATAAAAGACTTTTTGTCCCCAATTTTGCCAAAAGTGTCAGAATTTAGTGTCAGAATTGGCTAATTTTAGTGTCAAAAAACGCTGTTTCAATAGTCAAATTTAGCCATTTCTTCAATCAAGAAGTCTTCCGACAAGCTTGTGTAGGTGTTTCCCAACGCCCCCAAAGAATGTCCCATAAAATAATTTATGGCGTGCATTGATATTTGACACTCTTTGCATCTGGAATAAAAAGTCGTTCTCAAATCATAGAGTTTATGGTTCGGCAAGATTTTTCTAACAGTTTCCCTTAATATTTTATAATTTGGTATTATTAACCCATTGGCAATGTATGGCTTCAACATCTTGCTAATGGGTATTTTTTTATATTCTAATTTTCTATTTTTTCTTTTTGAATTTATCGCAACAATAAAATTCCCTTCAATTTTAGCCGTGTAGAGCTCGTTAGGTCTTAACCCGGTATAAAGCGCAAGCATAAAAGCACTTATGTAGCGATTGTCTTTTAGTGCGTTCTTAAACAACCTTTCTTCTTCTAATGTTAAAGCAACACCGTGTTTCTTTTCGTGTTTTACATAGAAAATGATGTCAAGAGGGTTGTTTTTCAATATATTGTGCTTAATTGCCGTTTTAAAGATTACCGACAAAAGAGAATATATTTCGTCTGCGGTTTTGCCTTTTCCTTCGCCGGATATTTTATCAATTAACTCCTTGCATTGCATAGGAGTTATTTTTTTGATGGGCGTTTCTTTAAACCAAGGCAACAAATAGTTCTTATATCTATTCGTGTCGTTCTTATAGGTTTTAGTAGAAACTTTTGGCTTTCTAAAATTCTCAAAATAATATACGGCAAACGCATTAAAGGTCGTTGGAACGCTATTGCTAACACTCTCTTTTTTCAGTGTAGCACCATTTTTTAATTGGGTTTTAACCTTGTTTGCGACTTCTTCTTTACTCCTCCCATAAAAATATTTTTTTACCCCGTCAATAACGATATATCCTTGGAATCTACCGTCTGCACGAGGTTTGGAATTAATTGAAATCCCGGGTATATTAAACATTTCGTCGTTCTCCTTTTGAGTGGACGAAACACCGTTATTCTTGTTGAGTTCTGCGCCTTCGGGAACAAGCTTCCCATCCACGCAGACCACACGAAACAATTGTCTTCTTTTATACCGTTCTTCTGTGAGTAAGGCAATTGCCATCGTTATATCTTCGTTTAAATTCTTCAAAAATTCTAAAACATCCAAAAATTCTTTTTTTCCATTTCACACTCCTAATATAGTTTTTTGTTTTTTCCTATATCTTTCTCAACCAACTTTTCCACCATTTCCAATACATAGTCTTGCATTGGGGGAATTAAGCCCTTAAACGCCCCAAGAAGGCGACTTTCTTTTTCGGTTAATGAAGTGCTTGGTAATTGTGTTTTGTCGGTGTGTCCGAGTAAATAATCCACGGAAACATTGAAAAAGTCTGCGATTTTAATTAATGTCTCATAATCTGGTTGCCGATTAGAATTTTCATAGTTAGACAAGGCTTGGTATGAAATATCTAATCGCAAAGCTAATTCCTTAAGGGTTAAATTTTGTGACTTTCTTAATTCTTTTAGTTTAATCATTTGCCTTTTACATCCTTCGTTTTTCACTATCATACTAAAAAAATAAAACTTTTTCAACAAAATGAAGAAAAATGCTTGACAATTCCACGAAACGAATATATAATAAAGGAAAGTTATTCAATTTGAAGAATTTTTACAAAAGGAGAATGCAAAATGATAAAAGAAAGATTTTCTATTCAATTTGAAAATTTAGAAACGGAAATGTCAACATTGATGTTTATTTCAAAAACAACTTATCTTGAACAGTTAAAGTTTTTTAAGAGTCAATGCGAGAAGACGCAACATAACGAAGTCCCAGCAGAGATGTTTCCAGAAAAGATTTACAAAAAACAGCATCACACTGAAACAATGTCAATCTTTACGGTAGGAACAGCAACGGTGTATTTGACAAAATATTCTTGCAACCAAGGATATGAGTTTACAAGTAATAAAAGGAGATAGGCAATGCTAAAAGAAAAAAGGTATAGAATTGTGGCAAAACCGACAAACGAAGCCTTTTGTAAGGGGCAAAGAGTAAAGGCGAAAATCGTTCCAGAATGGTGTCTCGATATTGCAGTTAATGCTATTAAAAAAGACACGGCCATTGAAAGATTTTTTGTGGAAGAGATAAAGAGGGGATAAAACAAATGAATAATATAGCATTTTATAACGGTGTAAAAATGACCGTTGAAGAAGCATCAAAACGGCACGATATACACGCAAAAATCAAGTTAGGCGTTGCACTAACAGAAAAAGAAAGAGCGTTTTATTTGTTGTTTATGGCAAGCGACCAAGATGCAAAAGAGTTTTTAGCCATATCTCACTAGGCTACGAAGTAGCCAGTTCGCTCTGCCGAGGGCTTTATTTAACCTTAAAATCCTGTTCATTAGGAAATAAAAAGAACGATAACCTGTTCATTAGGTCATCGTTCTGAATAAGCCCTTCTACTTATAAGCCACGAGAAGAGGGAAAATATTAGTAAAATTGAAAACTTTTTAAAAATTTTTTATTTTTTTAGTTTTTTACCCGTGTATAAACGGTAAAATTGTCTTATACGCCTATTGCGAATGTTTGCTATGATAGGATAAATCTTCTTTGCAAAGAATTCTTCAGGCGATACTTTTGCTTTTACTGCGAGTTTTTGTATCGCTGTAATTAAACCTTCAGCCGCTTTGTTTGAGCCGTGTAATCCACGATTTTTGCGATTTTCTATTTCGTCAATTAAACGAATATATATCACTTGTAGTAAAGGTGCTTTATCGGCATAGTTTTCGTTAAACCATTTAAGTTCAGGCTCACTTGCCATAGATAAATATTTTTCTCTATCTTTTTCTAACGATTCTTCATCATAAAGATAATATGCAATAGTAAAACGTATGAACTCGCCTAAACTATAGTACCAATGCATGAAGTAAGTTATATCGTTAGGGTGAAAATATCTTAAAATGAATTCTATTTCAACGTCAAGATACATAGGCATTTCTAATTTGCGAGAGAACATTTCCCAACACTTCCAAATATATTCTGTACTCTTGCTTTTAATTGCTACCATTTGCTCTTCAAAATCGTAATTATATTGCGCTTGAGTTTTAATCATTGAAACGTAGCCTTGCGTAACGTTTAACACCTTTGCAATATGCTTTTGGGTAAAACCGTCTTCAAGCATTGTAAGAACTTTTTCTTCATCACTTGTAAGATGACTATAAAGGGCTTGTTTATCGAAATAATCGGCTGTGGTCGTTTCAATAGGCGTGTCTTTAACGTGAAGTTGCTCTTGTTGTTTTATGGTTAAATTATCCTCTTCACAGTCAGGGATAGCAACGGTATGGCGAACGTATTTGTGTTCGTTATTGTATTCAATCCTATCTAACTCGATTAGCGCTTCCCATTCTTTTTCACTTACTTCAATCGTGACAAAGCCACGCCCACCCATATAAGCGGTGGCGTTTTCTGTATCATTGCAAGGATAATAGTACAGATATTTACCCTCAGTTTTAGCGGGTAGTTTTTTCTTGTTGTAATGATATGCTAACTTATCCATAACCCTATTATATCATAGTAATGATGACAAGATGTGTCATATTTAATCAAAAAATAAATATTAAAAATGATTTTTTAATATGACAGATATTGTCATATATATAATGTTAAAATCAAGTTGCAAGCTTACTTAAATGAGGTAACGGTATGATATATGCCAATAAAAATTCAGTTAATAAAGTAATTCACCTAAAAGAATGTTCGTACTTAAAAAATAAAAAGCAAAAGAAAATTATTGTTTTTTCTGATATGAGAGAGGCTCTTCGAAAAGGATATACGTTATGCAAAAAATGTAATCCTATTAAAAAGCAATATTTTAAGGAAGAAAACTCTGTGATTAATTTTGCAAAAGCAAATAAATTAAAGGTTGACTTACGTGAACATGAAATTTATATTCAAAGCAATCAAGAACAATGGAAAATAGTTGTTGCGTGTGATGGTTACGGAATTGCGTTGTATCATAGAAATACAGATAATCGCCATAGCGATAATTACGTGCCAAACTACCATTTGCAAGTGATAGAAAAAGAAAGCATTGTTGGATATTTAGAATACATAGTAAAGCATGATATTTGCAAAAGAAAAAATGCACATAAACAAGAAGCTATGATTTGCACTAGAAAGAATTGTCATAAAAATAAAACAAAAAAAGAAAAAAGCAAAACAAATGGAAAAAACAATATTTTGGCAATTCTAAAATCATTGTATAAAGAAGACGTGTATAAAGATTTTTTGTGTTATGTTACGGGGTAAGTAGAGGGTAAAAATGTATAGATTAGACACTGATAGAAGCACATACCAAAGTTTGAAAACTGATTTAGCAGAAGTTCGGCCAGACATAAAGGTTGAATTAGTAGTTTGTGATATTATGTTAGAAAAATTGGGCTTTTGTAATTCAGCACCGTGTATAGTAAATATTCATTTAGATGAAGAGGAAATGGAAAAGTTGCAGCTTGATTTATTAAATTTTGAAATAGATGCGTTTAATGGCAATGATGAGCCAGAAGATGATGACCCTTTATACGTTCTTTACAAAAAATATGGTTGGCTATATTATTTATTTTTACAAGTGGAATTAATACAAGATAACAAATAATTTTTCTAATATGACATACATTTGTCATAAAAGCGTTTATAATGAAATTATAAATTATCGGGGGGGGATAAAGTTATGCAAGAACTCATAAATCAAAAATTGCAAGAAATTGAAAAAAGAGAAAATGTAAAAATTTTGCATTGTATAGAATCAGGTAGTAGGGCTTGGGGGTTTGCCTCGCCCGATAGTGATTATGATGTGCGTTTTGTTTATGTTCGTCCTATAGAATATTATCTTCGCCTTGATAAAAAACGTGATGTAATTGAGTGGCAATTAGATGATACGCTTGATATTAACGGTTGGGACGTAAGCAAATTTTTGCAATTATTATACAAATCAAATCCAACAACTTTTGAGTGGAATAGTTCGCCTATCGTTTATAAAACAACTAACGAGTGGCAGGGAATTTCTCGAATAGTTAATGACTATTTTGATAAGAAAGCAGGACTTCATCATTATTTAAGCATGGCGAAAACAAATTATCGCACCTACTTAAAAACTGAAAACGTAAAACTAAAGAAATATTTTTATGTGTTGCGTCCGATTTTAGCGTGTAAATGGATTTTAGAAAAAGGAAATCCACCACCAATGCTTTTTGAAGCATTGGTTAAGCAGTGTTTAGATGATAAAATGAAATGCTATGTTTCGCAACTATTAGATTTGAAAATAAATTTGCCAGAAATAACAGAAGGCAAACGTATTGACGAGCTTAATGCTTATATTGAAGAAAATCTAATACTTATTGAAGATTCGATTAAACAAATTTGTCAAAAAAAGTTATTTAAGTGGCAAGGATTAAATGAAACTTTTATTAAGTTATTAAATCAATAAAAGGGAGTATGTGTATGGAAAAGAAAATTAAAAAGTTAAATATAAAGGTTGAAAAAGGTGGCATGATGTGTCCACAACTTGGCGAAGTTATGAAGCAAAGCATCACCATAAAAAACAATGGGCAAATTTGGTTTAATGCTTGGCGAAATTTAACTGAAGAAGAAATTGCAAAAGGGATCACTACGGAAGGAGGATTTTTTGTTGAAAGAGTAAAAATCACAGAACAAAAAAATATTGGGAAGGAAAATGCTCGACGTATTTTAGAGCGTGCAGAAGAAGTTTTGCCTAAGCATATTGATACAAATTTTATTGTTCTTGTTTGTGATGCAAGCTTAGATGAGATTGTTATAGAGTATGAAGATGGCGAAATTGTTGTGGGGCAACTTGCAAATTTAACTTATGACTTAGATGAAGTTGAAGAATTTTATGATTTTCTTGCAAAAGAAACAGTAATAGAAAACTTATTTTTCTTTGATGAACGTATTTTAGATGACGAAGACGATGAGGATTAATAGGTGGCTTATGGTTATATTTAAGTTGATTAGTAAAGAAAACGGTATATATATTTACGAATATTATCCAGAAGGTGATTTTTCTAAAAAGCCAGGTATAGTGAAATTTGATACAAACAAGGAAGAGATAGAAGTGGCTGTTATGGCAGAAGAAGATTTTGTACGAATAATTACAGCCGAAGAACTAAATGAATCACGAGAATCTATGAATAAGTTAAGACAAGAAGAAGGTGAACCACCATTTACGGAAGAAGAATGGCCATTGGCAAAAGAAGACATAGAGGATTATCGTTATGGTTCACATGTTATAGCTAGAATATGTGAGGACTATGCAACTGGGGATTTAAAAGAAGAAGGAACGGTTGCTTGGGGTTAAATAATATGAAAAAATATGCGATAGTAAAGTTTATAGGTAAAGAAGAAGATTATATCACGGGCAAATGTAAAGATAAAGAATGTGAATATTGCAGGCAATGCGAAAAGAAAACAACTTGTAAAGAAGAAGTTTTCTCTTATTTTAGAAAAGACCAAGAATATAAGGCTTATTTTTTGGATTACTGTCATGGCAAGAGAGATGTTTTGGATATTGAAGCAGAAAACGGTGAAATTTTATCGTTTGTTCCTTTGTGTGATTTTGCAATAGTGTCAGATAAAGACAACGTCTTAAATAATGATTATTTTTTGGTTAAGTGTATAAAGGACAATGTAAAAGATTTAACTAAAAATAAAATGTATAAAGCACTAAAAGAAAATGATAAATGCTATTACGTATTAGATAATTCTTTTGATTGCTATTATTATCCGAAAGAATATTTTGAAAAGGTTAGAGATTAAAAATGACAAAACTCATAAGAAAAGAAATGACGGTTGAAGAAATAACTAAAATTTTATCAAGTGCATATATAAGATTGATAAAAAAAGGATTGCCGATAAGAACTTTTCCATCAGTAATGCTTTGGGGTGCTCCGGGTGTTGGTAAATCGCAAGGGGTAAAACAAATAGCAAAAGAAATAGAATTTAAGACGAATAAAAAAGTAATAGTTACGGACGTTCGTTTATTATTGTTTAATCCAGTTGATTTAAGGGGAATACCAACGGCTAATGCTGAAAAAACTTTGGCGATTTGGCTTAAACCACAAATTTTTCAAATGGATGAAAGTGAAGACGTTATAAACATTTTGTTTTTAGATGAAATTTCAGCAGCACCACCTTCTGTTCAAGCAGCCGCTTATCAAATAACTTTAGATAGGGTAATAGGCGAACATAAGTTGCCTGAAAATTGTATTGTAATTGCTGCGGGCAATAGGGTTAGCGATAAGTCTGTTGCATATAAAATGCCAAAAGCACTTGCAAATAGACTTTTACATTTAGACGTTTGTGTTGATAATTCGGCTTGGCAACGTTGGGCTGCAAACAAAGGTATAAATCATATAGTAACGGGGTTTTTAGCATTTAATCCAACATGCTTGGCTGAAGATATAAATGAAAGTGAGTCAAATGCTTTTCCAACGCCGCGTTCTTGGGAAATGGTTGGCAACATTTTAAACTGTATGGATAACGATCTAACTCAGGCATATCCGTTGATTTGTGGTTGTGTTGGAAAAGACGTCTCAGATGAGTTAGTTTTATGGGCGGAGGTTTTTAATAAAATCGCTTCGCCAGAAGAAATTTGCTCTGGTAGAAACGTTGGCATACCAATAAGATTAGAAGCAATTTATGCAAGTGTTTCATCACTTGTAGAGTATCTTAAAAGCAATCACTCTTTAGAACAAGTTGATAATGCAATAAATTACGTTGTAAAAATTCCACAAAGGGAGTTTAGGCAAAACTTTTTCTCTTATCTTTATCAAATGAAAGAAGTTAAAAAGGTTGCATCAAAAAATAGCGCTTTTGCCGATTGGCTAAATAAAAATGGACTTTATGAAGATGACTGAGCAAAAAAGAGAAAAACTTAAACAAATAGTTTATGATTCTAGGGCAAGAATACTTGCTTATAGACCTGTATATGCCCTTTTACTTATGTGCTTAAAAGTGGTGCTTGATGAAACCATTGACACCGTATCGGTAAACGAAAATTGTATATTTATAAATCCAAACTTTTTGCAAAAACTTCATGCAAAAGAAGTTGATTTTGTGCTTTTGCATCAACTTTATCACGTTATCAATGGCGATATTTGGCGAGAAGAAGTGTTTGCAAATGCAAATTATCACCACGCCTGCGATATGATAATAAATAAAAAATTATTAAAAGATACTGGTGCTGAAAAAAGTTATTCTCATTTGGGTAGATTGTTTTTATTGGGCGCTGAACATGACCCCGATATAGTTAAACCATTAGACGTGTATTATTCCTTGTTTTATGACGTTGAAAGTTTTTCAGATAAAGATAAAAAAAGATTAATGTTCGATAGTGATGATAGATGGGACGAGCATTATGATTATGGTCAGTTTGGCGTTATATTGATTGAAACCGAAAAGGAAATAGATGAAAGTTTTTTTGCCAACAAAAAAGATGAAACGTTAGAGGCTAAGTCGAAAGAAGGAAAAGAGAGCGGAAATTCAACTCCTGATAATAGTGGTGAAGATGAGTCGCTAGATAAAGATGATGGCGAAGACTTTTCTACGGAAAGCGAGATAGATAAAAGCAAAAAGAAATGGCAAAAGCGTGTTGATTACGCTTTTGGAACGGTCAAAAAAAGCGGTGGAAATGGCGCTGGGTTTGAAAGTGATTATTTGAATTTGCAAATAGCAAAATTAAAGAAATCTCAACTTGATTGGCGCGCAATTCTTAACGATGTTTTAAGCGAAGAAGTTTGCGATTATTCTTTTTCTCCCGTGGATAAAAGGTTTTCTGAAAGTGATTTTTTCTTGCCAGATTTCAACGAGAATGATACCATTGTTAAAGATGTGTTGTTTATGGTTGATACGTCTGCATCAATAGATATTGCAGCATTAACGATGGCTTTTTCTGAAATAAAAGGAGCAATAGAGCAATTTAAGGGAGGATTGAGTGGAAAACTTGGCTTTTTTGATTGGGATGTTAGAAAGGTAATTGACTTTGATAGCGTTGCAAATCTTGAAAAGATTACTCCTGTTGGAGGAGGTGGCACAAACTTTTTTAGCGTGTTTGATTATGTTGATAAAGTTGGTGGGGAGCAAGTTAGTCAAATAATTATTTTAACCGATGGCGAAGCTTCTTTCCCAGATGAGTCTATGTCAAAAGGTTTACCTGTTTTGTGGCTTATTAACAATGAGAAAGAAACACCACCTTGGGGAAAAATTGCAAGGATAATAATTAAATAAAAAAGGAGAAAATAGTTATGAAAACAAAAATATATTTTTCACCAGATTATAGTGCAACTTCTTTATTTGATGAAGAAGGATATAATAGAGATTACGAAGATTTTCCTTTATCACCTGAGTTGGTAAAACAATTAGAGGAGTTTGACGATTCTATTTGGGAAATTATAGAAATAATTACAAACCAAAGAAGATGGGAAATCTATAGAAATGGTTTAAGATTGTGCAATTTAGTTGCCCTTGAATTAGGGGATAAATATGAAGTGATTGAATGCTTAGATTGGTTAAAACCTTAAAAAGTGGAGAAAGTTATGATAGAAATTATAGGTAAGTATAATAGTGCAAAGTGCTTTACAAACAATTTGGAAACAACTGCAAGAGAGCAAATTCAAACAGTTTGCGACCAAAAAGCATTTGCCAATTCAAAGATTAGAATAATGCCAGACGTTCATGCTGGCAAGGGTTGTACGATTGGAACAACTATGACCATTATAGACAAAATAGTTCCAGGTATGGTTGGTGTAGATATTGGTTGTGGTATGGAAACCGTGCGTATTGCCGAAAAAGAAATTGATTTTGATAGACTTGATACGATTATTAGAAAATATATTCCGTTTGGGCGTGAAGTTAGGGTTAAGCCACATAAGTATAGCGAAGAAATTGACCTAACTAAACTACGTTGTGCTAACGACGTTAAAATTAGCAGAGCAATACATAGCATAGGAACGCTTGGTGGTGGTAATCACTTTATAGAAGTAGATAAAGATGAAGAGGGCAATTACTACGTTGTCGTGCATTCTGGTTCACGTCATTTAGGAACGGAAGTTGCTGAATTTTATCAGGACGAAGGCAGAAGGGCTTTGTGGGGTGGCGCTAAATATCAAGTTCAAGAATTGATTCGCAAGTTAAAAGAAGAAGGGCGTTATCAAGAAATTCATAATACCGTAATGGCGTTAAAAGAAGAACAGCAAATAAATATTCCACGTGACCTTGCATACGTAGAAGGTAAACTTTTTGAAGATTATATTCACGATATGAAAATTGTTCAAAAGTTTGCAACCTTAAATAGAAAGGCCATGATGGACGTAATATTAGTTGGTATGCGTTTTACAAAGGTTGAAGAGTTTACAACCATACATAACTACATTGATACGGATGAAATGATTTTAAGAAAGGGTTCTGTTTCTGCTAAAAAGGGTGAAAAACTTTTGATACCTATCAATATGCGTGATGGCAGTCTTATTTGTATTGGCAAGGGCAATGAAGATTGGAATTGTTCTGCACCGCACGGCGCTGGTAGGTTGATGTCACGTTCGGTAGCGTTTAATAATCTTACTATGGAAAAGTATCAACAAGAAATGCAAGGTATTTATTCAACCTGCGTAAATAAAGATACGCTTGATGAATCGCCTATGGCGTACAAGCCTATAGATGAAATTATAGCCCACATAGAGCCGACTTGTGAGATTGTTACAAGAATTAAGCCTGTTTATAATTTTAAGGCTTCGGAATAAACAAGAAAAACAATAGGAGAAAATTATGCCAACTTTAAATATAGATGGAACGGAATTTACGTTATCAATAAAGCAGTATGCAAAGCCAGAAATTAGCGATACTTATCGCTGGTCTGAAATCGAACTTGGAATTAAAAACAAGCATATAAATTATGAATTAAGTAGCGAATTATTAATGCAAGAAGAGGTTTTTATGCTTATAGATAGTTTGCAAGCGTTAATTGAAGATGGTGTGAAAAAAGAATTTACATTACGTTTTGCAGAGCCTGATTTAGAGATTGAAATAACGCCTAAAGAAGTTGGTTATAGTAGACCCGGCGAAATTGTTTATCGTATTGGACATGGTACTTATGATTCAAGTATAACGATAATAGTACATTTTTGGCATAAGGGTTGCCTTATTGGAGAAACATATCACATTCCACTTTGTTTTAATGAAGTTGTTGATTTGTTGGCTGGTTTAGAAGCAGAGAAAGAAGGACTTCCGTTGCCAAACGAAAGCGAAAAAGCATATTTGATAGGTGTATCTAAAATAGAAACGCCGGAAGAACTAATTTGGTGTTGGGCAGATGGCTTTGATTGGGATGATTGTAGATATTATTGGATAGAAGATGAACAAACAAAAAGAGAGTTAATTGTTTTAGAAGAAGTAAGAAGGGCTTATTATAAAAACAACTTACCAATTCCACTAAACGAAATAAAGACTATAAAACGTAGAGCAACTACTGAAGAAAAAGAACGCGCGGATAGGGCGTGGGATAAGTATTTTGATGAACATATACAAAACGAACTTTATTCTAATAAAAAATCGGTCTAATAGGCCGATTTTTGACTTTGATGAGTAGCACCCTGCGACCAAAAGTGAAATAATTGCACGTTTAATTTTTGTCACAAAAACTATATAAAACTTGTAACAACCTTAACGTCGGTTTCGAAAAATAAAAATTTTTAAAGTTTCGAAAGTGAGGATTGAGAATATCTTATAAATTATTTTTAAAAATTTTTCAAAACCATTGATTTTCTCCAAAAAATACTGTATAATAGCATTATCTGGAGAAAAGATATGATAGTAACGACACAACAACTACAAGAACAATACTCTCATTTATCTAATAAAATGGGTAGAATTTCACGAGATATAAAGAACGGCAAGCTTTTTCCGTTGGTAAAGGGAGTTTATGAAACGGACGAAGGTGTTCACGGCTCAAGACTCGCACAATTTATTTACGGACCGTCTTATTTGTCTTTTGATTACGTATTGCACACGCAAGGCTTAATTCCGGAAGCTGTTTACAATACTTTCACGTGCGCTACGTTTAACAAAAGAAAGGTTAAAACATACACAAACCATTTCGGTACATTTATTTATAGAGACGTTCCAAAGGAAGTTTTTAACTTGGGCGTTGTTGCATTTTCTGATGGAGAATATTCTTATCAAGTAGCAACTACGGAAAAGGCGCTTTGCGATAAACTGTATTCATTGTCTCCTGCGAAAAGTATTAA
This sequence comes from Christensenellaceae bacterium, assembly GCA_045645305.1. Taxonomy (GTDB): domain Bacteria; phylum Bacillota; class Clostridia; order Christensenellales; family Borkfalkiaceae; genus UBA1259. The sequence goes on from JAZRIO010000004.1 coordinate 89,143, forward strand.
GGGATTAAAGGCAATGCTTTTTGAGGATTTAAGAATCGACGCAGAGGCTTTTAACAAGCTAAATAAAGAAGATATATTAAAAATTGCACCACTTTACCGTTCAACGAACTTAAATTTATTAGTAAAGTTAATAGGAGAAAGAAAATAATATGCAACAAGTTTTAACGCAAATGCTTTCAAAATATCAAATAAGAAATATAGAAGATAAGAAAAACGCTATTAAAGAAATTGTGCAAGAAGTTGTTCTTTGTGGACTTTCTCGTGGCGGATTTTTTAGAGATGCCGCTTTTTACGGCGGAACTGCGCTTCGTATTTTTTATGGTTTAGATAGATTTAGTGAAGATTTAGATTTTTCGCTCGTTTCTCAAAACCCCGATTTTGACTTGACTAAATATTTTTCCTATATAGAGAACGAAACAAAGTCTTTAGGGCTTAATTTTAGCGTTAGCGAAAAAGAAAAGTCTATTGATTCAAACGTTAAGTCGGCGTTTTTGAAGGGAAATACTAAAGAGCATATCCTTACTTTTTACGAAGAGTCTAACGATACAAATATTATTAACAAGGACGAAACTATTAAAATAAAGTTTGAGGTTGACGTTAATCCTCCTATGGGTGCAACTTTTGAAACGAAATTTGGTTTGCTACCGTCACCGTATCAAGTAAGGCTTTACGATATGCCATCGCTTTTTGCAGGCAAAATTCACGCATGCTTATGTAGAAATTGGAAATCAAGAGTAAAAGGAAGAGATTTTTACGACTACGTGTTCTTTTTAGCAATGGGTGCCAAGGTAAACCTTGTAAACTTAAAGGTTAAATTAGTGCAGTCAAAGTATATTGCTGAAGATTACGACCTAACTATAGAGAACTTAAAAACGTTATTAAACGAAAGATTTTCTAATATGGACTTTGCACAAGCAAAAGAAGACGTGCTGCCTTTCGTGAGAGATAAGTCAAAGTTAGACTTATGGAGCAAAGAATTTTTTATAGAAATAACTAAACAGTTACAGTAAAGTAATTAATCTTCTAGAAAACATAGAAAGCATAAAAGTTTATTGTGATTTCTATACTGAAAAAAACATTTCTTCATTTGTGAACTTGGGAGAAAAATCTTTTGCTTTTGATATGCGGTCAAGTCTTGATGAAAAAGATTTTGAAGTAACAAAAACAAATATTAAATCAAAATATGAATATGTCACAAAGGAAGGGTTAAATGATGGAATAGAATGGGTTAAAATTAGGGTTGAGATTGTTTATTCCATAAGCGAAAAGCAAATAAAAGATACTATTACTTCTGATTGGATAGAAACGTCACAAGATTATTTTGGCTAATTAAAATGATTATAAATCTGCCACAAAATGGGGTAAAATCGAAGCAGGTAAAGAAAAGTGCCACACTTCATACTTTTGCTCTAAAGCATATGGGAAACCCATATCTAATAAAATGCAATAAAAAAGAACTTGGATGACCAAGTTCTTTTTAATTATTTTCGATAGTTTTTTGTGAATTCGAGGGAGTTCTTTGCCTTTTCTAAAAGATTTTGATAAGTATATATTTTAATGTTGTGGTAAGAGGAGTTCAACACTCGTAAGAATTGAGCCTCTTCTACTGATAAATCACTCTCATTGCCAATTATAAGCGTTGCTTTTGTTTTTAAGTACGTTGGATTGGTGGCAAAGGCTTTTTCACACTCCAATATGTAATTCATACATTGTGCAATGGCTTTATTTAACTCGTGTGATGGGTAGTAGTTTTTATGAGAGTTATCAAAGTTGAAAATTTTGACCGTTGGCAATTTTAATTCTATTATATCAATATAACCATCAAACGTTGTTGGCACTAAGTCCAAAATGTTTTGAGGATTAATATAATTGTTTTCCGAGAAGAAAACATATTCATTGTTAATATGTATGGGTTTTCGTGGTAAACTTCACGCTGTCTATGTTTGTGTCCGTCCATAATCAAATTGCACTCCTTAAATAGTCTTTTATCAACGATAGGCGGAACGACGTCGGGGTAATTAACCCCATCTACCGTCACAATTCCTATATATTTTTCGTTACGAATCATACGGCAAATTGCACTCATAGTAAACTTGTTGCTATTTTTAGAATCCAACTTGTGGTTGTTGTAAAAGTAATAGAGAAACTTGCCGTTTTCTTCGGCAGGTTGTTTTTCTTTATTTAACTTATACGCACGATTAACTTTCATACTTTTCTCCTTTTTTCTTAAGTATAACATAGTAAATATGACAGTTTGTGTCATATATTGTATGATATTATATAAAAAATAAGAAATTTTGCGAAAAATATAATTTATTAAAAGTCTAAACGTCTCAAAATTAATTTATAACCCTATTGACACGGGTGTCATAAATCCTTGACAATAGATTTTGTATGTGATATAGTTATTGTGTCAAAAATAAATTATAACCCTATTGAGCCAGAAGGAGTTAACATGATAGACTTTTCAAAATACGAAAAAACTAATACTTATTATGGTGGTACGGAGCGTAAATTCGGTGTAAACGTTGAAGGTTTTGAATACATGATTAAATTTCAAAAACATGATAATTTTGGCGTAAAAAGAAATAATCATATATCGGAGTATCTTGGGTCTCATGTTTTTGAATTGCTTGGATTTGAAGCACAAGATACGTATCTCGGGACGTATGAAGACGAGCAAGTAGTAGCGTGTAAAAATTTCGTTAGTGGTGAAACACAATTTGTACCTTTTAATGACGTAGGGGAAAGTTCTCTCGAACAAGACAAAGAAACTTACCAATATTCTTATCAAGATATTATGCAAATGCTCAGAGATAACGTAAAACTTACGAGTGTTGAAGAGACGATAAGTATGTTTTGGGACATTTACGTAGTAGATGCTTTAATAGGAAATTTTGATAGGCACGGTGGTAATTGGGGTTTCTTAAAAAAGAATAATAAGTACACTCTTGCGCCTGTTTTTGACAATGGTTCGTGTCTTTATCCTAAGCTAAAAGATGAAAAAGAAATGCAAAGTATTATGGAATCCGAAGAGAAAACAAATTTAAGAATATATGGATATCCTACTTCGCAAGTTCAGTTAAACGGTAAAAAGAGTTCTTATTTTGAGGTAATAAACTCCTTAGAGTTTAAAGAGTGTAACGATTCAGTTATAAAAATTTGTGAAAGATATTCGCAAGAAAAAATAGAAGAGTTAATAGATGAAACTTGCTTTATAACAGATATTAAAAAAAGTTTCTACAAATATATATTAAGGCAAAGATTTGAAAAGATATTACTCCCCGCTTACAAAAAATTAACGGAGAAATAAAATGAGAAAGCTAACAACAACGGGCTTTATTTGTCTTGAAGACGATTATAAGTTCATTTATAAAATTGCTAAAATTGAATACGAAGAATGGGAAGATGGAGCATTCAACTATAGATTCCGTCCGTTTTATAATGTTATCAATATGCTTCCTCCAAATTTGTTTCAAGGTATACCAGGACTTGATTTGAGTTTAGAAAAAGCGGTATATGAACGAAAGAATATCGTTCCTACTTTCATTTCTGAAAGAACTCCAAGTGAACGCCGTGAAGATTTATGGGAGTTAATGGAAGAAAGTGGAATGCAAGCATTAAATCGCTTAGAATGGCTTATTAAAACCAATAAAAGATACTCTGGGGACAGATTCTTTGTTATGCCGTATGATGGAAAAGATTTTATAAATTACAACGTCGTTTCCATGTATGATTTGGTAAGAAGGTCAGACAGTATAAATAAGAAATTACTTGATATTATTTGTTTCGGCGATTATCTTAATTCTGGTGAAATTATAATTGACGATAAGTCACGATTATATTATTATCAGTTATTGATGCCAATGTATATTCGCGAATTTATGAGGAAAGAAGAGATAAGACAACGAGGGATAGAGCGAGCACGTGCAAACAATGTATATAGAGGGCGTGTGCAAATTAAAATAGACCCATTGTTGTTTGATAGGGTTGCTAATGACTATATTCATGGAAGAATATCGGTAGACCAGGCGGTTAATGTTTTAAAAGTAAGCAAGTCAACTTTTTTTAGAAGATTGGCTGAAAGACAGATGCGCTTTAAGAATTATATTTTACAAAAAGGATTAGAAAAAGCGAAAGCGGAAATTTTAAAGCAAATAGTTTTTAATGACTCAACCTTGTCTAATCAACAAAAAGAAAATTTTCTAAACGTGATTGATTCTTATTCAAAAGTAAGCGATATTAAGGATATTTTAACTTTCTTAAATAATTTAAAAAAATAGAAAGAGCAAAGAATTCTTTATAGAAATAACTAAACAGTTACATTAAAGAAAACTAAATATGACAATTATTGTCACATTGAATGTGGTAAAATTAAGAAAAATGGAGTTATATTATGGATAAAAACACACTATAGATACAATAATTAATATTTTGCAAAGTGGTAAAACGCTTCCTTCTTCTTATCAAGAAGTTCTTTTCCCAATAGACCATAAGGAGTATACCTTAACTTATCCTGATTTTGAGAAGAAATTATTAGATGGCACATATTTTAATGGTTTTAGGTCGGAAATAGAAGCTCAACTATTAGAAGCATTTAAGAATAAAAACGATTAGTGGTCTTATTCTAAATTTTTAGAAGGCGAAGAAATATATATTTTTGCTTAGAAATTTGTTTTTTTATAATTTTAACGCCTAAATTATTAAAGAAGTAAAAGAGGATTTATGATTAAATATTCTTGGATAGAACAAATTGATTTTCAAAAGTTTGCGATGCCTTTTGTCATTAAAAGTGACAATGAGTATTTTGTGTCGGTAAGAAAGATGCTTTCTTATTTAATTTCCGAATTGCAGAGATGTAAAGTTAAGGATACAATAGTTGAAACAATAAAAGAATATAAAGATAAAGTCATTTTGTCTATTAGTTTGTATTATCAAGGTAATTTGGTGGATGCTCAAACAATTATAAATAAAATAATTGATGAATTTGACAATTCAGCTCCAGCAATTACAGATATTAATAGTAGTTTTGCATTTCCAGGAGGAAATTCTGAACATTCCGAAGTACAATTTTTTAGAGCGAGATTATCAGATCGTGTTGTCGAATTTTCCGCTAATGAAATGTTACATATTCCTTTCAACAAGCGTCAAATTGTTAAAAGTGAACGCTTTAGTATTCCTGGGTTGCCGTGTTTATATCTGGGGAATTCTTCGTATGCCTGTTGGGTAGAAATGGGGTGTCCCGCGGATCATAGGTTTAATGTGTCCCCCATCGTCTTAGACAATACACAAAGGGTTTTGAATTTAACAGCGTCTATGAATAGTTTATATGAATTTAATGAGGCTGAGCTTTCCTTGTCTGACGTTGAGACGGAAAAATATGTAATAAATTTATTAAAACTTTTTGTTTTAACACTGTGTACATCATATAAAGTAGAAGAGGATAATCGAAGTTTTAAGTCTGAATACATTTTATCACAAATGATTATGCTTGCTTGTAAAAGCCGAAATTTAGATGGGATAACTTATTATTCTAAGCAAATTCCAAGCGAAATGTTAGCGTTTAACGTTGGAGTAAACTTGGTGCTATTTGCAAAATTCAATGGGGAAGAGTATTTGTCGGAAATATGTACGCATCTAAACATCGGGACGTCATTTAATTTTGCATTATTTAAACAACTATTGCCTTGTCAATGTTATAAAACATATGAACTTAGAGTTCTTTCTTCTCCGTACATTAACAACATAGGGACTAAGGACCATTTTTTTCCATATAAAGAAACGCAATTTTTTGAATTTGACAAATATTTATTTGCAAATTGGCATCGCTATAGATAAAATTAAAATAATAAATATTAAAGTTGAAAAAAATTGTTTGATAAATATGTATTAAATCTAAAATGTTATATCTTTTGATTTTATTTTCATTATGTGATATAATCATTATGCCAAGGGTTTTCCCCTTGAGTACTTGGGTCAGGAGGTATCCACTATGCAGGTAATTCAAATTATCTATGTTGGACTTACCGCCGCCTGCATTATTATTTAGCCATTGTGTTGGATAAGAGGAATAGGCAAATTATAGGTAAGTCCCAAGGCTCGACAGATAATAAAGAAGGTCATAGAGATTGTCAAATATTTGAGAATAGTATTTTCCTTAATAAAACTGTTTGGCTAAAACCCCACCGCTCTAAATTGAGCGGTTTTTTAATGATAGATTTGTTTTTGGAGTACAGCCGAGAGAGTTAAAATAAAACCACTTGTTTTTGATAATATATAGTAAATATGTGATGTTTAATTTTTTCTTTTGCCCTTAAGCATATGGGGAACCCATATCTCATAATCGCTTTCGAAAAATAAAAAATTTTAAAGTTTCGAAAGTGGGATTTGCTCCAGAAAGTTGTGAAAAAAGCAACTATTTGGAGCAAATGCAATACGTATCTAATTTTTAGCAAGTTAAAAGGCGAGAAACTTCTCGCCTTTTACGTTTAGTTTACAAACTTAAAATTACGCCGATTGACCATTTATAACTAAAAAGTTCAATTAGTTTTGCGGACGTGCAACCAAAAAGAAAGACAGGTCAAATGCCTGTCTTTTCTTTTTGCTATGCTGAAAGTAAGTGGGATTTGAAATAGGAGCGAGCAACCTTTAGGTTGCGTGTTCGCCCTTAGGCGAAAAAATAGTCCAGTGGACTATTTTGCGGGAGGCTCGAGAGAAGCAAATCCCATCTCCTAGCGGAGGGCGGCAACCCTTTTGTCACAAGTGACATTTCCCCTAACAGGGGACTTCCCCGCAATCAAACGAAAACATCAACCAAACGGTTGGTGTTTTTATTTTTGTTATATTTAAACAATGTGGAGAGCAAGAAAGTTATAAACTTATTTTTAAAACTTTGAGAAACAACGAAAAAAGGTAGAAAAACGCTTGACATTTTGCACGGGGGGGGGGTATCATATTGTAGACATTAATCGCGTGTTTATATGTATTTAAAAGGAGAAGAAAAAATGAAAAAGTTTATAGTTGCTATTCTTTGCGCTGTATTAGCGCTTAGCACGCTTGCATTTGCTGGTTGTGGTCACACTTGTGAGTTCGACTCTGAATGGACTTTCGACGAAACCAACCACTGGCACGTTTGCACGGATGAAAATTGTGACGAAGTAGGTAGCCTTGGCGCTCACCAAATGGAAGGCGTTATTTGTTCTGTTTGTGGATACGAAACATTTGAAGGTATCAACAAATGGGCTGGCGCAACCGACGGCACTGTTTCAGAAGCAGTTGAAGGCGTAATCGAAATTGATACTGCTGACGAACTTGCTGCTCTTGCAGTTTCAGTAAACGCTGGCAATAATTATAAAGGTATTACCGTAAAACTTACTGCAGATATTAACCTTGACAACGTTGCATGGACACCTATTGGCAATAAGGACAACACTTTCCAAGGTAAATTCGACGGTAACGGCAAAACTATTTATAATCTAAACGTAGATATGGCTTCTACTAGTTACGTTGGTCTTTTTGGCTTTACTACTAACGGCGAAATTAACGACGTTTCAGTTTATAACGCAACCGTAAAAGGTCGTCTTGGCGTAGGCGTTATCGCGGGTTCACCATATACTTCTAAATTTAACGATATTTCTATTACAGGTCTTGTTAAAGTTGATGGTATGGCATACGTAGGTGGCGCTTTTGGTAGAAATGCTTATGCAGACATTTCTAACGTAGTTATTAACGTAACTGAAGGCAGTTACGTAAGCGCAAATTCTGTTGAAAACGACGTTGCATACAGAACTTACGTAGGTGGTTTGGTAGGCTTCGTTGGTGAAGGTGGTCACGTTATTTCAAACGTAACCTCAAACATTGACGTATACGGCACAACCATTGACGTTGGTGGTATTTCAGGTATTGCGCACTACGGCAACACTTTTGAAAATTGCACGGCAACGGGCAACGTTTATTTGACGGCTTACGGCGACGATGGCGACCAACTCGAAATGGGTGGTATCGCAGGCGTTTGGGTTAACCAAGACGGCTCACCCGTTACCATTAAAAATTGTTCTTTCTCAGGAACTTTAACGGCAACGAATAGTGAAGGCGTTGTATACACTGGCGAATTTGAAAACAACGGCTTAGTTGGCAAGGCTTACAACAATACCGAAGCCGGCACGCTCGTAATCGAATAATAAAAAACTTCACGCGATAAACTAAAATCTAAAAAGGCGTTAGAAATTTTCTAACGCTTTTAATTTTACGGCTCTGCTGGTTCACCAACCGTGCAACCAAAAAGAAAAACAGTCTAAAAAGGCTGTTTTTTTGCATTTTAAGATAAAAAATAATAAAAAAAGAATTCAGTCCGAGATGCGTCACCGCAATGAATTGCCTTTGGGGCTTGACTGAATTCCAATATTATTATATGGTTTTTTTCTTGCAAAATCAAGTTTATTTTACTAAAACTGGAAATTTTTTGATACTTTTTTGTAAAAAAGTATTATTAGCCTAAAAGAATAAGTGCTAGCAATAAGCAAAAAAATAGAGAGAACAAAAATTGTTCTCTCTTGTCGTTGCGGAGTTCCCCGATACTAACATATTCAGGTCAATTGGCAATTTTATTTAACATAGTGATTGGTTTGTGCCAAGGGGGAGTGTTAACTAAAAAAGAGAGCAAAGTTTTGCTCTCTTTTTTTATTAGAGTAAGAATTTTAATTTTTCTTCTAAAGTTTTGTAGTCTAAAATTTCAATATAGTCCATACCGAAAATTCTAACGTGGCTATCTCCACCGCCGTCTGCAAAGTCGTCGCCAACGTATAAGATTTCATCAAGCGAAAAGCCGTTTTCTTTTGCGTAGGTCATAATGGCATCGTATTTATTATATTTCTTTTCGGAAAAGTCGAAAGAAGATGAGCCACCGATATAAACGGCATAGTTGGGGAACAACTCTAAAACTTCGGGGTAGAGTACGCGCCTTTTTTCACGAGTGGGGTCAAAGGCGAGTTTATCTTGAATATCGGCTTTTGTGCCGAGCAAGGGGAAGGTTATCATACCGGTCGCGTGGAACTCCACACTTTCACCCTTAAATTCGGTATATCCGTATTTTTTGCGAAGGTAATCGGCTTTTTCTAAAAAATATTCCTTATCGGGGAAAGAAGATTCTTGTTTAACGATAGTAAACTTGCCGTCGATAACCTTGCTCTCTTGCATACCATAGTTGCCGATAATATCGATGGGGTAATTTCCCATTTGTTTATAAATGCGTTCGCACCCACCGGCACCAACCATTATAACCTTATATTTTTTTGAAAGGTTATCCAAAACCTTTTTGTTTTGTTCTTCAAGCGGAGAGCGGTGTTGGGTAAGCGTTCCGTCAAGGTCAAAGCAGATAAGTTTTTTCATTAGTAAAATTTCTCCATAAGTATAGGTTTAACCTTTTCGGTCAAACCGAGTTCGTTAACAAGTGTTAAAACGGTGTATCTATCGCGAACGGTGTGCGCCTTTTCAATCGCGCCTTCCATAACTTCACGCCTAACGCCAATTTGTGAAAAACGGATAGGGCAACCCATACCCACAAGCATACTCTCAATCTCTTTAACGGTGGGGAGTTTTTCTACAAGGCGATAAACCTTTTCGCATCCGTTAAATTTAATTTTATTGTCTTTTAAGTAGTTATAAAGTTCGATAGCAATAAGTGTGCCGATAGCAACCTTAACACCGTGTAGTGGCACTTTTTCACCGCGTCTAACAAAGTCCATTTCTAAGTAGTGAGAGATGTGGTGTTCGCTTCCACTTGCGGGGCGGGAGTTACCGCACTCTGCCATTGCAAGCCCTGCCATAATAAGTGCATCCATAAGTTTGGCAACCGCATCGGGGTGGTATTTGGTCAAGTCTTCATACGCGTTTAAGCAGTCCGCACGGGCTTGTTCCATCATCTTAAACGCTTTTTGGTTTATCTCTTCACCCTTAACGGCATTGGTCATTTCCCAGTCGGTAAGGCAGGTGTATTTGCCAACTATGTCGCCAAAACCAGAAGCGGTCATTTCCTTGGGCGCGTTTCTTATAATCTCTAAATCAATAAGAACATCTTTTGGGGTGTTAACATCTTTAGTTACCTTAACCCCGTCAAACATAAGGGCAGCACCCTTAGAGCAATATCCATCCATACTTGCAGCCGTTGCTAAAACACCACAGGGGATAGATAAAAGGGTGGAAACATATTTAGCCATATCGTTAAGCGAACCGCTACCCACCGCAAGCAAATAGTCGCAAGTGCTTGCAAGGTTATATGCCGAGTCACAGTTTTCTTTTGTGGGGATAAGTTCTTCAGCGGGGAAGAAGATTTCCACCGTCATACTGCCGTTGTCTTTCAATTCCTTAATTATAGGCAAGGCGAAAGGCTTGGTGTTAAGGTCAAACATAACGGCAACGCGCTTTTCTTTTACTGACAAGAAGAAGTTTTCAAAGTTGTTTTTGTGGCGATATTCAACATTTAGAATCATACTTTTACCCCCGAATTTGTAAATCGCGAAAGTCTTTTATTATATTATAATACTTTAAATCAAAACGCGCAAAATGATATTGCTCATTGCTCATTTGACAACCAATTTTGAAAAATGCGCAAAATTTATGCGCCCAAAAGTGCTTTTTGATTGTTATATACATTATAACACAGTTAAAAAATAATTCAAAGGGTTTGAGGCGGGCAAAAAATTTTGTCGATAAACTTATGGATATATTACTCACCTAATTATAATTGATAATTTGTGTCAATTTAGATATAATGAGTGAGTTAATTTATTTATACGAGGGAAAAAATAGTGACTAATACTGCTATCAATGACCAAAACTCAAGCAAAAGATTTAAGAAAATCGCTTGGCTTACACTTTTAAGTTTTGGTTTTACCTATTTATTTTTCTACAACGGCCGTCAAAACATAAACCTTGTTATGACGCAAATGGCGCAAGAGTTAGGTTCAACAACGGCTGCGCTCGGTGTGGTTTCATCTTCGCTATTTTGGTGTTATGCTTTCGGTCAACTTGTAAACGGAAGACTTGGCGCGGTGTTTGGATATAAGCGCTTTATAATCTTTGGCATAGTTGCAAGTGCGATTATAAACATTATAATCTCTTTCCAACACAGTATTCCTATGATTGCAGTGCTTTGGGGGCTTAACGGCTTTTTCCAATCAATGCTTTGGTCTAACGGACTTGGTGTTGTAAACAAGTGGTGGCCAAAGAGCAAGCGCGGTTTCGCAACTGGTCTTACTACATTCTTCTCTGGTATGGCGCAAGTTGTTACCTATTTAACAATTTTGCTCTGCTTAGAACTCAACCCCGAGTGGGGTTGGCGCGCGGCATTTAGGCTTCCTATGATTCCTATGCTCGTTATGATTGTTGCGCTTATATTTTTATTCAAAGACGATCCTGAAAAGGCAGGGTTTAAGCCCTTGGTTGAAGATGTTAATCCGCACGATAATCAGTTGGCGGAAGAAATTAAAAAGAGAGGATTTTTCTATCCCTATAAAGTGCTTTTCTGCGAACCGAAAGTTCTTGTGTTCTGCTTAATCTCTGCAATCGCAGGTATTGGCAGATACGGTCTTTTAACTTGGATACCCACTTATTTTACCGAAGAATTGGGGCTTATCATTAAAGACGGTATATTTAGTTCAATACTCTTGCCCTTTGGTCAAGCGTGCGCAATGTTCATCTTCCCGATAATCACCGATAAATTGCTTAAGGGCAAGCGTGAACCTATGCTTGTTATCGCGGCGGTTATCACCTTTGCGGGTATGATAGCATTCCCGTTTATCACAAAGCAATTGTTTGCATCAATTATGCTTTTTGTTCTCGGTGTGTTTGCAATGGTAACGGGCGTTATTTGGACAATTGCAGGGGACATTGGCGGAAAGGCTTTCTCATCAACCGTTATCGGTGTGTTTGACTGGGCGGTTTATATGGGCGCTGCAATTCAAGCGGCAATGTTCGGTTTTGTTAAGGATAAATTCGGTTGGACTGCAATTTTTGTTATCATCGGTGCGCTTTATATTATATTGTTAGGTCTAACCTTAATCGCGCGCAAGATGAAAACAAAAAGAATTTAATTATAAGAAAACAAACACACTCATAGTTAATGGGTGTGTTTTTCTATACCAAAGCAACAACTAAAATTATTGCAAAAGCAAGCGATAAGTGTTATAATAAAACAAATCTATTTAGAGTAAGGGCAGTATGAAAGAAATTAAAAGGCTAGATAAAAGCAATCAGCAAGATTTTATAAACTTTAATAAAATTATTAGAGAAAATTTAACCAACAAAGAGTGGTTTATCCCTTTTTCCGAAGAAAACTTAAAAAACACTTTTAGCGAAGATAGTTCGCTCGTTGTTTACGGCGCGTTTATTGATGGTGTTTTGGCTTGTATATCTTTATACGACACCAATTTTGATGAATTTAGCGAACTCACCAAGGCAAGCAATATAAGTTTTTCCTTAAAGGGTGCGGAACTCGGTGGCAGTATGGTTTTACCCGATTATCGCGGGCAAAATCTTATGTATGATGTAAACCTTAAACTAATAGAAGTTGCAAAAGAAAATGGCATTGAATACTTGGTTGCAACCGTGCACCCCGATAATATTGCATCTAACCGTTCGGTGTTAAAATTAGGTATGCAAAAAACGGCAACCATTGTTAGAACGGGCGGATATTTAAGAAACGTTTACCTTTTAGAATTGTAAGGAGAAGCAAAATGCAAGATGCTATAAAAAATAGAAGTAGGCTTGGCGGTATAGCAAGTGCAGTGGGTATAGTTGCAAACATACTAATCGCACTTTTTAAGATTATAATCGGTTCGCTTTTCGGTGTTATCAGCGTGCTTGCCGACGGACTTAACAACCTTACCGACTGTGGCAACAGTATTATATCGGTAATATCATTTAAGTTGTCTTCTCGCCCAGCCGATAAAGAACATCCGTACGGACACGAACGCATCGAATATATTTGTTCGCTTGCCGTTGCCTTTTTAATCTTGCTAGTCGCGTTTGACACGGCAAAGGAAAGCATAAACAAAATAATATCGCCTGCGGGAACGGTCTTTTCCTTTTTGATTATTCTCGCGCTTGGCGTTTCAATCTTGGTCAAGTTGGCGCTCTATTTTTATTATAGGTCGGTGGCTAAAAAAATCGACTCTTCAATCTTAAAGGCGAGTGCGGTGGATTGCTTAACCGATTGTATTTCCACAACCGTTGTTGCAATTTCGGTGGTTATTTGGAAGTTCTTTAATGTTAACCTTGATGGCTATGCGGGCATTGTGGTTGCACTATTTATCGCTTGGTCTGGAATAGGGGTATTAAGAGAAATCTTTTCAAAACTAATAGGACAAGCCCCCGATCAAGAACTTCTTAAACATATAAAGGATAAAATACTCTCATATAGCGGTGTTTTAGACGTGCACGACCTTTCGGTTTATAGTTACGGCCCAAACAAATACTTTGCAAGCGTACATATTGAAGTTGATGCCAACGTGGACGTGCTTGTTTCCCACGAATTGATAGACAATATTGAAAAGGACTTTTACGAGCAAGAAAACATTATTCTAACAGGGCATTTAGACCCAATCGTAACTGATAATGAAGAAGTTAACGCGGTAAAAGTAAAGGTCGAAATGGTTGTTAAGGAACTTGACGAGCAGTTTTCTATCCACGATTTTAGAATGGTATTCGGTCAAAACAACACCAACGTTTTATTCGACGTGGCAATTCCTTTCGATGCAAAGATGAGCAAAGAACAAATATCAAAGGCCGTGAGGGCGGCGGTCAAAGAAATTGACTCTAAATACACCGCGGTTATCACGGTAGAATACTGTATTTAATGTAAAAAATGCGGTTTAACCCCGAGATTTATCTCGGGGTTATTTTTATTGAAAAAATATTTTTGCCAAAATTCGACAAAAGATTGAAAAATTATTGAAAAGCAAAGAAAAGAGTGGTATAATAGAAACATATTTAGTGCTTAAAGCACGCTTAGGAGGTTTTTATGAGTAAGTTTGGTAAAGCCTTGGGCTTTGACCCAGTGGCTAAAAAGACATCTGTCAGAACTGAGTTCGTTGCAGGTATAGTTACCTTCCTTGCAATGGCTTACATTTTGACCGTTAACCCCAACCAAATCTTCGGTGCAGGCAGTGCATATTGGGCATCAGCCTTTATCGCAACAGCACTTGCAGCAATGGTTGGAACACTTTTGATGGCTTTCGTTGCAAAAATGCCACTTGCACAAGCATCTGGTATGGGTCTTAACTCAATGCTCGGCGGTATCATCGGTGGTTACGGTGGGTATGGTGCTGGTTGGACTCCCGGACAAGCATTCACTCTTGTTTTAATTTCTGGTTTATTGTTCCTTGCACTTACACTCGTTAGAATTAAAGGTAAGAGTTTCCGCGAACTCGTATTCGACGGTATGCCCGTTTCAGTAAGAAGTGCAATTTCCGTTGGTATCGGCTTGTTTATCGCATATATCGGTATGCAAAATGCAGGCATTATCGTAACTAATGACTTCACTCAAGTTGGTCTTGTAGACTTTACCAACTGGGGTAGCCAAGTTGTTAACAATGGTAGTATTGAATGGGATCAAGTTACTGGCTTAGGTGCTACCAATGCTTTCTCTGGAACAGTTGCTTACGCTGCTGCTAAAACTGCAATTGTTGCACTTTCTGGCGTGTTTATTATTGCAATACTTGACAAACTTAAAGTTAAAGGCTCAATCATTATTGGTCTTTTGACTGCAACTGTAATCGGTATTCCTTTAGGTGTAACCAATCTTAGCATTCTCGCAGGTGATGGCGCAACCACTTGGAAGTTCTGGGAATCATTTGGCGAATATTTTGCTGGCGAAAACAGTGTATTTGGTTCATTTGCAAATGTATTTAATGAAGGTATTGCTCCTGCAGGCGTTGGTGTATTTACCGTTATCATGATTGTTATTACAATGTGTATGATTGATATGTTCGACACTATGGGAACAATCGTTGGTTGCTGTGGTGGTAACAGAATTCTTTCTGATGAAAACAACAAACCCTATAACTACGGCAAGATTATGGTTTGCGACTCTATTGCAACCTGCACAGGTGCAATGCTCGGTACTTCTACCGTTACCACTTTCGTTGAATCTGGTTCTGGTGTTTCTGCTGGTGGTAGAACAGGTCTTACCGCTCTCGTAGTTGCAGGCTTGTTCTTCGTTGCAATGTTTGCTGGCCCCTTGTTCGAGTTCATTCCCTCGGCTGCTGCGGCTTCTGCTCTTATCTATGTTGGCGTTCTTATGATGAAGAACAACATTAAGTCAGTAGATTTCAGCAATGCAATCGGTGCACTCTCTGCTTTCCTTACCATTATCGTTATGGTTCTTTCATACTCTATTACTAAGGGTATCGGTATTGGTCTTGTTTCTTACACGATTATGTCTACAATTTCATATCTTGCTGAACTTATCAAGTATGCAATCACAAAGAAAGAAAAACCCGTTTGGAATGTTTCAATTATCACAATTATCGTTTCAGCATTGTTCTTGGTATACTTCTTTGTACCTGCGGTAATCTAAAAAAATAAAATTAAGCGGACAAGGTTTTTGCCTTGTCCGTTTTTTTATGCAAAAAATTGAAAAAGGCCTAAAAATGCTTGACAATGCCTTTTGCAAGTGTTAAACTGTGCTTAACTTGATAAAAGGCTACGACGAAGACGGATGCTATTAGGCGTTTTGCAGAGAGTCGGGGGTGGTGTAATCCCGATAAACAGAGATAGATTTTCCTATCACTTCCGAGCCGAAAACCCGAAAGATAATATTTAGTAGGCGTTTTCCGTGATTGCTGCGTGAAGGCAAAAGAGTTGATAGACTCTATAAAGTGGCAGTTTAACTGCAATTTGAGTGGTACCGCGAGTATAAAATACCCGTCTCAATGGTTTGAGGCGGGTTTTATTTTTTACTTAGGTAGTTCGTGAAACTTGTTAAAAAATCATTTACAAAATTATTAAAGGAGGTAGCAACCATGAACACAAACAACACTTTAAATCAGTTATCGGAGATCGCAACAAGAATTAAGGAGTTGCGCGAGATTATGGGGTTCTCCGTACAAGAAATGACTGAAAAAACCGATGTTAACCAAGAAACTTACCTTTCCTATGAAAGCGGAAAGGTGGATATTCCTTTTTCGTTTATCCATAAGTGCGCGTTGGCGTTTGGTGTAGATATGACCGACCTTTTGGAGGGTAGTTCGGCAAAACTTTCAACCTATACCGTAACAAGAAAGGGTAAAGGTCAAGAAACGGCAAAGGAAGATGGCATTGATATTGCTAACCTTGCCCCCAAGTTTAAAGATAAACTTGCTGAGCCTTATTATGTGACTTACGAATATTCGGCATCACAACAAAATAAGCCTATTCACCTTACCACGCATAGCGGTCAAGAATTCGACCTTGTTTTGAGCGGTAAACTTAAAGTTCAAGTAGGCGACCACACCGAAGTTTTGGAAGAAGGGGATAGTATTTACTATAATTCTTCAACCCCCCACGGTATGATTGCAGTTGACGGAAAGGACTGCACCTTTGTTGCCGTTGTTATGAGTGGCGATAATTCTAACGAAACTGTTGTTAGAAAGAGCGTTATGGCTGCAAAGAAGAGCGAAAGTTTGGTTTGCGAAAAGTTCCTTGATGTTAAGGAAAATGCTGACGGACAACTCGAAAGCATCAATTTTAGAAATACCGACACCTTTAACTTTGGTTTTGATATCGTTGACGGCATAGCAGAGCGCTATCCCGAAAAACTTGCAATGCTCCACCTTGACGTTAACAAGGTAGAGAGAAGATTTACCTTTAAGGATATTAAAAGGGCTTCTAACCAAGTTGCAAACTACTTTACTTCACTTGGTATTAAGCGTGGCGATAAGGTTATGCTCGTTCTTAAACGCCACTATCAATTCTGGTTCTGTATGGTTGCGCTCCACAAACTTGGCGCTGTTGCAATCCCCGCAACCAACCAACTTAAAGAACACGACTTTGAATATAGATATAACTCGGCTGGCGTAAAGGCAATCGTTTGTACTGCCGATGGCGACACCTATACCTATGCTGAAAGCGCGGCTAAAAAATGTCCGCAAGTTGAAAAACTCATAATGGTTGGCGGTGCAAAAGACGGCTGGCTTGATTTAGATAAAGAATATCCCCTTTTCTCAGGCAAGTATGACCGCCCTGAAGACTGTTCACAAGGCGATGAACTCGCGCTTATGTTCTTCACTTCGGGCACAACAGGTAACCCCAAAATGGCAGCGCACAAGCATACCTACGCGTTAGGTCACTATGTAACTGCAAAATATTGGCACTGCTGTGAGCGTGACGGTTTGCACCTTACCATTTCGGATACAGGTTGGGGTAAATCACTCTGGGGTAAACTTTACGGTCAATGGCTTTGCGAAGGCGCAGTGTTCGTTTATGACTTCGACAGGTTTGATGAGAACGATTTGCTTCCTATGTTTGCTCAATATAATATCACAACTTTCTGCGCGCCCCCCACAATGCTCCGTATGTTAATTCGTGGCGACCTTTCTAAATACGATTTGTCTTCTATCCACCATATGACAACGGCTGGCGAAGCGCTTAATCCCGAAGTTTTCAACCAATTCAAGGCTGCAACCGGTTTAGAAATAATGGAAGGTTTTGGTCAAACCGAAACCACCCTTGCAATAGCAAACCTTTACGGCACCACCCCAAAAATTGGTGCTATGGGTAAGGCAAACCCCCAATACGATGTCGATGTTGTCGATGCTGACGGTAACTCCGTTCACGCGGGCGAAGTTGGCGAAATCGTTATCCATACCGATAAAGCCGTTCCTTGCGGTTTGTTTAGGGAATACTATCGCGATAGCGAAAAAACTAACGATGCTTGGCACGATGGACTTTATCACACAGGCGATACCGCTTGGCGCGATGAAGACGGATATTTTTGGTACGTTGGCCGTGTTGACGACGTTATTAAGTCTTCAGGCTACCGCATTGGACCGTTCGAAATCGAATCAGTTATTATGGAACTTCCTTATGTTTTAGAGTGTGGTGTTTCCGCCGTTCCCGATGAAGTTCGCGGTCAAGTAGTTAAAGCAAGTATCGTTTTAACAAAGGGCACCGAGCCTAGTGAAGAATTAAAGAAAGAAATTCAAAAATACGTAAAAGACCACACCGCACCCTATAAATATCCAAGGGTAGTTGTATTTAGGGACGAACTACCCAAGACTATAAGCGGTAAAATCCAAAGAAATAAGTTATAAGCATCGCAATAGTGCGTTTCTGCTTTGTAAAAACGACTTCGATGAACAGACGTTCTATCTCATCCGTTTTTACAAGCGAGCCTTCTCTTGCTCGCTTCTAACTCATTTCTTACATAAATAAGTTATAAGCATCGTTATGCTTCGTTTCTGTGCAAAACTCGCAACCTTGATGACCAGACGGTCTATCAATTCTGCTCGTTTGCACGAGCCTTGCCAACTCGCTTCTAACTCATTTCTTACAGAAATAAGTTATAAACATCGTTGCAGGTCGTTTACTGCTTAGTGTTTTGACTTTGATGACCAAAAAGGTCAATCTCGTCTTTTATCTTGCCGAGCCTACTGTAATTCGTTTCTAATATGTTTCTTAAACGAAAAACAACAAACTTAAACCCCCGATGTCGGGGGTTTTGTTTTTGATAAGGCAGTAAAAGGCGCGTAAAGAAAGTGCTTGCGATTTATTATGAAAAGTGGTATAATTATTCTATAATTTTATAAAAGTAGGTTTTTTAGTGCAAGGCGGTTTAGGTTCGGTTTTAGATATATATACTGCAACAATTCCCGATAGGGAAATGGATATATCTTCTATTTATCCCATTGAAAGGCAAAAAGAGATAGAAAGTTGTAAAGATAAAAAGGTGCGCGCGGAAAAATTTTGCGCGTGGCAGTTGTTGTCTTTTGCGCTTTTTTCCACCTTTGGCTATGACATAAAAGACCTTGACATAAAAAAAGATAAACAGGGGAAATGGACTGCTTCAAACTGTTTTTTCTCTATATCACACTCAAGTGGTGTGGTTGCGGTCGCTCTCTCAAACAGTGCGGTCGGCGTGGATATAGAAGCGGTTAAAGAAGAAAAGCAAGCCGTTATTGAGCGCGTTTTAACCGATGCTGAAAGGAAAGAATTACTCGGCGTAGAAGCGGATAAAAAGGCTTTATGGCTCACACAAAAGTGGACAGAAAAGGAAAGTTTCTTTAAGGCTAACCAACTTAAAAACTTTTGTCCGTCAAAGATAGAAGCAGAAAGAGAAAACATTTCTTCAAAGCAAATGGTTGTCGGGGATAAGGCCTTTGTTTTAACCGTTTACTCAAAACAAATTGATAAAATAAATTATAAACAAATCACACTTTAATAAAGGGCAAAAATTATGCAAACGATAGTAAAAAAATTTGATGAACTAACCAATAAAGAATTATACGAAATATTGCAAATGCGCTCTAAAATATTCGTGGTAGAACAAAACTGCCCGTATTTAGATGCCGACGGGGTGGACCTAAATTCCTATCACGTTATGCTAAGAGATGGTGAAGAATTGGTTGCATATTTAAGGGTGATCGACAAAGGCGCGCGTTTAGAAGAAGTGTCTATTGGGCGCGTTATAACCCTTAAAACTCGTCGTAGAGAAGGTTTAGGCTCAATAATTATGCGCGAAGGCATAAGGGTTGCAAAAGAAAAATTCGGCGCTAAAAAAATCAAAATTGGTGCGCAAGAATATGCCGTTCCCTTTTACGAAGGTGTGGGGTTTAAGGTTTTGCCAAACGGGAACTATATTGAAGACAACCAACCACATGTTTATATGATATATGAATAAACAAAAAACCGCAGTAGAAACTGCGGTTTTTAATTTTTTAATAAATTATTTTATGTCAAGTTTAACAATGTCGTTTGCGAAGAAGAATTTGCCGAAAACATATTTGTTTGATGCACTCTTACTTAAGGTGATAACACCATCGTTATAATAGTCGAGTCCGCCAGCCATCGCAGGTCCTTTAATCTCGTTTTCAACTTCGCCCAAGAAATACACATCAACCTCATCAATGGTGTATTGTGATCTAACAAGTTCTTTTAAGTCGTAAACTATATATTTACTGCTCTTAAGTCCGCCAGAAGTTGAAAGCACGATTTTGCCATCATCGGTAATGCAAAAACCTTGCACGTTATCGGGGATAGAGATTATTTGGTCAGCATATTCAAACTTACCGCGGAGGTATCTTGAAATGATAGCATAATTAGTTCCGTCGGGCGTTTCGATTTTGTTTTCGCAAACGTTATCTTTGCCGTCGTGCAATTCACCAACATAAACGGCATCTTCATTAGCGAACACGAAAGATGCTCGGTTGTTTACGGGGAGAGAGAAAAGAACTTCAACCGCCGTGCCCATCTTTGCAGAAAGAATGGTTGTAAGCGGAACTTGATGAACCGCACCATCACAAGAGAGATAAACGATGTTATCGTAAATAGCAATACCGCTACAATTACCAGTGTAACTCTCACCACGAAGATTTAAGGTAATATAACTGATATTATTGTTTTCATCGGTGATATAGATACGGCTTGCGCTTCCATCTTTCATATATCCAGAAACAAGGAATTTGTTATAGTAATCAGCAACGCAAATATCTTGGCAAACAAACCCGTCTTTTAACCCAGGGTTATCGCAAATGGTAGTTTCCATTTTATAGTATTCTCTATAAATCAAAAATTTAAGCAAGTTAAGGCTACCCCAAGTAACAAAAAGGAGCATAAAAACGGATGCTAAAAACATAGCAGTTATTCTAACTGATTTTTTTAATAATTTTTGCATAGTATTCTCCAAAAAAAGTTAATAGAATTTTAGCACGAAAAAAAGTATTTGTCAATCTATCTTTTATCTAGAAGAAGAAATAGAGAAAAAGATTGCAAAATCTTATTTAAATTTAATAAAAGGCTTGCAAATAAATTTTAGGGGTGATATAATTATTAAGTAAAGGCAAAACGCCAAAAAAAGGAGAAAATATGAAGCCCGACGGATTAGTTTGTCACGATTTGTTGACAGAGAAAATGCAACCCAAACTTTCTTTCAATAAGAGAAGAAACTACGAAAAGTGGAAAAAGGAAATAAGAGAAAAGTTCATCGAACTCACAGGACTTGATGACATTGCCTTAAACGCGTGCGATCCCCAACTTGATATCGAGTTTGAAGAACAAAAAGACGGCTACCGCCAAATTAGATTTTCATTTTATAGCGAAGTTGGTGCGGTAGTAACTTGCTATTTGCTTCTTCCCGACTTAGGCAAGGAAAAATACCCACTTGTTATCACTTTGCAAGGGCACTCAAGCGGTTTCCACAACTCAGTGGGCATTGTAAAATATCCCGAAGATGAAAAATACCAACCCCGCGGACAGTTTGCTGTTCAATCGGTTAAAGAAGGTTATGCAACCCTTGCAATCGAACAACGCGGTATGGGTGAGCGCGCTGCAGTAAACGGCGATTTTAGAAGAGTTCACTTGGACGATAGAGGTGGTTGCTACTACGAAGCGGTAACCGCATCACTTTTGGGCAGAACCATTATCGGTGAAAGATGCTGGGATATCAGTAAAGCAATCGATGTGGTGAAAGAAAACTTTAGTGAGTGCGACACCGATAAGATTGTTATCACTGGTAACTCTGGTGGCGGTACAGCATCATACTATGCTGCTTGCTATGATGAGAGAATTAAGGTTTGTATGCCCTCAAGTGCTTTCTGCCCTTATAAAGAAAGTATTTTGAGATTCTATCACTGCTCTTGTAACTACATACCCCACGCATATAAATATTTTGATATGCAAGACTTGTCTTGCCTTATCGCGCCGAGAAAACTTTGCATTATGACCGGTCAACTTGATCCGTCTTTCTTGGTAAGCGGTGTTGAAAGGGGATATGAAACGGTAAGGGAAGTGTATAAGAAAGAAAATGCGGAAGATAACTGCAACCTTATCATTACAATGCGCGGTCACTGGTGGAACGTTGATGTTGTGTGGCCTGAAATGAAAAAAATCATGAAAGAATTAGGCTGGATAGACTAAACCAAACAACAAAAATCAAAAGGCAAGTCAAAAGACTTGCCTTTTTTTCGGTTAAGTAAGGTTGTTGCAGTTGCAAGAGTGGTTTGAAAGAAGCGAGCCACAGTTTGTTGTGGTGATTAGTGCAAGAAGCAAAAGCAACTGGGTGGTGTTTATCGTGTTGTTATTTAGTAGTAAAAACAAAAGCGCAATAAGAACCAAGTTATTATTCATAACATACCTCCTTTTCCTTAAAAAACGCTATTTTTATATTTTATGCGCTCTTTATTGCAAAGATTACTTGATACAATATATGTACATACATAAAGGGGGCGAGAAATGCAACAAATTTTATTAGATAAAAGGCTTCAAGGAATGGTCAAAGACTATGTGCCGAGCGGGGAAATTTTAGATGAGCTGGTGTGTTTTTTCTCTATTTTTTCTGACTACACAAGACTACGCATAGTATCGGCGCTATCCATTAGTGAAATGTGCGTGAGCGACATATCAAACCTATTAAAGTTAAACCAAACCACCGTGTCGCATCAATTACGGCTATTAAAGAATATGAACGCTGTAACGACCAAACGGCAAGGCAAAATTATTTTCTATTCGTTAAGAAACGAAACCTTGTCTGATGTTCTTTTAAAAGGTGTGGAATTTTTAGGGTATTAACCGCTTGTAAAATGTTGAAAAATCGGTTATAATAAACTTGTGAATATACTTGAAGAGAAATTGAAACATTTGCCCACTAACCCCGGTGTTTATGTTATGTTATCAGCGGACGGGCAAATCATATATGTCGGCAAGGCAAAGAACATAAAAAATCGTGTAAGGCAATATTTTACAAACGCCGTAAAAACCGACAAAGTTATGGCAATGGTAAAAAATATTGCCGACTTTTATTATATAATCGTTCCGAGCGAGATAGACGCGTTATCGTTAGAAAATAACCTTATCAAAAAGCACAAGCCGAGATATAATATTCTCTTAAAAGATGACAAGACTTATCCATACTTAAAAATAGACCTTAAAGAAGATTTCCCGACCTTTACTGTTACGAGAAAGATAAAAAAGGACGGAGCAAAATATTTTGGGCCGTTTATGGGCGGTGTGTCGGTTAGAAGCGTTTTGGAGATTATCAACCTTGCTTTTGGAACTCGCCCGTGTGAAAAGAAACTTTTTAAGGATAAATGCCTTAAAGAGTGCTTAAACTATCATATAAAGCGCTGTGATGCACCGTGCGCGATGAAGATTTCTAGAGAAGAATACCTTAAAAAGGTAAACGGCGCGATAGAGTTTTTAAGTGGGGAAACGGCGGAAGCGGAAAAATTGCTTAGAGAGAAGATGCTTTCTGCAAGCGAGCGCGAAGAATTTGAACTCGCCCTAAAATACAAAGAGAACCTTTTGAGTTTGGAAAAGATAGGGCTAAAGCGCATTACCGCATTAAACAAGTTCTTAAATGCAGATGTTATTGCACACAAGGCAAACGGCATATATTCGACCATAAATATACTCTTTATAAGAAACGGCAGAATGCTCGGTAGCAAAAACTTCGCCTTTGAAAGTGCTGCGCTAAGCGATGGCGATGCACTTGCGGAGTTTATTATGCGCTACTATAAAAAAGATTCGGATATCCCCGATGAGATTATAAGCGCGGTTGAAGTTGCTGATGCTACCGTTATTGAAAAATTCATCAAAGAAAACTATCTTAAGTCGGTTAGTATTTTGTGCGTTAAACAGGGCGTTCGCCGTCAACTTGTGGATATGGCGGAAGTCAATGCGGAAGAACACCTTTCTACCGCGGTGGATAAAATCAAGCACAAAAACGATATGACCATATCCGCGTGCAAGGCTTTGCAAGACAAACTTTGCCTTAAAAACTATCCCAAGCGTATGGAGTGTTATGACATTTCCAACATAAGCGGTGTGGATAAAGTGGGCAGTATGGTTGTGTTTATCGATGGCCAGCCCGAGCGCGATTCTTATAGGCGGTTTAAGATAAAGTCGTTCGAGGGCGCTGATGATTATAGAAGCCACCAAGAAATGATGGAAAGGCGGATAGAAAGGCTTTGTAGCGATGCGGAAAAGTTCCCTAAGCCCGACCTAATTATTGTCGACGGTGGCAAAGGTCAGCTCTCTGCCGTTAAGGAAATTTTTGACAAGAAAGGCATAGTGGATATTGACCTTATCGCGCTTGCTGAACGCGAAGAAGAGATTTTTGTTGTGGGCAATCCTAATCCTATCGTACTTGAAAGGCGGGATTATTGCTTAAAGATGCTTCAACGAATCCGTGATGAAGCACACCGCTTTGCTATAAATTATCACCGCACTTTGCGCGGAAAACGCGCGCTTTCATCCGTGCTTGACGGAGTGAAGGGACTTGGCAAGGTAAAAAAGAACGCACTAATAGAAAA
Source organism: Christensenellaceae bacterium (assembly GCA_045645305.1). Lineage (GTDB taxonomy): Bacteria > Bacillota > Clostridia > Christensenellales > Borkfalkiaceae > UBA1259. The sequence goes on from JAZRIO010000004.1 coordinate 113,643, forward strand.
ATTCCGCGATTTAAGTGGTATAATATCTGCAACCGAAGAACAGTTAAAAGAAGTTCAAGGAATAGGCGAAAAACAAGCCAAACAGATAATAGAATTTTTAACCAAGGAAGGACTTAAATAATGAAATACCGTTTATTTATAAGTGATTACGACGGAACGCTTGGCGTTGCACCGCATAATACAATTGACAGCGAAACACTTACAGCAATCAAAAAGTTTACCGATAAGGGCGGTATTTTCGTGGTTTGCACGGGTAGAGAAACAACTTCTATAATGCGCATACTAAAAGCCTATGATTTAGATGGGGTGGTTGCATCTTTCCAAGGCGCAAAAATTACCGAGATTAAGAGCGGAAAGGTTATTTTTAACGGCGGACTTGATGCTGACACCGCGCTTAAAGCATTAGACGCGGTTGATGGCAACGGCTTAACGCCTATTTGTTATGGCGAGAGTGTGTTCTTTGCCGAAGAGATTAACCCATATGTCGAACTTTACCAAAATGCGGTTAAGTTGGAAGTGGTTGTAACCGATATTAAGGCGGAAGTTGCGCGCCAAAAAGAGCACGTTAGCAAGGTTTGTTGGCTTGGCGACAACAACGTTGTAAACAAGGTTGCAAACGAGTTGAACGAAAAATTCAAAGGTCAAGGACTAATGTTTAACAGTGGTGCGGAGTGCTTGCTTGAAGCAATCAACCCCGAACACGCAAAGGGCAATGCGGTTAGAGTGCTTGCAAAACATTATGGAATTCCGCTAGACCAAGTGCTTGCCGTGGGCGATAGCACCAACGATATAGGCTTGGTTGTTGGCGAGTGGCACGGTGTTGCCGTGGGCGATGGTAGGGAAGAACTTAAAAAGGTGGCAAAGGAAGTGACCGTTCCCTTTAACGAAAAACCAGTTAAATGCTTGCTTGAAAAATATTGCTTAAACGATTAAGATTATACATAAGACAGGATTTATGATGGAAGAAAAGATTATTAATTTATTAAACGAACAAAACGGCAGACTTGTTATGCCTTTAATTGCCCTTCGCGGAAAGGTTTTGTTTCCAAAAACTTACCTTAATTTTGACGTGGGTAGGGCGCAATCAATAGCAGCCGTAAACAAGGCGGTTGCCGACAAAACGGATATTTTTATTGCCGCACAAAAGAACGCGTTTATAGAATCACCAAAGAAAACGGAAATTTTAACTTGCGGTGTTATCGCGCGCATTAAACAAGTTATAAAAGTGCAAAACTCAAACAATATCAAGGTTTCGGTTGAAGCCATTGCAAGGGCAAAAATCGTTGAGTTTATTGACACAAAGGACCATTATACCGTTGCGGTTACCGAAGCACCGTATATTGATGACGGAAGCGAAACGGAGATTGAAGCATATTTTAGAGTGGCTAAAAACGCTTTCTACGAGTATGCGGTTGCCGATAAGCGCATATCAAAAGATATGCTCGGCACGATTACCGAGATTAAAACGCCAAACGAGTTTGTGGACAACGCGGTCACTATTGTAAACTTCAAAGAGAGTGACGTTCAGGTTATTTTAGAAACCGACCAAACCTTAAAAAGGCTTATTGCTTTTGAAAACTTGTTCACAAGAGAAGCGGAAATTTTAAGGATAGAGCGAAAGATAACGGGTAAAGTGCGCCAAAGCATAGATAAAAGCCAAAAAGAGTTCTATTTAAGAGAACAATTAAAGGCAATTCACACCGAACTTGGCGATGATCCTGATGAAACTGATGAATTAACGCAAAAAATCAAGGAGAAAAATCTTCCTAAAGATATTGAAGAAAAGGCGCTTAAAGAGATTAAGAGATTGGATAAAATCAATCCGTCATCGCCCGATTATTCTATCATTTTGAACTACCTTGATTGGATAAAGGACTTGCCTTTTAGCAATGAAACGGTGGATACCGATGACTTGGCGGTGGCAAAAGAGATTTTAGATAAAGACCATTTCGGTTTAGAAAAGGTTAAACAAAGAATAGTTGAATACCTTGCCGTTTTGCACTTAACCAAAGAACTTAAAGGTCCAATTTTATGTTTTGTTGGGCCCCCTGGCGTGGGTAAAACTTCGGTTGCTAACTCCATTGCGCGCGCACTCAATAGAAAGTTTGTGCGCATGAGTTTGGGCGGTGTTAAAGATGAAGCCGAAATTAGGGGACACAGAAGAACCTATGTGGGCGCAAGACCAGGTAGAATTATTTTTGAACTTAAAAATGCGGGTACAAAAAACCCTGTGTTCTTGCTTGATGAAATTGATAAACTCTCATCAGACATACACGGCGACCCTGCTTCTGCGCTTTTAGAAGTGCTTGACCCAGAACAAAACACCACCTTCCGCGATAGATTTTTGGAAGTGCCGTTTGACCTTTCAAAAGTTATGTTTATCACAACCGCAAACACTGTGGACACAATTCCCACACCATTGCTTGATAGAATGGAAGTGATTGAACTTAACGGCTATACTAACGAAGAAAAATTGCAAATCGCAAAGAGATACCTTATCCCTAAGCAAATTAAAAACAATGGCTTAACCGATGCAAAAATTGAAATAACCGATGATGCCATAAACGAAATTATCGTTGGCTACACAATGGAAGCAGGGGTGAGAAATTTAGAGCGCGAGATTGCAAGCGTGATAAGAAAGGTTGCCACAAAAGTTGCCGAAAACAAGCGCACGAGAAAACAAGTGGTAACGGCGGAAGATGTTTCAAAATATCTCGGTGTTAAAAAATATCTTCGCGATAAATCGCTTGATAACGATGAAATAGGCGCTTGCACAGGTCTTGCTTGGACAAGCGTTGGCGGAACCACCTTGACCATTGAAGTAAGTTTAATGAAAGGCAAGGGTGAAATCTTGCTTACAGGTAAACTTGGCGACGTTATGAAAGAATCTGCCCGCGCGGCAATCAGTTATATTCGTTCAAGGGCAGGTAAGTTCGGTATTGATGAAGAAAGGTTTGAAAAAACCGATATTCACGTGCACGTGCCCGAAGGCGCAACCCCAAAAGACGGACCGAGCGCAGGCATCACTATGGCAACGGCAATACTTTCAGCCTTTACCGAAAAGCCTGTTAAAAAGAGCGTTGCAATGACGGGTGAAATTACCCTTCGCGGAAAGGTTTTGCCTATCGGTGGGCTTAAAGAAAAGGCGCTTGCGGCATATAGGCAAGGCATAAGGGATGTTATAATTCCCACGGCAAACAAAAAGGACTTGCAAGATATCCCAAAAGAAATACGAAAGGAAATAAACTTTATTACCGCCGACAGTGTGGAAGAAGTGTTTAAAAACGCAATAAAGTTTTAGGAGATAAAAATGAAAATAAAGGAAGCAACCTTTATAACAAGCGTGGCAAGTAAAGATAAGTTCTTAAAAGTGGATAAGCCACTTATAGCAATTTGCGGTAAGTCAAACGTTGGCAAGAGTTCGCTTATAAATATGCTTGCAAATAGAAAAAAACTTGCAAAAACATCGGTTACCCCCGGTAGAACAAGGCTTATAAACTACTTTGACTTTGGCGAGTTTGTGCTTGCCGATTTACCCGGTTATGGCTTTGCAAAGGTAAGTAAGGAAGAAAAGAAAAAATGGGGGCAATTATTAGAGAGTTTTTTGGCCACCCAAAAAATCAAACTTGTTTTATCCCTTGTTGATATTCGCCACGAGCCGACGGGTGATGATAAAATGATGGTGGACTATCTCTATCACTATGCGCTTCCGTTTAACCTTGTTGCAACCAAGGCGGATAAACTCCCCAAAACCAAGGTTAAACCGCGATTAAAAGAGATTGCAACTTCTCTTTGCGTGGGCATTGCAGACCTAACCGCTTCAAGTGCGGAGACAGGCTTTGGTAAGGAAGAAATTTTATCAAAAATCGAACAAGCCTTATCCGTTCAGGAAGAAATCATCGAAGAATAAATTTATAACTTAACCCCCGCGAGAGTTCACGGGGGTTAAGTTTTTGTTTGTGTTTTTTTGTAAATGTGTTATAATCAAGGTATGAAACAATATGTATTGAGTTATTATCCCGAGTTTAAGTGTGTGGCGAGCGAGTGCAAACACACTTGTTGTGCGGGGTGGAAAATGAATATTGATAGCGACACCTTAACCGCGTATAAAAAGGTGAACACCCCTTTTAGCGAACGGTTAAACAGTGGTATAGATTATAAAAAATCACAGTTTAAGGCGGATAAAAAAGGGCGCTGTGCCTTTTTGAACGATAAAAACTTATGCGAGATTATAATCAACCTTGGCGATGAGAGTTTGTGTCAAGTCTGTCGCGACCATCCGCGGTTTAGGAGTTTTTTCGATGACCGCGTGGAAATGGGATTAGGCTTTTCTTGCGAGATAGCGACAAAGATTATTCTATCTCACGAAAGCAAGATTGAAGCCGTGTTGATTAGCGATGATAACGGCAAAGAAGAAAACACCTTTATTCAAGAGTGTGTGCTAAAGTTTAGGGCGCGTGCGTTAGAGATTGTTCAAGATAGAACATTGAGCGCAAACGATAGGCTAGATAACCTTTTAAGCCTTTGCAATGCCAAACTTTCCCAAAGGGATAAGAAGAAAATATTAAAGACATTTTTATCGCTTGAACGGCTAGATAAAGGCTGGACGGCGCGGTTAAAAGCCATAAGCAAAAAGCCTTTTATTATGCAAACGGATGATGCGCTATCGCTTTATTTTGAACAGTTCTTCACTAACTCATTTTATAGGTATTTAAGCGATGCTGAAGACACGATAAGCGTTCGTGCAAGGGCATTTGCGGTGGTGCTTGCTTGGTGGGTTATAAACGCCATTTTCGAGTGCGAAAAGCAAAACACTTTGCAAGATTTTACCGCGTTTAACCTTATTTGCGATATTGTTAGGCAATATTCCGCCGAAGTGGAATACTCTCAAAAAAACCTTAATAAACTTTTTAACTTTGCAAACAAATATATAAAAATTTAAAAACAAAAAACCGCGGGGCGAAAGCCTCGCGGTTTTGTTTTTTATTTTGCACTTATTATTTTGTGCCGAAAATTCTGTCGCCTGCGTCGCCTAAACCAGGGAGAATATATCCGTGTTCGTTCAAGCAACGGTCGAGAGTGGAGATGTAGATTTGAGCATCGGGGTGAGCCTTTGCAACCTTTTCAACACCTTCGGGAGCGGCAATGATAGCCATAAACTTAATGTTTTTGCATCCGCGTTTTTTGAGCATACTGATAGCATCAACCGCGCTACCGCCAGTTGCCAACATCGGGTCAACAAGCATTACCACTTTCTCTTCGATATTAACGGGGAGTTTGCAGTAATATTCTTGCGGTTCAAGAGTTTCTTCATTACGGTATAAACCGATGTGACCTACCTTTGCGGCGGGGAAGAGTGACAAAATTCCATCGACCATACCAAGTCCCGCACGGAGAATAGGCACGATAGCGATAGAGTTTTCTTTAACCACAGTTTGAGTGGTGGTCTCTAACGGAGTTTCCACTTGAATTTCTTGGGTGGGAACGTCCTTAAAACTTTCGTACGCCATAAGGGTTGCCAACTCTTTAATAACCTCGCGGAATTGTTTGGTATCCGTGTTTTTATTGCGGATAATAGCGAGTTTATGTCTAATGAGCGGATGCTCTAAAATATGAACGTTTTTATACTTTTTCATAATGAATCCTTAAATAAAATTATTCGGCTTTATCTTCACCATCTTTTTTGATTGCGCGTCTTGAAATAAGGTTTGCAAGAATACCCAAAATGAGTGCGCAAGCAACAGCAGTGATGGTTACTTTACCGATTTCTATTACCATACCACCGATGCCTGCGATAAGAACAGTTGAAACGGTGAACAAATTATGGTTTTTAGAAAGGTCAACCTTTTGAATCATCTTCAAGCCTGATACTGCGATGAAGCCGTAAAGTGCAACGCAAACACCACCCATTACGCAAGAAGGAATAGTTGCAAGGAAGGTTATAAACGGAGCAACAAAAGCAGAAACAATACAAATTATAGCAGCGGTTAAAATGGTTACAACTGAAGCATTACCAGAGATTGCAACGCAACCAACTGATTCGCCGTAAGTGGTATTGGGACAACCGCCGAAGAAAGCACCTACCATAGAGCCAACGCCGTCACCGAGAAGAGTTCTGTGGAGACCGGGGTCTTTGGTAAGGTCAGCACCTATGATTGAAGAAATGTTTTTGTGGTCAGCAAGGTGTTCAGCAAAAACAACGAAAGCAACGGGAACGTATGCAACCAAAATTGTTACGATAAATGCACCCCAATTAAAGTTTTCAACAGCACCAAGACCTTTGAAACCTTCTACAAAAGTGAATTGTGGCAACCAAGCCATATCCTTAAATAAAGCGAAATTAATAACTTGAAGTGCAGGGGTTTCGGTTAAAATACCGATAACGGTGAAGATTGATGCAACTGCATATCCAGCAAGGATACCGATAATAAAGGGAATCATCTTCATCATCTTTTTGCCGTATACAGAGCAAACAATTATAATTGCAAGTGCAACTAAACCGCAAAGGAGTGCGATATAGGGAGATGCGGTGGGAACATACGAAGTAATTTCTACAGGTTTACCATTTTTAATTATCCACTCAAGTTTTCCAACAGTAACATTACCTTTGAATAAATCGCCAATAGCATTGCCAGCAAGTGAAAGACCGATTACAGCAACGGTCGGTCCAATTACTGTTGCGGGCATAACTTTATCTATCCATTTAGTGCCAACAAACTTAACTATCAATGCAATTATTACGTATACCAAGCCAGCAAAAACTGCACCGATGATAAGACCAAGATAGCCGGCTGCAAGATAAACACCTGCGCCACCGAAAGCCGCACACATTGAGCCTATAAAAGCAAAAGATGAGCCTAAGAATACAGGGCTTTTGAATTTAGTGAACAATAAGTAAATTAAAGTTCCTAAACCTGCACCTACAAGGGCTGCCGATTGAGACATGTTTGCACCAATAGCAACGCCTTGGTCGCTATTGTTAATGATAACGGGAACAACAATGGTTGCCGCTAAAATTGCAAGCACTTGTTGGAAAGCGAAAACCAAAGTTTTAACTAAACCCGGTTTATCTTTCACGCCGTAAACAAGATTAACGTTTTTCATTAGTAGAAAACCTCCAAAAAAATTTGCTAAATAATAAAAAAATGAAGTCGTTAAAACTTCATTTGATTACCTATCTAAAAAATGGGGCACTTCAAGACGGACAATATAGAATAAATGCATACTACCCGAACAAAAACGTGACATAAACTTTCCCCTAAAACAACTGTTAAAAAGATTATACCAAAATATAAAATAAAAAACAATAGTTTAGTAAAAAATATATAATAAAATTTATATAACAAAATAAAAAAGCCGTTTGATTTATTTTGCGCGATGTGATATTATAGTGATAGAAAATTTTTAGGAGTGACTTGTGAAAGGTAGATTAAAAATTTTAATCGCTTTGTTTTTAGCGGTGGCAATGCTTGGCGTATCGGTATACCTTTATGCAAGCGTTATCCCAAACCAAATAAAAAAGCAAGAGCGACAGGCTTTGGTAGAGCAATATTATCGTAACAAACTAACTACGTACGCCATTGAAAACGAGCAGTATGAAGATTATGAAGTTGACGTTGCCTTCCTTGGCGATAGCCTAACCGACGGGTATGACTTAAAAAAATATTATCCCGAGTTTGTTACTGCGAATAGGGGTATCGGTGGGGAAACCACTATCGGCTTAGAGCAAAGGTTAGATATATCTGCAATAGACCTAAAACCAAAGGTTGTTGTTATGCTTATTGGTGGAAATAACTTTGATACAATGCTATCTAACTACGAGCGCATTTTGATTAAACTTAAAAACGGACTTCCCGAAAGCAAAATTGTGCTTTTATCCTTAACCGCAATGGGTTGGGATTGGGCTAACCAAATTGCTAAAGAGAACAACATTGAGATTTCTCGCCTTGCCGAAAAGTATAATTTCACCTTTATAGACCTTTTCACTCCTCTTTTAGACCCAACAACCAACAAGGTTTACGATGGCTATACCGCTGATGGCGCGCATTTTACGTCAACGGGGTACGAAGTTGTTACAAGCCTTGTTAAACCAACCTTAATTGAACTATTGAATAAATAATAAAAAGCACTCTGATTTGGAGTGCTTTTTTGTTAGTTTTTATTTTGGTTTTCTCTACGCCAAGTTGCAGGGGGAAGGGAAGTGAATTTTTTGAAAGTTCTTGAAAAATATTCGGTATCATCAAACCCGCAAAGCATAGAGATTTCACTTAAAGGTTTGTCTGTTGAAAGCAATAGTTTTTTTGAGAGTTCGATTCTTTTTTTGGTTATGTAATCGACAATTGAAAGGCCAAATTCTTTCTTAAATTTTTGTGTTAAGGTTGCCTTACTATAATGGATATGATAACTCAAATCGGATAGTGTTATCTTTTTTGAGATGTTGTTGTTGATAAAGCGCTTAACAAGTTCGCCAACCGTGGGGGTGTGTTCAAAAAACTGTCCGTTCACTGAAATATGTGTGGCGAGCGCACTTAAAATGCTAAAATATCCATCCATTTTTTGCTTATCAAGGTGGGGTATGTGTGATAGCGCGCTAACTAATGCGGTTTTGTCAAGATTAGGCGCGATAGAAAGTGCCTTTTCTATGGCAAACTCATCGGCAGCCTTACTTCCAATGCCTAATGAACACAAAAGGTATGCGATAACCTTTTCATTTTGAATAATGGGAAAGGTCGCTTCAATTATTCCAAACGGACAAGTGAAAATTATTGGCGCACCGCCACTATTAACTTCCCTTGTCATTTGCGCATCGGAGTTTTTGCAAAGTTCCAAACACTTTGCGCTTTTGTGTATAAGCGAGCAAAAATTTTCATACGGGCATTTTTGAGAATAAAGGGTGTGCAACTTACCGTCAAGCAAGGCAATTTCCATACCCGAAATTCGATTAAAATCTTTTAACAATTTATCAATATTATTATCGCGCATTTTGTAAAAAAATCTCCAAAACTCACAGTTTTGTATATTATAGCACTAAAAATCTGCAAAAACAAGTATTTTTAAGACTTTTTATAAACTTTGCAATTTTGTCGATTTTCCATATCATTTTGCCGATATATCATATACTTAATTTAATAGTTTTGTTATAATCTTGTCATAGGGTTTCCTATAAAAAATTATTGGAGAGATGAATATGAAACAAACTTCTGACTTTAGATATAACACAGGCGCAACAAAAGTTCCGTGGCCGGCTGTCGGCGAAAACTATAACGTTAACGATGCGGTTGAAGTAGTTAAGTTTTTGATGCGCGGTGAAGGTAGCGAATACGATGCACTTATTGAAAAAATTCGTGCGGATATTTCTGCCCTTGATAAAATCTCTACGCCTCCCGGAAAATTGTCACTCGGCGGTCAAGTAGAGCAAGCGGAAAAATTGGTTGATGAATACTTAAATACAAACGGTTCGGTTTTTGTAACCAATGCAACGGCTGGCTTTGAAATCGCATATAAGTATGCGGGCATTGGCGAAGGCGATGAAGTTATTGTTCCTGCAATAACCTTTGTTGCAACTATGGCGTATCCTTTGGCTCACGGTGCAAAACTAGTGTTTGCCGATGTTGACCCTAAAACCTTAAATATGGACCCCGAAGACGTTAAGAGAAAGATTACCGATAAAACCAAAATGATAGTGCCCGTTCACATCGGCGGTTATCCCGTTGATTTAGACCCTATCATTAAGATTGCAAAAGAGAAAAACATTTTAGTGCTTGAAGATGCTGCACACGCGTTCGGTGGGGAATATAAGGGCAAAAAGTTGGGTACGATTGGCGACTTTGCTGCATTTAGTTTCCACGAAGTTAAAAACGTTACTTCTTTTGGCGAAGGCGGAATTGTCACCACTAACGTAGAAGGTTTTGCTCCCGAGATGAAAAGGGCAAGGTTCTTAGGATTAGATTTTACCGCACCCATTAAAAATTGGCTTTACAATATCACTGCAATTAAGGGAAAAGAAAAGAACTTTGTTGCTTCAAACTATTCTACAACTGAAATTCAAGGGCTTGGATTAAAGTTACAAGTTGAAAGAAATGATGAGATTATTGCAACTCGCCGTCGCGCAGTAGAGTTGGTTAACAAAAAACTCGCGGGCAACCCTGCAATTATTCCTCAAGATTTAGGAAACGAAGATATTAAACCTACATTCCACTTATATCAACTTCAAATCGACCCCGAAAAGGCAGGCGGAGATGTTCAAACCTTGAAGAAAAAGTTGGAAGAAAAGGGCGTAACCAATATACCGCACTTTGGTCCGCTTTATAGATTTAAGGTTATCGAAGATATGGGATACGATATTGATGCTATTGCAAAGTCTTGTCCCAACTGTGAAGAAGTGTTCTATAAGCGCTTTACCCACTTGCCTATTTACGGACTAACTGATGAGCAACTTATCTTTATGGCAGATGCGATTTTAGAGAGTGTTAAAGAAATGCAAGAGGGCAGATAGTAAAATATCAACAAGTAAAAAACGACTGAATTTTTCAGTCGTTTTTTATATATTTATAAAAAGCCATAAAATAAATATTGAAAATTAAAAATTTATGTGGTATAATCTTTGAAATAGTTTTTTATAATCGAGGTGCTTATGTTATTAGGTAAATACAAAATATCACCTAGGGTTTTAAGGGTTGGTGCAAAACAGACCATTAGTGTTGAAGGGCTTGACCAAACCACTCAAATTTATGATGACGTTGATTATGAAATAAGCGTTACCAGAACAGACGGATGGAAATATAAAGAGGGTATAAATTTTTTGCAAAGGGGAAGGGATTTAACAAGCACACAAATCTGCCGTGCAAAAAATGGCGTTCTTTCTTTTACATATGATTTTGATTACGAGTGTGAATACGAAATAAAAGTTGCAAGAACCGAAGGGGATACCCACTTCCCTGAAAGGCAAGAAAAGTTTTGGTCGGGCAAGAAAGTGCGCGCAACTAGGGGCTTTACTTTTAGGGTGTATGCCGTTTGTGACGACCTTTATGAAAAAAGACCTTATAAGTGCGATTTGCATATACACACAGACGAATCTGATGGAAATGAAAGCCCAAAACTTGTCGGTGCAACGTATAGGCAGTATGGTTACGATGCAATTTGCATAACCGACCACTACACTATGCTCGGTTCTAAAATGGCTATTGAAACATTTAATGATATAGACGCAGGGCTTAAAATTTTCCAAGGCGAAGAAGTGCATCCGTTTTATGGTAGCATAGTGCACGTTGTAAATTTTAACGGCAAAACAAGTGTTAACGATTTGTATTATAACGACACCGCAAAAGCCGAAAAGGAAATTGAAGCACTTGCAGACGGGTTTGATTTCCCCGATGAAGTGGATAGAAAGGAACTTGCTTACTTTAAGTGGTGTTTTGATAAAATAAGAGAGAGTGGCGGTATTGCAATATATCCACACTCGCTTTGGTCGGTTTTCGGTGCGTATAACGTTCGCACGGAAATTTCAGAGTATATAATAAAGAATAAAATGTGCGATGCGTATGAGATTTTTGGTGGTATGAGTAAGCGCGACAATCGTTTGTCGGTTGAACTTCTTGCCGAGATGAAAAGAAACGGCATTGATTTGCCAATAATCGCAAGTAGCGACGCACATAGCATTGCAGGGCACGGCTCTCTTCATTTTGACGATACCTTTTCGATAGTGTTTGCAAAGGATAAAGAGCAAATACCAAACGGCATTTTAGATGGTGACACAATCGTGGTTGAAAACTTCGACCCAAGCGACAAAATTGCGCACGGCAACTTCCGTTCGGTTAGATACGCATACTTTTTGCTTGACCAATATTTTGGCGAACACGATCTTTTGTGTAACGCACTAGGCACGGCTTTAATCGGGCTTACCTTGGGGGATAGCGGGCAAAAAGAAATAGTTGCAAAACTTAACAAAATTGTAACCGATTATGAAAATGAATTTTTTGGCAACAATCGTATATAGGAGAAACTTTCGTGATAATCAATAAAGATATTAAATGGATAGGCGTAAACGATAGAGAAATAGACTTGTTTGAAGGGCAATACGTTGTTCCAAACGGTATGGCTTATAACTCCTATCTTGTTTTAGATGAAAAAATTGCCGTGTTTGACACGGTTGATGCTAACTTTGGCAAAGAGTGGCTTGAAAACATTGAAAAGGAGTTGGGGGATAAATCGCCCGATTATTTGATTGTTCAACATATGGAACCCGACCACTCGGCTTTAATAGATACTTTTGCTAATAAATACAAAAACGCAAAAATTGTGTCTTCGCAAAAAGCCTTTGTTATGATGAAAAACTTTTTCGGCACCGACTATTTGGATAGGCAAGTTGTGGTGGGGGACGGCTCTACGCTATCTCTCGGCAAACACGAACTTGCGTTTGTAACCGCACCGATGGTGCATTGGCCGGAAGTTATTATGACCTATGATATAACCGATAAAATCTTGTTCTCTGCCGATGCTTTTGGTAAGTTTGGCGCAATCGATGCTGATGAAGATTGGGCGTGCGAAGCGAGAAGATATTATATTGGTATCGTTGGTAAATATGGCGTTCAAGTTCAGGCACTATTTAAAAAACTCGCTGGAAAAGATATAAATATTATATGCCCACTTCACGGACCTGTTTTAACTGAAAATTTGGGGTATTATCTAAATTTATACACAATTTGGTCAAGTTATGGTGTGGAAACCGATGGTGTTTTGATTGCCTACACTTCGGTTTATGGCAACACCAAAAAGGCTGTTCAAATTTTGGAAGAAGAACTTAAAAAATTGGGCGTTCCTAAGGTTGTGGTTAACGACCTTGCGCGAGTGGATATGGCAGAGGCGGTTGAAGATGCCTTCCGCTATGGCAAAATCGTGCTTGCAACCACCACCTATAACGGCGATATTTTCCCGTTTATGAAAGAGTTTATCAATCACTTGACTGAAAGGAACTTCCAAAATAGGAAGGTCGGTTTTATTGAAAACGGAAGCTGGGCACCTGTCGCAACCAAGGTTATGAAAGGAATGCTAGAAAACTGCAAGAACTTAGAGTTTATTGAAGACGGCGTAAAAATTATGTCGGCAGTAAAAGAAGAAAATATTGAGCAAATAAAAGCACTTGCAAATGCTTTAGTATAAAAAACTCCCCCGAAATCGGGGGAGTTACTTTTTTAATATTCAATTTTGTGTTCTATTAGTTTGTCGCCGTCGTAAACAAGTTTTAGCGAGAAGAAAGGCGTATCCTTTTTTAATAACTCTAAAAAGATTTTATCGCCTTGCCAAAGGGGGAGAGAATAAACATCTTTAATCTTTACCCACTCTAACCTTCCCTCATCGCAGTCGGCTTTGATGGTGCCAGAGAAATCTTTGCAAGTGAAAAGGTGCATATACTCTGTGCCAAACTCGTTTGAAACAAAGGTAACTATACCGCGGTATATAAGCGATTTAGCGGTTAACCCCGTTTCCTCAAAAATTTCACGACGAGCGCAGTCAAAGGGGGTTTCGTTATCCAAAAACTTTCCGCCAATGCCAACCCACTTGTCGCGGTTAATGTCATTTTGCTTTTTTATGCGGTGCATCATTAGGTATGCGCCGTCTTTTTCTATATAGCAAAGGGTGGTGTTAATCATTTTCATTTTTTCCATAGTTTACCACTTGGTCAAATTTTTCGTATACCTTTTGGTTTAACTTTTTAATTTCTTCCTTGGGAAGTTTAAGCACTCCGTCAAAGGTGAAAAGTCCGTTTATCTCATCTTCAACATCGGTTAGTTGGGTATATACGGTCGCAGATAATCCTTGATTTTCAATGAGCGGAAGAACTTGGTTTAGGTATAGGTCTTGGTATGCTAAAAGCAATGCTTTTTCATCTTTATAACTCTTATAACCAAACTTTTTGTTGGTGAACAAGTGATTTTCAACGGGTAGAGAATAACCGCCAAACTCGGTTAAGGCAAGTATTCTCTTATTGTCGTTTTTAGGTCTTGCCTTTCTAAAATAGATATGTCTACTGTAAAAATCACCACCGCCAACGTCTTGCCAACCGCTCGCGTGGTCAACAAGCCTACTGCTGTCAATAGAGCGCACCCACTCGCAAGTTTTCAATGCGTCAAACTGCCCCCAGCACTCGTTAAAAGGGGTGTAAACGCAAAGGGAAACACAGTTAAATAGTTGGTTAATTAAGCCTTCGGCTTCAATATAATATTGCTTTCTTGACTCTTCGCTTCTACCCATACTCTTATAATTTTGGTCGTTCAAGTGTAGGTTGATAAAGGGCGCAAGCACTATTCGGCGCATTTTATACGGCGCACCGCCGTTAATCATATCTTGCCAAACGAGAATGCCCAAAATATCGCAATAATAATACCAAAGGTGCGGTTCGATTTTAATATGTTTTCGTAGCATATTAAAGCCCATATCTTTTACCGCCTTAACCTGTTCAAAATAGGTGCGGTTATCTTTTGGGGTGTAAAGTCCGTCGTGGAAATAACCTTGGTCTAAAAGTCCGTTATGGAATATTGGCTTGCCGTTTAGGGCAGGGTAGAGTTTATCGTTGATTTTTATAGTAGAATAGGTGCGAAGTCCAAAATAACTTTCAACTTTATCGCCATTAGTTTTTATGGTTAAGGGGTACAATTCGGGTGAGTCGGGTGACCACGGCTTACACCCATCTACATTGATAATAATCTCAGCATTGGTATTGCCAACGGCCTTTTTAATCGGTAAATTATTATCGCCAAGAACGGTGATTTCAACTTCATCAACAAGGTCGGCATAAACGGATACCGCAAGAGTTTTATTATCGTAGTTTGGAAGAAGTTTGATTGACTTAATGTAGTTGTTATTAACACTCTCTAACCACACGCTTTGCCAAATACCGCTTGTCGGGGTATACCATATTCCACCGCGCTTATACTTTTGTTTGCCCCTTGCATAAATGGGGGAATCGGCATCATCGGTTACGACAAACGAAAGGTGGTTTTCGCCATCGACAAGATAGGGCGTAAGGTCAAAAGAAAAGGCAAGGTAACCGCCATAGTTCGTGCCAACTTTTTTGCCGTTGAGATAAACGGTGGTAATTTGGTCGCACGCGCCAACGTTTAAGATAAGTTTATCTTTCATAAACCCATCTATCAAAGTAAAGGTACGGTGGTAGTGAAGTTCTTCATCTTTATTTAATATCTTGCAAACGGTGGATAGAGTTGTTTCAGGACTGAACGGAACAACGATTTTTCCATCGTATTCCCCCTTAAATTCTCCCTTTTTGCAAATACAATAATCCCACTCACCGTTAAGGCAAAGATAACTCTCCCTTTTTAGTTGTGGTCTTGGATATTCAAAAAACGGAATATTGTTTTCAATAAATTCAGGCTTAAAAATCATAGTTAACTCCTTTTGATTAAGTATACCACATAAAACGCTAAATACACAATATTTATTTTAAATAATTTAAATATCCGCTTGACTAATGGTGGGTATTGTGAGAAAATTAACTTATCAACAAGAAAAGGTGAAAAAAATGAAAATTTATCTTATTGCCGATGTTGAAGGAACTTGTGGTTTTACCCACATTGAAGAAGGGGAACAGGGTGGTTCATTATACCCCTATTTTTGCCGTCAAATGACAAACGAAGTCGCTTCTGCTTGTGAAAGCGCCTTTCTTTCGGGCACTAAAGAAGTGCTTGTTCACGATGCGCACGGCTGTTCAAGGAATCTTTTATTAGACCTTCTTCCCAAAAAGGCAAGGATTATGCGCCAAGCGGGTGGGGACCCACTTGCAATGCTCTCAGGTGCGGACAAAGAAAATTTTGACGCGGTGTTTATGACGGGTTTCCACGCGCCTGCAGGTAGCAATCAAAGTCCTGTTGCACACACCTTTAATAGAAAAACGAGTAAAATTTTATTGAACGGACAACTACTTAGCGAGTTTATGTACGACGCTTATTCGGCAGCATACTTAAATCTCCCCGTGCCCTTTGTTAGCGGTGATAAAGAAGTTTGCAAAATCGCAAAAGAACTTATCCCGAACATAACCGCCGTTCAAACGGTGGAAGGCTTTGGTGCGGGCAGTATTTCTGAGCATCCATCAGTTGCGGTAGAAAAGATAAAAGAAGGAGTAAAAACTGCGCTTAGTGGCGATTGGAAAAGTTGCAAGGCAACCCTTCCAGAACATTTTAAGTTGACTATTACCTACTTAAAGCACCAAGACGCATATTATAATAGTTTCTATCCAAACGTTAAGCAAATTGATGCAAATACTATTGAGTTTGAAACGGATAATTGGTTTGAAATTTTGCGCGCTATTCATTATGTGTTGAAATAAAAGGAAGGCTATGAAGCAAAGACTATATGTTCCCGTTATGAACGGTGCGGTTAATAAAGATAATCGCGAGCAATACAAAATAAATCTAAATAAACTCGGTGCGGACACTGTGTTTGTCGCCATTGAAAGGGATGCGTTTTTTGCGCGTGGAGAAGAAAGGGCAAAATATCTATCTCACCTAAAAGAAAACGTTGATTATTTTACTTCGCAAGGCTTTGAGGTGGGCGTTTGGTTTGTCGCGCTCGGCACGGGAAAACCCCTTACTGAAAGGGAAATGGAAATAAGCAAGGATTATACGAGTATTCGTTCGGTTACAGGCAGAGAAGGTAAGGATAAAGATATGTTCTGCCCCGAAAACCCTGTGTTTGTCGGCGATTTTTGCGATTTTATTAAAGAACTTGCTCTCATTAGCGATATGCTTATGATAGATGATGATTTGTGTCTATCCGTTCGCCCAGGGCTTGGTTGCTTTTGCGATGAACACTTAAAAATGCTTGAAAGCGAAGTCGGTGAAAAACTTGAACTATCCACCCTTAAAAACTTGCTTTTCGTGGGAGGAAAAAACAAGTATCGCACGGCTTGGCTAAACAACAATAAAAAAACTTTAATTAAGTTTGCCAAAGCGGTTAGAAACGCGGTAAATAATGTAAACCCCAATATCCGCGTTGGTTTTTGCGCAGGCTTTACTTCCTTTGATATTGAAGGAGCAGATGCTGTTGAACTAACAAAAGCACTTGCAGGGGATACAACCCCGTTTTTAAGATTTACGGGCGCGCCCTATTGGGTGGCTCCGTCAAGAGACCGCTTCCGTGGTCAACCCTTGTCGGCAATCGTTGAAGAAACGAGAAGGCAAGAAGCATTTTGCCGTGACTCAGGCGTGGAAATTTTCTTTGAAGCGGACTCCTACCCCCGCCCAAGATACGTTTGTTCATCTTCACTTTTAGAGTGCTTTTCGCTTCCGCTACACGCTTCGGGCGGTATGGGGGAACAAGGTTACTTTTTAGATTACCACTCATCGCCCGAGTATGAAACGGGATATGTTGAGCATAGGCTTTATAACGCGCCACTATACGATTTTGTCCACCAAAACTTTGATGATAAAACTTGCTGTGGTGTAAAAGTTTTCGCTAACGGAAGAAAGATTGAAGACTATGATCTTGCCGACGGACTTGGTGAAACGGCTATTATGACCAGTTGGTTTAGCCGTGGTGCAGAGTTTTTGTCACTCATCGGTGTACCCACCCATTATGAAACTTCGGGCGATATCGCCATTGCCTTTGGCGAAGAAGCAAGGTGTGTTGATAAGCCGTTTAGCAAAATGATTGTGGATATAAAGGGCGCTCAAATTCTGCAAGAAAAGGGCTTTGACCTTGGCTTAAAAGGGGTAGAAAGCATTGGAACACCCACTTTCGAGTGGTTTAATGAAGAAAAAGTGTTGTTGTCAAACGGCGCTGCAGACGGGTATTATTCCATAGACATTGATGAAAAAGCAAAGGTTTTAAGCACCTTTGAATTGGCGGACGGCACGCGTTATCCGTCAGCCTATACCTTTACTGCAAATGGCGTGGAATACTTGGTTTTTGCCTTTGATATAGATAAGTTGCCACATAGGGCTTGCGTGTTGTTCTCTTATAAACGCGCGGAACAAGTTGTGGGCTTTATTAAAAATATTTGTCACCTTGAAAAAGCACCGTTTGTTTATCAACTTTGCAAAAAAGCCGATAACAAAACGGCACTCCTTTTTGTGAATATGGGCGATAACCCTGTTATCAACGGCAAAATCTCGCTTGATGATAACTATTCTTCTTTTGAAATTTTTGGTGCATCGGCAAATCTTTTGGGCGATAAACTTATCCTTAACGGAATGCTCGCCCCATACACCGCCTTTGCAGTAGTTTTGAAAAAATAATTTGATTGGAAAATATAAAAAACCTTGGCGAAAAGCCAAGGTTTTTTGTGTTTAGGCGTATATCAAGACAACCACACGCCATAGTGCCAAAATTGAGTTTATTTGTACCTAAAATGTCTATTTATTGAATTTTATAAAACACTATGCTATAATATTAGTAATATTTTTGATTAAGTTGGTAATTATGGCTGATAAAAAGGAAAAGAAGTATTTGATAGATAATCCTGCCTTAATGGCAGAATGGGATTGGGAAAAGAATAATGAATTAGGATTACTTCCTAATCAATTAACATATAGTAGTCATCAAAAGGTGTGGTGGAAATGCAAGAATGGACATAGTTGGCAGGCAAGTATAATTCCACGTGTAAGAACCAATCATCCTACTGGTTGCCCATATTGTGCAGGCAATTTACCAACAACTGGAGTAAATGATTTTGCAACGTTATATCCAGATTTAATAAAAGAATGGGATTTTGAAAAAAATAAAACAATAAATCCATCTTATTTAACAGCACATAGTGGTAAACGAGTTTGGTGGAAGTGTCATTATTGTGGATTTAGCTGGCAAACTACAATACATAATAGAAGCACAAATAAGCGAGGCTGTCCTAATTGTTCTATAAAAGGAACTTCTTTTGGGGAACAAGCACTATATTATTATGTAAAAAAAATTTATCCTAATGCTATAAATAGATATAAGGATTTAGGTTTTGAGTTAGATATATTTATACCGAATATAAACATTGGTATTGAGTTTGATGGATTGTATTTCCATAGTTCAGCAGAAAGTATTAAAAGGGATAATAAAAAATATCAATTATGTAAAAAATACAATATTAAACTATTACGTATAAAAGATTCCACAAGTAAAAAAAATCAAAATACTGCAGATAAAATTTTTGGAATAGACAACTTAAAAGATAAGAAGCAATTAAATAATATAATACGACTGGTAATGAATGAATTAGACCTAAAATCTAACATGTGGACTAGAAAAAATATAAATCAATTTAGTAGCAGTATTGATAGAGAAATTGATATTGATAAAGATTATTTTAAGATTTTAGATAATAAATATTTACGTGAAATAAATAATTCATTTGCAATCGATTATCCCGAAATCTTAAAAGACTGGGATTATAATAAAAATAAAGAAGTGAATCCTTATTCATTAACGAGAGGATGTGGATTTAAAATAAATTGGAAGTGTCATAAATGCGGTTTTGAGTGGAAATCAAGGATTCCGGATAGGATTAAAGGTAGTGGTTGCCCTTGCTGTAATAGAAAAGTGTTAGTGGAAAATGTTAATGATTTAGCGACGTTGCACCCTGAAGCGTTAAAAGAATGGAATTATGAAAAAAACAACATATTACCATCAAAAGTAATAAAATATAGTCAAACATATTGGTGGAAATGCTCAATATGTGGGTTTGAATGGCAAGCCACAATAAATGATAGGTTTATAAGAAAAAACAAAACAGGATGCCCTGAATGTGCAAGACAAGCTATTTATAAGGAGCGCCATAGGAAAGCCATTGAAAGAGGTGGTTTCTTTAAGATTTTCCCTGAACTAATAGTTGAATGGGATTATAGCAAAAACAAGGATGTTGACCCTTATGATATTCCCCGTGCTTCAAATATTAAATATTGGTGGAAATGCCCAAAGTGTGGATATGAGTGGCAAGCTTCAACAAATATGAGATACAAAAGACCACATCTTCACAAATGTAAATAAAATTTTTATTATTGCAAGTTGAACATTTAACCATTATCTTTTGAGCGTCACAAAGCAGAAGTAACTCCGTGCTTAAAGCACTCCGTTTGACTAAGTTCGTCAAAGGCGACCGAATTCGCGGGCTTCTCATCAACCCGTGGTGGAATATTAAACAAAAAAGAGGCCCCACGGTGAAACTGCACGTGCGTGCAGAACTAAGTCCGTCAAAGGATATCCGTCAAAGGCGACCGAACCCCTCGGGGTTCGCTATCTCGTAGAGATAGCAAACAAAAAACACGCCCCACGGGGAAGCATCTCCACTGCCGTTACGATGGCAGAGCCGAACGATTTGCATTCGCAAATGTCCGCTTCATCCCGTGGGATAACAAAACAAAAAGGATGGTCGATTGACCATCCTTTTGTTTTGGCACCCCCACGGGGAATCGAACCCCGGATTCAGCCGTGAGAGGGCTGCGTCTTAACCGCTTGACCATGAGGGCGTGAGTGCAAATATTAAGTTGATTTGGTTCGCTTCCCCTAAACCACGGGGAAACTGCGCATACGCGCAGGACTATGTCCATCAAGGTAAGTCCGTCAAAGGCGACCGAACCCCGGATTCAGCCGTGAGAGGGCTGCGTACTTCTTCGCTTGACCATGAGGGCACGTCGAAACAAACTCCGCTTGTCCGCACTTTTGTATTCACAAAAGTTTTTGACTGCTCCGTTGTTTCTCCTTTTTCGCAAAAAGTTCTTCGATACTTTTTGCGAGAATAAGCAAAAATTGCGTTCACAATTTTTGAGAGCAAATTCATTTTTGCGTTAATAATTCTAGCACAATATTATACAATATGCAAATGATTGAAAGAAGTTTTTTAAAAAAATGACCTGCATTGGCCGACGGAAAAGAAAATAATAACCCGTTTTGTCAACAGGCGAATGCCTAGCGTATTGCGTCTGCATCTCTTATTTAGCGACCGGAATATACGACGGTCAAGAGCACCGCTGTTCAATACTAGCATCGGCTTTCTTTACTATTATCTGTGGATTTTTTTTGCTTTTCCTATCGCACCACGAAGGCTAACTTTATTTTACCAAAATAAATTATATTTGGCAACGGAAAGATTGACATTTTTTGCCGTTTATCATAAAATTTTATTAGTAAATTTTTACAAAGGAAAAAAGCCGTGAAGAAACTTATCAACTTTAGATTGATATTATTTATTGCGCTATGCTTGTGTTTAGGCACGAGCACGGCTTACTTTTTCCTATGCAAAAACTGGCTTTGGGCGGTAATATTGCCCACATTATTTACCCTTTCTTTAATCGCATATTTATTGTATTCACATAAAGATAAAAGGGCAATAAGTATAATATTTTGCCTAATTTTCATTGCCGTTTTTATAATCGGTGCGCTCAACTTTGACGTGCGTGTTAAAAGGTATATTGATGCTGACCTAAACGACCATTACTACGCGGTAGAAGGTAAAATTTCTTCAATAAAAGATACCGAATACGGCTCTTACGCGGTTATAAAGAATGCTGAAGTTGACGGCAATATTAAGGGCGAACTAAAATATAGAATTGCCCTATATGTTTATGGCGAAAACAACTTACAAGTAGGGGATAGAGTGCAGTTTTACGCGCTTATTTTAGATAAAGGCACCTTTTATGAAGATAGGTTTTCTTCTTACGATATAGAGCGCAAAATTAAGTACACCGCATCGGTTAACGCAAGCGATATAGGCATCCGCTATAATCAAAAGAACTTGTTTGAAAAGGTGAGAGAAGGCATTAAAAACACCCTTCAAAAGGGGCTTGGGGAAGAAGAATTTGCAATAGCCTATGCAATGCTTGTCGGTGAAGATGAGTACATCGCACCGCAAACACTTTCATCTTTCCGTAGCGCGGGTGTTGCACATATTTTTGCCGTGTCGGGACTACATATCGGCTTTATCGCAATGGCGCTTTCGCTCTTGTTTACAAAACTGAAGATGAACAGGCTATTAAAAGCCGTTATCATAACGCTAATTTTAATATTTTACTCGGGAGTGTGCGGTTTTTCTGCATCGTCGATAAGGGCGACAATAATGAGTGCCGTTTTACTATTTTCATCGGTGCGCGGTCTAAAATACGATAAGTTTGTGTCCATATCCTTATCGGCAATAATTATACTTTTAATCTCGCCGATAGAACTATTTTGCGCAGGATTTCAACTCTCGTTCACGGTAGTTTTGGGTATGTTTTTGCTATCTAAACCTATAGGCAAAATCTTTAGATTTTTGCCGTATAAAATTGCTTCATCTTTAGGTGCGGTAATCTCGGCACAAATAGTAGGCTTCCCACTATGCCTTGCGCTGTTTGGCGAATTTTCCACCATTGCAATTTTAGCAAACTTACTCTTTATTCCAATCGTTGGCGTAATTTTTATCGCGCTATTTTTATGCACCATTTTCGGTTGGATATTTAGCATATCTTCAATTCTGCTTTTTATCCCGAACTACCTACTTAAAGGCATAAACTTTTTAGTGAACGCCTTCGATTTAGAAGTCTTTATGGTAGGCGGTTTCACAATGGGTGGGTTTATAGTTTTTTATTACCTTGCGGTCATTGTCTTAAGCGGATTTATAAACTTAAAAAGCGCCTTAAAGTATGTTTTGGGCGGTGTGCTAGTGCTGACTTGTGCGATTGGAAGCGTGCTTACCACCATCGCGTTAAACAATAAATCACGCGTGTTCGTTTGCGGTGATAAAACCGTGTGCGCAACCTTGATAGAAACACCAACTTCAACCGCACTAATCGTTAGCGGAGCCGAATATAACTTTTCCACTTCCCGCTTAAAACGGCTAAAGGATAAGGTCAAGGACGGAAGAGTGGAAACCTTGATTTTAATGGGCGAAAACAAAATTGATGCAAACAGGTTTTTGTCGGTAATGAAAGGTGTGTTTACCTTTGACACAGTTTACTATTTTGGCGAGCAAGATTTTGCTATGGAAACTGCCGTTATAAAGTCCTTTATGGGCATAAGTATTTCAAGTGTAAAAGATAGCGTTATCTCTAGAGATGATTTATCGTTTACCCACTCGCTTGAAGGCAACCTAATTTCAGTAAAGGTCAAGGATAAAGTCATTGGCATTTTCGCTTGCTTTAACGACAAGCCTATTGACTATGCTTCGGCTGTTTCGCATTACGATTTGCTAATTGCCGACACCCTTGCGGAGAGTATATTTGCCCTTTATAATCCCGAAGAACAAATTGCATATAGAAAAAGTGCGGGCTTAAAGGACGCAGAAATCAATGGTAACGCTCAGTTTTTGATAGATTAAGCCAAATATTTGTTGCAAATTAATAAAAAAGGTGGTAGAATACATAAAAGGGAGTATAATAGTGAAATATATAGAGTTTAAAAATCAACTAGAGAACGGATGCGCCTTTCCCGTATACCTTTTTGAAGGGGAAGACGCTTTTTTCCGCGAAAGAGGATATAGTTTAGTTAAGAACGCTTTTGTTTCACAGCCCGAATTAAACCTTGTCAACTTTGATGGGGAGCCCACGGTAAATGACCTTATTGCTTCGCTTAACGGCTATCCGTTTATGAGCAAGAAAAGGATGACCGTCTTAAAGGAGTTTTACCCCAAGCAAGACTACATTAAAAAGGGGCTTAAAAGTTATCTTGAAGAACCATCTGATAGCAGTGTTTTGGTAATCCTTAACGAAAAGCCTTGCGAAACCTTAAAAAAGTTTGAGTGCGTTTGCACGGTAGATTGCTCTAAAGCCGATATGCAACTGCTCGTGCGTTGGATAAAAGCCGAGTGCGGTAAGTATGGCGTGCAAATTGATGGGGAGTGCGCAAAACTCTTATCAGAATATTGCCTTTCGGATATGACTAGAATTGAAAACGAAACGGCAAAACTCATAAGTTACGTTGGCGACAAAAAGATTATAGATAAAGTCGCGATTGACGAGATGGTCGTTCGCGATGCTGAGTATAAGATTTACGAGATGACCGATTTTATCGGCAAAAGGAATATAGATAAAGCCCTTTCGGTAATCAGTGAGATGATGGAAAAGGGTGAAACGGCACAAAGAATTTTAGTTTCCGTATATAACTATTTCCGTAAACTCTTGCTCGTTGCAATAACCGATAAACCTATTTCGGAGATTGCAAGTATGCTCGGTGCAAACGAGTATGGTGTAAGAAAAACCAAAGAGCAAGCAAGTATGTTCAAAATTCGCGCACTAAAGAGTGCGGTGGACTTACTTACCGATTTAGATTACAAAATCAAACGCGGTAAGATAGAAGCAAACGATGCGATGTGGATTTCTCTTTTTAGAATAATGCTACAAGTTTAGGTGGTAAAATGAATTTAGTCGATAGAATTTCAGAAATTTGGCAAAAGTTTATATCCGTTCCCGAAGTTACTATAGCAATGTCTGTTAGTATACTGGCTTTTGCTGTGCTTTATTACTACATGATAAAGTTTTTATCCGACAACGAATCGGGCGCTCTTACGGCATTGTTCGTGGTGATAATGGTCGTTGCGGCGGGCGTGTTAAGTTTTATTAAAGACATTAATAGCGCCGTTTACTTACTTATCCCTGCAATGTTTATAATTGCCATTATGGTTTTATATTCTACCGAACTTAAGCGCCTTATCTGGACAAGAAGAAGTAGCAAAATGGTGGATGTTCGCAACGCCGGCATTTCTTATGATGAAGAAAAGATTCAAAAGTGCATAACCGAGATTATAAAGGCGCTTCAAAACATGTCTAAAAACGATGTGGGTGCAATCTTAGTTTTGTCTAACGGCAATGTTCCAAACCAAATTTTGGATAGCGGTGTAAAGTTAGATAGCGATATCTCAAGCGAACTTATTGAGAGCGTGTTCTTCCCCAAAACACCCCTTCACGATGGTGCAATGATTATTAATGGCACAAAAATCGTTGCGGCAGGATGCTTCTTGCC
This sequence comes from Christensenellaceae bacterium, assembly GCA_045645305.1. Classification (GTDB taxonomy): domain Bacteria; phylum Bacillota; class Clostridia; order Christensenellales; family Borkfalkiaceae; genus UBA1259. The sequence goes on from JAZRIO010000004.1 coordinate 138,567, forward strand.
CCTTTCTCAAAAGGTGGATAATATCCCCAAAGATTTGGGAACAAGGCATAGGGCAGGGCTTGGCGTTACCGAAACTATTGATGTTATGTCAATCATCGTTTCTGAAGAAACGGGTATTATTTCAATCGCAAAGGCTGGTAGAATTACTAGATATGCCGATTATGAAACCTTAAAGAGAACGCTTGCAACTTATTATTGGCAAGAAATTGAGAGTGGTAGGAGATAAAAAATATGGACAATAGAGATTTTGAATTCCAACCCCAAACAAACGAAGAAGGAAAGGGCAAGACCAAAGCATTTTGGAAGCACGTTGGTTTTATCGCGCTTGCATTAGGGCTTTCGGTGCTCACCGTTTTAGTGTTAAATTTGAATAGGTAATAGTATGAAAGAGACAGGACTTAAAAGTGCAAATATTTTGATGCCGAAAGATTGTGATTATTCGGCTTGGGCGTGCATTGCTTGCGACCAATTTACAAGTGAAAAAGAATATTGGGATGAACTTAAAAAATTCGTAGGGGATAAAAAGAGCACTTTAAATCTTACCCTTCCCGAAATCTATCTTGAAGATGATGTTGATAACCGCATTAAAAATATCAACGCGAATATTAAAAACTACTTAAATCAAGGTGTGTTTAAGACTTTGGATAAAGGTTTTGTGTTAACCATTAGAAGCACCCCTTATGTTCAAAGAAGAATTGGACTTGTTGGCGCAGTTGACCTTGAAAAGTATGAATATTCTAAAAATAGTTCGGCTTTGATTAGAGCAACCGAAGGGACTATTGAAGAAAGAATTCCCCCAAGACTTAAAATTAGAAAAGATGCCGATGTGGAGTTCCCGCACGTTATGGTGCTTTTCGATGATGAGAAAAGGGAAATAACCGAGCGCCTTTATGAGAATAGAAACGCACTTGATAAACTCTATGATTTTGACCTTAATATGGGTGGTGGACATATCGAAGGATATTTTGTTCCCGCTGACGGCATAGAAGAGAAGTTTGCAAGCCTTTTGGATAGCGAAAGACTTGTTAAAAAGTATGGTAGAGAAGATAAGTTTGCCTTTGCTGTTGGTGACGGCAACCACTCACTTGCAACTGCAAAAACACATTGGAACAATGTTAAAGCGACTTTGACCGATGCTGAAAAACAAACCCACCCTGCAAGATATGCGCTTGTTGAGTTTGTTAATGTTTATGATGAAGGCATTTATTTTGAGCCAATCTTTAGATATGTTTTCGGCATAGATAAAGAAAAGTTTTTAGAAGGATTTAAGGCTATTGACGGCGGAATTATGCGCGTTTATAGTGACGGAAAGACTGAACAAAGAAATGGTAAAAACGGTTTGCCTGACGGAATTCGTGCGGTAGACGGATACATAAAGGAATATATTGATAAAAATGGTGGCGGAGTTGACTATGTTCACGGGGAGACTAACCTTAAAAAATTAGTTGATGACCGCGGTGATGCTGTGGGTATCCTTTTTGAAAAACTTGATAAGAGCGAACTCTTTAAATATGTTTCTCAAAATGGTGCGTTCCCCAGAAAAACCTTTTCAATGGGCGAAGGTGTTGAGAAAAGATATTATCTCGAAGGGAGAAGAATAACCAATGATTAAAGTATGTAAATTCGGCGGAACTTCAATGGCCGATGCTAAATCTATAAGACAAGTTAAAAGCATTATTGATGCTGACCAATCAAGAAAATATATTGTAGTTTCCGCTCCCGGCAAGCGTTTTAAGGACGATATTAAGATTACCGATATGTTGTATCGTTGCTATGATGAAGTTAAGGAAACTGGCTCTTGCAAAAAGCATTTTGCTCTTATTCGTGAAAGATTTGTTGAAATCGTGAAAGACTTAGGTCTTTCTATCGATATTGAAAGCGTGCTTGACAAAACCGAAAAGGAAATCAACGAAAGCACCGCTCCTGACTTTGCTGCATCGCGTGGCGAATACTTGAGTGCATATATCACCGCAGCATTTTTAGGTTTTGAATTTGTTGATGCGGCTGAAATGATTAGATTTGATAGCCACGGCAAACTCAACCAAGACTATACCGATGATAAAGTTTCTAATAGACTTGAAAAGATTGAAAAGGCGGTTATCCCTGGCTTTTATGGAAAGAACTTCCAAGGCGAAATCAAAACCTTTAGCCGTGGTGGAAGCGATATAACAGGCTCTATCATTGCACGCGGTATGAAGGCTGACCTTTACGAAAACTGGACGGACGTAAGCGGTTTCTTGGTTTGCGACCCCAGAATCGTTGACAACCCCAAGGTTATCAAACAAATTACTTACAAAGAAGTGAGAGAACTTTCTTATATGGGTGCATCAGTATTGCACGCAGAGGCAATCAGCCCCGTTATGAAGAGAAGAATTCCTATCAATATTAAAAACACTTTCCGTCCCGAAGATATGGGAACGATGATTGTGCCAAACGACCAATACGTTAACGAAGATGATACCATTATCACAGGTATCGCGGGCAAGAAAAACTTTACTGTTCTTCTTATTGAAAAGTCAATGATGAACGCCGAAGTTGGCTTTATCCGCCGTGTTCTTTCGGTCGTTGAACATTATGGTTTGTGTGTAGAACACTTGCCGTCTGGTATTGATACGCTTTCAATCATTTTGGAAAGCGACCAATTAGACAATGGTGTTTTAAACGATTTGGTTGGCGAAATTAGGGAAAATGTTAACCCTGACTTTGTTCATGTTATCGAAAATATCTCTCTTATCGCAACCGTTGGTCATGGTATGGCAAGGCGCCCCGGTACTGCAGCAACACTCTTTACCGCACTCGCAAATGCAAACATCAACATTAAGATGATTGACCAAGGTTCAAGCGAACTTAACATTATTATCGGCGTAGCAAACACCGATTACGAAAAGTGTATCAAAGCAATTTACAAGGCTTTTAACTAAGTAGGATTTAAGTAAATTTAGTAAAAAAGTGGCGATAAAAGTTTGCTTTTTTGTTTCAAAGTGTATATAATTAAAGAAGTTAGTCATTTGCTTGCAAATGTGCATAACTTCTTTAATTTCACGAAACATATGGTCTTAGGATAAAAGTTGAATAAGCATTTTCGGGGTGTAGCGCAGTTGGGGCGACGCGTTAAGCAAACAGTCCTGTGAACTGTTTGTAGTGGGAGCCCGCGAGTGCCCTTATGGCACGAGAGCGGAAGCGCCTTGGGCGCTACCATTAGTGAAAAAATGCGAGTGGGAAGTCGAATAAAAAAGAAAAGTTTAATCGGGGTGTAGCGCAGTTGGTAGCGCGCTTGGTTCGGGACCAAGAGGTCGCATGTTCAAATCATGTCACTCCGACCAAGAAAAAAGAGTAGGTAAAAGCCTACTCTTTTTTTCTTGTTTGAAAAGAGATTGTGCGCCCCTTGGTCCTATCTCAAGCGCGCTAATAATTAAAGAAAGGGGTCCCAAAAAGTATCGAAGAACTTTTTGGGAAGAGGAAGAGCAACGGAGCGAAATTGCAGTTTTGCATTAGAAAAACTGCGGAAAGCGAAGTTTGCTCTGACGAGGTTCGGGACCAAGAGATCGCAAGTAACGCGATTGACTGCGAAAGCAGTAGCAATCGCTATTCCGTCGCAACAAAAGTTGCTTCTTACAAATCCAAAGAATAAAAGAAAAAATAATTTGGTTTTTGTTTTGGGTAAATAAGTTATATGGCTAATAATAGACTGTTTTTTACTTTTTCTTGACTTTTTTGGTGTTTTTAAGTAAAATATTAGTATTAATTGATAAAAAGGAGAAATGGCAATGAGTATAATAAAAAAATTCGCAATCATAATGTTTGCCATTTTTGCTTTTTCATTTATTGTTACTGGTTATGCTGCTATTTCGCAAAATTTTAGTGTGTCTGGCATGATAAATATCGAATCAGAACCAAAGGGGGTTATTATAACTAATGTGGAAGTTGTTAGTTGGCAAGGTGTTCCAGATACGGGCACAACCTTTATTTTGCCAACTAATATAAAAACACATGTTAGTGCAAATCAAAGTGGTAGTGTTACATATAGAATTACATTAGAGAATAAATCCGACATGACCTATTGGTTCCATCGACTTGTGTTTGTGGATGAATTGGATGGGTATAGAAATGATTTAATTGGTGTTAATGGTGGTATTAGTATAATCACAAAAGATAAGATTGCAGACTCTACTGCAACATTTAATACAGAAGATTGGATTCCACCACATACAGTTAGAGAAGTTTATGTAATTTATAACTATGGTAACAATGTAAGGGGAAATGGAGTGTCAACCTTGGTCAACTTCAAATTTGGCGAAAGGGTGCAATCTTATGCAGACGGTTTTTTGGCTATACTAAACGACCCCGAAAAGTATCAACCATTTTCACAAGCGTACAACGAAATGTATGCGAATAATGGGAGCACGATTATAGGAAACGTGGGGGCAGACAAAGCCTTCTTTGATCAATTCCTTGGTCAAAATCTAACACTTGATGAAAAGCCTGTTACCATTATGATAGAGAGAAGAAACGTGGACAAGAAAGCAACGGGTGACAGCTATTCGCCGAGTGGACCAACGGGTTGTGAATATACTATATACATAACAACCGAAGATGTCACTACGGGAACGCCTACCGTATATGCCGTATCATACACGCAAGAAGCAGACGGAACGTGGGTGCAAATCGGTGAATTGTATGAAGGAAAGACAAGTATAGGCACGTATACGGATAGTGACGGGGATAAACACACGTCATTTAGCGTGCCGAGTTGGGAAGCGGTTAAAAAGACCTATACTGTTTATACTTACAAAGGCAAAACGGCAACTTATACGGTAAACAATCAATACGGCAACTCTTACCAACAACAAAAGACTATTGATGAAATTATGTCCGTTGTAGACGTGGAACTTTACAACCAACTTGATAAACCACAAATTTTAGTTGATATTTATAAAATCTTGTTTGTAGAACACGTTGGTTCAACGGCACCTGAAATATTGCTTTTAAGAGAAGCGTATGACAACGCTATGCATTATTACCAAATGAGAAATAACGGGCAAGAATTCGGCTTAAGCCAAACGGCAACTCGTGCAGAAGTTCTTTCCACAATCGAAGCACTTGCACACGCAATGGATTATTACACGCAAGTTCATAACACAAACCATAAATAAAAAATTATTAAAAAGAACGGAAGTAAAATTACTGCCGTTCTTTTAAGTTTAATACACAAATTTTCAAGAAAAAAGGATAGGCGAAGGGCTATCCTTTTTTGTTTCATTACATTATTTTTCTATAAATTCTAATTGGGCTTGACCTTGCAATGATACTTTCACGGTTATCTCGCCGTTTTTAACTTGACCAAGTTCGGTGTCGTTTAGTAAAACTGTGCTGTTTTTGGTTGATCTTAACACTAAATCGAACTCGCCAAACCCACAAAGACTATACTTGCCATTTCCTAGAGCACAAATATCAACGTCGTTATGGTGAGAATAAACTGCACTGCCCTTTTGATATGCGATTTCTAAAAGTTGTCTTTCTTTTACCACGCAGTCAAAGTTATCGTCGTAAATTTGAACGCTTACTTTGTTTTGGTTGTCAATCTTTGTCCAATCGATATTGATTAAATAAAGTTTTCCACCTGCTTGGTGCTTCCAATCCGACCAATAGGTTTGGTTGGTTTCATCTTTAACGAAAACATCTTTTTTAACGTGAATATCAATCAAACTTCTAATAATATTCGGTGCAATGTGTTTAAGTTTTTCGTGACCGGGGTATGCGTAAGTACACAATAAGTACGCGTAGCCTAAACCGACCTTGTGTCTAATAAGTAACGGCTTGCCACTTGCTTGGTCTTTGAGTACGACCTCTGCACCACAAAGTTCTAAGTTTGCCAAACAACAATCTCCGTCTTCATCTTCGTGTTTTGACGGTAGACGAATCAAGGTTTCATCAGTATTATAGTCTTTAACGGGGAAATCGCCCACAGCAACTGCTTTAGAAATTTGTTCGCAAGCCGAACCAATGCGTGCACCAAACAAATCTGCAACGTCGCCACCGTTATATAGGTCTGCATTTTTTATGTCGCTAAGGAACTCTCTATCCGTTCTTTTTGAGAGTTGGGGAACGGAAAGGATAATTACACCACCGTTTTCAACGTAGTTTTTAAGTCTTTGATAATCGTTTATAAAATTATCGTTAATACCTTTAGCGTTATCGCGCATAGTGTTCCAACCAATCATAAACAATATTTTATATTGATTATAAACGTTTTGTGGTGCTTCTATAGGCAAGAAGTCAAATTCGCCATAAGGATTGGATGAGAAAACTTTACGCACTTTTGATGGGTTTTGTTTTAGCGGTGGCACATAAATTTGTGGTGCAACCGTTTCAAGCAAATGCCAACCTTTTTCTGGTTGTCTGTGCCCCCACTCTTCTTTGGGAGAACCATTTTTACCCCAAATTCTTTGGTCTTCTTCAGGGTGAATAATGGGCAAAGAACCATTACAAGTTGCCAAAGCGGTAAAAGGTGCTTCGTGCCTACCTTGGATAAAGGCAATGTCAACTTGCGGGGTGCCAACTCTACTATGTGTTTGAATATGCTTGTAGTAATCTTTTGTAACGATTTGTTTACCAAGCGTCATATAGTCGTCGTTTGCCATACGGTAATATTTGTTGTTTTGGAATAAACTATCTTCTTCATAAGCAAAGTTTGCACCGAAAACGTACGGTAAAAACATAGAAATCCAATACCTACCAAGCGCCGTTTCGAGTTCGTTTTGAATATTGTGTTGTGATGCAACGTGAGCGCCCCAAATGGGTTTATTGTATGCACGGGCAACACCACGTGCGATAGGCAAAGTGGTTAAATGGTGACCGCAATAAGTTTCGTGCCTTAAGCAGTCGAACCCTGCTTGGTAAGCATATCTTGCACCGCCACTCGCATCGCCAACGGCAATAGTTGCATCGCCAACTCTTAGGTCATCTACAAACTTTTCAAGCGCTTTTATAGAAGCATTTTCAGCATCTTCCATTGTGTTGATTTCGGGGTTGTCGAAAAATTCGCCCCAGTAGAAAATACCCGTGCGTTCGTGACTACCTACGGCAAAGTGATATTCCTTTGAGCCTTCTTTTATCGCGCTTGCAATTGCACGGCAAGTCGGTTTTAATATAACAATATCAGTATAAACTTGGTGTTTTTTGCAGTTTGAAGCAACGTCAAAAAGAGTAGAAAGTGAAGGGTCATCATAACGATAAGAGCGGAATAGGGCATAGTTACCCATTTGCTCATCAATCATTAAATCTAAAAGTCTTTGGTAATCTTGCGGTTGGTCAAGTTTAATTTCAATACCTGTTTTGGGGATATCTTGCTCTTTTGATTCCGCCCAAACCTGTTCAATTACGGCAATACTCTCAGCACCATTTTTCTTGTCGCGGAATTTAATCTCGGTGTTAGCACCAACTTCATCAGCGACAAAAAAGAATTCGGTTTCGCCTTTTCCTGTTAAAATGGATGAAGTGCTTTGCGCTTGATATTGACCATCAGGCGAAACTAAACGCGCGAAAGATGATTCAATATCTATAATAGTTGGGCGCGCAGTAAAAATTTTAACTGAAAAAGGATTGCCTTTAACTGTCCATTTGGGACAACGAACAATATCTAAATGGCGAATAGGCTTTATAAATAAACGAACCATTTGTGCCAAAACAACGATTGATTTATCGTTATTTATAATTTCAATAGTGTTTTCGCCTGATTTTAATAGGTCATAAGAAAAATCGAAAAAGTTTTCTTCCAAGTTTACCGAATGGTCGTCCCATTGATAATGGAATTTATCGTTTGAATAAATGGTAATACCATTAATTTTTACTGTATAATCGGCAACACCTTGCGCGCACTCATCAGTTTCCGCGCTCAAACTTTGGATTGCCCTTATAGTTCCCGTTGCACGAATAGTTGTTTGTTCATCAACACTAATTTCTTCGTGATTAAAAGTTGCCTTAACACTTTCACCACAAGGGATAACGACCCCGTTTACGCCAAAAAAACTATTTTGAGAGCCAGAAAACATATCTCCTTTAATGCGAACTTCGTTTTCTTTTACTTTTGCAAGATACCATTCGTGATTTTTGAAATACACGTGCATAACTGCAAACAAGAAAGGATTATAAGTATCGTAAACAAGGTGTTCTTTATTTAATAATTCATTGATAGTAAATTTTCCGTTTGCAGAACTTGTTGAAATTTCAATTTCCGTGTTTTCATCGCCATCAACGGTAAACAAAAAACCATCAAAATTGTTGCAAACCTTTGATTCCCACTCAGCCTTTCCGTATGGTGTAAAGATAGGCGATTGCACGTGTGTGCCGAACTTATCTTTCTTAAAAATCACGCGTTGAGTGTCAACAAGCCTTCCGTTTTTAACGGAAATATTACCCCCAAAATCTATTGTAGGTAAATAACTTTCTCTAAAATATATGTGCTTAAAGCCCCATTCTGCAATAAATTCGAATTTCATAGTTTTATTAGCGCAATCCTCAATTTTTTTGCTTAAAAATTTAGCCACAAGAAGCCTTATGGTTATTTTACCTTGTTTTATTTTATAAGTCAATCGAAAACTAAAATTTCCGTTATTTAATTTATATATATTTTTAGAAAGTATCGACAAAAATCACCTAAGGGAGTAATATAATGATATATTAAATTATTGGAGGGGTTTATGCAAAAATTTACATTGAAAAAAATCTTACTTTATTCTATTGCGCTCGTTTCTGGAATCGCTCTTATACTTTCACTTTGTTTTAGAGTAACAGGACTTACTACGAAAGACCTTGTCATAGATATAAACACTCTTTTTGGTGCTATGGGTATTAAACTTTCTGTAAACGGTTTTACTTTCCTTTCGGGTAAATTCCCCGCGTTTCTCGCAGAATTTTTAACCGAACCCGGTCTAATGAAGCAATCTTTCGTGGTCACTTTTGGCGTACTCTTTTGTATTTTATCGTACGTGACTTTGTCAATTGTCATATATTCTTTTATTGTACCGACCATTGCATTTTTAAGTGGAGATAAAAAGAAAATAACACAAGCAACCTTGTGTTCAACCATAACAGCATTTGTTTTGGTTGCTTTCTATATGATTTTAGCAATCGTGTTTAATTCTTCAGTAAATTCTTATATGAAGATCTATTTTTTGGATAACTTTGAATTAGAAGGAATTAAACTCAATACTAAACTTTTCATACCGCTAATTTTGCAAGGTGTTTTCCTTATTGCGAACATTTTGTGTATTGTTTTTGTTAAGGAAAAAGAAGTTACTAAAAGAAAAACCGCAAACAAAAAGAGCGGTGTGTTAGGTGATGTAATTAATGCAGAGCAAACCATTCTAAAATGCTTTGTTGAATATAAAGAATTGTTTGATATCCAAGTAATTACTTCAGCAGAATACATAAAGAAAAAGGGCGAATTGTTGTTACTTTCAAACAAACATCTTGAAGAACTAACGGCTAGAAACGTTGATTGTTATTGCTATTTAGATGTTGCTGATGCACAAATAAAAATCGCTAAATTATTAAAAGACTATAAAAAATTGCTTGATGATGGCATTATTTCGGATATGGATTTTGTGGAAAAGAAAAATACCTTACTTACTTGTATAAACTTCTATAACTAGTTACAACTAAAATAAAAACGGCGGGGAATAGCCCCTGCCGTTTTTTGTTTGCAAAAAGTTCATAAAAGGTATATAATAGGGGAAATAAACAAAAATGGTGATAAAATGATAAAGTTTAATTCACTTGCAGGCAATTTTTATCCGCAAACAAGTATGCGCGACGGAGAGCAAATTTTAGCCGTGCATAACTGCGTGGTAGACGAGTTCTTTAACTATATAAATGAACTTGAAAGCGCGGGGTTTGAAAAAATTAATTATAGAAAAATTGGCGCAAATAAAGAGTGCGATTATTCAAGCAACCACTATGCAAGCCTAAAAAATGGCGACAGGGTGGTGCACGTTTTTTTCGATGCGCCAAACCATACTGTTAGAATAGTGGAAAGGGAAAACTGTGTTTTACCGACTGAACCCATAAAGGAAAGCAAGATTGTTACGCCGTCAATTACCCAAATTTCTATTTTTGCAGGTATGTGCTATTGCGTTGGACTTTCAAACGGCAATTATATAATGTTTGACTGTGGCGTGCATAATGTTGAAGATGAAAAAAGGTTATATACCTTTTTGACCGAAAACAACTTTAGCGATAATAAACCCATAATAGAAAATTGGTTTTTCACCCACCCCGACGTTGACCATATTGAACTTGCCACACATTTTTTTAAAGAATATGGTGACAAGGTGGATATAAGGGCGGTGTCTTACAACTTCCCCGACTGTGATAAGATTAACCGTATGGTTATGACGGATAGGGTGCAAAGGGATATCCTTGCGTTTGAAGAGAGCATAAAAATCAATATCCCCACCGCGAAAAAGTACACTATCTACACCGGTCAAGAATACAAGTTTGCGGGTGTGAACGTGGAAGTTATTTGGAGTGCTGAAGCAAACTATCCAAAGACCTTTACTTCTTATAATGATATAAGCGCGTGCTTTAAGTTAAATTTTGAGAGTGGAAAGACAGCCATTCTTCTCGGTGACTGCGGACACGGAGAGTGCAAGCAAATTGCCGAAACTTACGGCGAATACTTAAAGAGTAATGTTTTACAAGTTGCACACCACGGACTTATTGGCGGAGATAAAAGGCTTTATAAGTTTATAGACCCCGAATTTTGCTTTTGGCCGACCACCGAAATTCGTTTTAACGGCAAGTTGGAAAACCAAAAATATCAGTGGTGCATAGGCGAAGGCGGTTGCGATTACAACGCTTATATCCGCGATGAGAGCATAAGAAAAAGGCAACATTTCTCTCACGGAAAAACAGTAACGCTTAAAATGGGCGAAGAAAAAATTGCGGTAAAAATTACCAAAAATTAATTACTTAAACCCCTTAAAAATGATTGACAGCGGGGGAAAAATGTTGTATTATATTAAGGCTTAAAGAAGAAGTTACCCTTCTCGCCGACGGAAAACGGTTCGTTCGGCTCAATACTTTTAACGGATTAAAATGTCCTTATTATGTATTTTTTGGGTTGTTCTTTTTTAGAGCAACCCGTTTTTTATGGTAATTTTTAAGGCGATTGTCTTAATTAAAATTTTATTGAGAGGTACACTACCATTAATAAAGAACATCAAATCAATGCTGAAATTCGTGATAGAGAAGTAAGGCTTATTGGCGAAACAGGCGAGCAACTTGGCATCGTTTCTTCAAGAGAAGCGCTTGCAATTGCAGAAGAAAGTGGACTTGACCTTGTTAAGATTTCACCCAATGCAAACCCGCCCGTATGCAAGATTATGAATTACGGCAAATACCTTTTTGAACTTAACAAAAAGGCAAAAGAAGCAAAGAAGAACCAAAAAGTTATCGAAACCAAGGAAGTTTGGCTTTCTATGACCATTGACGTGGGCGACCTTAACGTTAAGGCAAAACAAACACAAAAGTTTTTGTCTGCTGGCAACAAGGTTAAGGTATCTATTAGAATGCGTGGTCGTCAAATGGCGCACTCTGAACTTGGTCTTGACGTGATGAAGAAGTTTTATGAACTCGTTAAGGATAACGGAACTATTGAAAAGCAACCGCAAACGGAAGGCAGAAACATTTGGATGATGCTTGTTCCCGTTAAAGCGTAACTTAAATTTATAAATCAAACGGAGGGTAAAATTATGCCTAAAATGAAAACTAAAAGCGCGGCTAAAAAGCGTTTCAACGTAACCGCGTCGGGCAAGGTTAAAAGAGCATGCTCGGGCAAGAACCACATTCTTACAAAGAAAGACAGAAAGAGAAAGAACAACTTGTGTGCAGGTGCATACGTAGATGCAACACAAGAAAAGACTGTAAAGACGCTTATTTACAATAAGTAATAACGATTAAGGAGAGATTATTATGCGTATTAAAAGAGCAGTAAACGCTGTAAAGAAGCGTAGAAAAATTTTAAAACTCGCTAAAGGTTACTTTGGTGGCAGAAGCAAGAGATATAGAGTAGCAAGAGAAGCCGTTATGAAGGCTCAACTCTATGCTTATGTTGGTAGAAAGGCAAAGAAAAGAGATTTCCGTTCTTTGTGGATTGCAAGAATTAACGCTGCTGCAAGACTTAACGGTCTTTCATACAGCAAATTTATGTTCGGCTTGAAGAATGCTGGCATTGACCTTAACAGAAAGGTTCTTGCTGAAATCGCAGTTTCTGATGCTGCTGCATTTACCGCACTTTGCGAAAAAGCAAAAGCAAACATCTAATAAAAACCTTGATAAAGCCTATCTTTTAATAAGTTAGGCTTTATTTGAATTAAAATGATAACTTCCAAACAAAACGCACTTATAAAAGAAATTAGGTCGCTATCCGATAAAAAATTTCGCGATAGATTGGGGCTGTTCGTTGTCGAAGGAATAAAACCCGTTAACGAAGCAGTCGCTCTCGGTATGCCTATAAACGCAATCATTTGCACGGAAAAAGCACACTCTTCGCTTGTCCTTAACGGGGTGGAAGGCCAACTCGTTACCGAAGAAGTGTTAAAATCTGTCAGTGAAGAAGTGACACCACAAGGCGCGCTTGCATTGGTTGAAAAGAAAGAGCAAAGCATTGAATCGCCCACGGGCAGTTGCTTGCTTTTAGACGGGGTTAGTGACCCTGCAAACGTCGGTGCAATCGTGAGAACGGCAGCGGCAAGTGGGTATAAGGAAATTTACCTTACCGACAGTTGTGCTGATGCTTATTCGCAAAAGAGTGTTAGGGCAAGTATGGGCGGAATTTTCCGCGTTAAAATTATGCGCGGTGGTATAGATGAGATTTTGTCTAGCCTAAATTTGCCGATATACGTTGCCGATATGAATGGAGAAAACGTGTTCACCCACCAAGCAAAAGCACCTTTGTGCCTTGTTATCGGTAATGAAGGGCACGGCGTTTCGGAAGTTGTTAGAAAAAGAGCAACAGTTACCGTGAAAATTCCTATGGAAAACGGTATGGAAAGTTTAAACGCAGGCGTTTCAGCGGGCATACTTATGTATAGCCTAAAAAACTAAACGGCTTGCCAACACAAAAAAGGAGAAAATTATGTCAGGACACTCACACGCAGCCAACATTGCTGCAAAGAAAGCAAAAACTGACGCTGCAAAAGGTAAAATTTTTACCAAAGTAGGTAGAGAAATTGCCGTTGCCGCTAAATCTAACCCCGACCCCGATACTAACAGCAAACTTGCCGATGCTATCGCAAAAGCAAAAGCCGTTAATATGCCTAACGAAAACATCAAAAGATGTATCGCAAAAGCATCGGGCGAACTTAATGGCGACAACTATGAAGAATTGACTTATGAAGGCTACGGCCCTGCTGGTAGTGCGCTTATTATCAATGCACTTACCGACAATAAAAACCGTACCGTTGACTACGTTCGTACCGCTATGAGAAAGCACGGCGGATCAATGGGCAACACTGGTTGCGTATCATTTACCTTTACCAACCTTGGCGTTATCGTTATTGAAAGAACTGCTGACCTTGATGAAGATGTTATTATGGAATACGCTTTGGATGCTGGTGCAGATGATTTTATCGCTGAAGACGATGCGTTTGTTGTTCACACCGCACCCGCTTCTTTCTCGGCTGTAAGAAAGTATTTGGAAGATAAAGGCCTTAACTTCTTTGAAGCACAAGTAGAAATGGTTCCCCAAAACAAGATTACATTGTCAGGTGATGACCTTGTTAAGTTCCAAAAACTCGTTGATGCTTTAGAAGATTTAGATGACGTTCAAAACGTATATCATAACGTAGACCTTCCTGAAGAAGAAGAGGAATAAAGGTTTATAAACTACGCGATACTGCGTTACTGCTTAGTGTTTGGACTTCGATAACCAGACGGTTAATCTCATCCCAAACCCTTCGCGAGCCTTGTCTCGCTTGTTTCTAACCCTTTATTAGTTTTAAGTCAAATATACTTTGCAAAACATACCAAAACAATAAAACCGCCGAATTTTCGGCGGTTTTTTGTTTTCCTCTCTTGCTTGTTTAATCAAAAAATAAAAATTTTTTAACAATTGCGTATAAAATCATTTTACTTGCCTATACTTAATGTTGTCGGCGGTAAAGTGATTTTTACTTTAAGCACAAATTAAATTTTTGGTTTATGTTTTTTAATTAAAACTTATTTAACCAATTATATTTAATTGCCAAGAAATTAATAATCATTTTGTGATTAATAATTATAAGTAAAAATTTTATCTTTAAGATTTATAAATTTTACTGCCGTTTTAATATCCATATTAGCCCTCTTTAACGGCAGTAGATTTATTCTTCTCCATTAAATTTGGTTAAATTGGAGCGGAAAGAACGACTTATTATAAGCGTTCTTTCTTTTTTATAAAAAAATTTTAAAAAATTTAAGTTATTTTTAATAAAAGTGTGATAAAATATTCATACACGAGCAAATTTTACTAGGAGAACTAAATGAAAAAAAGTTTAACTAAAGTTTTATTGCTTATTATGGCAATGATAATGTGCTTATCTGCTGTTGGTTGTTCTCTTTTTGAAAACGTTGGCAATAGCGGTAGCATTGATAAAGTGCCTGATTATGAGCCGAATTTTCCCAACTCTTCTCTTATGGTTGATAGGGTTGTGTTTGGCGAGCAAGAACAAAGCGAAAAAGAATATAACAAGGTAAAGGCGGTAAATAAAGTTGCCCGTTCGGTTGTTGGTATACTGTATGTGTATACTGATGCTGACGGTAATGAATATTACGGCGGTGGAAGTGGTGTAATTGTGGATATTTCTACGATTGATATAAACACCGAAATGGTTAACGAATCGGAAAACGAGTTCTATATTATAACTTGTGCGCACGTTTTGGATATTACCGGTACTTTTTACGTATTAGTGCCTGATAGAAACGGAAGGAATTTTTCCGATGATGATTATGATGAAGGATTTATCTTTGAAGGAAAGATAGGTAACGAAATTTATTCAAACACTGCAGTTACGCTTGTTGGCGCTGATAGAGATGCTGATATTGCAGTGCTTAAACTTGATATAACAGGAAACTACGGCGGTGTTACGGCAAGTGATATTGTTGAGTGCAAGGTTGCGCCCGATAATTATTCAATAAGCCTTGGGGAAGACGTTTTTGCAATCGGCAACCCGAGTGGGTTTTTACCTATGACCGTTTCTAACGGTATTGTAAGTTACCTTGATAGAAAGGTGCTTATGGGAAGCATTTATATGCACCTTCTTCAAATAGACGTACAAATAAATCACGGCAATTCAGGTGGTGCACTCTTTAATTACTATGGCGAACTTATCGGCATAACCAACGGTGGCAACGAATCGTATGACGGCATTAACTATACAATTCCTTTTAAGAACGTTTATGCGGAAGACCAAGGCTTTGTATACATTGCAAAACAACTTATTGCATCCAAGACAGATACTAACTATGGTTACGTTTCGGGTAGGTGGAATTTAGGTATTCGCGTAACGACCGCAAAACACCCTGAAACCGACGCGTCTTGTTTAACCATTATTGACGTAGAGAAGAACTCTAACGCAGATAAATCGGGGCTTAAAGCAAACGATATAATCACCACTGTGAAATACACTATAGGTACAGAGCAAAAAGAGATTGAAATAACAAGCAACAGTGACTTTGTTTATGTTCTTGCCGAGATGAAACAAGAATATACGCTTGGCGATAGTTTTGTTGTTATTATAGAGAGAAACGGCTCTAGTGGATATGAAAAGAGATCGATTAGAATAAACTTAACCGAACAATTTATTTTTGCAAACACTGGTAGATAATTTAAACCGCTTTGTGATTAAATCGCAAAGCGGTTTTTGTTATATAAAATTCCTTTTTCCATTGACTTTTTTGCAAAATTAAAGTAAAATTATTATGTATGATTATAGTAGGCTTTGACCCCGGCCTTGCAACGCTTGGTTACGGGGTAATTTCAACTGATAAGCGGAACAAACCGCAAATGGTCGATTACGGCATAGTTTCCACACCAAAGGAAGAAAACCTTGCCGTTCGTTTAACCTTGATTGAAAAGGGAGTTAAACAAATTATAGAAAAGTTTAAGCCCGATGAAATCGCCATTGAAGAATTGTTCTTTGCAAAGAACGTGACCACGGGTATAAACGTGGCGCACGCAAGGGGTGTAACACTATTGACCGCGGTTAAAGAGTGCGGTAAGATTTTTGAATACACGCCTTTGCAAATTAAACAAGCGCTTACGGGTTACGGTAGGGCGGAAAAGCACCAAATTCAAAGCATGGTAAAAACTATGCTTGGCTTAAAAGGTATTCCGCGCCCTGATGACGCAGCCGACGCGCTTGCCGTTGCGCTCTGCCACGCGCAAACCAATAAACTTGGCGGATTATTTAGTATTTAGGTGAATTATGATAGGATATATTAAAGGCAACGTTTTAACCGCTTCGGACGGGGTGGTGCTAATTGAAAACAACGGAATCGGTTATGAAGTTATATGCTCTGCGGGCATATATCAAAAACTTGTTAATGATAAAAAGGGCGAAGTTTATACCTACCTTTCGGTTAGGGAAGACGGCGTTTCACTTTTCGGGTTTGAAAGTTTAGAAGAAAAGGCTATGTTCCTTAAACTAATATCCGTTTCGGGTGTTGGCCCCAAAATGGGTATAACCGTTCTTTCGGGTATGAAACTATCCGACCTTGCTATTAAAATTGCAACTTCGGATATTAAAGGTCTATCAGCGGTTAAAGGGCTTGGCAAGAAGACGGCGGAGCGAATTGTTGTTGAATTGCGCGAAAAAATCGGTGTGGAATTGCAAGCCGATAAGAGTGCACCTGAGGTTGACAAAGAGTTTATCGCTGATGCCGATACCGATGATGCAATTATTGCACTTATGAGTTTAGGCTTTACCAAAACCGAGTGCGTTAACGCAGTAAAGGGCGCAAAACAAGCGGGCGTATCTGGGGTAGAAAAAATTATTGCTTACGCCATTAAGAACATTAAATAGGGAAGAAAAATGGAAGAAGAAAGATTAGTTCAAAGTACAATTAGCGATACGGAAACGGATATTGAAAATGTTCTCCGCCCAAAGTCAATGGACGGATACGTTGGTCAAGACAAGGTTAAGGATAACCTTGCCGTTAGTATAACCGCGTCTAAAATGAGAGAAGAAGCGTTGGACCACGTTTTGCTTTACGGCCCTGCAGGTTTAGGTAAAACCACCCTTGCACATATCGTTGCAAACGAACTTGGCTCTCAACTAAAGGTTACAAGCGGTCCTGCAATAGAGCGCGCGGGTGACCTTGCTGCAATACTTACCAACCTTAATGAGCGCGACGTGTTGTTTATTGATGAAATTCACCGCTTAAATCATAATGTTGAAGAAATACTTTATCCCGCAATGGAAGACTTTACTTTAGATTTTATCATTGGTAAAGGTCCGTCGGCAAAGAATGTTCAACTTCCGCTCCCTAAATTCACCCTTATTGGTGCAACCACTAAAGCAGGTATGCTTTCTTCACCTTTGCGCGATAGATTTGGGCTTATTTGTAGACTAGAAACTTATACAATTGCTGAACTCACTGAAATCGTTGAGCGTTCGGCAACTAAACTCGGTATTGAAATAGAGCATTTGGCGGCGGAAGAAGTGGCAAAAAGAAGCCGTGGAACGCCTAGAATTGCAAATAGATTGCTCCGTAGAGTGCGTGACTATGCTATGGTTAAAGGTCACGACACAGTGCTTAAAAGCGATGCTGATGGCGCACTTAGAATGCTTGAAATTGACCATCTCGGTTTAGATGCTATTGATGTTAAACTTCTTAAATCAATGGCGGAAAAGTTTGGTGGCGGTCCTTGTGGGCTTGATACCCTTGCCGCAACCATTAACGAAGACAGCAACACTATTGAAGACGTTTATGAGCCTTATCTTCTCCAACTCGGCTTTATCGCAAGAAGCCCGAGGGGAAGGATTTTGCTTAAAAAAGGCTATGAACATATAGGACTTAAAATGCCACAAGACAAGGCTGAACAATACTCCATTTTTGAAAGCAATGAAAACAAGTGATTTTGATTATTATTTGCCCGAAAACTTAATAGCACAGACACCAGTGTATCCGCGCGATAGTTCAAGATTGCTTGTTTACGATAGAGCAAACGATAAAATCTCGCACAAACACTTTTACGATATAGTTGATTATCTAAAAGAAGGTGACGTGCTTGTCCGCAACAACACAAGGGTTTTGCCTGCGCGTATGTTCGGCTACACCCCAAACGGTGGAAAGGTAGAAGTGCTTTTGTTAAAGCGCTTTAATCTTAACGAGTGGGAAGTGCTTGTTAAACCGGGCAAAAAAGCAAGGGTAGGCGCAAAACTTACATTATCAAATGAACTTGAACTTGAAGTTATAGGGAATATTGAAGAGAGCGGTAGTAGAAGGGTTAGGTTTAATTACGATGGCGTGTTTGAAGATATAATCTCTCGTCTTGGCGAAATGCCTTTGCCCCCGTATATAACCGAAAAATTAAACGATAAAGAGCGTTATCAAACGGTTTACGCAAAGGTGGACGGCTCGGCAGCAGCGCCAACCGCTGGACTTCACTTTACCGATGAACTTATTGAAAAAATCAAAGCAAAGGGTGTGGAAATAGTTGACGTTTTGCTTCACGTTGGGCTTGGAACTTTCCGCCCCGTCAAGAGCGATGATATTTTATCTCACCATATGCACTCTGAATATTATGAAATAAGCGAGCAATCGGCGGAGATTATAAACAAAGCCAAAAGGGAAGGTAGGCGCGTTATCGCAGTTGGCACAACGAGTGTTAGAACATTAGAAAGCGCTGCCGATGATAGCGGACTTGTTAAGGCGGTAAAAGATAACACCGAAATCTTTATTTATCCGCCCTATAAATTTAAGTGTGTTGATGCACTCATAACAAACTTCCACTTGCCTAAATCAACCCTTATTATGCTTGTATCGGCATTATCTACAAGGGAAAAAACATTGGCAATGTACGAAACGGCAGTAAAGGAAGAATATAGGTTCTTTTCTTTTGGTGACGCTTGTCTAATTTTATAAGCGTCGCAATACTGCGTTTACTGCTTCACGTTTGGACTTCGATGACCAACAAGGTCAATCTCACCCCAAACGCTTGCGAGCCTTGGCTTGCTCGCTTCTAAAATTAGACACAATGGTAAAAGCGTCGCAATACTGCGTTTACTGCCCAACGCAAAAGACCTTTATGACCAACAAGGTCACAGCAGTCCTTTTGCGTGGTCGAGCCTTGCCTAACTTGTTTCTAACCACTTAAAACAAAAGAGGGTCTTGTCTTGCTCGCTTCTAAAAATAGACACAATAAAAACCAATAACAAACCTTAATAATTATGGAAAAATTTTACTTTGAACAACTAAAACAGGATTCTAAAACGGGTGCGAGAGTGGGTATACTCCACACACCGCACGGCGATATTATGACGCCAACCTTTATGCCTGTTGGAACGCAAGCAACGGTAAAGGGGGTTATGCCGAAAGATTTGAAAGAAGCAAAATCTCAAATTATTCTTGCAAACACCTATCACTTGTATATGCGCCCTGGCGATGAAACGGTTAAAAAGGCGGGCGGACTTCATAAGTTTATGAACTGGGATAGACCGATATTGACCGATAGCGGTGGATTCCAAGTTTTCTCACTTGCAAAACTTAATAAGATTAAAGATGACGGTGTTTATTTTAACTCACACGTGGATGGAAGTTTGCACTTTATAACACCCGAAAAGGCTATTGAAATAGAGAATAATTTGGGCGCGGATATTATTATGGCGTTTGACCAATGCTCACCTTACGGTGCGGACTATGCCGATTCTAAAGTGGCAATGGAAAGGACCTTAAAGTGGCTTGATAGATGCTATAACGTGCATAAAAATGAAGAGCAAGCGCTTTTCCCCATAGTGCAAGGCAATATGTATAAAGACCTTCGCGCAACAAGTTTGAAAGAAACTATACCGTATGCAAAATACGGCATTGCAATAGGCGGGCTTTCAGTTGGCGAGCCAAAAGAGATTATGTATGATATTATGGACTCTATGCTCGATTATTACCCCACGCATATCCCAAGATACCTTATGGGTGTTGGTAGCCCCGACTGTTTAATTGAAGGGGTAAGGCGCGGTATTGATATGTTTGACTGTGTGCTTGCAACAAGGGTTGGCAGAAACGGCACGGCACTCACTTCTAACGGCAAAATTGTTGTTAGAAACGGCGCGTATAAAGAAGATTTTACACCGCTTGACCCCGAGTGCGATTGCTATTGCTGTAAAAACTATACAAAAGCATATTTAAGGCATATGATAAATGTGGGCGAAATGATGGGCGGTATGTTGCTTAGCCTTCATAACATAACATATCTAAACAACCTTATGGAACAGGTTAGAAATGCCATTATGCAAGACAGTTTTAGTGAGTTTTGTGTTGAATTTTATCGCAAAACGGGGGATACTTATCCTAAATTTAACCGCTAAAAAATAGATAAGGCAAAAAAGATAAAAAAACACTTGCAATTTGTGAAAAAAAACATTACAATATATAAAAACAAAGTTAAAAGCACTTAAAGGAGATAAATTATGTTACTTTGGAACTTGCTTGAAGGTGAACAACCTAAGAATTACACTTCACTCATCATTATGGGTGTGCTTATCGTTGGCGTTATCGGTCTTTTCATTTGGTCAAGCGTATCAAACAAGAAAAAACAAAAACAAGCACAAGAAATGCTTAACGGCTTAAAGATTGGCGATAAGGTTAAAACTATCGGCGGTATTTGCGGATACGTTGTACAAATCAATGATGCTGAAAACACCTTCGTTTTGGAAACCGGTTTAGAAGAAAATAAGAGTTACGTTAAGTTTGATAGAGGCGCTGTTTACCAAACCGCACCTGCAACCCAAACAGCACCTGAAGTTGCGGTTACCGCTGAAAAGGTAGAAGAAGCACCTGTTGAAGTAGCACCTGCAAAGAAAACCACAACCAAAAAAGCACCCGCAAAGAAAGCGCCTGCAAAAAAGGTTGAAGAAGAAAAGGCTGAATAAATTTAATTTTTAATCATACAACTTTTACCCCCTTGCATAACATAAAAGGAAAGCAAGGGGGATTTTTTTATGCAGGAAAGACAAAATGGCAGTATGTTTTGTATGCTTAAAGGCACGGGAACGGCTTTAATTTGCGCGCTAATTAGTATATTGGTGTTTGCCTTTGTGGCAAAAACCGCTTCGCTCGGTTCAAATGTGATAAAGGCGGTTAACCAGTTTTTGAAGATTTTATCAGTTTTTATGGGCTGTATTACTGCGGTTAGGGGCGGAAAGGGACTTGTTAAAGGCGCACTTATCGGGATTTTATTTACCGTGCTAATCTACTTAATTTTTGCGCTTATCGGCGGTGGGAAAATCTTATCAATCAACTTTTTTATTGACCTTGTGTTTGGGTTATTGATTGGTGCAATTTCAGGCATAATCACCGCAAAATAAAAAGAAAAAAGGACAGCGGTTGCTGTCCTTTTTTTGTGTAATTTTTAAGTTTCAATTATTTTGCAAAGATTTTGCTTTTAACTGAAGAGAATTCTTCTTCGGTGATAACCTTTTGGTCGAACAATTTTTTCCACTTTTTAAGGTCTTCAACTGAAGAAACTTCCTTATCTGCACCTTTTAAGATTTTGCCTTTCAATGATTCAAATTCTTCTTCGGTGATGATTTTTTCAGTTTCCATTTCTTTATATTTGTTCAAAACTGCAACAACATCGCCTGTTTCAGCGTTTTTACCAGTTCTAACAAAGCCAAAGCACTTAAGCATTTTTACAAAGAAGTAAATCAATGCTGCTACACCCATAACGATAAAACCGATACCGGTTACGCTAAGGTTGTATGAGTAATAATAGGTTTGACCATAATAAGAGTCAATAACGATTTTTGTGGGAGTCATCAAAGCGGTCAATGCGCATGCACCGATTATTGCTGCAAGCAAATAGCCAATTGTTACAAGAAGTTCTTTCTTGCCAAACACAAAAGCGATTGCTAATACTGCTGCAACTGCGCTAAGGTCTACTATGCTGAATGCAATAATGGGAGATCCAGAAAGAATTGCATCAACAATAATTCCGATTACAGCGATAAGTGCGCCGATAACCATAATGACTTGGGTTGCTGTTTTTTTCATTTGTTTATCCTCCATAAATGAAATGTAGTTATATTGTAGTATAGAAAATTCTATATGTCAAGCATATTTATAGAAAATTCTATATAATAAAAATATGGGGAATAGTTTTAGTGATATATTAAAAGATTTTTTAATAGAAAAAAATTTAACGCAAGTTGCTTTTGCTAAGATAATAAGGATTAAACAAAGTCAAGTAAGTGAGTGGCTTAAAGGCAAGGCGAAGCCTGGGTATGATATGCTTAAAGCGATGGCAATAGCATTTTCCGTTTCGGCTGATTATTTTTTGGGAATTAAAGAATATTAAAAAGGACAGCGATTGCTGTCCTTTTTTTAATAGGCGAATTATTTTTTGCTTTCTAAGATCTTGGTTGCTTCTTCTTTTGAAATCTCTTTCATAGTTTCACCGCAACACTTAATGCCACAGTTGGGGCAAGTGCAGTCGATTAAAACCTTGACCATTGCACCACATTTTTCACAAAGAACGATTTTTTCCATAAGTTTTACCTCCTTTATTGATTAAATCTCTTAAACAAACTGATAAGTTCGTCAATAGTATCTAAATTACCATTTTCAAGCGCGGTTGGAACGCAAGTGTATAAATGATTTTCTAAAATATGCGATGATAAACTTTTAACAGAGTTTTTAACAGCCGATAACTGAACTAATATATCGTTGCAATACTCATCGTTTTCAACCATTTTTGCAATTCCGTTTATTTGTCCGCTAATTCTGTTTAATCTATTGATTATAAGTTTCTTTTCGCTTGCGCTTCTTTTAGTTTTCTTTTTACAGCAGTTATTTTCCATATTTATTCTCCTTAAATATAATATACCCCCATAGGGTATTTTTGTCAATAGGGGGGTATATTTTTTTATTTTTTGGTGATCCATGACCTCTGCTTCGCTACGGTCGGCAAGCCATCGGGGATACGGCGCCTGTGCGCCCTTCTCCGACAAACAGTTCGCTAGACTGTTTGCCCTTCGGGAAATTTGCTAATCACAAATTTTCTCCCCATTCGAATCCCCTTAAATAAATAACAAAAAAACCAACCAACAAAAGTTGATTGGTTTTTCTGGTGATCCATGACCTCTGCATCGCTACGGTCGGCAAGCCATCGGGGATACGGCGCCTGTGCGCCCTTCTCCGACAAACAGTTCGCTGGACTGTTTGCCCTTCGGGAAATTTGCTAATCACAAATTTTCTCCCCATTCGAATCCCCTCGAATAAATGCAAAAAAACCAAGTAGCAAGTGCTACTTGGTTTTTCTGGTGATCCATCGGGGATTCGAACCCCGGACACCGTGATTAAAAGTCACGTGCTCTACCGACTGAGCTAATGAATCAAATTGGTGCACCTTCAGGGACTCGAACCCTGGACCCACTGATTAAGAGTCAGTTGCTCTACCAACTGAGCTAAAGGTACATTGGCAGGGGTGGCAGGATTTGAACCTACGAATGCTGGAATCAAAATCCAGTGCCTTACCGCTTGGCGACACCCCTACAGGTGAAAAATTTTTAATGGGGCGGGCAATGGGAATCGAACCCACGACCTCAAGGACCACAATCTTGCGCTCTAACCAACTGAGCTATGCCCGCCATTTTGGTGCGCCTGAAGGGATTCGAACCCCTGACCCTCGGCTTAGAAGGCCGATGCTCTATCCAACTGAGCTACAGGTGCATGTTTAAGCCTTTGGACCAATTAAAAGTTTAATGGAGCGGGTGATGGGAATCGGACCCACGCGGCCAGCTTGGAAGGCTGGAATTCTACCATTGAACTACACCCGCGAGTTGCAGTCTACAAACAACGCTAATAAATTTTACCAAAATGTTTTTTTAATGTCAACTGTTTGCAAGTTATTTTTTAAAAAATTTATTTTATTTGGGAGGCTAACGAAAAATGCAAAACCCATAGGCTAATAAAAAAGAAAAACATTGACAATAGGGTGGTATAGATGTATAATTATACCATTAGACTAATATATATAGAGAACGGAGAAAAGTTCGTATGTATCTTGATGAATATAAAAAATGGTTAAACAGCAAAATTTTAACGGATAAAGAAAGGAAAGAACTTTTAGATATTGAAAATAACGATAAAGAAATAGAATACCGCTTTGGCAAAGATGTGGAGTTTGGCACTGCAGGTATGCGTGGACTTATCGGTCTTGGCACAAATATGCTAAATGTTTATACTGTTAAACGCGCCACCCAAGGCCTTGCCGAATACATTAAATCACTCGGCAAAGAAGCCAAAGATAGGGGTGTTGTAATCTCTTACGATACAAGGCGTATGTCCGATGAGTTTGCTTATGCATCGGCGCTCGTGCTTGCATCAAACGGCATAGAAACCTATCTTTTTTGTGATGTTCACCCCGTACCAATGCTCTCTTATGCAGTTAAGGAGTTAAAGACGGTTGCCGGCATTATGATAACCGCAAGCCACAACCCCAAAGAGTACAACGGCTATAAGGTTTATGGGGAAGACGGCGCGCAAATGTCACCCGAAGCGACTGCAAAAGTGGTTGAGTTTATGGCGGAAATTGGCGACTGCTTGTCCGATAAGATTTTGTGCGACCAAACTGCTGAAAAGAAGATTAAGTGTGTTCCTAAATCGCTCGATAGAAAATATTATAAGACCATAATCAAACTTTCGCTTGCTAAAAAGCAAGTAAAAAAGGTTGGTAAACAAATAAAACTCGTTTACACTCCCGTTCACGGAAGCGGTTATGTCCCCGTTACAACTGTGCTTAAAAAGATGGGTATAAACGCTACTTTAGTTCCCGAACAAACGGCAAAGGATACCGAGTTTTCTACTGTTGAAGTACCCAACCCCGAGTATAAAGAAACCTTGTCGCTCGCTATTAAAATGGCGGACTTTAAGGGTGCGGACGTGGTTTTCGGCACCGACCCCGACTGTGATAGACTTGGCGTTGCAATCCGCGATGACAAGGGCGAGTTTGTTGCGCTCTCTGGCAACCAAGTGGGCATCTTGCTTTTAGACTACGTTTTGGGTAGACTTAAAGAGCAAGATAAACTTGACCAAAAAGGCTTTGTGGTAAAGAGTTTTGTTACCACGGGTATGGCAAAACTTATTTGTGATGATTATGGCGTTGAACTTATGGAAGTCCCCGTTGGCTTTAAGTTCATTGGCGAAAAAATCAAACAATTTGACGACACTGGCAAGCGTAAATTCCTTTTCGGTTTTGAAGAGAGTTGCGGTTATCTACGCGGAACGCATTGTAGGGATAAGGACGCGGTTGTTGCAAGCATGCTCTTTGCCGAACTCGTTTGTTACTATACCGCAAATAATCAAAGTGTTTTTGGTGTTTTGACCAAACTTTACGAAAAGTACGGCTATGTCTTTGACACAAGTATATCAATCGCGTATAGCGGACTTTATGCTATGAAGGAAATGACCGCCGTTGTTGATAAAATCAAAACCTTGACCGTTAGTGAAATCGGTGGGGAACAAGTGGTTGCCGTGCGCGACTATTCTTCCGCTCAAAGAAAACTTGCCGATGGCAGTGTTGAAGATTTGTCTTCGCCCAAAACCAATGCCGTTTACTTTGAACTTGCAAGCGGTGGGTTTATTTGCGTTCGCCCAAGCGGAACAGAGCCTAAACTTAAGGTGTATTACTCTTTAAGGGCAGACTCTAAAGATAAAGCGCAAGAAAAATTTGATGCTGTTAAATCGGCTTTTGAAAAATTAGTTAAATAATAGGTGGCAAAATGGAAAGATATGCTCACGTTATGTTTAAGGAGCGATTTAACCAAGTGGTAAAAACTTGTGGCAAAACCCAAGTGGAAATCGCAAAGGCAATCAACGTTTCTAAACAATGCGTTAACGATTATAAGGCAGGCAAAAGTATGCCAAGTGTGGAAACGCTTATTTTACTTTGCGAATACTTAAATGTTTCCGCCGATTACCTTTTAGGGTTAACAGATAAGTAAATTAAACAAAAAATTAAACCCCGTTCGAGATTTCGAACGGGGGTGTTTTTTATTTGTAGTATTCTTCAAATAAATCGTTTGGCGTGCACTCTAATATGTCGCACAAGGCTTTTAAGTTTTCAAACTTTATTGCGCTTGTTTGGTTGTTTACAATCTTGTTAAAATTTTGGTAACTCGTGCCAAGTTGTATATATAACCAATACTTTGTTTTGCCTTTTTCTTTTAAGATATCTAATATTCTCAATTTCATAATGCAATCCCCACAATATATAATGTGTACATTATATACTGAAAAAATTCTTGACATATAGAAATGTAAATTATATAATGTATACATTAGATATAAAAGGAGATAGAGGTTTATGGGGTTTAGGATAAGAAAAAGCACAAATATTGGTGGTTTTAGGATAAATTTTAGTAAATCTGGTATCGGCTACAGTTATGGGGTTAAGGGAGTGAGAGCCACAAAGAAAAGCAATGGTGGGACAAGGCTTACTACCTCCATATCTGGTACTGGTATTAGTTACGTTAAAGAGTATAGGGATAGATAAAGTAATGATAGCGGGCTGTATTGTAGTTGGCATAATTTTATGTATTATAGGCTTTTATATAAATTCCGAATTAAAACAAGACGAAATTGCTATTGAAAAAGCACATATTGTTGTTTTTGCTTTAATATCTTTTGTAACAGGAATAATATTGGTTGCTACTGAAAGATTTTGGGCAATAGTTTTTTTATTTCCGTATCTTATAATACGGTTCTTTATAAACAAAAAAAGCAAGGGGAAATGGCGACAAAGATAACGTTGTGTGAATTTTGCATGGGTACGGGTATTGGCACAGGGTTTATCTTGGTGGCAATATGGCTACTTGTGATGTATATGTTAAATCGTAGTGATAAATAAAGGAGAGACAAATGGAAAAAGAAGTTAAAGTAAAAGAATATATAGAAAGAATAAAAGAAGAATTAAGTTATAGAGACTATTTTCACGCAAAAGAACTATGCGTTAGGGCAAGTAATGTTGAGAGTGGTGATTTGTGTGTAAAATATTTAAGAGAATTTATAGAAATGCACAAAAAAGAAAACGGACGTTATGAGCAACTGGATATATTGGAATTATGTGCGTGTTTATATAGGGGTAGAGAATATATTACTGCAGAAAATTGGGAATCTTTAAGTGCGTATAGTGAATGCTTGGCTGATGAAATTTTTGAAAGAGTGCGTTTGCCTTTAGTTGGTAATCAAGAAGAATATTATTTTGTAAGGCAGTGTAAGGATTCTGTTATGCACTTAAGCAATTACGTCGAAAGGTTGTCAGAAATAATAGAAAATGAGAATATAGAAGGCAAAAGTATAAATCAACTTTTTGATGGGGTAGAAAAGCTGCGCAATAGGCTACAAACATTATTGGAGGCTGTAGAGAGAGCCGAAGAATCACGCAAAATAGAAGAAGAAAAAACAAAGCAGAAGCAGGAACGAGATAGATTGATAAATAGATTGCTTGTTATAATTCCTCTAGTAATTATTACTTTTGGACTTTTAATAGGGACATGTACTGGTAAAATTACGTGCTAAAATAGGATATAAGATTTAATGTCAATAAAAGATGAAGCAAAAACATTAGAATTATTAGATAGTTATTCCAAGAAACAAAAAGATTTATGGGTTTTTGGAAATAAAATGTTGTATAATATGTGTAGTCAATATCCATTACATAATGATGAAGTAGTTGTTGCAGGAAAGGTTTGGCTTATAGGTCGTAGTTATGCTGCAGCGATAGAGCGAGTAAAAGAAGATATTAGTTCGGAAAAAGTGTATGAAGATTTTTTATACGAGGTTAATAAAAGAGCCACTGAGATTGATAGAAATATCCAAAGGATAAACACAATTTCAGTTGACGAACTTTCTAATAATTTAGATTTGATTTTTAACACGCATAAGATTTTTACTGGAATTTTCGAAAATTCTACAAAATTACATAAAAGGTCGTTAGCTTCAAAATACTTGCACTTTCATTGCCCAAATGCATTTTTTATATATGATTCAAGGGCAAGGAACGCTATAAACTCAATTGTTAGTAAGGTTGACGTTGGCGATTATATGGGTGACAGCGAATACGTTGAATTTTATTTAAGGGTGTTGGAACTACAAAAATTTATACATCAAAAAACTGGTAAGTTATATACGCCAAGAGAAATAGATAATTTATTGGTGTTTAATAAAGGAGATTTTTAAATCGGTGGATATAGTAGATAGAGCGATAATATTAGCAGTGAAAGCACATAGTGGTGCAGTTAGAAAAGGAACTAAACTGCCTTATATAGTTCACCCTATTGAATCTTGTGCGATTGCTGCATCAATAACTGATGATAAAGAAATTATTGCGGCGGCTGTCCTTCACGACGTTATTGAAGATACTAATATAACTAAAGAAGAATTGGTTGAAGAATTTGGCGAACGTGTTGTAAATTTGGTAATGTCCGATACCGAAGAAAAGATGCGAGAATTTTCTTCTGCTGACAGTTGGAAAATAAGAAAACAAGCAACACTTGACCTTTTAGATAATGCCGATAAAGAAGAGCAAATTATTTGTTTGGCAGATAAACTTTCAAATTTAAGGGCAATCAATCGTGATTATCTTGTTTTTGGTGATAAACTTTGGGGAAAATTTAATCAAAAAGATAGAAAACAACACGCGTGGTATTATGGAAAAATTGCCGAAAAACTTACTTTTTTAAAAGATACTGTTGCGTATAAAGAATACACTAAGTTGTTAGAACAAATATTTATTTAAAAGAAAATGCTGTTGAAAAACCAACAGCATTTTAATATTATAAAAGTTCTTCGTTATAAACGGCTCTAACTCCACCGATAAACTTGGGGCGGACACGAACGGCCGTCAAATGCGCTTCGCCAATTTGTTTAACTGAAAGTCTAACGGGCACGGCAACTTTTTTTAAGTGCATACCGATAAAGGTATCGCCAATGTCAAGTCCTGCATCGGCCTTAATCTCTTCCACCACGATAGGATTATCAAAGGTTTGATAAGCAACGGTCGCTAAACTACCGCCCGCCTTTTTTTGCGGAACTGCGTTTACAGGCTCAGCAAAGGGGAGAGCATCGCGCTCAACAACGATTGCGCGATTTAAGTGTTCACAACATTGCACTGCAACAAACACGCCGTACTTATCAGCCGTTTGTTTAATCGCATCGAACACGGTTTTTGCCGTATCGGGGTCAGAGTTGGTGCCGATTTTGCTACCAACGATTTCGCTTGTAGAACAGCCCACTACTAATATGTTGCCTTTTTGAAGTTTAGCAAGGGAAATAAGTTCTTCCGTTGCCGTAATTGCTTGATTTTTAATATCCATAACATTCACCTTTATAGGTATTATATCATTGCAAAAGAAAAAGCGCAAGTTTTTTAATAAAATTAAGGCGATTTGCCCTATTTTTTTGGTTAATATATATTATATATAATGTTTAATAAGGCTTAAAATTAGCGCGAAAAAAATTCTCTAAAAAAATTTAAAAAAACTAAAAAAACTCTTGAAAATTGCTTGACTTAAAAAATCATAAATGATAATATATTTAGGCTACCGCTTTGGCGGGGCAACTTTTTGTGAGATTTTTTCAAACAAATTTCACCTTTGACTGTCGTCAAAGCACCGTAGATTGACAACTGCATAGTAAATTAAAAAAGAGAGATATAGTCAAATATATCAATCGAGAAAGACTTTAATAAAGTACATTAAGGCAAAAGAGCAAATAGACTAAGACTTTAAGAATAAGGTTAATACGAAAACAAAACGTAGGAAAACGATTCACTAAAAGAGAGTCGAGTATAGTCAAGGAAGAATGTAAAATTCGACGAAAGGATTGCTTATGCAATTTTGAGAAAGATCAAGCTACAAAGAGCATACAGGAGGATGCCTTGGTACATGGCG
>JAZRIO010000005.1:0-70826 GCA_045645305.1 Christensenellaceae bacterium
CTGCTGCTTCAGCCTTAACTTCAACTGCGGGTGCAGGTGCTGCTGCGCCTTCGGGAAGGAGTGCTGAATAATCTTCACCCTTTGCTCCTACTGCAGCAATATTGGTAAGAACGGGAACTTCATCCCCTTCTTCACAGAAAAGTGCAAGAACTTCACCTTCTACTTCAGAAGTAAGGTCAAATGCTGACTTATCCGTTTCGTAAGAACAAACAACGTCGCCTACTTTAACGGTGTCGCCAACCTTAACACTCCAACTAGTGAGGATGCAACTTTCTACCGTAATACCTGCTTTGGGCATCAATATCGGTTTTGCCATAAATATTTTCTCCTTTTGATGTGATTGTTAATTAAATTAAATTTTCTTTGCGTTTGCTAAGAGATATTTTTCTGCTTCATCAGACCAAATACCATTGTTTCTATCGCAAATATCAGCAAGGTCAAGATAGAACTTGTCGCCTGTTTCTTCGCCAACCTTTCTAAAGTCTGCAATTGCAGTCATAGGCATTGAAACGTGGGTGTAAGCAAGTTTCTTAGCGCCCTTGATGTTGGGAAGGTTCAAAGTGGTGTCGATAACACTGTCAAGACCGCCAACATGTGAAATCATAATAGACGGGTCGATTCTGCCTTCGCCAGCGAGTTTAAGTGCTTCCTTAAGGTCGGTTGTGTTACCGCCTGAAGTACCGGTGATTCTGTGGAAAGCATAGTGAACGTCGTAGAAATTGAACTTTGCAGAGAAGTCTGTTTTGGTAGGACCTGCAAAGAAGTTCAAGCAACCGTTGTATGCAAGGAGTGCGTCGCCTTGTTCAATAAGGGGTGCAACGGGTGCGTATACGAACACATCGTCATAACCTTCGCCACCATTGAGTTCTTTCATATATGCAACGGGGTCTTCAATGGTAGAAGTGTTAACATAAACGAGTTTAACACCGTTCTTTGCTGCATCTTCTACAGTGAGAAGAGTTGCTGCTCTATCAAGTCTTGCTTGGTCGATATCGGTTACAACCATAAGTGAAGGCTTTCTGTCGCCGTGGATACCGTAGTCAACAGCGCCAAGTCCCATAGGACCAACACCTGCAAGAATTGCAACAGCGCCACCTTCTTTAATGCCCATTTCGTGGCTGTGTGTTTCATAAACGCTGTGATAGTTTTCGTGATAGCCTGCGATGATGCAAGACATAGGTTCAGCGAGTGAAGCCTTGAAGTAGCTATCGCCTTCATAAGGGATAAGGCAGTCGCTTGCCATAACTTCGTTGGGGATAATTACATAAGTAGCGTCGCCACCAATGTATTCATAAGAATATCCAGGAGCAATAACGGGGTTTTCAGGAAGGTTCATTGCAGGTTGGATACCAAACTTCATTCCTTCTTTGAAAAGGTGTTGCCATTTTGCGCCAACCTTAACGATATCGCCACAGAATTCGTGACCGATGATGATGGGGTTGGTTGCAATGTTTTCAGGCACTCTCTTGTGGTTTGCACCTTGGATAGCAGCCTTGTAACTTGACATACAAATACTGTCTGATACTACGCGTGCTAAAATTTCATTGTCTTTGATTTCGGGCAATTCAAACTCTTCAAGTCTTAAATCGCTTTGTCCGTAAAGTCTAACCGCTTTGGTTTTCATAATAGGTATAGTCCTCCTAAAGATTTTTTTACAGAAATATTATATCATAGATATATTATTTTTGCACTATGTTAAAATTAAGTTGCAAAAAGAATTTTTTTGTGTTAAAATATAATCACAAATGAAAACAAATGAACACTAAAACCACCCAAAAACAGTGTTTAAGGAGAAAAAATATGCTTACACTCGAAAGACAAGAAGAAATTTTGGAGATTTTGAACAAAAATAAATCGGCAACAGTGGAAGAACTTGCACACGAACTATTCGTTAGTGGTGCAACCATCCGCCGCGACCTTCGCATAATGGAAAAACAAGGGTTAATCAAGCGCTCTCACGGTGGTGCGATGCCTTTTAAGTCAAGTGCGGAAGAATCGGCTTTTGCAATAAGAGAACAAGAAAACACAGTTGCAAAAAAGACCATTGCCACCCTTGCGAGCAAACTAATTAAAAACGGCGATTCGGTGTTTATTGACTCATCGAGTACGGCGGGTATGGTCGTTCCCCTACTCAATAACTTTCAGTTTTTGTCGGTAACAACAACGGGGCTTCGCAACGCGCTATTGTTATCACAAACAAACAACGTTAAAATTTATATTGCAGGCGGTCAAATTCAAAACCACTCAAACTCAATAATCGGCACGGATACAATGGACTATATTGCGAGAATTCACGCGGATATTTCTTTAATTTCTTGTTCGGGTGTTGGGGTGAATAGCGGTTTTACAGATTCAAGTATTGAGCAATCAAAGTTAAAACAACAAATGCGCAAAAACTCAAACGTGGTTGCAATCCTTTGCGATAGCACTAAATTTAACAAGACCTTCCTTTGTAGAAACTTTAATTTTGACGAAGTTGATTATCTTATCACCGACAAAACTCCCCCTATCGAGTTTGTTGAAAAGATTGCCGAAACAAAGTGCAAAATAATCACTCCCGAAAACACAAACTACTAATTTTTTGCGCCAAAAAAATTGCACCTTTAGATTTTTTATCAAAAAATTCGCTATTATATATTGACAATTTGATAAAAAAGATATAATCTTATATATATTAAAACGCTTTTATCCTAAAACATCAATTTGATAAAAGCGTTAATTTTTTTCACAAAGGAGAAAGATATGGTAGGTACATTTTGGGCGTTCGTGCCAGCGTTAGTGGCAATTCTTCTCGCCCTTATCACAAAACAAGTGTACGTTTCTCTCTTCTTCGGTATTTTCGTAGGCGGTATGTTCCTTGCTTGCGGTAACCCGATAGAAGCACTCGGCAACGTTTTCACCGTTATGAGTGAAAAGGTTGGCGGAAACGTGCCAATTATTGCTTTCTTGGTAGTTTTAGGAATACTTGTTATTCTTATGCAAAAGTCAGGTGGCTCAATGGCTTATGGAAAATGGGCTTCTAAAAAGATTAAGTCTGAAAAAGGCGCGCTCGTAGCAACCGCCGCTCTTGGATGCACAATCTTTGTTGACGACTATTTTAACTGCTTAACCGTTGGCTCTGTTATGCGCCCCCTTACCGATAAGTATAGAGTTTCAAGATCCAAACTTGCTTGGATTATTGACTCAACGGCTGCACCCGTTTGTATCATTGCCCCCATTTCTTCTTGGGCGGCTGCGGTTGCAGGCGAACTTGAAGGCAACAGCCTTTCAGTATTCATCTCAACAATTCCATTCAACGTATACGCGATTTTAACTCTTATAATGGTATTCGTATTCTGTTGGTTCAAAGTTGACTTCGGCAAGATGAGAAAACACGAACTCTTCGCTAAAAAGACAGGCGACCTTGTTGCAGGCGCAACCGACCTTCCCGCAGAAGAAAAGG
Organism: Christensenellaceae bacterium; assembly: GCA_045645305.1. Classification (GTDB taxonomy): domain Bacteria; phylum Bacillota; class Clostridia; order Christensenellales; family Borkfalkiaceae; genus UBA1259. The sequence continues at coordinate 3,443 of JAZRIO010000005.1, forward strand.
TGGAATTTAAAGAAAAGGCAAAAGCAAAGGTACAATATCTTCTTATCCCCGTTGTTATACTTATCCTTTCTTGCATCGGCGGTATGATTTACGTTGGTTACTTCTATAATTGGGATACATACACTCTTGGCAATATTCCCCAATCTTCAAGCGTTATCGAAGCATTTAGTAACTGTGACGCTGGTTTAAGCCTTGCAATCGGCTCTACCGTTGCTCTTATCATTATCGCCGTTTACTATATAGCAATGAAAGCGCTTACCTTTAAGGAAATTACCGAAAGTTTCACTCAAGGCTTTAAGGCAATGGTTCCTGCAATCTTGATTCTCACATTTGCTTGGACACTTTCTGGCATTATGGGTGCTAAGGGCGGATACTTGGATGCACAAGGTTTTGTTCAAGCCACACTTTCAGGTGTAAACCTTCAATGGTTGTTCCCTGCAGTATTCTTTGCACTTGCTTGCGGTATCGCGTTTGCAACAGGTACTTCTTGGGGCACGTTCGGTGTGCTTATCCCCATTTCAACTGCAATTTTGGGTACGGAAATCAGCACAATCACCTTGTTAACTATTTCAGCAACTCTTGGCGGTGCAGTATTTGGTGACCACATTTCACCGATTAGCGACACCACTATCCTTGCTTCTGCTGGTGCAAACTGCAACCACGTTAACCACGTTAACACCCAACTCCCCTATGCAGGGCTTATTGCTATAATTTCATTTTTAGCATACCTTGTTGGCGGACTTACCATTTCGCTCGGTTCAGTTCTTTGCGGACTTATCATTTGGGGCGTTGCCCTTGCATTGTTTGTTGGCGCTGTTCTTGTTATTAAGAAAATTAACAAAAACAAAGAACAAATCCCCGATATTACCCCCACTGCAGATGCGGAATAATTTATACTAAAAACAAAAAAGACCTCTTTTTTAGAGGTCTTTTTTTATGCCTTTTTATTAGTATTTTACACTGTACAAAATATCTTCATAAGTCGGGAAGTTTATAAAATCTTTGCCGATTAACACTTCCATTTTGTCAGCATACAAGCGGAGTTCTTCCATATCGCAAACGAGTTTATCTTTGCAATATTTTGCCTTATCGAGATTGCTTGCGCTATTGTCAAAATTATCCGTATCCTTAACCAACTTGTTAAGTGCGATAGAGAATTTTTCCGAAAGCGATGCAATTTCGTTTAAGATTTCTTCTTCAAGCACGCGTGAGATTTTTACGTAGCAATCTTTTTTAAGAGAGAGTTCTTTAAGCAAGAAAGATTGATAGCCTATAACTGACGGAATAATGTGCTTTCTTGCAATCTCTATTGCGGTAAGCGCTTCAATATGAACAATATTGCTATAATTTTCAAGCAAAATTTCCATTCTTGAACGAATTTCGCTACCCGACAAGATTTTGTGCGCTTCAAAGAGTTTAACATTCTTTTCATCGGTATAGCAAGGAAGTGCATCAACAGTTGATTTTAAGTTCAAAAGTCCGCGTTTCTTTGCTTCTTCTTCCCACTCTTTCGAGTAGTTGTTTCCGCTAAAGAGTATGCGCTTATGATTTCTAATAGTATCTTTTATGAGTTGGTCAAGTTCGCTATTAAAGTCGGTTGCGCTCTCAAGCCTATCGGCAAAAATACGAAGTTCTTCAGCAACGATAGCATTGAGAATAAAGTTAGGACAAGCAATGTTTGCTGATGAGCCAACCATACGGAACTCGAACTTGTTACCAGTAAACGCGAAAGGCGAAGTTCTATTTCTATCAGTAGAGTCCTTAGGAATTGTAGGAAGTGCCGAAACACCGATTTTAAGTTCGGTCTTTTTCTTTGCACTATATTCTTCCCCGCTCTCGATTGAACGGAGAATTTCATCAAGTTCTTCACCGAGATAGATAGAAATTATTGCGGGCGGTGCTTCGCTTGCGCCAAGTCTATGGTCGTTTCCAGCCGTTGCAACGCTTATTCTTAATAGGTCTTGATACTCATCAACCGCTTTGATAACGGCAACAAGGAAAAGCAAGAACTGTGCGTTTTTATTGGGGGTATCTCCCGGTTCTAAAAGGTTTTCACCCGTATCGGTTGATACAGACCAGTTGTTGTGTTTACCGCTACCGCTAACCGATGCAAAAGGCTTTTCGTGAAGCAAGCACACCAAATCGTGCTTGTTTGCAACACTCTTTAATAATTCCATTGTCAATTGGTTATGGTCTGAAGCGGTGTTTGTTGAAGTGAATATAGGTGCAAGTTCGTGTTGTGACGGAGCAACTTCGTTATGCTTGGTTTTTGCATAAACGCCAAGTTTCCAAAGTTCTTCATCTAAGTCTTTCATAAAAGCCGAAACTTTTGATTTAATTGCACCGTAATAGTGGTCTTCAAGTTCTTGTCCCTTTGACGGCGGTGCGCCAAATAGCGTTCTACCGCAATGCACAAGGTCAATTCTCTTTTCGTAAACCTTTTTATCTATTAAGAAATATTCTTGTTCAGCACCAACGGTTGGAGTAACCTTTTTAACCTTATCGTTGCCAAACAAACGCAAAATTCTAAGCGCTTGTTTATTAAACGCGTCCATAGAGCGAAGCAAGGGAGTTTTTTTGTCAAGCGCTTCACCACTATACGAACAGAAAGCGGTGGGGATATAAAGACTGCCGTCTTTTACAAAGGCATACGAAGTGGGGTCCCAAGCCGTATAACCGCGCGCCTCAAAAGTTGCACGAAGTCCGCCCGAGGGGAAACTTGAAGCATCTGACTCGCCTTTTACGAGCGACTTTTCAGAGAACTTCATAATAACTTCGCACTCGCCAAACTTCTCTATAAAACTATCGTGTTTTTCGGCGGTAATACCAGTCATCGGTTGGAACCAGTGTGTAAAGTGGGTTGCGCCCTTTTCGATTGCCCAATCTTTCATAACCGATGCAACTATTTTTGCGTGGCTATAAGAAAGGGGCTCAACACCTTCCATAGCGCGCTTAACCGCATCGTATGCTTCTTTGGGCAAGCGCTCTTTCATTACCTTGTCGTTAAAAACGTTTGTGCCGAAAAATTCCGGAATATTTTTTCCGTTCATAATGACTCCTTAAGTGAGAATAATGTAATTGATTTTACCACCAAAGATGTGATATGTCAATTATTTATAATTGATTTTGAGTGTTTTAATTAAATTATCCATTGCAAATGCAAGGTTTTCTTTACTTTTATATCTTGCCGTTTCAAATGCTTCAGGAAGACGGTTTATTGAAAATATTGCGCTAACACCTTGCCTATACGCTTCGCTCATATCCCCTTCTGCACCGCCAACAACGGCAATCAAGGGAACATTAGCAAGTTTAGTCGCCCTAGCAACGCCTATAACCACTTTTCCCCTTAAACTTTGTCCGTCGATTTTGCCTTCACCAGTGAACACACAGTCGGCATCTTTTAGCATATCGTTAAAACCAACAGTTTGCAAAACCACGTCGATACCCATCTTTAACTGTCCGTTTAAGAAAGCAACCACGCCCGCGCCCAAAGCACCTGCTGCTCCACCGCCTTTTAGGGTAGATAAATCTACACCTAAACAGTCTTTTACGCGTTCGCACGCCCACTTAACACCAGCGTCAAGTTCGATAACGGCATTTTCATCCGCACCCTTTTGTGGTGCAAAAATCTTTGATGCACCACTGTCGCCATAAGGCGGATTATCAACGTCACACATCGCAATAATTTCAATGCCGTTTAAGGCTTTTGCTTTATTGGATATATCAATTTTATCAATGTTTTTAAGCGTACCGCCGGTAGGTATAAACTTTTCGCCATTTTTGTTAAAAAAGTCAATTCCAAGTGCCGATGCCATACCGCAACCCATATCGTTAGTGCAAGAGCCACCAAGCCCCAAAATAATCTTTTTTGCACCACTATTTACCGCGTGCAAAATGAGCTCACCAACACCATAAGTTGTTGTCTTTAAGGGGTTTTTATTGCTTTCTACCAAAGGTAAGCCTGCAACTGCCGACATTTCGATAACGGCGGTTTTACCATTATCGATAAGTCCGTAAAAACCTTGCATATCACTAAAATAAGGGCCTTTTGCCGTGCAAGTTATTCTCTCACCGCCAAGCGCGGTCAAAAAACAATCCACACTGCCTTCCCCACCATCAGCAACGGGAACGGATATAATGGTTGCATCGGGAATTTCTTTTTTTATAGAGTTTGCCATAATTTCGCAAATCTCTTTTGAAGACATAGTGCCTTTAAAACTGTCTGGAATTAGAATAAATTTTTTCATTAGACAAAGTCCTTGTCAATCTTTTTCATTTTTGCATATAACTTTTTAGCCATTAAATACATACCCAAAGTGTTGGGGTGGCACCTTTCTACCGTACAAATTTCCCTATTATCTATGTTAAAGAAATTTTTGCCGTTATAAAAATAAACATTTTTATCCCCACTTCTTCTTGCCTTACGGTAGGACGCTTTTATAACCTTTTGCCTTTCCACTTCTTGATTTTCATTTTCCATATCGGGTTTAGAAACCATCAAAATAGGTGTGTCGGGGTGGGTTTTTCTAAAACTTTCGTAAAGTGGATAATGTGTTTTTTTAAGATACTCGGCATTGGGTGCATTGTAATCATAGTCCATAACGAAAAGTGAACAATCAATTCCACACATATATTCAACCACTGATGGTTGTGCGGTTGCAGAGCCAGAAAACCCAAGGTTTATAAAGTCAATGTTGTTCCACTTTGAAATTATTGCTTGGTACGATGCATCCGCCCTTGCCGCGCATCCCCCTTGCGTTATTGAAGAGCCGTAATAAAGTATAGGCAAAAGGTCTTTATACTTTTTGCCACCTTCAACTGTTGCGCCCTTGCTTAAACCTATTTTAAGTTCGGTTATGGTGTTATAGTTGGGCAAATAGAGAATATAATTTTTCATCTCACCCGAAAGGTTGCAAGATGAAATGTTTTCTTTGGGGTCAATAGAAAGCCTTGTCACCATTTTGGTCCAAAACTTGCCGTTATCAAGTTCTTCAAGTAAAACAAGTCCGCTTCTGCCAATCTCACCCATATTATCCCCTGGGCTCATACCTAAATATTTTACGTGAATGGAAAACAAAGTGGAGTTTGTTCTGAAACGAATTCTACCACCAGCGGTGCATTTATGCAAAAAGTTTACACCTACACCCGCCTTGCTTGCAGCATCTTTATCTATTCTTCTAAAAGTGCTATCTTCGGCATCATAAAACACACCGTAAAGGTCAAATTTCACGTGCGGTATACTATAAATGTCCTTATCATCAGTCGTTACAACTTCGTTATTTTTGACCATATTTTTGTCAATTTTTGAAATATCCATTTTGTTTTTCCTTACTCTTGACTTTTTTTCTTTTTTATCTTAAAATTAAGTTATAAAAATTCGAGGTGAATTATATGTATATTGATAAACTTGAAAATTTAAGTTGTTATATTAAGGATGAAAAACTCCTTAAAGCCATTACCGATTTTTTAACCAGTGCCGAAACTGTTGAAGCGGGCAAACACCCCATTTTAGACGGCACTTTTGCAAATGTTTTGGAATACGTTACTAAACCTTTTGAAGCGGTTAAAATGGAAGCGCATAGAAAATATCTTGACCTTCAATACATTGTTAGCGGTGAAGAAGCCGTGCTTAAACAAGATTTAGCAGATAACCAACCCATCAACGAATATAATCCCGATAAAGATGTGGTTCACTACTCTCCTAAAACTTACGATAAGGCGTTGCTATTAAAGGGAACTTTTGGAATTATGTTCCCTGAAGATTTGCACCAATGCATCGCTACCGTTAGCCCCGCCCCTATCAAAAAGGTTGTTGTTAAAATACCCGTTGGTGCTATTTAATTAGTGAAGAAGTTATAACAAGGTCTGCCGTGGCAACATTGGTTGCAATAGGCACATTGTATACGTTTGCTATACGCAAAAGTGCTTTCACGTCAGGATCGTGCGGTTGTGCTTGTAATGGGTCGCAAAAGAACACTATTACATCAATCAACCCTTCCGCAGCCTTTGCACCAATTTGTTGGTCACCACCGAGCGGACCTGAAAGATAACCTTTAACTTCTAAGCCCGTTGCTTCAGCAACTCTTTTAGAAGTTGTGCCCGTGCCACAAAGTTCAAAACGCGATAAAACCGCTTTGTTATTTATTGCCCAATCTACCATTTCTTGCTTTTTGTTGTCGTGCGCAATAAGTGCAACTGTTTTAATTTCTTTTTGCATTTGTTTCTCCTAAATTTTGTGTAAATTATGTTCATCTATATTTTACTATATATTTAGCGCACGTGTCAATGCTTAAAATGACATAAAACAATATAAAATTTAATTTAAAATCACAATTCCCCTATTAAATATTTGAATATTTTTTGCCATTGTGCTATAATATATTTCACGCGGATATGGCGGAATTGGCAGACGCGCTAGACTTAGGATCTAGTGGGAGACCGTGGGGGTTCAAGTCCCTTTATCCGCACCACGGAAAGACTAAACCGAGTTTTCGGTTTAGTCTTTTTGTTTTGTTGTTAAGGGACTTGAATGAGGAGAAAATTTGCCAAAAACAAAAAGGGTGCAAGATAATTCTTGCACCCTTTTATTTTTATATGTTTGCTGGTTTATTGAGACTAACTTCTAACCCATTAACACTTCTGATATAACATCAAGCACTTTTTGATAACATCCGCCACAACCGGTTGAACAGTGTGTAACATTTTGTACATCCTTAAATACTTGTTCAACATCTTCTAACTTGTTGTGTGTTTCAAGTGCTGAAACTATATCGTGATATGTGACTTTTTTGCAATTACAGATAGTAATATTTTCCTTCATAACTTATTCCTCCACTTCAAATTCATCTTTGCCAACTCCGCAGAGTGGGCAAGCATAATCTTCGGGAAGGTCGTTAAATTTTACGCCTTCAGCATCTTCGTCATAAACGTATCCGCATACTTTGCAAACGTATTTCATATTCCTATCCCCTATTACTTAAAGTATCTTTTCAAAAGGCCTTCGAACGCTTTACCGTGGCGGGCTTCATCTCTTGCCATTTCGTGAACGGTATCGTGAATAGCGTCAAGGTTAAGTTCTTTTGCCTTTTTAGCAAGTTCAAACTTACCTGCGGTTGCACCGTTTTCAGCATCAACGCGAAGTTCAAGGTTTTTCTTGGTAGAATCGGTTACAACTTCGCCCAAAAGTTCAGCGAATTTTGCTGCGTGTTCTGCTTCTTCCCACGCTGCTTTTTCATAGTAAAGACCAATTTCGGGATAGCCTTCTCTATGAGCAACTCTTGCCATAGCAAGATACATACCAACTTCGGTGCATTCGCCGTTGAAGTTCATTCTAAGTCCTTCAATGATTTCGGGGTCAACGCCCTTTGCAATACCTACAACATGTTCAGCAGCCCAAGTTCTTCCTTCTGCTTGTTCATTAAATTTTGAAGCAGGTGCTCCGCAAAGGGGGCATCTTGCAGGCGCTGAATCGCCTTCGTGAACATAACCGCAAACTGTGCAAACAAATTTTTTCATAATATTAATCTCCTTTTTTTCGGGTTTTACCCATATATAACTTTTTATTTTTTTATTTACAATCTACACAATGACCGTAGTAGATGCATTTTTCGCCCACAACTTCTAACCCTAGTTCCTTAATCTCATCTGGGGTTTTGCTTGGCTTAAATAAATCCACAATCCTACCGCACTTGTTACAGATAAAGTGGCTGTGCCTTGATGTATCCCCATCGTAGTGAAGTCTTTTATCTTCGGTTTCCAGAGTTATTATCACACCTTCATCTGCAAGCAGTTTTAGATTGCGATATACAGTGCCAAGACTTATATTCGGCTCTATCACCCTTGCAGAAGCATATATCATATCGGCCGTCGGGTGGTCGCATCTTCCTTTTAAGATGTCGGTAACAAGTTCTCTTTGCCTTGAATATCTCATCAATTTACCTCCTTGCAAATTCGTTATCAGTAATGATTACTATTATTATATTCGACAAAGAACAGTTTGTCAAGAGATTTTTCAAAAAAAATTAAAAAAGTTAAAAAAATTTTGCGGAGGCAAATTTGCCCCCGCAAGTTATATACATTATATATAATGGTTATGCGTTAACAGTTGTTTTTTTGCGCTTTTTATATAAAACTATAGCAAAGGCGTTGGCAAATGCTTCTATTCCGTAAGAGATAATCACAAAGAGTGTTGCCTTTGTTAAAATAAAATAAGTAAAGCAAAGAAGAAGCGGAATTAGAATAACCGCGCGCAAAACTTTTAAATCTTTTATTGCAAAAACAAAAGAGAACATACAGTTTGCAACCACAAGCATAATATCGATAGGTCTTGCGTCTTTTAAGATAATAACGTTTGTTACAACGTACATTAAAATCGAAAGAAAGGCAAAGAGAGAGCGTAGCCACATTGTTGGCGATTTACCCTTTGACTCAAGCGCAAAATAAAGCATTACGCGAATTAGTGCAATTCCGTATGAAATACAAGCATAAAATTGCACGTTGAATAGACAAGCCACACCTAAAAGGGTTATAGCCATTGCTTGCGCCACTAAAAAGAGCGCTTTTCTCTTTAGAAAATAACTTCCGCTCGAGCAAAGCATTGCTATCAATCCTGCGATAAAAGAAAGTGTATAGTTATACATATTTCACCTTAGTATCTAATTATAAGTTTTCAAGTTGTGAAAGCCAAAGTTTGCTAACCGCATCAGACGGCATTTTCCACTCGCTTTTTGCAGAGAGCCCTACCGAGCCGATTTTTATTCCATCGGGCGCGCACGAACGCTTGAACTGTTGGATAAAAAATCTCTTAACAAAAATTTTAAGCCATTTAAGAATTGTTTCTCTCTTAAAATCGCCCTTAAAAGTTTCACAAGCGACAAAGAAAAGTTTTTCGGGCGAGAAACCGCGCCTTATGATATTGAACAAGAAAAAGTCGTGCAAGATATAAGGCCCAACAATATCTTCAGTCTTTTGAGAAATAGCATCGTTTTCGGCAGGCAAAAGTTCGGGGCTTACAGGTGTATCTAAAATATCTAAAAGCACCGCCTTTAACTTGCCCTTGCTTTTATTCGCATAGGCTTCAACAACGTGGCGAACGAGTGTTTTAGGGATAGAGTTGTTGACTGCATACATACTCATATGGTCGCCGTTATAGGTTGACCAACCGAGCGCAACTTCCGAAAGGTCGCCTGTTCCTATAACCAAGCCGTTATTCATATTTGCTATATCCATTAATACTTGCGTTCTTTCTCTCGCTTGCGCGTTTTCAAAGGTTACATCAAAGCGGTCAAGCGGGTGGTCAATATCCTTTAAGTGCCTTGTAACCGCCTTGCCAATATCCACCTTTTTTAATGTCACGCCAAGTGCTTTGCTTAATTTTATGGTGTTTTGGAAAGTCCTTGAAGTTGTGCCAAAACACGGCATTGTAACTGAAATAACGTCCTTTAAGGGTCGGTTGAGTTTTTTCATTGCGGTTACGGCAACCAAGATTGCAAGGGTTGAATCCAAACCGCCAGAAAGCCCAAGCACAACCGAACCTGAATAGGTGTGTTCTATGCGCTTTTTAAGTCCTTCGGCTTGGATAGACAAAATAAGGTCTGCCCTTTCGCCAAGTGTTTTTTCTTCGGTGGGAACAAATGGTGTTTTTTCGTATGACCTATATAAACTCTCCCACTTTCCGTCAATGGTGAAATCTATAAACCTATAATCTTCCCCATCGATACGCGCATTTTCCTTAACCCTTTCATAAGCGACAAAGGAAAAATCCACTTCGCTAACTGCAATATTATTTATAAATGGTTTGGTTGTGGTTAAAATCTTGCCGTTTTCAGCAATGATATTGCAACTGCCAAACACCATTTCAGAAGTAGACTCGCCTTGTCCTGCATTTGCTAATACGTATGCACATTTACAAAACGAAGAACGCGCACTAACCGAGTTTTCTAAATACTCTTTTTTGCCAACCGTTATAGGTGTTGCCGATAAGTTTACAATTAGGTTTGCGCCGTTTTGCGCGTGAATTGAAGACGGCGACACCGCACTATATAAATCCGCACCAATTTCAACGGCAACGGTAACATCGGCATTTTCCACACTCTTAAATATAATGTTTTTGCCAAACGGCACTTTTTCGCCAAAAAAATCTATTTCACTTTCACTTGCCAAAGCGGAAAAATATCTAGCATCTAAAAGTTCACCCGCGGTGTCAAGATTGGTTTTAGGAACAAATGCTAAAACCTTGCCATTATTTATTACCGCTGAAACGTTATAAACCTTATTGTTGTTTTTAATGGGAAGTCCAACAAATATAAGTGGCTTTATGCCCTGACTTACTATTTCAATTTCTTTTACCGCTTTTTTTGCGCTATCAAGCAATACAGAAGAAAAGAAAAGGTCACCACAAGTTGCACCCGTTAGAGAAAGTTCGGGAAAAACTATAATTTCCGCACTCTCTTTTTCTACCGCAAACCTTATTTGTTCAATTATTGAATTTTTGTTAAAATCAACGTCGGCAACTTTAATTTTTGGTGTAATTGCACAAGTTTTTACATATCCAAATTTCATAAAAACACCTTTTTTTGAAAAAATTGAATTTTTGATAAGTCTATTTTACTCCTTTTTTGCAAATTTTGCAATATTTTGAACGCATAAAAAAACGGTTTTTTGCCTTTTTTGCAAAAAACCGCAATTTTTATTAATAAATTTTATTCGCCGTAACCATCGGGGTTTTTATTTTGCCAATTCATAGCATCACGGCACATATCATCAATGTTCTTTTCAGCAACAAATCCCAAAATCTCTTTTGCAAGCGATGGGTCTGCATAGCACTCATCAATATCCCCCGGTCTACGTGGCATAATCTTATAAGGAATAGGCTTACCTGTTACCTTCTCAAAAGATTTAATCATATCTAAAACACTGTATCCTACACCCGTGCCAAGGTTTACAATGATAAGCCCTGGGTTTTCTTTAAGTTTATCAACGGCAAGAACATGCCCTTTAGCAAGGTCAACAACGTGGATATAATCGCGAACACCCGTTCCATCGTGGGTATCGTAATCGTTTCCAAACACACCGAGATATTCTCTCTTACCAACGGCAACTTGAGTTATATACGGACAAAGGTTGTTAGGAATACCCTTGGGGTCTTCACCAATCTCGCCCGACGGGTGCGCACCAACGGGGTTAAAGTAACGAAGTATTGCAATGTTAAAGGTGGGGTCTGCCTTAAACAAGTCTTTTAACATATACTCAATAAAGAGTTTAGTGCTTCCGTAAGGATTTGAAGTTGACAATGGGAAGTCTTCTTTAATCGGCACGCTTTTGGGTTTACCGTAAACTGTTGCCGAAGATGAGAACACAAGGTTTTTAACGTTATAATCGCGCATTGCAAAGCACAAAACCAAAAGACCTTCAATATTGTTTTCGTAGTATTCAAGGGGTTTTGCACAAGATTCGCCAACCGCTTTAAGACCTGCAAAGTTGATAACCGCGTCAATCTTATTTTCGGTGAAAATCTTATCAAGGATTTTTCTATCCCTTATATCCCCTTCGTAAAACTTAACCGATTTGCCCGTGATTTTTTCCACACGGCGCACCGCTTCCATTTTACTATTCATAAAGTTATCAATGCTAACAACACTGTGCCCTGCATTTAAAAGTTCAACCGTGGTGTGTGAGCCTATATATCCAGCACCACCCGTTACTAAAACGTTCATAACTATCTCCTATGCCTTTTTATTGCAACCGATTGAATTCATAAAGCGGTCAAAACCAGCCTTTCCGCAATCGGTGTTCTTAAATACTGCCGTATTATATAAAATGTTTTTGCAAACCTTGTTTACCCAAAGGGTTACGCGTGCGGTTGCATCTTCTAAACTATCGCTTAATCTTTCGCTAACGAGCGCGCTTATCATATCTCTATGCGCGTATAAGTAGTTTTCAGGACTTGCGATTTCTTCCTTGTTATAAGGTGCTTTTCCACATAAGATTTCGGCAATCATATTGAGTTGGGTTTTTAATCTACCCGGCAAGATGAAAAGCCCCATTGCTTCGATAAGACCGATACCTTCTTTTTTAATATTGTGATATTCGGGATGAGCGTGGAAAATCCCGTCGGGGTATTGTTCACTCGTTCTATTATTCCTTAAAATAATATCAATTTGGTAAGTATCGCCAATCTTTCTGCAAACTGGTGCAAGCGAATTGTGCCTTGTTTCATTTGTATGGCTATATATATCGTTTTCCTTATCGGTATACTCTTCCCAAGCCGATATAATCTCAGTTGCAAACTCTTTTAACGCGATTCTATCCCCACTATTAAGCCTAATTACGCTGTTATACCAATCTAAAATACCAACCTTGCTTTGCGGATATTTTTTAGACGCGTATTCCACTTCCACCTTTGCGTTGTGCATAGGCATAAGATGTTCGCCACCTTGGAAGTGCTCGTGATTTAATATCGACCCGCCAACTATGGGTAGCGCCGCGTTAGAGCCTATCATATAGTTGGGGAAAAAGTCCACAAAGTCAAGCAATTTTTCAATGGTGTCCGCCTTGATATGCATAGGTGCGTGCTTTTCGGATATTGCAATCATATGCTCGTTATAATAAGCATAAGGAGAATATTGAACAAACCACTTTTCCTTTCCAAGTTCAAGAGAGATTGTTCTAATATTTTCCCTTGCGGGGTGGGTTGCCGTGCCTTGATAACCTTCGTTTTCCTTACAGAGCAAACACTCGGGATACTTAAAGTCAGTCTTTTTAGGTGCTAAAAGTTTAGCGATTTCCTTATTGTCCTTTTCGGGCTTACTTAAATTAACAGTGATTTCAAGATATTTATCGCCATCACTATAATCCCACTTTAAGTTTCTGCCGATTGCCGTTTTTTGAACGTAGTTATTCATTACCGACAAAGAATAAAAATACTCGCACGCTTTTTCTATGCCGTGTTCATTTTTAATCTCTAAAAACTTACGGTTAACTTCTGATGGCAAGGGTGATAAAATGCCCATAATATAGGTGCTATAAAGGTTTTCAAGCCCTTCGATAGCAAGCGAATTTTCCTTTGCATACTGCTCGATTTCCCCAACCAAAATATCGGGTACTGAAAGGTCTTTCACCCAATCAATATTTTCTTCGCCCATATAAGGCGCGTCGAGTTTGAATTCGCGCAATAAAAGGTTCCTAAAATAAATCTCATCACGAGAAGATAGGTGCAAAAATTCTTCTGCATATTTAATAAGTTTTTCAACCAATAATTTGCCGTCTACCATCTTTATCTCCAAAAAATTTAATCATATTAATTATAAAACAACCTCACATTAAAAGCAACTTTTTTTTTACACATTTTATAAACTTTCCCTAATCTTTAGTATTAGTTAAGTATGTATAAAATATTTTTTATACATCTACCACTTATTTCCTTTCTCTTTCCGTTGACTTTTTTTAAGATATTTAGTAAAATTATAGTCGATAATGGGTGATTGTGTGAAATTTAAGGAAAGACAGAAAAATGATAAAATAAAACCTTTTCTTTTAGGTGACATATTTGTTTACCTAACGGTTGCCCTATTGGTTTTGGCGCTATTTATGTCTTTCTTTTTTTTGTCTAAGGATAAAGATAGCAAAGGCTTTATAGTTTCCCTATCGGGCAAAACTGTTTTCACCTATAAATTAGATGAAGATAAAATTAGCGTAGAAAATGATTTTTCTAAAAGCGTTTTAATAGAACAAGAAAAAGACGGGTATTTAGTTACCGTTTTTATAAATGATAAAGATTACAACAAAATCTTCATCGACAAAGAGCATAGCGAAATATCGGTTGTGGAAAGCACTTGCAAGAAAGAATATTGTATTCACTCCCCTGCAATCGGCAAAAAGGGTGCCATTTATTGTGACCCTCACGGGCTTAAAATTATGCCTATCGGGGCGGACGGATTTTCCGATTCGATAATAGTGGGGTGAGCATGAAAACAAGTTATAAATTAACCCTTTGTGCTATTTTATCCGCACTTGCAACCTTATCTTTTGTGATAGAGAGTTTGTTTCCACCTTTTGTTCTACCCGGTGCAAGAATGGGTATATCCAATATTTTTATTCTCATTACGGCAGTATTACTCGGTTGGAAATATTCGCTTATCACACTCACTGTAAAAGTTTTACTCGGCAGTTTGTTTGCCGGCAACTTTTCGGCAATACTATACTCACTCCCTGCGGGACTTTTAGCATTGTCCATTGAAGTTATACTTTTATACTTTGCAAAAAAAGTCAGCATAGTTTGTGTAAGCGTTAGCGGAGCGGTGATAAACATAACCGCACAAAATCTTATCTTTTGTTTGATAACGGGCACGCCCGAATATCTATCATACCTACCCTACCTTGCTCTTACGGGAATTTTTGCAGGGTTAACGGTTGGGTTCGCAACCTATCTTATCCTTAAAAAGATAGTTAAAATCAAGAAAAAAGCTTAAAAGCAAAAATATATTACTAATTTTAGGAGAAAAACTTTGAGCATTAGAAAAGGCAAAAATTATCCTTACGGAATACACGTTAAGGATATGAAGGAACTTTGTTGTGACCTTCCCATAGAAGTTATGCCCGCACCTGAAACTGTGTATTTATCAATGGCACAGCACATCGGCGCACCGGCAAACCCCGTGGTTGAAGTTGGTGACAAGGTTAAAAAAGGTCAACTCGTGGGCGAAGCATCTGGCCCCGTGTCCGCAAACGTTTTCTCATCGGTTAGCGGTGAAGTTATCGCCATTACCGATTTGGTGAACGGTTTAGGACAAAAATTAAAGTACGTTGTTGTTAAAAACGACGGCACTAACGAACAAGTTTTGTTCCCCGAGATTGAAAACAGACTCCCCCAGGCACTCATTGAAAGAATTAGGCTTGCAGGTATCGTAGGTCTTGGTGGCGCGGGCTTCCCCACCGCTATTAAACTTACACCCAAAAGCCAACTCGAATACCTTATTATAAACGGTGCGGAGTGCGAACCTTATCTTAACTGCGACTATAGACTTATGTTAGAGCGCACCGAAGATATTTATAAGGGAATTAAATACGTTGCAAAGGCGTTAAACGTTAAAAAGATTATTTTGGGTATTGAAGAAAACAAACCCAAAGCAATAGAAGCGTTTAGGATTTACGAAGATTTGGACGTTGTTGTTCTTAAAAAGCAATACCCGATGGGTAGCGAAAAGCACCTTATCTATTGCACCACGGGAAGAAAAGTTCCCGTTGGCAAAATGCCCTTTGACGTGGGCGTGTGCGTGCAAAATATTAAGACAATGATTGCCTGCTATGAAGCAATTGACCTTAATCTTCCCTTGACTGAAACTGTTATGACGGTCAGCGGAAAGGGCGTAAACCAACCCAAAAACATTAAACTTGCGCTCGGCACACCCTTTACCGATATCGTTGATTTCTGCGGTGGTATAAAAGACAATGCAATCAAGTTGGTTGCAGGCGGTCCTATGATGGGAAAAGCACTTATCGGGCTTAACCACTATTCAAGAAAAACCGACTCTGGTCTTTTGGTTTTGGTAGATGGCGAAACAAACGCTAAAGAGCCAAGCAACTGTATCAACTGTGCAAAGTGCGCTAAAAACTGTCCTATGCGCCTTATGCCTATGTATATTGAAAGTTATGCGCTTGCAGGCGACTTCGTTAATGCTAAAAAATATGGTGCGATGAACTGTTTAGAGTGCGGTTCTTGTGCATATAATTGCCCCGCAAAACGCGCACTTGTTCAAAGCATTTCAATGGCAAAAAATAAAATAAAGGAGTTGAAGATATAATGCAAGAAAATAAATTATTCAAATACTCCTCATCTCCCCACGTTAAAGCACCGAGAACTACTCGCCAAATTATGATTAGGGTGTGCATCGCACTTTTACCCGCCGTTATTATGGGTATCGTTTACTTTGGCTATATGGCAGCGCTTTTAGTTGCTATATCAGTTTTAAGCGCTATTGCAAGCGAATACGTTTATTTCTTTATCCTTAAAAAAGATTTTAAGTCAATTTCCAATCAGTTTGACTTCACTTCTTGCGTAACGGGCATACTTATCGGCTTGTCAATGGGTGTCCAAACTCCCCTATACGTTCCCGTGTTCGCAAGTGCATTTGCAATCATCGTTGTAAAAATGATTTTTGGTGGAACAGGTAAAAACCTTGTTAACCCTGCGGTTACAGGTAGAATTTTTGCCTTTATCTCATTTACATCTTTAATGACAGGCGGTTGGGTTGCACCATCTATTTCTAGCCTTGTTGGCGCAACTTCTATCAACCCTTCAACTGGGGCAACAATCTTAACAGACCTTTTGGGCGGTACAGCCCCCACCCTTTCTAACCTTGACCTTTTGCTCGGCACAGGCGTTGCAGGTTGTATTGGTGAAACTTGTAAGATAGCACTTATCGTTGGCGGAATTTATCTCGCTATTGACGGCATTATCAATATTTTATACCCCTTGCTTTACGTTGCCGTTGCAGGCCTTTTTGCGGTGGCCCTTGGTGGATTTGATTTTTCATTGTTCTTACCCACCATTTTATCTGGCGGACTTATCTTCGGTGCAATCTTTATGGCAACCGATTACACCACAACCCCCAACACCACACTCGGCAACGTTATATACTTTGCTCTTCTCGGTTTAATCACCGCAGGACTTAGAATAGCAACGGGAATTGAAGTTGTTTCATTTGCAATACTTTTGATGAACCTTTTCGTTCCGCTTATTGATAAATTCGTTGTACATAAACCTTTTGGTTTTATCAAACAAAAAAAGACAAAGGAGAATAAAAATGGCTAACTTTTTTAAGAGCACTGCCTTTAAGTGCGTAACCGTTCTCGTTTGTCTTATGATAGTTTTGGGTGGTGCACTCGCAGTTCTCAACTCACTTTGGAGTGTATCTCCAGAAGAAAGAACGTCTCGCGCTATCAAAAAGATTTACGGCACGGAAGTAAGTTATATTACTCTTCTTGATATTGATAGTCAAGTCGAAGGCGTAAATAAAACTGCTATCGAATACACCGACCTTGGAAAAATCAATAAGATTTATCAAATCGGTGACGACCTACTTTTCCAAGCGACTGGAGAAAAGGGTTATAAAAACGGCACTATTACCGTTTGGGTTAAAGTTGTAAACCAAAACGATAGTTATAAAATAGACAAAGTTTTATTAGAAAGTTATGAAAAGCAAACGCTTATGAGCCAACTCAAAAGTTCTTACTACGATAACTTTTTAGTAGACGTTACCACCGCTTATGAAAACGGCCAAGCCTTCACAACCGAAAAAGATAAAGGCGAGTTTTCTAACCCAATTAGCGGTGCAACAAAGTCAGCAACGGCAGGCAACAACGCGGTAAACTGCGTTATCAAGTATTTGGGGGTGGATTATGAAAAATAGTTTCAAAAAAGTTGCCCTCGGCGGTATACTCTCTAATAACCCCACCTTAAAACTCGTTCTCGGCACTTGCCCTACCCTTGCGTTGACAACGGCTGCTATGAACGGCCTTGGTATGGGGGCGGCGGTTACTTTCGTTTTGATTTGCAGTAATGTGTTTATTTCACTTCTCCGCAAAATCATACCAAACCAAGTGCGTATCCCTGCGTTCGTTTTGATTATTGCAACCTTTGTTACCATAGTTAGACTTGCGCTTGATAAGTTCTTGCCCGACCTTTATGAGTCACTTGGACTTTATCTCCCGCTTATAGTTGTTAACTGTATTATTCTTGGCAGAGCGGAAAGTTTTGCAAGCAAGAACGGTGTGCTTTGGTCGGCTGCCGACGGATTGTTTATGGGTATTGGTTTTACCCTTGCCCTTACGCTTATGGGTCTCGTTAGAGAATTCTTAGGTTACGGCTCAATCTTTAACCTTCAAGTGTGGAACTTCCAAATCGGGTTCTTCGCTTCAAGTGCAGGCGCGTTCTTTACATATGCTGTGTTTATCGCCGTGTTTAGTTTGATCAGCGCGGTAATTTCTAAAAAGAGAAAACAAAAAGCATCAAAATTAAATACTGCAAAGGGGGATAAATAATATGGCACAATTTATTATGATTATCGTTTCGGCAGTATTTGTCAACAACTTTGTTGTAGTGCAATTCCTTGGAATTTGCCCCTTCCTTGGCGTTTCAAAAGATTTCAAGAGTGCACTCGGTATGGGGCTTGCAGTTACCTTTGTTATGACAATAACTTGCTTAATCACATACCCCATATATATGTTTGTTTTGTGTCCGCTCGGCATTGAGTTTATGGAAATTATAGTGTTCATCTTCGTTATTGCATCTATCGTGCAAATGATTGAAATGGCGCTTAAAAAGTTCTCCCCTTCACTCTATAACGCAATGGGAATTTATCTCCCCTTGATTACCACAAACTGTGCGGTTTTAGGTGTTGCGGAACTCGTTATCGACAAAGGACAAATGGCTTCACTTATCGGTCTTGCAAGCGAGAGCGCAATGAATATGGGCTTCGCCGTTTTATACGGATTGTTTGCTGGGCTTGGTTTTACACTCGCTATCGTTTTGATGAGCGGTATGAGAGAAAAGGTTGCAAGATTGCCTATAAATAAGCACTTAAAAGGCTTCCCTATCGCAATGATACTTGCAAGTTTTATAGCAATGGCGTTCTTCGTGTTCGCACTTGTTTAGGGGGTGAATTATGAATTATTTATTACTCGCTTCAATTAATTTCTCATCAGTTCTAATCGTAGTTTTAATCGTTGCAGTGCTTGCAATAATATTCGCGCTCTTAATCTCTTTGGTTTCCAAACTTTGCTTTGTTAAAGAAGATGAAAGAATAAGCGCGGTTGCAGAACATATCGCCGGTGCAAACTGTGGCGGTTGCGGTTATGCAGGTTGCGCGGACTACGCTAAAGCACTTGTTGAAGGCAAGGCCACCCTTAAAGATTGCGGTGCAACTTCTAACGAAGAAAAAGAAGAGATTGCAAAAATCTTAAACCTTCCTTTCTCTGCCACCGTTGAAACTTTTGCAATAGTAAAGTGTGCGGGCGGAAACAACTGCAAGGATAGATTTGATTATGTTGGAAACAAGGGTTGCGATAACCAAAATGCAATTCTTGGTGGAAGAAAAGTTTGTATAGAAGGTTGCCTTGGCGACGGCTCTTGTGCCGAAGTTTGTATCGGCAACGGCATTACCGTAGAAAACGGCGTTGCAGTGGTTGACAAAGCACTTTGCGCTTCTTGTGGCGCATGTGTTAAAAAGTGCCCCAAAAACCTTATCGAACTTATCCCAAAAACCGCAAAGGTTTACGTTGCTTGTTCAACCAAGTGCCGTGGTAAAGACGTTATGGGTGCTTGTTCGGTTGGTTGTATCGGTTGTGGGCTCTGTGCTAAAAATTGCCCCGACGGCGCGATTACAATGGTGAATAACCTACCCGTTATTGATTATGAAAAATGCTCTGGCTGTTTAACTTGCGTAAGCAAATGCCCGAGAAAATCAATCAAAGAAATTAAATAAAAAAATTAAACCGCATTTATATAAATGCGGTTTTTTATTTGTTATTAAAGGGCGTAGCAACCTGCTACGCCCTTTTTTATTAGGTTGAACGAATACTATCAACAGGTGCTTTCTTCGCTTCTCTATACACTGGTATAGACGTTGCAAACAAGGCAACTGCTATTGATACACCAAACAACAACAATACACTGATTATATCGTACTTAAGTGCTGAAAGTGTTACGTCCGCCATACTCATAAGCGCTGTGTTTATTATGTTACAAGCAATTAAACTTAACACCGCCGATATCGCAAAGCAGGACAAAGTTATCAGCAAGCCTTCAACGATAAATATCTTAAACACGTCCATCTTTCTTGCGCCAACCGCACGCAAAATACCAATTTCTTTGCGTTTTGAGTGGATTGTTACCGATATAAAGTTAAAGAGCATCAATACTGCAAACACACCGAACACCGCACCAGCAATGTAGAACGCAAGTTTCATATCTTGCATTGTAGACGCTAATTGGTTTGCTTGGTTGTAAATCTCGTTTTTCATTTCAAACCAAGTAAAGTCATCTCTTTCATCAAGAATAAAATAGGTTTGTGCTTTAGTGTTTTTGGTTGGGGTTATAAGCCTACCATATCTTTCGTTAATCGGGTCAACTTGGTAATCGGACTGGTACACAACGTTTTCTACAGCACCGTTACTCATTATTCCTTGCCCAACTTCGTATTTGCTTAAGAAGTCATCGTTAACAAGGAAATTCACACCTTCCCTATCAATACCCCTATAAATAATGTAAAAGCCCACTACTTCAAGTTCACGATACTCGCCGATATAGTTGCCCGAATACACTACTTCAGGAAGGGCAACCTTCTCGCCCATAATCTTTTCATAGTCGCGATAAACTGTTTCTAAAACAATCTTCCTTTCCTTTTGCAAACGGCTATTGTTCCTAAACTTAGAATATGCCGACTTAAACTCGGTATATTCTTCTTGTTCGGCTTCAGGCAGTGCTAGCACCGCATTATAAAAATCATAAGCGGACATATAGGTTATTCTATCGAGCAAGAAGTCTTTTGCAGGGAGAAGAACTTGGTTCTCTTCAAGATTTATATCAATTTCATTTCCGTTTCTATCATATGCCTGAACGCAGTAATCCTTTTTCCAAATAGACTCTTTTGTGTAAGTGTGCATTGTAAATTCAGAGTTAACTGGTTCTGTTATAGGCGTTGCGGATATTTGCACCCCTTTGGTTGTGCGCTCATCCATTTCTATAGAATCGTATTTATACACGTCGTAAAAATCTTCGCTCACAAATCCGAGCGTGTGAAAACTAAATTTTAGAAGATCTTTTAAGTCTCTTTCAAGTTGTTCGACTTGATGAGTATCAAGGTTTATGGTCTTATCATTAAGAACATTAAACCTTTCTGGGATATCGCCCACGTCATACACGCCAACAACCTTAAAATATTTACCGCCTATATTGATAGGATCTCCCTTAAGAATAAATTCATCTACACTAGCGTAAAGAACATCCCCTTCTTTTAATTCTATTTTATCAGTATCCGTCGGGTGGTTATAAATTTGGAAAACGTATTCACTAATTGCAATTTCATCATACTTTTCGGGATAACGGCCTTCTTCACCTATAAACTTAAAGCCGTTCCTTTCCATATATTCCGCACCGCAGTCTGTATAACCGCAAAGTTGTTTTACTGGATATATGCGCTTATACGCGGGGTTTAAGTTTATGCCGTTCAAGTAGAATGGCGATTGCTCAACGTAATCTTCAACACTGTTTAGATTGTTTAGATACCAGCCAAAATCAATAATACCTGCAAACTCTAATCCAACGTCGTTTTTGTTTAGTTCATTTAAGGTTTCCACCGAAAATGCCGCTTGCATATCCTTAGACAGTTCTTTTTCTACAATACCATTTTTAGTGTATTCTTTAGTGGTAAAGTATGCAGAATATTTGCGCTCAATAGTTATACTGCTATAATCAGACCCTTCAAGCGCGGTTGCAATAACGTATTCGGGTGAAAAACGCATAAGCGTTGATGACACACCAAAGAAGATAAATGCTACCATTGACAAAAGTATTGTAAACATTAGTCTAAGCGGTTTACTCTTAAGGCTATCAAACGCCATTTTCATCGCGTTCTTAAAGGGAAGTTTTGCTTTTATAAACTTAACGTCCCCTTTAGGCACAACTTTTTGTTCTTTCTTTTCGGTCTTCTTAAATTCCCTTTTAATCTTACTTTTAGGAATATCTTTGACCTTTTTAATCTCTTCTTTTGCTTCGGGGTTAGAAGTTATAATGGTATCGCCATTACTCTTTTTCATAACTTCTAAAATCTTTTTAAGATCTTCTTCATTAACTTTATTCCAGTCGTTTACCTTAACGGTATCTTCTGAAACAAAGGTAACGTTTTCTTGTTCAAGATCAACTTTTTCTTCACTTATGGTTAAATCGGAAATAATCTTTCCGTCGGCAAGTTCAATAATTCTATCCGCATAAGTTTCCGCAAAGGTTCTATCGTGTGTTACCACGATAACAAGCCTTGTTTTAGCAAGTCTTTTAAGCATTTCAAGAATTTGCACACCCGTATTAGAGTCAAGTGAACCGGTAGGCTCATCCGCCATAATAATCTTTGGGTTTTTAATAAGCGCACGCGCTATTGCAATTCTTTGCTTTTGTCCGCCAGACAAAGTGTTTGGCTTTCTTTTACCAACCCCGTCAAGCCCTACTTCTTTAAGCAAGTCGTTAACCGCTTCGGGGTCGTTTGGCTTGTGTTGAAGTTGAAGCGCTAGGGCGATATTTTGCTCAATAGTAAATTCGCTTAATATATTAAATTCTTGGAATACAAAGCCGATAAATGAGTTTCTATAGCCGTCAAAATCGGCAATAGTGAAGTCCTTACTGCTTCTTCCCTCAACTATAATCTCACCGCTGGTCGGCACATCTAAACCGCCTGCAACGTTAAGCAAGGTCGATTTACCCGAACCGCTTCTACCAAGCAAGAATACCATACCTGTTTCAGGGAAGTCTATTGACACTCCATCAAGGGCGTGTACTTCACCACTTGACGTCTTGTAAACCTTCCGCAGGTCTTTCAACTGTAACATTTCATCCTCCGCATATATTAGTCAATTAATTATCCCATAACTCGTAAAAATATTCAATGCACAAAAATAGTATTTGATAGTAAAATACTATACTAAATCTTTAAGAGTGATTTTTCCGTCTTCTAAAATTATATAACTGTTTTTTGTTCCGCCCTTGGGCATTGAGAGTGAGCCTGTGTTTGCGTAAATTGTGCCGTCAATCTCTTCAATAAATCCCGTATGGAAATGCCCGTATATAACACCGTCAAAGCGTGTTAATGGTTTGTTGTCTTTATTGTAAATGTGGCCGTGCGTTAAAAAGAATGTTTTTCCGCCACTGATTACAACCGCATCTTCAATAAAAGAAAAGTTGGATATCATACTGTCAACCGCACTGTCGCAGTTGCCTTTAATAACGATAAGTTTATCCTTTAAGCCGTTCAAAATTTCAGCAACGCCTTGGGGTGAATATTCTTCAGGCAAGGGATTTCTCGGGCCGTGGTTATAAATATCGCCCAAAAGAATAAGTTTTTCCGCCTTTTCATCTATAAATGCTTGTTGCAATTTTTTTGCATAATAGAGTGAGCCGTGAAGGTCAGATGCTATCAAAAATTTCATACTATTCTCCTTTTATAAGGTCACGAACGACTTCGCTTGCTATTATAAGCCCTGCCGTTGCTGGAACAAAAATCATACTTGGTGGTGCGGTTTTGCCGTCGGCTTTAACCATTTCAACTTCCCCGCTACCTTTTATAGCGGTCTCTTCCGACCAAACCACTTTCACACCACTTATATTTCTACTTTTTAATTCCCTTCGCATAACTCTTGCCAAAGGGCACTCTTTGGTGTCTTCAATTTTTCCCACTTTCAACTTGGTGGGGTCAAGTTTTCCGCCCGTGCCCATACACGATATTATAGGCACGCCCGCTTCTTTGGCTCTTTTGATAAGTTCGATTTTTGCGCTGACTGTATCAATCGCATCAACCACATAATCAAACTGTTTAAGGTCAATTTCATCAGCCGTTTCGGGCAAATAAAAAGCCTTTACCGCCTGAACTGAAAGGTCCTTATTTATAGATAAAAGCCTTTCTTTAATGACTTCTACCTTGTCCCTTCCCACATTGCCTTCAAGCGATATTATTTGGCGGTTTAGGTTGCTAACACTAACGATGTCGTTATCGATAACGGTAATACTACCTATCCCCGACCTAGCAAGTGCTTCGGCAACAAAACCACCCACTCCACCGACGCCAAATAAGGCAACGGCAGAGTGTTGGAGTTTATTTAAGCCGTCTTGTCCGACAAGCGCTTTAACTCTTGAAAATTTTTCCATTAGAGTAAGTAAATTCCCTTTTCAGCGTTTTCTTTAATGCACTCGTCTGCCCAAACTGACGATTGAACTTCGCCAATGTGTGCTTTGTTTAAGAAGAACATACAAAGTCTTGATTGACCTATTCCACCACCGATGGTAAGGGGCAATCTATCGTTTAATATGTCTTGGCAATAGGGATTGTCCATCTTAAACATTTCCTTTCTTGCCTTTAACTGCTTAACAAGGCTAACCTTATTTACCCTTATTCCCATTGAGGAAATTTCCATAGCAATACCCAAAACATCATACCATAAAATAATATCGCCATTTAACTTCCAATCATCGTAGTCAGCCGCCCTGCCATCGTGGGGCTTGCCGTCTTTTAAGGGGTAACCAATTTGATAAAGAAAGATTGCGCCGTATTCTTTAGCCGCCGCCTTTTCCCTTTCCTTTCTCGTAAGGTTAGGATACTTTGCTTCCAATTCCTTTGTTGAAATAAAGGTTATCTCATCGGGAATAGTATGGGTAATTTGCGGATATTTTTTGTTAACCGCACTAGCAAGTTTTTTAAGCGCTTTATAAATGCTTTTAACCGTCTTTTTTAGATAAGAAAGTTTACGGTCCTTTTCGGTTATAATCTTTTCCCAGTCCCATTGGTCAACATAAACGGAGTGCAAAGCATCTAAATCTTCATCACGGCGAATTGCGTTCATATCGGTGTAAAGCCCTGTTTCGGGTGTGAAACCGTATTTAGCAAGCGCCATTCTCTTCCACTTTGCAAGCGATTGAACAATTTCAACTTCCTTTTTTAAGGTTAACACATCAAATCTAACTGCTCTCTCATAGCCGTTTAAGTTATCATTAAGTCCTGTTTCAGGCTGAACAAACAAGGGTGCTGAAACTCTTGTGAGTTTAAGCGCCTTTGCAAGTTCTCTTTCAAACGTGTCTTTTATAAACTTTATCGCTACTTCCGTTTCAATTAGGTTGAGAGCCGATTGGTACTTCATTATTTTATTGCTCCTTTGTAAAGGGGATACTTCTTGATAAGTTTTTTAACTTCAGCGCGTACGAAATCAAACGCTTCTTCTTTCTTGTTGATGATTTCAGTGATAAGAACTGCGATTTGACGGCAGTCATCTTCCTTAAATCCACGGGTGGTGATGCTGGGCGTACCGATACGAACACCACTGGTGATGAACGGACTTCTCTTATCAAAAGGAATTGCGTTCTTGTTTACGGTAATATTAACTTCATCAAGCATTCTTTCTAAGTCTTTACCGGTAATGTCTTCTCTATCAGAAAGGTCTAAAAGCATAAGGTGGTTGTCAGTTCCGCCTGAAACGAGTTTGATGCCGAGTTCTAAGAACTTTTCACTCATTGCTTTTGCGTTCTTTAAGATTTGTTCTTGATAAGCCTTGAATTCGGGCTTCAATGCTTCGCCTAAAGCAACTGCTTTACCTGCGATAACATGCATCAAAGGACCGCCTTGGGTTCCGGGGAACACTGCTTTATCAATGATTTTTGCATATTGTTCTTTGCATAAAATCATACCGCCTCTAGGACCTCTCAAAGTCTTGTGAGTGGTGGTGGTAACAAAGTCAGCATAAGGAACAGGGCTGGGGTGCAAACCTGTTGCAACAAGACCTGCAATATGTGCGATGTCAACCATCATATATGCGCCAACCTTGTCGCAGATTTCTCTAATTCTCTTGAAATCCAAAATTCTGGGGTATGCACTTGCGCCACACACGAAAATTTTGGGTTTAACTTCTAATACTTGTGCTTCCAAATCATCATAATCAATTTGACCTGATTCTTCTTTTACGCCGTAACCTACCGCGTTGAAGTGCTTACCTGAAACGGTAACGGGGCTTCCGTGAGTTAAGTGACCGCCGTGCGCTAAACTCATACCCATAATGGTATCGCCTGTTTGCAATACTGCAAAGTAAACTGCAAAGTTTGCGTTTGCACCACTGTGGGGTTGAACGTTTGCGTGGTCAGCACCGAAAAGTTTTTTAGCGCGTTCAATTGCAAGGTTTTCAGCAATGTCAACACAAGCGCAACCGCCGTAATATCTGTGTCCAGGATAGCCTTCAGCATACTTGTTAGTAAGAACGCTTCCTACTGCAAGCATAACATTTTCAGAAACAAAGTTTTCACTTGCAATAAGTTCAATATTGTTTCTTTGACGATTGAGTTCTTTTTCCAAACTTGCGTAAAGTTCGGGGTCTGCCTTTTTGATAAGTGACGTTTTAATCATAATATATTTCTCCTATGTTGTTTTTCTAAATTTATTATTGCGCTTCCGTTTGGATTCGCGTAATTTTTGGGCTAAAAGTTTTTGATTTGCCTATTTTTTTATCTATTAGTGCAAGCACTATAAACCAAATTACTATAAGCGGTAAACTGATTGCTAAAAGGTATATATCTTTGCCGATAAAAAGGTAAGTTATCACAGCCGATAATCCTATTAGTAATAGCGGAACTAAAAACACAAGCAATGCGCCTATAAGTTTGCTACCTTCGTTTAGTGCCAACTCCACCTTGTCGCCTACCTTTGCGCCAATATCGTTGTTCGCGTTAAACTCAATGCTCGATGCGTTTTTTGAAAACATACACATACCACATTTAGCACACTCTTCTTTTTTATCCACCTTTACTTTGGCTCTATTTCCCTTGCACTCGGTAACAATGCCAACTTCTATCATAACTCTTCGTTTTCAAGTTGGTCGAATTTAACCATCTTTTCTTGTCCGTCAGCCATCTTCTTTAACTTGAGCATTCCGTTTGCAATTTCATCAGAGCCGATAACGGCAACGTATTCCGCACCGATTTTATCAGCATACTTAAACTGCGCTTTAATGCCCCTACCCATATGGTCAAAGTCAGCGGTAATGCCCTTTCTACGAAGCGCTGTGCAAAGTTCAAACGCCTTTTCTTCGGCTTCACTACCCATAGGCGCAAAGTAAACTTTTACACCATCGGTTTTGGGAATTTGAACGCCCGTGTTTTCTAAAAGCATCAAAATTCTCTCTATACCAACCGCAAAGCCGATACCCGGCAAATCCGTTCCGCCAAGTTGAGCAATCAACCCGTCGTATCTACCGCCACCGCAAACAGTGCCTTGCGCACCAATGTTTTCAGAAACGAATTCAAACACCGTTCTCGTATAATAATCAAGTCCGCGAACGATACCTGCATCTACCTTAAAGGGCACATTAGCGAGAGTTAAAAGTTTTTGAACTTTTTCAAAGTGCTCTCTACAATCATCACAAATATAATCTAAAATTTTGGGCGCGTTTGCAGTGATTTTTTTGCACTCATCGTTCTTGCAGTCTAAAATACGAAGGGGGTTCTTTTGCAATCTATCCTTACACAAAGCACAGAGCGAATCAATGTTTTCGTTAAGGTATTTAATAAGCGCTTCTTCATACTTTTTGCGACAGTTTTTACAACCTATACTGTTAAGATATAAGGTTACATTTGAAATGCCAACTTCTTTTAGGAAAGTTGAAGCAAGCAAAATTACTTCCGCATCGATATTAGCATCAGAAGCACCGATGAATTCTATACCGAATTGGTGGAATTCTCTAAGCCTGCCTGCTTGGGGGCGCTCATAACGGAAGCATTGGGTAAGGTAATAAATCTTACCAGGAAGTGTGCCGTTAATAAGTCCGTTATCCACGAAAGCCCTTGCAACACCCGCCGTTCCTTCAGGCTTTAAGGTTATACTTCTGCCACCCTTGTCTAAAAAGGTGTACATTTCTTTATTAACTATATCAGTCGTTTCACCAACACCGCGCAAGAACACTTCGGTATGTTCAAAAGTGGGAGTTCTTATCTCTGATGCACCGAATGTTTTTGCAACGCGCTCAGCCGTTTTTTCAACAAACTGCCACTTATAACTGTCTTGGGGTAAAACGTCTTTTGTTCCTTTTGGTACGCTAATCATTTTGTCTTCCTCTTAAAGAATATATTTTTTAAGGTCTTTACTTCTTGTTTCTCTGCCGAGTTTTTCAAGCACGAACGCTTTGTCAATAACAACTTGTTTTGCCGTGCTATCCCCACCCGCGTTAAACGAAACGTCTTCTAAAAGATTTTCCATAACCGTGTGAAGCCTTCTTGCACCAATATCTTCGCTAGTGGTGTTCATCTCTTCACTAATTCCTGCAATTTCAGCAATGGCTTCATCGGTAAACTTAAGTTCAACACCATCAACATTAAGCAAGGTTGCATATTGAATGGTTATTGCATTTCTCGGCGTTGTCAAAATATCGATAAAGTCTTTTTTTGTTAAACTGTTGAGTTCAACGAGAATTGGGAATCTACCTTGAAGTTCAGGGATTAAGTCACTCACCTTTGAAACGTGGAAAGCACCCGCAGCGATAAAGAGAATATAATCGGTCTTAATCGCGCCGTACTTTGTCATAACGGTAGAGCCTTCAACGATTGGGAGAATATCTCTTTGAACACCCTCTCTTGAAACGTCTTGTCCGCCACCTTTTGAGCCTTTTGCGGCAATTTTATCGATTTCATCGATAAAAATTATACCTTCGTTTTCGGCACGGCGGATTGCTTCTTCATTAACTGAATCGTTGTCGATAAGTTTATCGGCTTCTTCTTCAATGAGAATTTTTCTCGCTTCTTTTACTGTGAGTTTTCTCTTTTTCTTCTTTTTGGGCATCATATCCCCAAAAATACTGCCGATGCTGATTTCCGCACCACCCGGAACAAGTTCCATTGACTTTGGTGCATCGGTTATTTCAATTTCGATAACTTCATTATCGTAATAACCTTTTTTCATACCCTCTAAAATATTCTTTTCAAAAATATCTTGCGGGGTTTCGCCTCTATCTAACCTTCTTGCTTCGGCAACGATTTTGCAAAGTTTTGCATCTACTGTTGCTCCCGCCTTTTCGGTAACTTTATTAAAGCGCTCTTGCTTTACTAATCTAACCGCACACTCAACAAGGTCGCGAATCATTGATTCAACGTCTCTACCAACATAACCAACTTCGGTATACTTGGTTGCTTCAACCTTAACAAAGGGTGCGCCAACAAGTTTTGCAAGTCTTCTCGCGATTTCCGTTTTACCAACACCCGTAGGTCCTTTCATTATGATGTTCTTCGGGGTAATTTCTTCCATTTCTTGCGGTGTTAACATACTTCTTCTATATCTATTGCGAAGCGCTATTGCAACCGCTTTTTTTGCTTGGCTTTGACCAACGATGTATTTATCTAATTCTTCAACTATTTGTCTTGGACTTAAATTCATACCTTACCCCCTTATAAAACTTCGCAAGTGATGTGGTCGTTTGTAAACACACAAATCTCGCTTGCAATTTTAAGCGATTTTTTTGCTATTTCTTCAGCGGTATAGTTTGTTTCTTGAGTGAGTGCGCGCGCAGCCGCTAAAGCATAGTTGCCACCGCTACCTATCGCACAAACACCGCCGTCTGGTTCGATAACTTCGCCAGAACCTGACACCATCAAAAGTGTGTCCTTATCGGCAGTTATCATCATCGCTTCAAGTTTTCTCACAACCTTATCGTTTCTCCAAAGTTCGGCAAGTTCAACCGCACTTCTCATAAGGTTGCCCGAATACTTGTTAAGCATTTCTTCAAAGCGTTCTGAAAGGGTGAACGCATCGGACACAGAGCCCGCAAAACCCAAAATAACATTTCCGTTATAAATTCTTCTTACCTTTACCGCATTGCTCTTAAAAATTACCGATTGAGAAAGGGTAACTTGTCCGTCGCCTGCAATGGCGGTTTTTCCATCTTTTTTGACCGCACAAATGGTCGTTCCCATAAATTCACTCATATATCCATATCCTCTTTAAATTTTTTAACCTTTTCAAGACTTCTTATCGCCGTTTCTTTTTTCCTTTCGGCCTTATCTCTAATTATCCTGCCGAGTGGTGGCAATATGCCAAAGTTGGCGTTCATTGGTTGAAAATCTTTGTTTTCAGTAGTTATATACTTTGCAAGTGCACCTAAAACGGTATCTTCACCAACCGTTTCATAATGTTCACCGCAAAGTTTTTTATAACAATAAATTCCTGCCATCAAACCTGATGCCGCACTTTCAACGTATCCTTCAACACCAGTGATTTGGCCAGCAAAGAAAACCTTGGGGTGATTTTTAAGCGAATAGTCTTCACTTAAAACTGTTGGCGAATTTATAAAAGTGTTTTTGTGCATAACGCCGTATCTAAAATACTCTGCATTTCTAAGTGCGGGGATTAACCCAAACACGCGCTTTTGCTCGCCAAAGGTAAGGTTAGTTTGAAAGCCCACCATATTATACATCTTGCCCTCTTCATCTTCTCTGCGAAGTTGCAAGCAAGCATATGACCATCTACCTGTCTTTGGGTCGGTAAGTCCAACAGGTTTTAACGGGCCAAAACGCAAGGTGTCTTGCCCCCTTGATGCCATAACTTCCACAGGCATACAACCTTCAAATACGTTGGTTGTCTCAAAATCGTGAAGTTCTGCTCTCTTTGCCGAAGTCAATTCTCTAATAAAGGCAAGGTATTCATCCTTGTTCATCGGGCAATTTATATGGTCGCCGTTTCCTTTATCGTACCTATCTCCAAAAAAGGCGCTTTCCATATCAATGCTTTCAAAATCTATGATAGGCGCTGACGCGTCGAAAAATGAAAGGCCACCGCCCACTATCTTTTCGATTGATTTTGAAAGTTTATCGGTAGTGAGTGGACCGGTTGCTATAACCGTGAACTCATCAAGGTCAATATCTTCAATTTCCTTGCAAATTCTTTCAATATTTTCTTGTTTTTCAATCTGTTCGGTAATAAAGAGAGAGAACTTTTCTCTATCAACCGCAAGCGCGTTGCCAGCAGGAACTCTAAACTTATCCGCCGCCTCGATTACAAGCGAACCTAAAATGCGCATTTCTTCTTTTAGTAGACCTGCCGCATTGCCGTAAACATCGTTGCTCTTTAATGAGTTTGAACAAACGAGTTCAGCATAGTTATCGCTCGTGTGAGCGGGTGTTTTTTTATAAGGTTTAATATCGTAGAGTTCAACCTTTATTCCTTTTTTAGCAAGGTAGTAAGCGCACTCAGCACCTGCTAACCCACCGCCTATTACTTTAACCTTTTGCATTTTTAGTAAAACTACACTTCTTTGAAGAACACTTAATTTGTCCTTCAGCGTTAATTAAATAATTTCCACAATCGGGGCACTTTTCGCCCGTTGGTATATCCCAACTCATAAACTTACAGGTAGGGTATTTAGAGCAACCGTAGAAAACCTTTCCGCCACGGCTTGTCATCTTTTTA
The DNA here is from genome assembly GCA_045645305.1 of Christensenellaceae bacterium. GTDB lineage: Bacteria > Bacillota > Clostridia > Christensenellales > Borkfalkiaceae > UBA1259. The sequence goes on from JAZRIO010000005.1 coordinate 34,633, forward strand.
GTGGGGCTTCCACAATCGGGACAAACACCAACACTTTCGGTCATACTAACGGTGTTTTTGCACTTGGGATAGTTTGAACAAGCAAGGAACTTACCAAACTTGCCTTCCCTTTCCACCATCATACCACCGCATTTAGGACAAATCTTGTCGGTGGGAATAACAACCTTTTCGTTAACCGCCCTAATGTTTTGACAGTCGGGATAGTTTGAACAAGCATAATAGTTGCCGTATCTACCGCTGTTTATTATCATTGGCGCGCCACACTTGTCACAAATAACGTCGGTAACTTTTGAATTCATAAGTTGCCTTTCAAATGGGCGGTAAAAATCTGCGATAAGTTTTTTCCAATCACGACCACCGTCGCCAATGTCATCAAGCGCCGTTTCCATTCTTGCTGTGAAGGAAATATCCATAATGTTAGAAAAATACTTAACCAAAAAGTCAATCAATTCATAACTTATGGGGTTTGGCACGAGATATTTTTTCTCTTTTGCCACATACTCACGCTTCTTATCCGAAAGTTTTGCCATAATGGTCGCGTAAGTTGAAGGTCTACCGATACCCTTATCTTCCATACTCTTAATAAGTGTTGCTTCGGTATATCTTGTCGGGGGCTTGGTAAACTTTTGCTCTTTTGTGAGTTTTTTAAGGTTAAGTGCTTGGCCGTTTTCAAGGGGCGGTAAAAGTGAATTTCCGCTCTCATCGTCTTCTTCCTTTTTAATCTCATCATAAACGGCGGTAAAGCCCTTAAATACCAAAGTTTTTCCGCTTGTCTTTAAGGTGTAATCACTTGCACCAACTTCAACTGAAACGGCATCATACTTCGCTTCGGACATTTGTGAAGCGATAAATCTATCGTAAATGAGTTTATAAAGTCTATACTGATTCTTATCAAGTAAGTCTTTCATACTCTCGGGTGTTCTTCTAATATCAATGGGGCGAATTGCTTCGTGCGCATCTTGTGCATCTTTTTTAGAACGATACACATTAGGCTTTGAAGGAACGTAATCTTCGCCATAGTTTGCTCTAATATAGTCAAGCGCACTCTTTTGTGCTTCGGCTGAAATTCTAACCGAGTCCGTTCTCATGTAAGTAATAAGCGCGATATGACCTTTTGGTGTTTCCACACCTTCGTAAAGGCGTTGTGCAATTTGCATTATTTGGGGCGCGCTAAGATTTAACTTCATCGAACCATCTTGTTGCAAAGTGCTTGTAATAAACGGCGGAAGCGCGTGAGTTTTTACCAAGGATTTTTTAACACTCTTTACAATAAAAGGAGCGCTTTTTAACTCGTTTTCTACTTGAAGTGCCTCATCAGCATTGCTCGGCTTATATTTTTTACCCGCCTTTTCAACAAGTAAAACCTTAAATTCACTGCCGTTATTAGGGCAAACATCTGCTTTTAAGTTCCAATATTCTTGGGGCTTAAATGCTTGAATTTCCCTTTCTCTATCAACAACCATTTTGAGTGCAACCGATTGAACTCTACCTGCTGAAAGGTTGTCGTTAAGTCTTGAAGATGCTGCAGGTGATATACTATAACCCACTATTCTATCCAAAACTCTTCTCGCTTGTTGTGCATCAACCAAGTTCATATCAATCTTTCTTGGGTTTGCAAGTGCGTTTTTAACCGCGCGCTCTGATATTTCGTTGAAAACAATTCTATTCTCAGCATTTTTATCGAGTTCTAAAACTTCAGCAAGGTGCCAAGAAATTGCCTCCCCTTCTCTATCAGGGTCGGTTGCGAGAAAAACTTTGTCTGCCTTTTTTGCGCTGTCAGACAATCTTTTTATATCTTGCTTTTTTTCTATGGCTACAACATAATGTGGTTCAAAATTGTTGTTTATGCTAACGCCCATATAGTTAACGGGCAAATCTCTTATATGCCCTTTTGACGCGTCAACCTTGTAATCGCCTTTCAAAAATTTTTCAATTGTTTTCGCCTTGTGTGGTGACTCTACTATAATTAACTGCATTATGCCTCCAAATCGTTTCTGTTAAGTCCGTAAATATTTCCGCTTTTAACGACTATTCCCTTTATCTCCATTATGGATAAAAGGGGTGTTAATAAAAACGCGCGCTTACCCGTTATCTCGGCAAGTTTTTCTATGTGTTTTTGCCCATCGGATAACGCCGTTACAATTTCTTTTTCTTCATCGGTCAAGTTTATCTCGACCTTTTTTTCTATCGCTATGCCGTAAAACTCCAAAATTTCTTCAGGATTATCGGTCAATATTGCGCCCTTTTTAATAAGTTCGTTACAACCCGCACCAGAAGATATATCCACGCTATACGGAATTGCAAATAAATCTTTGCCGTACTCCACCGCGTATTCAGCCGTATGCATCGTTCCGCTCTTAATACCCGCGCTGACAACTAATGTGCCGTTAGATAACCCTGCAATAATTCTATTCCTTATAGGAAAGTGAAAAGGCATAGGCTTAACTTCAGGTGGGTGCTCGGTTATAACTACACCGAATTCGGCAACCTTATTTAGCAAGTTTTCATTACTTTTTGGGTAAATATTATCAAAACCGCCCGCGATTACTGATATCACTTTTGCCTTGTTTGATACCGCCGTTTTAAGCACGGCACTATCCACACCTTCGGCAATGCCCGTAACGGGCACAATATTTGCATCGATTATTGCCTTTGCGTATCTTTCGGCAAGGCTTATAGATAATGGCAAACTCTTTCTGCTACCAACGATAGAAAAACTATCTTCATTTAATATTTCCGCATTGCCCTTAACATAAAGCACAAGTGGCGGAAAGGGTGTTTGTTTAAGTTTTGTTGGGTAACCGTTTGACTCTATTGTGATTGCGGTTATTCCCCTTTTTTCAAGTCCGGACAAAACAAAGTCAAAATATTCCTTTTGCGCAGAAGTATATAAGGTCTTAAACTCCTTCTCCCCGATAAGACTTTTTATGCGGTCTTCTTCACCTTTTATAACCGCACGAATTTCCGTCTTTTGGTTTATTATGTTGAATATCTCTCGTTTGCTTTTGTAGTCGAGCCCAATAAAACTGTCTATCCACAACAAACAAAGTTCGCTGTTAGTGTATTTCATATCCCCTTTAATTAAGAGTGCCTATAACTTATAGCCTCTAAAATATGTTCTGGTTTAATATTGTCGTAAAGCGACATATCGGCAATAGTTCTTGCAACTTTGATTATTCTTGAACGCGCTCTCGGTGATAGATGCAATGCTTCATACGCGGTTTTCAAAAGTTTTTCGCACTCTTCATCAAGTTTACAATATTTCATTAAGTGTTTTTCGCCCATATCGGCATTTGTTAAAATGCCATCAGCCTTAAACCTTTCTTTTTGAATTAGCCTTGTTCTATTAACTCTACTTCTCACCGTTTCGCTTGTTTCTGCTATTTCATCGGCAACAAGTTCACTATACTTTACTTCATCAACCTGTATTTGAAGGTCAATTCTATCTAAAAGCGGACCTGATATCTTCGCCTTATACTTGGCTATTTGCGATGGTGAACAAGTGCAAACCTTTTCCGCAGAGCCATAGTTTCCGCAAGGACAGGGGTTCATACTTCCACAAAGAATAAAGTTTGCGGGGTAATTTACCGTTCCCGAGGCTCTCGACACCGTTATCTCGCCATCTTCTAAGGGTTGGCGGAGTGCTTCTAGCGTAGAGCGGTTATACTCGGGCATTTCATCAAGGAACAAAACACCGTTGTGTGCAAGGCTTATCTCACCTGGATGAAGGCTTGGACCACCGCCTGTCATAGCAACGGTTGTTGCCGTGTGGTGTGGCGACCTAAACGGGCGGGCAAATATAATTCCTTCGCTATCTTTAACACTTCCAACAACTGAGTGAATCTTTGTTGTTTCAAGCGCTTCTTCAAAGGTCATATCCGGCATTATTGTGGGAATACATTTTGCAAGCATAGTCTTTCCCGTTCCGGGTGCGCCTACGAACAACAAGTTATGCCCACCTGACACCGCAACTTCCAACGCGCGCTTTGCCACCGTTTGACCTTTAACCAAAGAAAGGTCGGTATCATAAATATTTTTGCTTTGTTTTGCCTTAAAGTCGTGTTTACTTACAGGTTCAACAACCTTTAAGCCAGACAAGTGGTCAATCACTTCTTTTAAGTTGTCTATTGCATAAACTTCAATCCCGTCGACAAAAGATGCTTCCTTTTGATTGTCTTTTGGAATAATGAACTTTTTATAACCTTCGCTTAATGCCGAGATTAGTATGGGAAGAACGCCGTTCACCTTTCTTAAACTTCCGTCTAAAGATAGTTCGCCAAGGAAAACAATTCCATCAGTATCAGCAACAAGTTGCGCGCTTGCTTTTAGAACGCCAACTGCAAGTGCAAGGTCTAAAAGAGAGCCTTCTTTCTTCACATCGGCTGGAGCAAGGTTAGCAGTCAATCGCCTTGTGGGAATATTCCTACCGCTATTTTTAATAGCAGAACGCACGCGCTCTTTAGATTCTTTTACAGCAGTGTCCGCAAGGCCAACAATTTCAAAGGCAGGTAAACCGTTATTTACATCCACCTCAACGTTAACCGCAACACCCCTTAGACCTATTAAAGTAAACGAAGAAATCTTTGCTATCATTTTCCCTCTTTTGTGAAAGACATACTCCCACTATATTTTACTAATATATAATTATATATTATTTTAAAGGGAAAGTAAACTCTTTGACAAAAAAATAAAAAAAAGAACTTACCGAATTTTTCGGTAAGTTCTAATTTTTTGTGTTGTTATCTTGCGATTTCTTTTACTTTTGCAGCCTTTCCGGTTCTTGCTCTTAAGTAATAGAGTTTTGCACGACGTACTTTACCACGTCTTACTACCTGAATATCTGCAACCTTTGGCGAGTGGATGGGGAAAGTTTTTTCAACACCAACACCGAAAGAAATTCTTCTTACGGTAAAGGTTTCTGAAATACCGCCGTGTTTTCTTGCGATAACGATTCCTTCGAATGCTTGTAATCTTTCTCTGTCACCTTCAATAACCTTAACCATTACCTTAACGGTATCGCCAACGTTAAATTGGGGAACACTTGCCTTAACATTTTCTTGATTGATAGCGTCAATTATGCTACTCATTTGCTTTTACCTCCGATTATAAATAAGCGTTCATTGCCACACGAAAAATTTAAAAAATGCAAGAGGAACGCCCTAAAGCGCTATATATAATAACATATTTTTTTGCCGTTGGCAAGCGTTTTCACATAGAAAAAGCATCAAAAATATGATTTATTTCACCTTTTTCAATTTCCACCACATCAAACCTACAAGCCGTATCACTTTCGCCCGTTCTCATTAGGTAATCAGTGGCGATTTTAAAGTATTTTTCTCTCTTTTTATAGTCAACCGCTTCGCTCGGTTGTCCGTATCCATCGCCCGAACGGGTTTTAACTTCCACAAAAACAATGGTATCTCCGTCCTTTGCGATAATATCCGCTTCTCCAAAGTGAGAGCGGTAATTTGTCTTAATAATTTGGTATCCTTTTTTCTTCAAAAATTCAGCGGCTTTTTCTTCGCCTACTCTACCCAGAAATTTTTTATAAAAGTTTTTCTGTGCAATTTGCAAGGTCCTATCTCCTTGATTTTTTCTATGTGCGCTTTTGTGCCGTATCCCTTATGCTTATCAAAGCCGTATTCGGGAAATTCTTTTGCATACTCAGTCATAAGATTATCTCTATAAACCTTTGCAACGATAGACGCACAACCTATCGTATAACTATTTAAGTCGCCTTTAACGATGTATTCCGCATTGATTGGAAGATGGGTGTCAACCCCGTCTACAAGCGTTATATCGGGCTTTACGGATAAATTTTCCACCGCTTTTGTCATACAATTTTTAACCGCGTTAAGAATATTTACCCTATCAATCTCGCTCTCATCAACTTCAAAAATAGAATAGGCAATCGCCTTTTCTTTAATCACTTTAGAGAGTTGCTCGCGCTTCTTTTCGGTGAGTTTTTTACTGTCCGTAACCCCCTCTATAAGCGCGTCTAAAGGCATTATAATGGCGCAACACACCACAGGACCAGCAAGCGGGCCACGCCCAACTTCATCCACCCCTGCAACGTATTTTGCACCACTATCGATATGTTTTCTTTCGTATAATAATTTATCCATAATTAGTCGAGAATAATCTTTCCTATTCTGCCCTTTCTAAAATCATCGATAATCGCCGTGGCGCACCTATCATAGTCAAACTCGTTTCCGCGACGCAAAAAGCCTCTGCGAACGCATATCGCATTAAAGAGTTCAATAGTTTCCACATCAAGATTTTCAATGCCGTATTTTTCTTTTAGAAGAGTTGGGTATTTTTCTTTAAGTTCGGCTAAAAGTTCGTATGCAAGGTCATTAAAATCTATGTTTGCATCGTTCATACTGCCGATATAGGCAAGGTGTTTTGCTAGTGTTTGATTTTCAAACGCAGGGGGCATTGTACCTGGGGTATCAAGCAATTCCAACTCGCGAAGTCTAACCCACTGTTTGCCCTTTGTTACGCCCGCCTTGTTACCGGTAACCGCCTTTTTGCCACCGCAAAGTGCGTTTATAATGGTTGATTTTCCAGTGTTTGGAATACCTGCAACCATAATTCTAATGGGCTTAAAAACACCTTTAAGTTTGTTTCTTTCAAGTTTATCTTTTAAGAGTGCGAAAATTTTTGAATACAACAAATCGACTGCTCGCTTATCCATCGCGCTTACAGCCACAGTTTCCTTACCCATCTCGCTAAATTCCGCAACCGTTCTCTTAACGTCTTGGATATTCACAAGGTCGGTTTTATTAAGTACATAAAGCACTTTTTTGTTGTTGAAAAGTTTTGCCAACTTTTCGTTTAGCGAAGCGCGTGGAGCGCGTGCATCAAGCACAACCATAACGCCGTCAACCGACTTTAGGTTTTCTTCCATCATACGCATCGCCGCGGTCATGTGACCGGGAAACCATTGTAAATGTTGCATAATTTTCCTTATTTTAATAGATCGGGGCGATTTTTTAAGGTTATTTCCTTAGACTTTTCTTCTCGCCACTCATCAATTTTTCCGTGATGTCCGCTGAGCAAAACATCGGGAACTTTTACACCCATAAACTCTTGTGGGCGTGTGTATTGCGGATATTCAAGCATACCGCTTGCAAAACTTTCTTGCTTTAACGATTCGCCGTTAATAACGCCGTCAATATACCTTGCAACGGCATCAACAACCGCCATAGCAGGTATTTCTCCGCCCGTTAACACAAAGTCACCAATAGATAATTCTTCGTCAATATAAAGGTCCAAAACCCTTTGGTCCACCCCTTCATAATGTCCGCAAAGAAGCAACAAATGCTCGCACTTGCTATACTCTAACACAATTTTTTGGTTAAAAGTTCTGCCCCTTGGCGACATAAAAATTCGCCTTGCAGTATGGTCAGGGTCAACCGCTTCAATAGCGCTTGCAATGGGTTGTGGCATCATAACCATACCCGCACCCCCACCAAAAGGCGTATCATCGCACTTTTTATGCTTGTCTAAGGTGTAATCTCTAATATCGATAACATTAATTTGCAGTTTCCCGTCTTCCACTGCCCTACCGATTATGCTTGTCTTTAACGGCGCAAACATTTCGGGAAAGAGTGTTAAAATATCAATCTTCATAACAAGAAACCTCATCAAGCCTTTTCTTCTTTACCACAATAGTTTTACTTTCTATATCCACTTTAATTATCAAATCTTTTAAGAACGGAAAGCGCATAATTTTTCCGCTTGCCGTCTTAACAGTAAATATATCCGTGCGCGCGCTAGTAACATCAACCACTTCGCCAACTAACTCATCTTCAGCAAAAAGCGAACAACCGATTATATCAACGACAAAATACCTACCTTCTTCAAGTGGGATAGCGTTCTCTCTGGTAACGGATAAAAACTTACCACGCAAGGTTTCCGCTTGGTTTCTATCAGCAATTCCAGAAAGGCAAATAATTACCGCGCCACCGCCGATAACAGCGCGTAGAACACGATAATTCTTGTCGTCAATAATAACTTCTTTTAAGTTTTTGAAGCGGTTTATATCGTCGGTTAAAGGCATAACTTTAAGTTCGCCCTTAATGCCTTGCGGTTTAACGATTATACCGATTTTAAGAGTATTTTCCATAATTTAAAGGGAAGAAAACGGGGAAATTATTTATTTTCCCCGCGTTCAACTATTTCGATATTATATTTTTTGTCCTCTTTAACAGAACCGGCGCGAACTAAAGTGCGGAGCGCCTTTGCAATCTTGCCTTGGCGACCGATTACTTTACCCATATCGCTTTCTGAAAGGGTAACCGTTACCGAAACGTTTTTGCCGTTTTCAACCACATCGTATTCAATCTCGTCGGTCTTTTCGGCAAAACGGTTTATAACGTATTTAATGAGTTCTAACATTTTCGCTCCTTCACCCTAATTATTTAGATGATTTGCGAACTTTGGTTTTTGCAGGTGAAAGTTTGGTGGGCTTGGGGATAACACCGGTGTTTACGAGAATATTCTTAACGGTGTCGGTAGGTTGAACGCCCTTTGCAAGCCAATCTTTTGCCTTTGCTTCGTCAATAACGATTTCTGCGGGAACGGTGGTGGGGTTATAGTGACCAACTTTGTCAATATATGCTCCATCTCTTGCGTTTCTCGAATCGGTGATAACGATACGGTAGAAGGGTGATTTCTTGTCGCCCATTCTGGTTAATCTCATTTTTACTGCCATTTTAGTAGTTCTCCTTGTATATAATTATTAAAATTTAAACATTCTATTGTTTTTCATTTGTTTCATCATAAGTTTAGTTTGCTCAAACTGTTTAAGCACCCTATTTACTTCTTGAACACTTGTGCCACTGCCCATTGCAATTCTGTTCTTTCTTGATGAGTTGATGATTTGCGGATTTTCTCTCTCACGCATTGTCATCGATTGAATAACCGCCTTCATTGAAAGCATTTTCTTTTCATCAATGTCTTCTTCCCTAATCTTTAACTTATTGCCCATACCAGGGAGCATTGCAATGATATCTTTTATTCCACCCATTTTGTTCATTGTTTCAAACTGGGTTAAAAAGTCATCTAAAGTAAAGGAGTTTTCCCTAAACTTTTTCTCCATTTTCTTGGCTTGTTCTTCGGTTACCGCTTCTTGCGCCTTTTCTATGAGTGACAAAACGTCGCCCATACCGAGAATTCTGTTCGCCATTCTATCGGGATAGAAAGGCTCTAAATCGCCAAGTTTTTCACCAACCGAGCAAAACTTTATTGGCTTACCTGTAACCGCTTTCATCGAAAGGGTTGCACCGCCACGCGTATCGCCGTCAAGTTTGGTTAAAACTAAACCTGTTACTTCTAATCTCTTGTTAAAGGTATCTGCAACTTCTACCGCAACTTGACCTGTCATAGAGTCAACAACAAGTAAGATTTCCGCAGGGTTAACTTGCTCTTTAATCTTTTCAAGTTCCTGCATCAACTCTTCATCAATTTGAAGTCGACCAGCCGTGTCGATAATAACCGTGTCAAAGCCGTAAGATTTAGCGTATTCAACACCTTCTTTTGCTATCTTAACGGGGTTGCCTTGTCCCTTTTCAAATACCGTGCAACCTGCCTTTTCGCCAACCACTTTCAATTGGTTAATAGCAGCGGGGCGGTATACGTCACACGCGACTAAAAGGGGTTTTCTACCTTGTTTTTTAAGAAGCATACCGAGTTTACCAACAAGCGTTGTCTTACCCGCACCTTGAAGACCCGCCATCATAATTATCGTGGGGGGATTTGGTGCTGTGATAAGTTTGTTGTTTGCACTGCCCATAAGGGCAATCAACTCTTCATTAACGATTTTAATAACTTGTTGCGAGGGGTTAAGGTTTTTAAGAATCTCTTGCCCAACCGCGCGCTCACTGACCTTTGAAACGAACTCTTTTACAACAGAAATGTTAACATCCGCTTCTAAAAGGGCAATTCTAACTTCGCGCATTGCAGTCTTAATCTCAAGTTCGGTAAGTCTGCCGTGCTTGGTGAGTTTAGAAAAAATATGATTAAGTTTTTCGGAAAGTCCTGAAAAAAGTGCCATTATTCCCCTATTATATCAGTTATTTCTTTTGCAATCGCTTGGTCGATGCCGTTAAGTTTTTCTGCAACGACTTTTAACTTAAGGTTTTTCTCTCTCAATTTAAGCGCCTTTTCATAACCATCAAGTTTGCTCTTAACACTCTTTATCGCCATATACACGTTTTGGCGAGTGTTACCGTCAGGCTCTGCAATTTCCGCAAGTGATAAGTCAAAATAATAGTGCGAACGGAACAGTTCCCTTTGCCTTTCAGTTAAAAGGTCTTGATAAAGTTCAAAAAGTTCAACGTAGTGTAAATCTTTTTCCATAATAAAAAACTTGGGTGTAAAACAAAATTGCTTTACACCCGTAATTATACACATAAGTTTTGCCTGTGTCAAGCGTTTTTTATATATTGTTTAAAATAACGCTTCAACGAATTGATTTGCATCAAACTCTTCAATATCATCAATTTTTTCGCCAGTTCCAACGTACACCACGGGAACTTCTAACTCATAAGATAGTGAAATTATAAATCCACCTTTTGCAGTGCCGTCAAGTTTGGTTAAAACGATACCGTTTATACCAACCGCTTCGTTAAACACTTGAACTTGGTTATACGCATTTTGACCTGTGGTTGCATCGAGAACGATAAGTTTATAGAAGTTTGCTTCGGGATATTCGCGCTTAATCACTCTATCCATCTTTTTAAGTTCTTCCATAAGGTTTGCTTTAACGTGCAATCTACCAGCAGTATCCACAATGAGAATATCAGTTTTTCTTGCCTTGCACGATTCAATCGCATCGAATACAACGGCTGAAGCATCAGCACCTTCAGAGTGTTTAACTATCCTAACCTTTGCCCTATCCGCCCAAACGGAAAGTTGGTCAGCCGCAGCGGCACGGAAGGTATCCCCCGCTGCAATGGTAACGCTTTTTCCTTCGTTTACAAACTTGTTTGCAAGTTTACCTATGGTTGTGGTTTTGCCCACACCGTTAACACCTATTACCATAATAACGGCAGGAGTTTTAATCTCTAACTTGTCCGCATAGTCAAGCGTTTCAAAAAGTTCTTGCTTCAATAGGGATAAAACATAATCTTTATCCTTACATTTTTCCTTTATTGCACAGTCTCTAATCTCATCAACGATTTCCATTGTAGTTGAAACGGAAACATCGGAAGATATTAAAATATCTTCCAACTCTTCATAAAACTCTTCACCTATCTTGCCTTTTGCAAAAAGTTCAAAAAGTTTGTTTGAAATTCCGTCGCGCGTTTTGGAAAGCACGCTTTTGAGTTTACTAAATAATCCCATTTTTCACCTATTATGCAAGCGTTTGATCGCCAGTAATATCAGCAACGTCAGAAAGTTTAACCGATACCATCTTAGAAACACCCTTTTCTTGCATAGTAACACCAAAGAGTGAGTCTGCAAGTTCCATAGTGGGCTTTCTGTGGGTGATAACGATAAATTGGGTATCTTGACTAAACTTCTTTAAGTATCTTGCAAACCTATCTACGTTTGCTTCGTCAAGCGCTGCTTCAATTTCGTCAAGCACACAGAAAGGCATTGGGCGGAGTTTTAAGATTGCAAACAAGATTGCAATCGCGGTAAGCGCCTTTTCACCACCCGATAAGAGTGAAAGTTTTTGCAATTTCTTTCCCGGGGGTTCGGCAACAATTTCTACGCCTGCTTCCAATCTATCATCAACTTCTGAGTAATCCATTTGAAGCATTGCTCTACCACCGCCAAACAATTCTTTGAATATTCTTTGGAAGTTTTCGTTGATTTTGGTAAAGCCTTCATCAAATTGGGTAAGCATTTCGCCCTTGATTTTGTCGATTGCTTCTTTAAGGTCTTTTTCGGCTTTTTCAAGGTCTTCTTTTTGAGTCATCATCTCATCGTAGCGTTCTTTAAGAGCCTTTGAGTCTTCTATTGCAGCCGCGTTTATTGCGCCGAGTGAACTGCGCTTTTTGCGGATTCTGCTAATTTCACTTTCACCAAAAGAAGCATCGTAATTTTCTACGCGAACTTTAACTGCCGTTTCATAAGTTTCTTGATAATCTTCCCAAATGCTTTGTTGCAAGTATTCAAGGTCAGAGTCAATCTTTGCAAGTGCAATTTCTTCAGCGTGTTTCTTTTCGCTAAGTTCGGTAATAGCGTTGGTTAAATATTGCTTTTTAGCATCGTTGTTGTTAAGTTTTTCACGAAGTTCGCTCTTTTCCGCCTCGATATTTTCCATCTTCGACCTAATGCCGTTGATGTAATCTTGTTCGGCTTTAGTAAGGGCAACTTTTTCTTGGTCACGGCGGAGTTCTTCAATTATTGCTTCCGCTCCTTCGTTGCTCTTTTTGAGCCCCTTATTATTCTCTTCGGTTTCCTTAATAACGCCTGCTAAACGCGTGTTGTCGCTACTTAAAGCACTTATAGAGCCTTTAAGTTCGGTAATCTTAACTTGAATATCAGTGCTTTCAGCAGTTAGTTCATCGCGTTCTTTTCTAAGCGCATCGTATTCGGCTTGATGCTTGTTTGCATTTTCGGTTGCGCTTGTTCTTTCGGCTTCTAATTTAGCACCGCCCATATGTACTGCTTGATAATCGGCATCAATCTTTTCAATTCTTGCCTTAACTTCATCAATAAGGTCGGTAGTGTTTTCAATGCTTTGACCGAGTTCGGATAACGCACTTTCAGCAACCGCTTGCTTTTCCCTTTCAATGAGGATTTGTTGGCGTTTGCCGTTATACATATCGCCAAGAAGATTATAATCGTCAAGCGCTTTGTCGCGTTTCTTTTCGAGTTCAGCCTTCTTTTCTTTGAGAGATTGCATTTCTTCTCTCTTTTTATTGAGTTGCTCTAAATTGTCTTCAATCTTTCTATCGCTCGACAAAAGGCCAACGCTATCGTTTCTTCTAGAACCACCAGTCATTGCGCCTTGAGTGGTAAACACGTCGCCATCTAAAGTTACCATCTTAAATGCAAAGCGGTATTTATCGGCAATGCGCGTTGCGTTTTGCAAGGTATCCACTATAAGTGTATTGCCAAGCAAGTTGGAAATTACACTTTCGTATTGCTTATCGTAGGTTACGAGTTCGTTAGCAACACCCAAAGCACCCGTTTCGTTAAGAGCCAAGGTGACTTGAACACTTTGTTCTCTCGGTTTAACCGAAGTTATGGGAAGGAAGGTTATTCTACCCATAGAGTTTGCTTTTAAGTATTCGATTAAATATTTAGCATCATCAGGGGTTGCGGTAACAACGTTTTGCGCTGCGGCAGCAAGTGCCGTTTCAAGCGCGATATCGTATTTTTTATCGCTCTTAATTAATTCTGCAACAACTCCCTTAATTCTGCGCTTAACTTCACCATTTTGCTTTGCTTGGTTAAGAAGATTTTTAACCGCGGGGGCATAACCTTCATAACTATCTTTAAGCGCTTTATAGAAGTTGTCTTTAGTGACCAAAGTGGTGATTACAGAGTTGAGAGAATAGATTGCATTGTCAAGTTTTGCAACTTCTTCATTGCCGTTTCTAACGTCGCTTTCCGTTTGTTCGATTTGATTTTTAAGGTCAAACACCGCACGGTCAAGTTCGTTAATATTTTTATCGCATTTTTCTTTTGCGTTAAACTGTTCTTCTCTCTTTACTGAAAGGCTATCAAGTTTTTCGGTCAATTCATTGAGTTTATCAACTAAATTGTTCTTTTCAATAGACATCGTGCCCTTGTTGAGTTTGATGTTTGAAAGGGTTTCAATAGACTCGATAACTTTCTTTCTATTTGCATCTTGCAATTCTTCGCCAAGTGCAATTTTTTCAGTAACGCTAACCAATCTTTTAGCAAGTTTTTCTGCTTTTTCTTGCAATTTTTCAAGTTGGTTTTGCTCTTCAGTTAACTTTTGTTCGTTATTTGAGAAAGTTTCCTTACTTTCCTTTATGAGTGCAAGGTTGTTTTCAATTTCCTTTTCCGCGCGCTCAATTTGGCTCTTAAGATAAGAGATTTTTTGTTCGTAGAGTTGCTTTGCGCCCGAAGATTTTTCCATACTAACGCGTTTTTCAAGTAATTCTTCGTGTAAACTATTAAGTTCCTTATCCGCTTCGGTAATACTTGAAAAAATCTTGTCGTATTCGTTTTGCGCATCAGCAAGTTCCCCGCTTCTTAAAGCGCTTTGCTCTTCAATACCCTTTATACGGATATAAATCTTGCCCTTTGCACTCTCTACACCGTCCACCTTTGCGATATAAGTGTTGAGTTCGTGATATTTAAGTTCTTCGGTCAACTCGTTGAACTCTCTCGCCTTTGCTGCCTGTCTTTCAAGGGGGGCGAGTTGGTTTTCAATCTCAGTTAAAATATCAACGTATCTCACAAGGTTTTCGTGTGTTCTTTCGAGTTTCCTTTGAGATTCGTTCTTTCTTGTCTTAAACTTTGCTATACCGGTGGCTTCTTCAAAAATCATACGGCGGTCTTCAGGTTTTGCCGACATAATCTCTTCAACTTTACCTTGACCGATTATAGTATAACCTTCTTTACCGATTCCGCACTCGTGCAAAAGGTCTACTATATCGCGGAGCCTTGCGGGCTGTTTGTTGATATAGTATTCACTCTCGCCACTACGGAAAAGTTTTCTCGTAATTATAAGTTCGTTATAGTCAATACTGAACATCTTATTGGAGTTGTCAAAAAATAACGAAACTTCGCAATAAGAAAGGGATTTTCTGCCCTGTGTTCCACTAAATATAACGTCTTGCATACTTGAACCACGCAAGGTCTTTGCAGACTGCTCGCCAAGTACCCAACGAATTGCATCGGCAACGTTACTCTTACCGCATCCGTTAGGTCCAACGATTCCCGTTATTCCATCGCCAAACTTAATCTCTGCTTTGTCGGCAAAGGATTTAAATCCGTAAATTTCCACCTTTTCGAAATTCACTTTTTATACCACCTTAAATCAGTTTTTTGTTTTATCTATTTTTTCAAGTGCAACTTTTGCCGCACTCATCTCTGCCCTTTTTTTGCTCTTGCCTTCACCTTCGGCAAGCATTTGTCCGTTAAGAAGCGCCGCCACCCTAAATACAGGCGAATGGTCGGGCCCACTCCTTCCAAGAGTTTGGTAACTTATGCTACCCAATTTATGCTTTTGAACATACTCTTGAAAACGGCTTTTATAATCCCGTCCATCAGTTGATTTTTCTACCTTTTCGGTCTTTTTTTCTAATGCTGACACAAGGGTGCGCATTATAAACTTCTTAGCAGCCACCATACCGCCGTCGATATAAATACCAGCAACTAACGCTTCATATATGCTTGAAAAAAGTTTTTCATCTTGCCGTGCCGACTTACCTTGACCGCGACCAAGCAAAACAAACTCTTCCACCCCAAGCATTTTTACGGCTTTTAGAAGCGGAGTTTTTGCAACCAACTGTGCGCGAATTTGGGTTAAATCCCCCTCATCGCCATAGCCATTTTTATAAAGGTGCTCGGTAACAACGAATTGAATTATCGAATCGCCGAAAAATTCAAGCAGTTCGTTGTCGCTCTCGTTATGCTCGTTGGCATAAGATGCGTGCGTGAAGCACTTGCGAAGCAACATTTTATCATTAAACGAGTAACCGATTTTCTCTTCACAACCGGCTATATCAAAAATGCTCATTAGCCTTGTTCTCCAACAGCCTCTTGCATAGAAAGTTTTTCTTTTATTCTATCTGCAATATCGAAGTCCGCATAAGAAACGGCTTGCAACACCGCCGCCTTAATTGCCACACGCTTTGATGAGCCGTGCGCTTTGATAACTGGCTTGTTAACACCAACAAACAATGCGCCACCGTGGTTATTATAGTCAAGTTTTTTTGCGAGTTTTTTGAAGGTGGGTTTTAATAGCAAGCCACCGATTTTACCCCTAAAAGTAGACATAATGTCCTTTTTCATTACCTTTAAGAGCATTTTAATAGATCCTTCAATCGACTTAACGGCAACATTTCCACTAAATCCATCGGTAACAACGATGTCAACTTCACCAGCGAGAATATCTCTGCCTTCAATATTTCCAACAAAGTTTATGCCCTTTGCATTTTCAAGCAAGGGGTAAACTTCGTGATTTAACGCATTTCCTTTTTCCTTTTCAGTGCCGTTAGACAAAAGACCAACCTTGGGGTTTTCTTTGCCAGTCGCTTCTAAAAAGGCTGTTCCCATAAGCGCAAACTGAACAAGGTTAATACTCTTGCAATCTGCGTTTGCGCCAGCATCCATCATAATAACATTTTTGCCATCGATAGCCGTGGGCATTATGGGACAGAGTGCAGGACGACTAATTCCACTAATTCTACCGAGTTTTAAGGTTGCGCCAACAAGCACAGCACCCGTTGAACCAGCCGATACAAACGCGCTTGCTTCGGGGTTTTCTTTGAGTTCCTTAAAAGCAACGCAAATGGAACTGTTTGGTTTTTTTCTTATTGCAACGGTTGGTTCTTCTTCACAAGTGATAACTTCGGGCGCGTGTAAAATTTCCACCCTTTCCTTATCATAAGTGTATTCTTTAAGCAAGTTTTCAATAGTTGCACTATCGCCCACCAACACTGCGGTAAAGTTTTTATTTTCTTCCATTGCGGCAACAGTGCCGGCAATAACTTCTTCGGGCGAGTGGTCACCACCAAAAGCATCGATTAAAATCTTCATATGTTTTCCTCTTTATTAGTTTTCAAGCGTACCTACTGTTCTTGGGAAGGGAAGTACATCTCTAATGTTAGAGATACCCGTTAGGTACATAATCATTCTTTCAAAGCCTAAGCCGAAGCCCGAGTGAATAACACCGCCGTATTTTCTCAAATCAAGATAAGACTTGTAGTCTTCTTTGTTAAGACCGCAGTCGGCCATTCTTTGCTCTAAAATTTCCATTCTTTCTTCGCGTTGGCTTCCACCGATAAGTTCGCCGATACCGGGAACTAAAAGGTCACTTGCGGCAACCGTTTTCTTATCGTCGTTAAGTCTCATATAGAAAGCCTTGATGTCCTTAGGATAATCGGTTAAGAACACCGGTTTTTTGAAAACTTCTTCAGTGATATAACGCTCGTGTTCACTTTGAAGGTCAACACCCCAATATACAGGCGCTTCAAATCTATCCTTAACCTTTTCCAAAATTTCAATTGCTTCGGTATAGGTAAGGCGCTTAAATTCATTGTTTTTGACATTGTTAAGTCTTTCGATAAGCCCGTTATCAACAAACTTGTTCAAGAACTCGATTTCTTCCTTACAAGTGTTCATAACCCTTTCGATAATGTATTTAACCATTGCTTCCGCACAGTCCATATCATCAGAAAGGTCTGCAAAAGCAAGTTCAGGCTCAATCATCCAGAATTCTGCCGCGTGGCGAACGGTGTTAGAGTGCTCTGCCCTAAAGGTTGGTCCAAAGGTATAAACGTTTGAATATGCCATTGCAAAGTTTTCAACGTCTAACTGACCTGATACAGTAAGGCTTGCTTTTTTACCAAAGAAGTCTTGCTTATAGTCAGCACCGCCGTTTTCGGTAGGGAGATTATCAAGGTCAAGCGTGGTTACTTGGAACATTGCGCCCGCACCTTCACAGTCGCTTCCAGTGATGATGGGAGTATGCACGTAAACAAATCCCCTTTCGTTAAAGAAACTGTGGATTGCAAAAGCTGCTTCACTCCTAATCTTAAACACCGCGTTAAAGGTGTTGGTTCTGGGGCGAAGATGTGGCATCGTGCGTAAGAACTCTAACGTGTGCCTTTTCTTTTGCAAAGGATAGTCGGGTGTTGATGTTCCCAAAATTTCAATCTTATCCGCATTGATTTCAAAGGGTTGTTTGTTTTCGGGTGTTAAGATAAGAGTACCCGTAACTGAAATGCAAGCACCAACATTTTGCTTTGCAACTTCATCATAATTATCAACTTTGCTTCTATCGAAAACTATTTGGCAATTCTTAAAATAAGAACCATCGTTAAGTTCAATAAAACCGAAAGACTTTGAATCTCTAATAGTCTTTGCCCAACCACAAACGGTTACGGTTTTACCACCAAATTCGCTTGAAGCATTAAAAATCTTTTTAAGTTCTGTCCTGTTCATAATAAGCACCTTCGTTAAATTTAAAATTATACGCATCAATTATATCATTTTTTTCGCGCTTTTACAAGAACTTTTAACAAGATTTTGCCAGCCTTTTCCTTTAAAAGGAAAAAAGACCGTTAAATTCGGTCTTTTTATCGTTTAGATTAAACTGCCAATCTCTTTTTGATAAGTTTGGCGGTGTTTTGTAACTTCCCCACCAAGTCTTTCCATTTGTGCTTGAATTTCATAATTATGTACGAGTGTGGGATTAGACTCTACCTTGCACACATCATCCTTGATGATGTTTTTCATAATGTCAGACATTATAACCGCGGTAACACCACTGTTTTTATACTTGTGTTTTACCCCAATAAGCGCCATTTCTAATTCTTTAGGGCGCTTAATACTTTTAAGCACGCCCATAAACCCAAACGGGAAAAGTTTTCCGCGTGATTTAATTATAGGATCACAAATTGACGGAAGCACTATTGCAAAGGCAGCAACGTCGTCCTCTTTATCCACAAGCACGCTTATATATTTTAGGTTGGCAATGGTGGCAAACTGTTTAAGAACGTTTTTAACTGCCTTGCCTTCTATTGGAACGTATCCATCTAAATGCGCATAAGATTCGTTGATGGTGTTGAATAGTTTAGCCCCGTAACGCTTTAAGATTTTCCTTTTAGGCATTGTTCTCGCAACGTCTCTCATTCCCATTTTTTTATAGATTCTTTCAGCAAGAGAGTAAATTCTACTGTAATCTTTGCCTCTAAAATCGAACTCTCTTTCTATCCATTTAGATTCATCGCTAAAACCTAACTCTTGCATATACTTGCAAAAATACGGATAGTAATAGTTTGTTGCATAGGTGCTTTTCTTGTCGAAACCATAAGTCAACATACCTTCTCTATCGGTATCGTTAAAGCCCCACGGCCCGTGGATAATATCCATACCCATATCCTTTCCAAACTTTTCAACCGCACCAAGAAGCGCCTTAAACACTTCCATATCATCAATACAGTCAAAGCGGGAAAACCTTATCATATTCTTCTCGCGAAGTTTATTATCCATTTTATTTATAAGCCCCGCGATACGGCCGACCAAAACTCCATCTTTATATGCCAAAAATGCTTTGCAGTCGTTATTTCCTAGGCTGAAGTTCTTTTTGGGGTTAAAGGTGTTTATTTCATCGCGTTTTAGCGACGGAACATAATACGGACAACCCTTATAAAGTTTTACCGGATAAGTGGCAAATAAACGCATTTGTCTTTTGGTTTTAACTTCTACTATTTCGATCATAGAATCACCTCAAACCTAAAAGTTTTTACCACCTTATTATATCACTTTTTGTTTTGATTGCAAGCAATTTTACAAAAAAATTTGCCGTTTTATAAAACTTTTTGTAAAATCAACAAGTTGCGATTTAGTCACTGTTTTTCTGTGTTTCTTCCACTACCTTAGGTGGCTTTTCTTCCTTAAGTGCCATAATGTATTGACCATACTGCTCATCGGTTAGTTTAATCACTTTATTTTTCTTCTTTTTCTTTGACATAATATCCTCCAACTTTATTGGTATTATGAACTTAATGCAATTTTTTATACCGAATATTAAGAGAAAAAGGGCGAAAAAAAGGCTTCCGTTTTTAAGTTTAACGAAAGCCAAAATATTTTATTTTTCTTTTACTTCTGCAAAGATTTTTTTATATGTTTTGTCTTTAGAAAAGTCGCGCACCTTATCGTATTCACCGCCAAGCGCTTCAATAGCAAACCTTAACTCTTCAAAGTCTGCATAAGTGATGTTTTCTTGCTCGATTGCTTCAAATAAAACGGGTAACGCGCGGTCATCGCCATACTTTGATAAGTACCCTGCATAGATTTGAACCTTGTCTTTATTTGCCACAAATTCTTCAACTAACACATTGAACACCCTATCATCTTTTTGTGTGTGCGATAAAATTTCCACAAGATTGATTTTTTTGTCTTGGCTAACGCCGTCAATTTCAGCAAGAATTTGCTCTTTAACATCCTCTGCCATATCGCACAAAAGTTCGGTTGCTAGTTCTCTTATCCCTTCGCTATAATCCCAAAGGATAAACTCTAAATACTTATCTTTTGCTCTCTTTGACTGCATTTGACCGAGCATATTCATCAAATACACGGTAAACTCTTCGTTTTCATCCGTGCTTATTGCCGAATACACCGCATCTTCGTTTTGCTTGTTCGCGGTTATTGCTTCGCACAAAAAGTCGGATACAGAAACGCCTTCTTCTAGGTGTTCTTTAAGCATTTTAACAAGTTCTTCGCCCGAAAAATCTTTGTAGAAAGTGTTGGGGGTTTTGCCATCCAATTCCTTTAATTTTTCATCGCCAAATTTAACGTAAAGGTCGGGTATTTTGTTTTCAATTTCTTCAGGTTTCATCTTGCCGATATTATCATAAACATAATCGGAGATATACTTGTCAAAAAGCGCGTCAATATCAATAATTTTCTTCATCTTTTTTATCCTTTAACATTTCTTTTAGTTTTAGTAATTTTTGCCTATCTATTCCAAAAAATCTTGTCACATCCGCATCGGTTTTGCACCACTTAAACTTGCACTCTGACATTATAAGTGCGCCCAACTCATCATCGGTAACGTCCGCTGGATTTAACTTGTTTTTAAGTTTGTTAAACAGTTTATCGGTAACGGTTGCAATTTTATCCGCGCAGTCTGCGTCAAAGAACACCGCCCTGACTAAGCAAAGCGCATACGCACCCACGTAGGGCGCTGTGTAAGTATCTTTTGCCTTTTCAAGCATGAGTTTTCTCGGCTTAACTTTAACACAAAAATCAGTTGTTACAACACCGAATTTTTTTCTATATCCGCTAACGATTAAAACGTACATAACCGTTCTTTTAATTTCGCTTGTCAGTTCATTACTCATAAGCGAATCTAACAGCACTTTTTGGCAGTGCGGAGAAGATGAGTTTGCAAGCAAGTATACCGCGTTTCTTGCCGTTTGGTCTTGCCCGTGATAAAGCCCCCAAATGGCCATATCAAACACTTCTTTCTTTTTTAGTTCGGTAGATATTTTAACCGGTCTTTCGGTAAGTGCGGAAATTTTTTCTTCGTATTCTTTTTCCACGCGTTTAGGAATTTGTCTAACGTATTCTAGCGGTAAATCTTTATCCCGCGCATTTCCACTTTCAAAGTCTTTTGCAAGCCTTAAATAATACTCGGTGATAAAGTCTTCAGGATTAAGTCTATATGCTTTTGAAAGTTCGTCAACCGCGCGTTCATAGTTGCCTAAATTGATATAGCAAAGCCCGTAGAAAAAGCGCATAGTTAATTCGTGTGGGCGCTCTTCTAAAATCTTTTCAAGGCACCTTTTTACAGTTGGGTGGTCCAACCGCTCAATGGCGCAAGTGGCAATTTTATACTCTTCGCCCTTTTCCCCTTTTTCTACCGACAAAGCCTTTTGGTAGTAATATTTAGCATTGTCAAAATCTTCTCGCATATCGCAAATTGTAGAAAGATTGCAATATGCCGTAACATTTTCGCCGTGGCGGGATAGTGAATCTCTGCACACCTTTTCCGCCCCGTCAAGGTCATCGGTCATAAAAAAGGAAACGGCAAGGTCGCCTGATATCTCTTCCGTTCTTCTCTCAAGCGGAATAGCCGATAAACTTTTTTTCGCTTCTTCAAACGCACCTATTGCAAGCGCGTGTTTAGAGCGCTTTGTTTCTAAATTATAGTTGGCAAGGTTAAATGGATAAACAACCCTATAACCGTCCCTTTTGAACTCTTCACCCGAAAAAAAGTCAATAATTTCAGGGCTTAAACCTTCTTTTGTGATTTGCCCATCGGTTGTGATTTTAAGGTGAAAATAAAAACTTGAAGCCAAAAAATTATCAAGATAAAAATAGTTGATCGCAAGTTCTTCATAAGCAACCGAAACCTTATCTTTTGGCGCGCTATCTATATACTTAAACCAATATTTGTTGGATAATTCAAGCAGTCCCATATCCGCGTAAACATCAGCAAGGTCCATATAAACTTCATAATTTTCTTTTATGGATTTTGCTGTATACAAAAGGGAAAGCGCACCTGTAAGGTCGCCTCCTTCCGCCCGCTCAATCGCAAGCCTTCTGTATCTATTCGCATCTTTTGTAAACTGAATAATTTCCGCCATTTATCACTTAAAAAACTTTGCCACATCATCAGCCCCAAACACATATTTTTTGTTGCAGAACTGACAGTCAACCGTTATATTTCCTTGTTTTTCTATAATGTCATCAAGTTCTTCTTTCCCAAGAGAAACAAGCACTTTTTCTATGTACCCCCTATCGCAAAGGCAGTTGTATTTGGGGGTGTATTCGGTAGATTTAACTTCGCCTATAAACTTATCAATAATGCCTTCCGCGCCAATTGTTTCTATGAGTGTTGAAACGTTGTCTAACTGGCTCATAACATCTTCTGCCATACACACAGCGCCATCATCAGCAAAAGGCATTGCTTGCATAATAACACCGCCTGCGCCAACACAAGTTCCGTCCGTGCCAATCTTAACGCCGAGCGCTATCGCGGTGGGTTGTTGCTCACTATAAGCATAGTAAGCGGTAAAGTCTTCAGCAATCTCACCAGTTACCAATTGTGCGCTTCCAGAATACGGGTCTTTAAGCCCCATACTGCGAACTACTGTAAGCCTACCATTTTTGCCAACACAACCGCCAACATCAAGTTTTCCATCGGCACGAAGGGGCAAATTAACTTGGGGATTATCAATAAATCCACGCATATCAAGGTTTCCGTTTCCACAAACGGTAATCTTTCCACCAACGCCATCGCCAGCAATAGTTACCGACAACTTGTCCCCTTGGTTTTTAAGGTTTGAAGCCATAAAGGTGCAAATGGTGAGCGTTCTGCCGAGCGCCGCCGCCGTAAGCGGAGTTAAATTATGTATTTTTATTGCGTCGTTAACCATATCGGTTGTATCTAAAACCGATAAAGAAATTTGGTCGTTAAAAATTAAGGATTTGAGTAATTTATTCACCGAAAAAACTCCTTTATTTTCAATAAGTCATCAAAGACGCCACGGAACCCGAGACGTCTTTTATTTAGGTTATTTTTTGTTGCGTTTTTGGAGTTCGCGTTTTGCTTTTGCAATGCGCTTTTCTCTCTCTTCTCTTTCCTTTTGAATTGCTAGCGCTTCTTCAGAAGGTTTATATCTATCTTCATTTTGATGCTCAGCAACGTATTTTGCGTGGTCATCAATAATTTGTTGTCTACTTTCGTTAAGTTTTATAATATCGTCACGCTTAAACGAAGTGGGAAGTTCAGCAAGTTGCAACTCATCATCGGTAATGGGTTTAATGGGTTTTGTTGAAAGGGTTGATAGACTAGCAAGGGCAACTTGTTCCCTATATCTTTTAAGCGATTCTGAATCACTTTCTTTAACCTTTTCGTAAATACCTTTATTCTTTTTAGCACCCGGCACTTTGTCGTTAATAAACTTATCGTAACTCCATTGGGTAAAGTTTGTCCAAACAAGCAAGAAGAAAGAGCCACCGAAAAGCACGCATATAATTACACCGAGAGTTTTGATAAAGTTCCAGTTAAGGAGCATCATCAAGAAAGGAATTGCTCCAAGACCTGCAAAGATTACGCTTTGAATAATAAGCGCAATTGTGTAGAAAAAGCAGTTTTTAATAAGGTGGCGGAACTTAATTTCATAAGTAACACCCATAGTTATCATATGCAAGGTCATAAGCGAAACAAAGCCGAGCAATAGACAAATAAGCACCTTTGATATTACAAAGAATGTATCAGCACTTCCTGTGGCAATATTTTGGTTGCAAATTGATAAAGACAATATGCAAAGATAGAAAACCACGCTATATAAAAGCATAATTTTAAGCACGGTTTTAATGTTTTGACGGATACCGCGCCAAAAATCGTTGGCAACGAAAATACCTTCCGTCCAAACCATATTTCTTATAACATACGCACCGCCCGAAATACCGATTGAAGCAAATGCCGCCGCAACGGGAAGGAAAAGCAAGGTTATAAGGTTAACGCTAACCGCAATGGTTTCCGCATAGCCGGCAAGCGACGGTGACGCGAGATATCCTATACCAAAGCCTTGTGAAAAAGGATAATAAGTTCCGTAGTTTACTAAACCGATATAGCGGTAGAACAACAAAACGAAAAGGGGGATAAAGAAGAGTAACATTAAAATGTTTATGATGATAAGTTTAAGAAACCTACCCTTAAAAATATCCCAAAAAAGTTCCCATCTGTTAGAGGGGAGCGATGCCCTTGCATAACCTTCTGACTTTTCTTTGCCGAGCATTATGCGGTTTATAAAGCCTTTTGTCTTTTTCTTTTTAGTATAAGATTTTGCCATTATATTCTCCAAATCAAGAGCGGAAGCCCACTCGGATTTCATCTTTTTTTATCGCCACATTTTGTGCGGTTGAATTATACCACATTAAGTTTACACTAAATTTAAATATTTTACAAATAAAATTACATATTTAAGCAAAAAAACTTTACTTTTTCCGCTCGGTTTGTTAAACTATCCATATATTATGTTTAATAGGAGTAGTATACACTATGAAAAAGTACAACGTAGCGGTAGTTGGCGCTACCGGAATGGTAGGAAGAAAGTTCTTGGAAGTTTTGTCTGAAAAAAACCTCCCCGTTGAAAACTATTATTTGTTTGCATCAGCAAAGTCTGCAGGTAGCACGGTAGATTTTATGGGCAAACCCCACACTATTATCGAACTTAAAGAAGAAAACCTTGAAGGTAAGAATATTGATATCGCCCTTTTCTCAGCAGGTGGTGATGTAAGCAAGGAATTTGCACCCATCTTTGCTAAACACGGCATTTTAGTTGTTGATAACTCAAGTGCGTGGAGAAGAGATGAAAACGTGCCGTTGGTAGTTCCCGAATGCAATGCTGACGACATTGCTTGGCACAAAAACATTATCGCAAACCCCAACTGTTCTACTATTCAAGCAATGGTAGTATTAAAGCCCTTGCACCAAGCGTTCAAGATTAAGAGAGTTATTTACTCTACCTATCAAGCAGTTTCAGGTGCTGGCGTTAAGGGTTATGATGACTTAAAGAACGGAATTAACGGTGAAGCACCCAAAAAATTCCCCTATCCTATCTTTGGCAACTGCATCCCCCATATCGACGTGTTCTTGGATAATGGCTATACCAAAGAAGAAGACAAGATGATTTTTGAAACCAAGAAAATCTTAAACGACCAATCTATTAAGGTAACCGCAACTTGCGTTCGCGTGCCCGTTTACTTTGGTCACAGTGAATCAATCAATATCGAATTCGAAAAGCCCTGCACTGCAGAACAAGTTAAAGAAATTTTATCTAAGGCAGAGGGCGTTGTTGTTCAAGACGACGTAAAGAACAACGTATATCCTATGGCTATCACCGCTGAAAACAAGAACGAAGTTTTCGTTGGTAGAATTAGAGAAGATAAGACTGTTGAAAACGGCATTAACCTTTGGTGCGTTGCAGATAACATTAGAAAGGGCGCTGCAACCAACGCCGTTCAAATTGCTGAAAAGGCTATCGAACTCAACCTTATCAAAGGTAAAATCTAAAATCCACTCTTTTTTGGAGATTAAAGTATGAACAAAGTTATTTTTAAGGGGACTTGTACTGCGGCTATCACACCCTTTACTCAAGACGGTGTTGATTTAGATGCTCTCGGCAGACAAATCGAATATCAAATTGAAAACGGTATTGACGCGCTTACTATTCTCGGTACTACTGGTGAAGCGTCTACCATTACCGATGCTGAATACGATACCATTGCAAAATTTTCTTACGATAAAATTGCAGGTAGAGTAAAGTTTATTCTCGGCACGGGAAGTAACTGCACTAAAAAAGCGATTGAAAAGAGCCAACTTGCACAAAAAATAGGTGCTGATGGTCTTTTGGTCGTTACCCCTTATTACAATAAATGCACACAAAAAGGACTTGTTAAGTATTATAACGACGTTTGTGATAACGTTGACATCCCTGTTTTGTGCTACAACGTTCCTGCAAGAACGGGCGTAAATATTCTCCCCCGCACTATGGAAGAAATTGCCGAACACAAAAACATCGGCGGTATCAAAGAAGCGTGCGGTAATATGGAGCAAATTTGTGAAACGGCGCGCCTTATCCGTGGCAAGACCGCACTTTATTCTGGCGACGATAACCTTAACCTTGCAATGATGAGTATCGGTTCTATGGGACTTATCTCGGTTGCATCAAACATTGCACCCAAGGAAGTTGGCGACGTTGCAAGACTTTACTTTGCTGGAAAGAATAAAGAAGCATACGAACTCCAAGAAAGACTTCTCCCCCTTATCGACATTATGTTCTGCGAAGTTAACCCTATCCCCGTTAAAAAGGCAAGTGAACTTATTGGGCTCGGTAGCGGTATCGTTAGAGCGCCCCTTACCGAATTAGAACCCGAACATACCGAACAAATGATTTCAATCTTGAAAGATTTCGGTTTTTCCATTAAGGAGTAATTATGGTAAATATTTTAATTCACGGTGCTAACGGCAGAATGGGAAAAAAGGTTTTTGAAGCATGCACTTTAGACCAAAACGTTAAAGCCGTTTGCGGTATCGATTTAGTAGAAAATTTTTCTAACCCCGATTTCCCCGTGTATTCTTCTTTTGCATCAGTTAAAGAAAATGTTGATGTTATTGTTGACTTTTCTTCCCCCGCATCACTCGATAACATTTTAGCGTATGCGGTTGATAACTCTTGCCCTGCTGTGCTTTGCGCAACTGGTTATACTGATGAACAAATTGAAAAAATTAAGTCGGCAAGCCAAAAGGTGGCTATTTTCCGTTCGGGCAATATGTCACTCGGCGTAAATCTTTTAATCGACCTTGTTAAAAAGGCAGCCGAAGTTCTCGGTGCGTTTGATGTGGAAATTATTGAAAAACACCACAACCAAAAGGTTGATGCCCCAAGCGGTACGGCGCTTATGCTTGCTGATGCGGTTAAGAGCGTTCAAGGCGATAAGTTCTATACCTATGGTAGAGAAGGTATTGTTGGAAAAAGAAATGAAAAGGAAATTGGTATCCACGCTATAAGGGGCGGAAATATCGTTGGCGAACACGACGTTATTTTTGCAGGTAATTTTGAAACGGTTACCATCTCCCACCAAGCGACTGATAGAAGCGTTTTCGCACAAGGCGCAGTGGCGGCGGCAAAATACCTTGCTTGTAAAAAGATCGGTCTATTCAATATGAACGATGTTATAAACGGAAAATAAAATGCTTAAAGAAAATCTTATAAAGGTTTTAAGTGAGATAGAAAACGGCAATAATTTAGGCGAGCCTATAACACTTATCGGCGCATCAAAAACTATGAGTGCTGAAGTTATTAATCAAGCAATTGGTTACGGCTTAAAGGTTGTTGCAGAAAACAAAGTACAAGAATTCCGTGAAAAGAGTGAATTGATTATCGGTGCAGACCAACACTTTATCGGGCACTTACAAACAAACAAGGTAAAATATCTTGTGGGAAAGGTTAGCCTAATTCACTCGGTAGATAGTTTGCACCTTGCTAAAGAGATTGATAGAGTTTCAGCAAATAAAGGCGTAAAACAAGCCGTGCTTGTTGAAATAAACATTGGTGGCGAACTTTCTAAAAGTGGCTATTCTATTGATAACGCAATAGAAAGCGTGGAAGAAATTATAAATAACTGCCCTTCTATTATAGTTAAAGGGCTTATGGCAATGCTTCCCCACACCGATGATGAAAGTGTTTTACAAGCGCTTTGTAAAAAGATGCGTTGCCTTTACGACGCGTTAAAAGAAAAACATAGTGAGTTTACTTACCTTTCAGTTGGTATGTCAAACGACTATAAAATCGCTATCAAAAACGGTAGCAATATGATACGCCTTGGAAGAACTATTTTCGGCGAAAGAAATTATGGAGAGAAAAGATAATGGGAGTATTTGATTTATTCGGCAAAGAACCAAAAACGAGAAGCGAACGCGCTACAAGATTTAAGGAAATGGATGCGCAAAATTATTCTTCAAACGGTAACGGACCTATCGCAGTGTTTGCCCCCACTTCTTATGACGATGTTGAACTTATTATCGACGCTATTAAGGTTGGCAAAAATGCAATCGTTCACTTGAACGAATTAACACAAGAAACGGCTATCCGCATTATTGATATGCTCTCTGGTGCAATTTACGCGCTTAACGGTGGAGTTTATGAAATGAGCAAAAACGTGTTTATGTTCTCCCCCAGCGGTGTTGAAATTAAATAGTAAAGTATAAATATATAAGGATAACGGCTAAAATACAGCCGTTATCCTTTTTTTTGTTTATTTCGCGACAAAACGGAGTTTGCTCTTTTATTATACTGCACAATTTTGTGCAAGTCAAGTATTTTGTACAAAAATGTGCAATAATATAGGTGTAGGAGAAATTTTATGTTAAATTATGGCGAAGCATTAAAAGAGCAAAGAGAAAAATTAGGTTTAAGCCAATCAATAGTAGCAAAAAAGATTAACACTTCCCACCAAAACATTAGCAGATGGGAAAGCGGAAAGATTTTGCCAAGCATTGATTTTTGCGTTAAACTTGCCGACCTATACGGCATTTCTTTAGATGAATTAGTTGGTAGGGATAGGTAACTATAACACAAAAAAATAGCACACTACTTTCAAATAGCGAAAGTTAGTGTGCTTTTTTTATAGATTAATTTTTTACATACCCCAAATAAGCCAAACCAAAAGGTAAGAAGAAAGAACTGCGGATAGAGTAAAAGGAATACCAATCTTAAAGAAGTCTTTGTTCTTTACCTTATAACCTTCACGGTTAAGCATACCGATAGCGACAACATTTGCCGATGCACCGACAGGAGTTATGTTTCCGCCAAGCGTTGCGCCCGATAAAAGACCAAAGCACAACAAGGTTTGTATTTGTGGCGGAACGGAAAGGGCCATTATTACCGGAAGCATTGTTGCAACATATGGGATATTGTCTATAAAAGCCGAAATAATAACCGAGCCAAACACGATAAGGGTGTATAGCAAGAAGATATTACTCTCCCCGATAGAGCCGAAGAAAAGGCTTATATCGTTAATTATGCCAACATTGTCAACCGCTTGGATAACTATAAACAAGAAGATTAAGAACAACACCGTTTGATAGTCGATTGTTCCTACAATAGTTTTAAGCGCTTGCTTTTTGCCACCAACCTTTTCAGTCGTGCCATCTTCATTTGTCTTTTCGCAAACCTTTGCGGTAAAAAGATGATACAAAAGGCAAACAATACCAAAGAACATACAAACTAATCCGTTGATATTATCCGCAATAAATCCTGCGGGCAATGTTATAAACGAGCAAGCAACCAAGCAAGCAATGTTAAGAATTAGCATAAATGTCGGGAAAAGAGTGGTCACCTTTACAGATGAAGTCTTAAACTCAAACCTTTTATTTTGCTTTCTAAATATAATTAAAAGCACGGGCACGGTAACGAGCATACCGAGTTCCACCGCCCAGAAGATAGACCATTTTCCGCCAAAGAAGAAAAAGTCCATAAAACTCATACCGAGTTCGCCAGCAAGCATAACCGATGTGGTATCGCCAACCAAGGTTGCTGCGCCTTGTAAGTTGCTTGATACGGCAATACTTATTAGCACGGGGATTGGCGAAACGCCTGCTTTCTTTGCTATTGCAAAGCCTATGGGAGCAAGCATCAATACGGTTGCAACGTTATCTACAAATGCCGAGATGATTCCGCTTAAAAGGGAAATTAGCACAAGCACCCACATAACGTTTGGCACTTTTGAAACGAGTTTGTCCGCCATTTTATTGGGCATACCCGATTCGGAGAACAAACCAACCGTTATCATAATGCCCACAAGAAGCATAACAACATTATAGTTTATTGCCTTTGAAAAAGGTTCGTGCCATGTCATATACCCAAAGATAGAACAAGCGACAGTGCAAATGAGTGCGCTTACACCAGTTATGATGGGTTTATACTTAGGGATTGCAATTATCAATGCAAACATAAGGATAAATAGCACTAATACAAAAATCTTCATAAGTTTTCCTCACAAAAAAAGACTTTTACCACTTATTAGGCGGTAAAAGTCTTGTTAAAACTACTTAAAGTAATCTCCGCAACACCGGGCTTTTATGCCGTACTGACGGTGGTGCGCTCGCAAAAATGCGACAACTACTCCCTTTTACTAAATATTAAATTAGTTTCTTACGCCCAAAGCTTCAAAGGTTTTATCAAGTGAAGCAAGTTTTTCAGAGAAGAGTGCTTGCTCATCTTCAGGAAGTTCAACCTTGATGATTTCCTTAACGCCTGAACCACCAACTTTACAAAGAACACCTGTGCAAAGGTCTTTTGCACCGTATTCGCCGTTAAGAAGTGTTGCAAGGGGAAGAACTGTATCGGTGTTTGCAACCAATGCTTTGATAAGCTGAACGGTTGATGCTGCGATTGCATAGAAGGTTGCGCCTTTAGCCTTAATAACTTTTGCACCTGCTGCTACCATACCGGTATAGATGTTGTTAAGTTCGGTTTCAAGGTCTTCCTTGTTTACGCCCATAACTTTGGTGCAGTATTCTTTAATAGGCATACCGCATACTGTGCAAAGGCTCCAAGGAACCATACAAGCATCGCCGTGTTCACCAAATACAAATGCGTTGATGTTTGAAGAATCAACACCGCAGTATTCTGCAACAGCTTGAGTAAGTCTGTTTGAGTCAAGAAGTGTACCAGTACCTATAACTTGGTTTGTGGGAATACCAGTATCTTTCATTACAACATAAGTCAAAACGTCAACAGGGTTGCTTACAACAACGTATAATGCTTCGGGTGCGTAACTAACGATTTCTTTAATAACGCCCTTCAAAATACCAACGTTTATTCCTGCAAGGTCAAGTCTAGTTTGACCGGGTTTTCTACCAACGCCAAAGGTTATAACAACAATGTCTGAACCTGCGACATCAGAATACTCACCACTCCAAATTTTAACTGAGGGTGCAGCGGCTGCGCATTGAGAAATATCAAGTGCCTCTCCTTCTGCCTTCTCTTTATTGATGTCCACTAAAACAATTTCAGAGCAAACACCTTGAAGGGTAAGCGCATAGGCAATTGTTGCACCAACGTTGCCTGTTCCGAGGACTGCAATTTTTCTCTTTTTTTGTACCATAAAGCAAATTTTCTCCTATTATATTGTTCCCTTATATGATACACTGTAATTCAAAAATTTGCAATTATTTTTTGCACAAATTAAAAAATATTTTATCCCCCACACTATTTTTCGGTAATTTTGTCGAAAATTTCATAAAGGTCGCCAGCACCTAAAACCAATATCGCATCAACTTTGCCCTTTAATTTCTCTATCTCATTATATAATTGTTCGCTTGAAAGTGCTACTTCACACTTGCAATCGGCTTTGATTAAATTGCCATAAAGGCTTTCTTCACTGCCTAAAAAATCATACTCTTCTCTCGCGGGATAGGTCTTAAACAAAATCAAGTTTTCTTCTTTTTTTAGTGCTAAAACAAAATCTTGCATCAATAACTTGGTTCGAGAATATGTGTGCGGTTGAAAAACTACCGCAAATTTATCCGCACGATTTTTATACACTTCTAAAACGGCACTAATCTCTTTGGGGTGGTGGGCATAGTCGGCATAAACCTTTAAACCGTTATACTCCCCTAAATATTCATCGCGCCGCTTAACACCGTAAAAGTTTTCAAGCCCTTTTTTAATAGTTTGTGGCTCGCACCCTAAAATATGGCAAACAGCAAGAGCGGATAGCGCGTTATACACATTATGCACGCCCGATACTTTAAGGTTAATTCGACAAACGGGTTTAGAGTAAATGTAGGCGGTAAAAGAATAGCCTTTGCCGTTAAATTTTAATTTTTTTGCCGTGTAGGTCGCCTTTTCGTTTATACCAAAGGTGACCGTGCTATCATTAAAGAGTGGCAAAGAATTTTTATCATCGGCATTTATCACCGATATTTTGCCCCTAACGAACTTTCTAAAGGTATCGGTCAAATCTTCCATATTCAAGTAACTATCCAAGTGGTCGTTATCAATATTTAGAACTAGCGCTATTGACGGGGATAGATAGGATAAATTCTTTTTATACTCACACGCTTCAGTAAGCACTATATCCCCACCGCCTAAACGGAAGTTAGAAAAGTTTTTATCTTCCCCACCCAAAAACACCGTCGGGTCTAAACCTGCTTGAATGAGCACTTTTGCAATCATTGCAGTTGTTGTAGTTTTTCCGTGGCACCCCGCAACACCAACACTCTTTCTAAAAAGTGATAAGATGTTTGATAAAAACTCCGCACGCGGATAAAGTTTAATTCCTCTTTTTTTGGCTTCAATAAGTTCTTCATTTTGCTCATCTATTGCAGAAGTGAACACAACCGCATCACAATGGGGTAAATTTTTTGCCAAATGCGAATAAAAAACTTTTGCCCCCTTATCTACTAAAGATTTTGTGATATTACTCTCCACCCTGTCGCTACCATAGACTTTTATGCCCTTTTCCAAACAGAAAAACGCAAGTGAACTCATAGAAATTCCGCCGATTCCAATAAAATAAATTGTGTTAATTTTAGATAAATCAAAATTTTGTTCCATACGCTAAATTTATTAAAAAATGCAAAAAAATAGCACAAAAATTAAAAAAACCGCAACTTTTTTTAAAAAACCTATTGAAATAGACAATAAGTTATGATATTATATAGGTAATATTTGTTAAGGATGGTAAAATTTAATGAAAATCTCTGATGTAAGGGTTCGTATCGTAAAAAAAGACGATAGCAAACTCAAAGCGGTAGCTTCGGTTACTTTTGATGACTGTTTTGTTGTTCACGACATCAAGGTTATCGAAGGAACGGAAGGTTACTTTATCGCTATGCCTTCAAGAAAAACAGGCGATGGCGAATACAAGGATATCGCTCACCCCATCAAAACGGAAACAAGAGAAGAACTTGTTAGTGTTATTCTCTCTGCTTTTGAAGAAGAAAGACTTAAACCCGTTGAGGACTAATTAAAGTTAGTTTACCTAAAGAATAAATCGAATATCAAGTAAAAAAACTTACCGCATTTCAATGTGGCAAGTTTTTACTGTTGTTTAAATGGTATTTTCCGCTATGAAACAAACTTTTGTTGAGCCAATTGCATACATTGTTTCCGACTTTAAAGAAAAGTTTGGTATCCCGCGCCAAAGCGGGCGCGCGCCTTCAATCCTATCAAAAATTGTTTTTGAGCCTAAGTATAGGGACAAGAACGCACTTTTGGGGATAGAAGGTTTTTCTCATTTATGGCTTATTTTTGATTTTTCACTCGCACACAAAGATGGCTTCTCCCCCACCGTTCGCCCACCAAGACTTGGCGGAAACCAACGGGTGGGAGTGTTTGCAAGCCGTTCTCCCTTTAGGCCAAACAGCCTTGGGCTGTCTTCGGTTAAACTTGAACGGGTGGAAGAAGATGAAAATTTTGGGCTGACACTTATCGTTTCGGGCGCCGATTTGCTTGATAAAACACCCATTTACGATATTAAGCCATATCTCCCCTTTACCGACTGTCACCCCGATGCGGTGGGCGGTTATGCGGATGAGCAAAAAGACTATAAACTTGTTGTAAAGTATGATTGCGATACCACCGCGATAGAAAATCAACAAAACCTTACCGCGCTAACCGAGTGTTTAGAAGATGACCCCCGCCCATCCTATCAAGATGATGGCAGAGAGTATGGTATGCGCTTTGCAGAGTATAATGTTAAGTTTACAGTTAAGGATAACACCCTTACGGTTAACAATATTGAAAAAGTATAAAAAGTCCCCGTAGAGCAACTCTACGGGGTTTTATTTTTTATTCTCTAAATTGAAGATTATATAGATTTGCGTATGTGCCGTTGTTTTTCATCAATTCTTCGTGATTACCGCGTTCGGTAATTTCACCGCCCGAGATAACAGCAATCTCATCAGCATTTTTAACAGTGGATAGCCTATGCGCAACAACTATTGTAGTTCTGCCCTTGCACAACTCATCAAGCGCTTGTTGAATTAAAATTTCAGTGGTATTGTCGAGTGCACTTGTCGCTTCATCTAAAATAAGTATGGGTGGGTTTTTAAGGAACACCCTTGCGATTGAAAGCCTTTGCTTTTGTCCGCCCGATAGTTTAACACCGCGCTCACCAATAACCGTGTCGTATCCATCTTTTAATGTCATAACATACTCGTGGATATTTGCGCGTTTTGATGCTTCTATAATTTCTTCATCAGTAGCATCGGGTCTTCCGTACAAAATATTGTCTCGTATGCTTGCGTTAAATAAATATACGTCTTGTTGAACTATGCCAATATTTTTGCGGAGTGATTCTCTCGTTATATCTTCAATATTTATTCCATCGATATAAATGTTTCCATTTTGCACATCGTAAAAACGCGGTATTAGGTGGCAAACGGTTGTTTTACCGCCACCACTTGGTCCAACCAATGCAAAGATTTGGCCCTTTTTAACTTCAAGCGAAAAGTTTTTAAGCACGTCTACGTCTTGATTATAACCATAGTTAACATTGTCAAACTTGATTGCCCCTTGCACATTTTCTATGGGTTTTGCACTCTCTTTATCCTTTTCACTTTCGGTATCCATAATATCAAGGAAGCGCTTAAAACCGGTAACGCCGTTTTGGTATTGCTCCATAAACATAATAAGTTGCCTTACGGGTGCAAGGAATATGTTAATGGACACAACAAACGCCGTGTAATCGCCAAGTTCAATACTTCCTGCATGAAGGAATATTCCACCTGCAACAATCACTACAACATTAAATATTTCAGTTACAAAGGTAGAAGTGGAGTGAAATATACCCATTGCCTTAAATGCCTTTTTGCGAGAGCGCACAAACCACTCATTGCCCTTTTCAAACTTTCCTTTTTCAGCATCGGAATTAGTGAAGGCTTTTGTTACCCTTATGCCCGATATACTGCTCTCTAACGAAGCATTTATTTGCGCAAGCGATTTTCTGCTTTCCATAAACGCATCGCGCATTTTCTTTCTAACAATCATTGATATAAAAATTAAGAAAGGAACACAAACGAATATTATAAGGGTTAAATACACATTTATGGTCATTAAGTATATAAAAGATGCAATGATTGATATGCCCGAAATTAAAATGTTTTCAGGGCCGTGGTGCGCAAGTTCGCTTATATCGTTAAGGTCGCTTGTCATCCTTGCCATAATCTTTCCCGTTTCGTTATTATCGTAAAACTTATAAGGTAAGGTTTGCAAGTGGTTAAACATATCGCTCCGCATTTGTGCTTGCATCCTAACGCCAATCATATGCCCTTGATATTGGATAAAATAGTTTAGAAGTAGCCTTATAATGTAAATTATTAAAAGGACACAACCAAAAATTATTACCATATCATACTTTGTGTTCAGTATATAGTCGTTTAGCATATTTCTTGTTATTATGGGATATACCAAACCTAACATGGACACGGTAAAAGAAGCTAGCATATCCAAAACAAACATCCATTTATGCGGTTTGTAATACGAGAAAAATCTTTTTAACATTTTTTACTCCATTTGTATTGCTTAAATGTATTTTATCACAAAAACGCACTCTTTGTAAATATCGCCAACAAAAAAAGACCGCAATTTTGCAGTCTTTTTTAATTTTTGGTTTTTTATTGTTTTAATAAAACATATTAGAAACGAGTTGCAGTAGGCTCGCGCTGTTTATTCTCTTTAAGAGTGAAGATGCGAACAGGTCAAGGCTCGTGCAAGCGAGCAGAATTGATAGACCGTCTGGTCATCAAGGTTGCGAGTTTTGCACAGAAACGAAGCATAACGATGCTTATAACTTATTTATGTAAGAAATGAGTTAGAATCAAGGGTGGCTAGGCTCGGCAAGATAAAAGACGAGATTGACCTTTTTGGTCATCGAGATTTTTATCGCAGACAGTTAACGACGCCACGCGCCGATTATAACTTATTTCTTTGGATTTTACCGCTTACTGTCTTGGGTAATTCGTCCCTAAATACAACTACTCTAGGATACTTGTAAGGTGC
>JAZRIO010000006.1:0-90058 GCA_045645305.1 Christensenellaceae bacterium
CTCGGGCGAAAGCCCTGCGTAGTGAACACGGAGCAGTCAGCAACCGGACAAAGGTTGCGTGATGAATAAAAAAATACCAACCACAATGAAACTGTGATTGGTATTTGGCAGGGGAGACGCGACTCGAACACGCAACCGGCGGTTTTGGAGACCGCTGCTCTACCAATTGAGCCACTCCCCTAAAAGCATAACGATTATATAATAAATTTTAAGTTTAGTCAATCAAAATGAGGTCAAAATGGAAAAGAAATTTAAATTAGGTGTTATTGGCGCAGGATTTATGTCAACCGCTATTGTTAAAGGTGCTATTTTGTCATCGGCAATCGATGCGGATAAGATAATCGTAAGCGACCTAAACGAAAAATCGCTTGAATTAATGGCAAAAAACGGTGTAAGTGTTACCACGGATAGTAAGTTACTTGCAGACAATTCGGAATACGTTTTGTTTGCCGTTAAACCGCAAAACCTTGACGCAGTGCTTGAAGTTATCAAGGGGTGCGCTTCAAATAAGTTTATTTCCATAATGGCTGGCGTTAAAAAACAAAAGATTAAAAATGCTTTGGGCGACGTTATGGTTGCAAGATGTATGCCGAACACTCCTTGTTCGATTGGGCTTGGTGCTGTAGGACTTGACCTTTCCGATTTTAATGAGCAAACCGAACGCGATTTTATTAAAATGCTTTTATCTTCTTTTGCTGAAGTTGTTGAAGTTGGAGAAGAAAAAATGCACGCGGTTACTGGCGTTAGCGGTAGTTCGCCCGCATACTTTTACTTGTTCTTAAAAGGAATAATAGAAGCGGGGGTAGAAAACGGACTATTCTATGATGAAGCCAAACTGCTTGCCACTGCAACAATGATTGGCGCGGGTGAAATGGTTATGCAAAACAAAGATAAAACACTCGATGAATTGATAAATTCAGTATGTAGCAAGGGTGGAACAACCATTGAAGCCATTAAAGTTTATAATCAAAACAATATTGGTGAGATAACCAAAAAAGCGGTTGATGCGTGTGTAAACCGTTCAAAAGAATTGGAGAATTTATAATAATGAAAACCGTTGATATTTATACTGACGGCGCGTGCAGTGGCAATCCTGGTGTTGGTGGCTATTGCGCGATCCTAATTTACAACGGAATAGAAAAAGTTGTTAGTGGTAGGGAAGATCAAACCACCAATAATAGGATGGAACTTCTTGCCGTTATCAAGGGGCTTGAAGCACTTAAGGAGCGGTGCGCAGTCAATTTATATAGTGATTCGCAATACCTTATAGATGCGTTTAACCAAAATTGGCTATCCGCTTGGGCGGTTAACGGTTGGAAAACGGCGAATAAAAAACCCGTAAAAAATCCCGATTTATGGCAAAAATTATTAGAACTTACCGCAATGCATAGTGTAAACTTTATAAAAGTTAAAGGACACGCGGACAATGAGTATAATAATAGGTGCGATAAAATTGCGGTTGAAGAATATAAAAAGCCGATAGTTTAGAAATTTTTGGATAAAATTATAATTTGTTATATATAAATAATATATGGCAAATAGTAAATATTTTATCTTAAAACAAGTTTTAACCACAACAATAATAGGCTTATTAGGGTGTGCAAGCATAATTTTTTCTCTGCTTTATATCGATACTTTTAGCGAAGGCTTTTTCTATAAAAACGCAAAATGTTTACACGCGATTTGTGTGGGATTTATATCGGTTTTAACCCTTTTAACATCTTTTTTCTTTAGCCGATCGCATGTTTTTATCTTCAAACTGTCACTAATTTTTATTGTGATGGTGTGTTTCTTTTCTTCGGTTCTATATCTGCTTAAAATAAAGGGTATATTAGAAGTTGTATCAAGTGTTGAAGGCTTAAGAGAATATATAGAAGGCTTTGGCGGGTTAGCAATAGTTTTCTTTTTAATAATACAGTTTTTTCAAGTTTTAATTTTGCCCATACCATCTTTTGTCTTGCTTGGGGCAGGTGTGCTTTTGTTTGGGCCTATAAAAGGCGCGATCATTTGCTCTATTGGTGTTATTAGTGGCTCAATTGTAGCATTTCTTATCGGTAAAATATTTGGCTATAAACTTGCAAAATGGCTTGTTGGTGATAAACTTGATAAGTGGCTAAAACTTGTTGAAGGAAAGAGCAAAATACTGTTTAGTATAATGTTCTTATTTCCATTTTTCCCTGATGACGTTTTATGTGTGATTGCGGGGATAACGCAAATGTCTCTATCATCATTTTTTCTAATCACAACCATAACTCGCTCGATATCAATATTTGTTTCAGCGCTGTCATTAAATAATAGTTTAATTCCTTATGATACGTGGTGGGGAATACTGTTATGGGGTGTGATTGCACTAATTATAATTGCGATTATAGTGTTTATATTTATGAAATTAAAGCAAAAAACAAAACAATTAAAAAATCAGTAAAATAAAGATAAAAATATGTAGATTATGTGTGACATAATCAGTAAAAATCCAATGAATATTATAATAAGTAACGATGATGGAGTGCAATGCGAAGGAATAATTAAACTTGCCGAGCAACTTTCTAAAAAACATAACGTTTTAGTGGTTGCACCCGATGGAAATAGGTCGGCAAGTTCACACTCGCTCACTATTTCAAAAACAATAAAACTTAATACGATAGAAAAAGAAGGGTATTCTTGCCACGCAATATCTGGCACTCCCGCCGACTGTGTTAAATTTGCAAAACTTCACTTTTCGGATTTTAAGGCGGATATTGTTGTTGCTGGAATAAATAAAGGGCACAATATTGGAACGGATATTTTATATTCGGGGACGGTGTCTATTGCTTGTGAAGCATCATTTTTTGGCAACGTTGCCTTTGCCTTTTCGGCTTTTTCTCTTGAAGAGAGTGATTTTACTTTGTATGCTGAACTCGCGGAAAAGATTATAGAAGGACTTTTGCCTTTCTCTGAAGTGGGCGACGTTTGGAATATTAACTTTCCCGATAGGTCTACAGGCGAGATTAAAGGCTATAAAATTACGGGGCTTGGAAAGCAACTATATTCCGACAGGTATGTAGAAGTGAAGAAAAATGAGTTTCAATTAGTTGGTGAGATAATTGAACACGATCAAAATCATAGTGATTGCGATATTGAATGGATAAAAAAGGGGTATATAACTATAACCCCGATACTACTTAACAAAACAAATTTTCAAAAGATAGAGAAAGTAAAGGAAAAATGCAAAGAGTTGTTGTGATTGGTGGTGGTGCGGCAGGGCTTATTGCTGCATATACCGCTTCAAAAAATAATAAGCAAGTTGTTTTACTTGAAAAGAACGAAAAACTTGGCAAAAAGATTTACATAACGGGTAAAGGCAGGTGTAATCTCACTAACGACGTTATTCCCGTTGATTTTTTTCCAAACGTTGTGTCTAATCCAAAGTTCGTTTATGGTGCAATAAATCTCTTTTCACCACAAGATACCTTTGATTTTTTTGAAAATTTAAATCTTCCGTTAAAAATCGAACGCGGTAACCGTGTTTTCCCGCTTAGTGATAAGGCAAGTGACGTTACTAAAACATTAGAAAAGGCACTTTTTAATCAAGGTGTTGATATTAGGCTTAATACCGAAGTTAAAGAGATTATCGAAGATAACGGTAAAATTATCGGTGTAAAAACGGAGTTTGGAGTTGTTGAGTGCGACTCGGTTATTGTTTGTACTGGTGGAATTTCATATCCGCTTACGGGTAGCACGGGCGATGGCTATAAGTTTGCTAAAAAATTTGGGCATAATATCGTTGATTTAAGACCTGCCCTTGTAGGAATTGAATTAAAAGGCGATGAGTTTTTATCTATCCAAGGTCTTTCGCTTAAAAACGTTAGGCTTACAATAAAAGCCTCGGAAAAGGTTGTGTTTAGTGAGTTTGGCGAAATGCTTTTTACTCACTTTGGAATATCAGGACCGATTGTTTTAACCGCTTCATCACTAATCAATAGAAAAGAACTAAACAATTTGACTGTGTTTATCGACTTAAAGCCAGCGCTTGATGAAAAAACACTTGATGCAAGGCTTGTTAGAGAGTTTGGTGAAAACAGCGCAAAAAACATATCTAACGTGATGCGCGCACTTTTGCCCAAAAACTTAATTACTATTGTGCTAAAGCAAGCGTCAATAAAGCAAAGCAAAAACTGTGGCGAAATCACGCAAGCCGAAAGATCAATGCTTGTTAAAGTGCTTAAAAACTTGAAATTTTTGCCTAAAAAATTGCGCCCGATTGATGAAGCAATCGTTACCGCCGGCGGTGTTGACGTGAGGGAGATTAATCCTAAAACTATGGAGAGCAAAAAGGTTAAGGGCTTGTATTTTGCGGGCGAAGTGCTCGATATTGATGCGTTCACGGGTGGATTTAACTTGCAACTTGCTTTTTCTACTGGTTTTGTTGCGGGAAATAACGCGTAAATTATAAATTTTTTTTGCAAAAGGACTATGTTTTTTAGTCTAAATTTGCTATAATAACTATATTAAGAAAGAAAATGGGGATCTAACTATGGAAAAAATTATTAGAATCGCACTTGACGGACCTTCGGGAAGTGGTAAAAGCACTATTGCAAAAAAACTTTCTTCAAAACTTAACATACTTTATCTTGATACGGGTGCAATGTATAGGGCAACGGCATTAAAGGCTATCGCTCTCGGCATCGACACTCTTGATGAAGAAGGTGTTAAAACCTTTATCGATGATATTGACTTGCAAATTAAGTATATCGACGGAAGCCAACACACCTATCTTGATGGAGAAGACGTTTCGGAAAGAATACGTGAACCGCACGTTTCAATGGCGGCTTCAAACATATCAAGTTTAAAGGTTGTAAGGCTTAAAATGGTTGAAATGCAAAGAAAGATTGCAGGGGAAATGTCTTGTGTGCTTGACGGCAGAGATATTGGCTCTTACGTTCTTCCTAATGCTGATTTTAAGTTCTATATCACCGCAAGTGTTCAAGTTAGAGCGGATAGAAGGTTTAAGGAATTATCACTTAAAGGTCATAAAGTTGATTTTGAGCAACTAAAAGCCGAGATTGAACAAAGAGATTACAATGATAAAACGCGTGATTTTGCGCCCTTAACAAAGGCTGTCGATGCGGTTGAAATTGATACCTCATTTATGACGGTTGACCAAGTAATTTCTAAAGTAATGTCTTGTATTGAAAGGTAGTTTATGAACCGATTATATCGTATACCGCTATTTTTATTAAATAGGATTTATCCATCCAAAACTCATAACAAAGAAAATTTTCCAAAGGGAAAGGCGGTTATCGTTTCCAACCATTTACACGCTATAGATTGCGCTTATATCGCAAAGATTTACAATCGCGATATATATTTTCTTGCAAAGCAAGAATTGTTTAAGAAGAAGTTTATTTCAAAGTTGCTTAAATCTTTAGGTGGTGTGCCCATTGACAGGGATAACCCCGATATGAGAACATTGATGTCTGCTATAAAAATGCTAAAAGAAGGGCATAAACTTGTAATCTTTCCGGAAGGAACGAGAAACAAAACGGGTACAACCGAACTTCAACCTATAAAAGGCGGTGCTATGGTATTTGCCGTTAAGTCAAAAAGCCCGATTGTGCCAATTATGGTAGATAGAAAGGCAAGGCTTTTTAGAAGGTCACATGTTATCGTTGGAAAACCGTTTGAACTTTCGGAGTTTTACGATAGAAAACTTACCGACCAAGATATGGAAGCGATGAACGAAATTGTTGCTGAAAAAATGAGAGAGCAACAAGCCCTTCTAAATAAAATTTTGCAAGATAAGAAAAAAGGCAAGAAAAATGAAAATAATTAAAGGCAAAAACGATGGTTTTTGTTTTGGAGTAAGGCGCGCTGTTAAAAAGGCTAAAAGTTTAAGTGGTGATGGCAATTATGTGTTAGGTGAAATTATTCACAACGAGACTGTTGTTGAACAACTTGAGCGAGCGGGTGTAAAAACGCTTGATAGTGTTGATGCTGTAAGTTTTAATAAGGGAGATAAGGTTTTAATTAGAACTCACGGTGAAGGAAAGGCAACCTTTGATAAACTCAATGAATTTGGTGTTGAAATAATAGATTGCACTTGTCCGTTCGTTAAAGAAATTCAAAACATCGTTCAAAAACACCACGCGTTGGGGTATACTATTGCAATAATTGGCAACCCCGACCACCCTGAAATTAAGGGGATAAACGGTTGGTGCGATTACAAAGCGATTATCACTGAAGATGCAGATGTTTTATCCGCGTTAGAATTTGAAAAATTGTGCTTAGTAGTGCAAACAACCTACTCTGAAGAAAAATTTAATAATTTATTGAAAAATTTTAAGTATAGCAAGGCAAAAACAGTTGATATTTTCAAAACAATTTGTTATACTACCATAGAACGACAAAGAGAGGCGGATTTGTTGTCAAAAAAGTGTAATGCAGTGCTAGTAATTGGCGGTGCAAACAGCAATAACACGCAAAAACTTTTCAATATTTGCAAAGAAAATTGTGAAAACACTTTTAGGCTAATCTCAACTGCCGACTTTGACTACGAAAAAATTAAAAGTTTTAATAAAATAGGAATTGTGCTCGGGGCATCGACACCTATTGAGCAATTCCAGGAGGTAATCTCGCATATGGAGAACATTACAGAAGAAATCATCACCACGGAAACTGTTGCAGAAGAAAAGGCAGAAGTTTCTGTAAAGTCAGAAATGGAAAAGGCTTTCAACAACATTAAGCCCAGCAAAGATTTTAAGATTGGCCAAATCGTTTCTGCATATATATCATCTGCTAAAGATGACGGCTTGACCTTGTCACTCAAGAATTCAAAGAAAGATTTTGAACTTCCCAGTTCTGAAATCATGGGCGAATACAACAAAGATGCTTATGCTGATAAAATCGGCCAAGAAATGCGCGTTATGGTTGTAGGTAAAAACCCCGTTAAATTCTCTGAAAAAGCTATGGAAAAAGTTTTGAAAGAAGAAGCCGAAATCGAAGAAATTAAGGCAGGTAAGATTTTTGAAGCAGTTATCACCGCAACCAATAAGGGTGGTTTAACTGGTAAATACGGTAGTTATCAAGTATTTATTCCCGCTTCACAAATCAAACTTGGTTTTGTTAAAGATTTAGAAAAATATGTTGGTAAGACCTTAAGACTCAAGGCTGAAAAGGTTGAATCAAGAGGCGCTCGTCGTCAAATCGTTGGTTCACAAAGAATTATCCTTGAAGCTGAAAAGGCTGAACGCGATGCAGCTAAGGCTCAAAAGGAAGCCGAATTCTTTGGTAGCATCCAAGAAGGCGACGTTGTTTTGGGTACTCCCGTGAGATTCGCTGCTTTCGGTGCATTTATCGATGTTAATGGTTTTGATTGCTTGGCACACATCTCTGACCTTTCTTGGACTGGTTGCAAAGACTGCGCTGAAGTTCTTGAAATCGGCACTCAATATGAATTCATCATCTTA
The DNA here is from genome assembly GCA_045645305.1 of Christensenellaceae bacterium. Taxonomy (GTDB): domain Bacteria; phylum Bacillota; class Clostridia; order Christensenellales; family Borkfalkiaceae; genus UBA1259. The sequence continues at coordinate 7,446 of JAZRIO010000006.1, forward strand.
AAGATTGATGCTGAAAACAAGAGAGTTTCAGTTGGTTATAAGCAATTGCAACCCAAACCTTGGGAAACTGTTGCTGAAAGATACAACATCGGTGATGTTATTAAGGGTAAAGTTGTTAGAATCGTAAGTTTCGGTGCTTTCATCGAAGTTGAAAAAGGAATCGATGGATTAGTTCACGTTTCACAAATTTCTAACGAATGGTTGGAAAACCCTGTAACCGCTTTGGAAGTTGGTCAAGAAGTTGAAGCAAAGATTATGGATATCAATGCTGAAAAAGAAAAGATGACCCTTTCAATCAAAGCGCTTCTCCCTGAACTTCCCAAGCCCGAAAAGAGCGAAGATGAAAAACCTGCTAAGGGCAAAAAACGCAAGGAAGTTGCTCCTGCAGAAGAGGAAGAACTCCGTGAGTGGAAAGATGATTCAGATGCTAGCGTTTCTATCGCTGAAATCCTTGGAAATTCTGAAAACTAATTAAAGTAATAAAAAACAAAAAGTCTTGTCATTTTTGACAAGGCTTTTTTGGTATTTTAAATTATTTTTTCGCATAACTTGTAATAATGAATTTAGAGTTTTTGCCAATAAAAATTCGCCTTGCACTCCAAAGTGTGGATATTGATAAAGTTTATGAAATTCGCATTAGAGCGGGCAAGAGAGTTATATTAAAGAAAGAAACTGAATATTTATATTTAGGGCTTGACGGCTTAACTAATACCTTTTCTAAAAGTATTACAGTAAGTAAAGAAGAAATTGAAAGTATATTGTCTATTGTTACCGAGCGCTCTATTTATGCATTTAACGAAAGTATTAAACAAGGGTATGTTACAACCAAAGACGGTATTAGGATAGGCATTGCAGGCGAGTGCGTTGCCGATTGTGATAAAGTTGTAACTATAAAAAACATTACTTCCCTAAATATTAGGGTACCGCATAAAGTAGTTGGGTCTGCCGATAAAATTTATAAATATGTTTATGATGGCGGCAAAATTAACAACACTTTAATCGTTTCCGCGCCGTCTTATGGTAAAACCACCTTACTTAAAGATTTAATTGAAAAATTGAGTAGCGAAAATATAGGTGCGGTACTTGTTGTGGACGAGCGGTTGGAATTTAGCGACATAGTGGGCGAAAATATAGATATTATTAAAAATGCCCCCAAGTCTTATGCTTTTGATTATGGGATAAGGTCAATGTCGCCAAAAGTTATAGTTACCGATGAACTTGGGACAAAGAACGATTGGGACTTTGTTAAAAAGGCAAGCACTTGTGGTGTTAAGGTTATTGCAAGTTGCCACGCGGATAGTATTGATGAATTAAGGAATAAACCAGAGTTTATAAACTGTTTTTCGAGATATATCCTATTAAAAAGCGGTGGACAGGCAGGTCAAGTTGATAAAATTTATGATGGGGAACTAAATTTGTTGTGAATATAGTTGTAGGTGTTGCATTATTTATAACCTGTGTTTTAATTGGTGTAAAAAGTTCGGAAAGATTTGTGCAAAAACGCAAGTTTTACGAGCAGTTTTTGTCCTTTAATTATAAACTTAAAAACGAAGTGTCTTTTGGAAGAAAATCTTTATTAAACATTTTAGATAGTGAATTAGAAAAAGGCGATTTTTATAAGCATGTAGACGATTTTTTATCTAAAAACGAGGGCGAGATTAAAGAGAAGTATTTATTAGATGAAGATAAAGCGTTTTTAAGAGAATATCTTGATTCTATAGGTGTTCACGACAAGTTTACACAAATAGATTATTTAAGCGCAAAATCAAAAGATATTAGCGATAGATTAAATTGTTCAAAGGAAAACGAGAAAAAGTATAGGATATTATATATAAAATTAGGCGTTTTGGTGGGGGCGATTGCTTTAATCGTTATGCTTTAGGTGAAATATGAGCGTTGATATAATTTTCAAAATTGCAGCGATAGGTATTTTGATTGCCGTTATAACTCAGGTCCTTAAAAAAAGCGATAGAGATGACATAGCAACGTTGGTGGCGCTTGCGGGGCTTGTTATTGTGTTAACTTTGGTTATAAATATGATAAGCGACCTTTTTGAGTCCATAAAAAATATATTTAACCTTTATTGATGGAAAAAATAGTGGTTTTAGGCATAGTTTTTGCTGTTGTGATTTTATACTTAAAATCGGTTAATAGTGAACTTGCAATGCTCGCTACAATTTGTGGCGGAATTGTTTTGCTATTTTATGCTTTTTCTTGTCTATCGGAAGTTTTTACGGTTATAGATGTGATGATAGAATTATCGGGTATTGATAGGGAAATCTATAAATTAATATTTAAAATTACTTCAATTGGTTATCTTTTTGAGTTCGGGGCAGACACTGTTGCTGATTTTGGACTAAAAAGTCTTGCGGACAAGTTGATATTCGTGGGGAAAATTATGATATTTTCTATTTCGCTTCCTATAATCTATGCGATAATTAACTTGCTTACGGGGGTAATGCAATGAAAAAAATGTTTTCATTTATTTTGTTTGCATTTATTGTTGCTATATTGTTCCCTTACTCAAATAATAGTAGTATTGCTTACGCTGATGAACTTTTAGATAACGTTACAGACCAATTAGAAAATATTGACCTTACTGAACTTGAAATTTTTTTTGATGAAAACGGCAGTTTTAACGGCAATGGTTTTATTGACTCGGTAAAAAGGATGCTAAATGGGGAATACGGCGGTGAATACCAAAGTGTTTTGGGGCAAATATCAAGCCTATTGATTAGTGATATAAAAGGCTTTGTTCCAAGTTTGATAAGTATAGTTTTTATTGCAATAATTTGCTCTCTTTTGCAAGGGGTTAGGAGTTCTTTTAGCGCTGAATCAATATCAAATATTATATCATTTGTGGGTTTACTTGCTATTATTTTTATTGTATCAAGTAATATTTCTTCCCTGTGGCAAGATTGTAAAAATATCATAGAAAATATAGCGAATTTATGTGCGATTATGTCACCCATAATAACTACTTTGATGATTGCGGGCGGGGCAAACGTGTCAGCATCACTATATTCTCCAGCGGTAAACATTTTAAGTAGTTTAATATCTAACGTTATGTTAAATATAGCGCTACCATTAATCGGTGTTATGATGCTATTTTCTATAATTTCTAACTTTTCTACTAGTGTAAAGTTATCTAAATTTGCCGATTTATCTTCTTCTATAATTAAATGGACACTGGGTATAACAGCAACAGTTTTTACTGTCTTTTTATCAGTTCAGGGGATTACAAGCGCAACTTATGACGGCATATCGATAAAGGCTGCAAAGTACGCTATATCTAATTCTATACCGCTAGTGGGGGGATTTATACGCGACGGGTTTGATTTAGTAATTGCTGGAAGTGTATTAATTAAAAATTCGGTAGGACTTGTATGTGTTTTTGGCGTGATAGGAATGATTTTATCGCCAATTATTAAAATGATTGTCTTTTCTTTAATTCTAAAAACTTGTTCAGCGCTTGTTGAACCTATTGCCGATGCGAGAATATCTAACTTTTGCATGGCTATTTCTAAATGCATAAACTATTTAATTGCCGTAACTTTGGTGGTTGGATTAATGTTTTTTATTACAGTTTTGCTAATGATTTTTTCGGCAAACGCGTTTATTTAGTATGAGAGATTGGGTTGTTTCGATCGGTGTTGTTGTGGTGATAATATCGGTTATATCTCTATTAATTCCAGATGGAAAGATGGGTAAATACGTTAAAAGGATCTTTTCCCTTTTAATAGTTTTAGTAATTATAAAGCCGTTTACTGAAGAATTTGATATTGCCGGTATATTTTACCTAGAAAATAATCAAGTAGTTTATCAAGAGCAATACATTTATTATTCGATAGAAAAAAGGGTGGAAGAATATGAACAAAACTCTATAAAACTAATGGAAAATAGCGGTATTTTTAACTCGAAAATTAATATAAAATATCAGGTTGAAGATGTTAGCGATATAAAAATAAAACAAGTGGTAATCAATTTGAAAAATTCGGTAATTAAATCTAATGCGGAGCATATAGATATTATCGAAGAAGCAATTAAATCGGTTGCCGACTACTTAAACATTAATAAAAATATTATTAAGGTGGAATATGAGTGATAAAAAAACCGATTTTTTTAAAAAGTTAAAAAAAGACAAAAAATTACAAAGGATTTTAGCGATAATTTTGTCTGTCATTGCCGTAATAATAATTTTTCGCTGGCTTGGAAAAGGGAACGAAAAGTCTACCGAAGCATTTAGTGTTGATACATACGTTTCAAGCCTTGAAGATAGGTTAGAGAGTACATTAAAGCAAGTTGACGGCGCGGGCAAAGTTTCAGTGGTTATTACTGTTGAATCGGGTATGGAAACCGTGCTTGCCACCAAAACCACCATAAAAGAAACGGATAGCGGACGCGAAATTGAAGAATCGCCAATAATTGTAAATGGAAAAACAGTTGTTGTAAAAGAGTGTTTTCCTAAAATAACAGGCGTTCTAATAGTTGCTGAAGGTGCGAATAGTTTATCAGTATTTACAAAACTTCAGCAAGCAACAGTGTCTCTTTTGGATATAAACGTTAGTCAAATTGAAATTCTAGCAATGAAATAAGGAGAAAATATATGACAAAAAAGAGAAAAATCGTAGTATTATCTTGTATGATTGCCTTATTGGCAGTAACGGCTGTGTTTAACTTTGTGTTGACCGGCGGAACTAGTGGCGTGGAAGACACTGCGTTAGTAAGTTCGGCAAACTATTTTTCGCAGTATCGCACCGAAAGGATGACGACAAGAAATGAAGAGTTGTTGCAACTTGATGAAGTTATTGCGAATTCCGAAGTTAACAGTGCTGAAAGAAACGAAGCGCTTAACTTAAAAATCGAAATGACGGCAATTACCGAAAAAGAACTTTTGCTTGAAAACCTTATTAAAGCATATGGCTTTGAAGATGCGGTTGTAGTGATTGGTTTAGAGTCGGATAATGTGAACGTTATTACAAAAGCACCCAATATGACAACTGACGATGCTATCCTAATTTACACAATCGTGTTTGAAGAGATAGGTATTTCGCCAGAAAATGTAAAAATTATACCTATTTCTTAAAAAACACTATGCAAAATAAATATTTTGTGGTACAATAAATACAAGAAATTTATTTATCAGAGGATATTTATGGCACGTTTTAAGAACATACCTGTTAACTCTCACGAAGGAAGGATAACATACGGTAGCGGAATTGTTGATGAAATTGTTCTTCTCGCAATAAAAGAGATACCTAACGTAGCGCTTTACAAAAAGTCACAAAATAGCAAGGCTGTTAGAGTTGTTTTTGCAAACGACGGCGTGCACGTTGACGTTCAGGTTAAAACCCACTATACCGAAAACATTTCAGAAGTTGCGTTTAAGATTCAAGAATCAATAAGGCACAACGTAGAAGTAATGACTGAATACCGCATTGCAAACGTAAATGTTAGCATAAACGGCGTTATTTTAGAAGACGCGGTTGCTGCGCCTCAAACTGAAGAAAATGTAGAAGCAACAAAAGAAGGTAAAGATGAGAAGTAAGGCAAGAGAAACAGTTTTTATTTATTTGTTTTCAAGGCTCTTCAATCCGAGTGATGAAGGGCTTTTTGCTGTTTTAAAGAAAGACTTAAACAGTGATGATGCACTCTTTGCAACAAAGTTATTAGACAGTGTTATCGCGGGGGAAGAAGGATATCTTGATAAGATTGCTTCTCTTTCGGTAGGATACAAGTTGAATAGACTTTATGCCGCTGATAAATGTGCTCTTTTACTTGGTATGGCGGAACTTGATAGTTTTAATGAAACGCCCACTGCAGTAATAATTGATGAAGCAGTAAATATCGTGGCTAAATACTCAACCGAAAATAGCACTGATTTTGTTAACGGAGTGCTTGCTGAGTATGCAAAGGAGAGAAAATGAGCGTAATTATAGATGGAAAAGCAATAGCGCAAAGCGTTAAAGATAACTTAAAAGTAAAAGTTGAAGCGTTTGAGAAAGAATACGGCAGAAAAATAACACTTGCCGTTGTTTTGGTTGGCGAAAACCCCGCTTCACAAGTTTATGTTAAAAATAAAATTAAAGCGACCGAATACGTTGGTATGAAGTCTCTTTCTTTCCATTTGCCCGAAACCGCAAGTGAAGAAGAAGTTTCAGTGCTTATTAAGTCGCTTGCCGATGATAACAGTGTTGACGGGATTTTGGTGCAATTGCCACTTCCTAAACACCTTGATGAAAACAAAATTTTGGCCCTTATCCCTGCGGGTAAAGACGTTGATGGATTTTTGGCAGAAAACGTTGGCAACTTAATGCTTGGGCTTCCCACAACAGTTGCTTGTACACCTTTTGGCGTTCTTCAAATGCTCAAATACCAAGGTGTTGAACTCTCTGGCAAAAATGCCGTTGTTATCGGTAGAAGCAATATCGTTGGTAAGCCTATGGCAATGCTTTTGCTTAAAGAAAACTGCACTGTTACCATTTGCCACAGTAAAACCCAAAACTTGAAAGAAGTTTGCAAAAATGCCGACATTTTGGTTGCTGCAATTGGTAGACCTAAATTTGTTACCGCCGATATGGTAAAAGAAGGGGCGGTGGTTATTGACGTTGGTATAAATAGAACTGAAAATGGCCTTGTGGGCGACGTAGATTTTGATGCGGTTAAAGATATCGCAAGTGCAATTTCGCCCGTTCCCGGTGGCGTTGGCCCTATGACAATTGCAATGCTTTTAGAAAATACTTACCTTTGTGCAAAAAGGAGAGTGTAATGGTTGATTTTAATGCAACTTACGATAGGTATTACACCTATTTTAACGATTATTTAGATAAAACCGTTAAAGCACTTGATAAAAACACTCCAAAGATTTTAAGAGATGCTATCGAGTATGCCGTTGTTGACGGGGGAAAAAGGGTTAGACCTATTTTATGTTTTGCAGCCGCTGAACTTTTAGGTCTTAATATTGATTCGGTTAAAGAATTTGCGCTCGCAATAGAACTTATCCACTCATATTCATTGGTGCACGACGACCTTCCTTCAATGGATAACGATGATTATAGAAGAGGCAAGTTTTCAACCCACAAAAAATTTGGCGAAGCAAACGCGATTTTGGCGGGCGACGCACTCTTAAACCTTGCTTTTGAAATCTGTCTTTTTAAGGATAATGCAAAAATTAGCGATATTTATGCTATGCGCGTTATCGCTGAGTATGCAGGTTATCGCGGTATGATTGCGGGACAAGTTTTAGACCTTGAAAATGAGAAAAACCCTGCTCCAACCGAAAAGGTGCTCTATGATATTATGGACAATAAGTGCGCAAAACTTATAACCGCGCCATTATTGGTTGCCTCAGCAGTTTGCGAATATAAATATTTTGATGAACTCAAAGAATTTGGCTATCATTTAGGTGTTTTGTTCCAAATGATTGATGATATTATGGACTGCGAAGGCACACTTGAAGGTATTGGCAAAACTCCGCATAAAGATGATGCTAGCGACAAACTTTCATCAGTTAAGTTGTTTGGTCTTAACGGGGCAAAAAAGCGCGCTGAAGAGCATTATATTAGATGTAAACACGTGCTAAATGCTATTGAAAATAGTGAATTTTTGTCCGAATTAACGGATAAACTTTACAAAAGAAAAAAATAAAACACAAGCAATTGTGTTTTTTTATTTGGTATGAGAATTGATGAGTATTTGACAGAGAAAAATTTTTTCTGTTCTAGAACTAAATCTAAGCAAGCTATTGAACGTGGCGAGATTTATCTTGACGGCAAGGTTATATTAAAACCGTCTTTTGACCTTTCTCTTGATTGCGATTATAAAATCGAGTGGGTAAGAAGTGAAGATTACGTTTCGCTTGGTGGCTATAAGTTGAGCAAGGCGCTTAAAGACTTTAATTTTTCAGTTAAAGATAAAATCGTTGCTGATATTGGTGCAAGCACGGGTGGTTTTACTGACTGTGCACTAAAAAACGGCGCGAAAAAAGTGTTTGCAGTTGACCTTAACGATAACCTTTTGCACGATAAGTTAAAAGCCGATGATAGAGTTAAGCCTATAATTAAGAACGCTAAAGACCTTAAAAAGAAAGATTTTGGTGTAGAATTAGACCTCATCGTTGCAGATTTGAGTTTTATTTCCGCAACAATGGTTTTGCCTGTTTTTAGCAAACTTTTATCAAGCGGTAAAGATGTTATTTTACTTATTAAACCGCAGTTTGAAGTGGGGATAAAGAAGAAGTTTAAAAACGGAATTATTAGAGATAGCGCCTTAAGGGATAGCGCGTGCAATAAAGTTATTGAGTGTGCCGAACAAAACGAATTTATAAAGGTAAATCTTACAACTGCTCCCAAAACTGAAGGAAAAAATTTAGAATACCTTTTACTTCTTAAAAAAATATAGAATATTTTTAATTTTATTCATTTTTTATTGAATATTTATTGAAATTATGCGCTAATTATGATATTATGTAGCCGTGGTGAAAATATGAAAGTATTGATTTATGACAACAAAATTAAAGATGAACAAAGCATTTGGTTGCACAAACTTGTTGACAACTTGGCAAATGAAGGCATAGAATACCAAATCCTTACCGACGAAAATTTATATAAAGACTATTCGGCTGACGCGCTTTTCGTGCTCGGTGGGGACGGAACTGTGCTTTTTGTAAACGAGTTTGCAAATCGCAACAATATCCCAATTATCGGCATAAATGCGGGTAAACTTGGCTTTTTGTCCGAATTTGAGTGTTATGATATGAAAACCGCGCTTTTGCTTTTGAAAAACGGACAGTTAAAAAAAGATGAAAGAACTGCTATGGATGTTGAGTTTAACGGCAAAAAATATTGCGTGCTTAACGAAGTATTTATTCAACGTATTTATATTGATGGGTTTGGTTCTATTGTAACCGAAGCATCGGTATATTGCGATGGTAAAGATATTTGTGATGTAAAGGGGGATGGAATAATCGTTTGCACACAAACGGGTTCAACGGCTTATTCGCTATCGGCAGGGGGCTCAATACTTGCGCCTAAAATTAACGCGTTTTCTATCACACCAATTGCCGCACACGGACTATATCAACGCCCCATAATTTGCTCATCTGATTCGGAGATTGAAGTTAAGGTTACAGGCAAAACATTGGTTGGACTTTATGTTGATGGAAAGTTTATCGATAAGTTGCAATCAGGTCAATCTTTCAAAATTGTAAAAGCGAAAAACCCCACTATTTTCTTAAGGAAAAACGATTTTGATTTCTTTAAGAGATTGCAGGTAAAATTAGGTGGGAACGGTAAAAATAATGACTAAAAAAGAAAGACTTACAATAATTATAAACTTAATAGAAAGTGAAGAAATCGGCACTCAAGAAGAACTTACCGATAGACTTAATGAACTTGGTTATAACGTGTCTCAATCGACTGTGTCAAGGGATATTAACGAACTCAATTTGATTAAGTCTCAAGGCAAAACTAAAAAGAGTATCTACGTGCACGCGGGTGCTAACACCAAAAACACTTCACCGCAAATTTTAGGGTTATTAAAACAAATAATTGTTTCGGTTGAAAGTGCAAACAACCTTATTGTTATTAAAACCCTCGGTGGTAATGCAGGTAGCGCGGGTATGGCTGTTGACCAAATGCACTTCCCGCAAGTTATAGGAACTGTTGCAGGGGATGACACCTTACTTGTTGTTGCAAAAACAAACTCTGATGCAGACGTTATAGTAAAAACATTAAGGAATTTATAATGCTTAATAAGTTAACCATTAAAAACATCGCTTTAATTAATAGCGTGGAAATAGATTTTACAAGCGGATTAAACGTTTTATCGGGCGAAACAGGTGCTGGTAAATCAGTTATTATCGAGTCGCTTAACTTTGTTCTCGGGGCAAAAGCCGATAAGTCGCTTATTCGTTCAGGGGAAGAAGAATGCTTTGTTAAAGCCGAATTTTCGCTTGATAAAAATCAAAACCTTAAATCACTTTTTGAAGAAGCGGATATTGAAGAAGAGGATACTTTAATTATCACGAGAAAGTTCTCTTTAGATGGAAAAAGCACAGTCAAGGTAAACGGAAACACGGTTACTATTGCTATGCTTAAAAAGTTTACTTCTTGCCTTGTAGACGTGCACGGTCAAAGTGAACATTTCCACTTATTAAAAATTGCAAATCAATTGAATTTAATTGATAAATTCGGTGGCGAAGAAATAGATAAAATCAAGCGCCAATTAATAGATATTTACGCCGATTATAAGAAAGTTAAAACCGAGTATAATTCGCTTGGTGGCGATGAAGCGCAACGCCAAATTAGGCTTGATGTTATAACCTATCAAATAAACGAGATAGAAAGTTGTGACCTTAAAGAAGGCGAAGAAGAAAATCTTGCTACAATTAAGGAAAAATTAAAACATCAAGAAAAAATTCTTTCGGCATTAAGTTCTATTAAAAGCGCTCTAAATGATGACGGGGGAGTTTGCGATATTTTAAGCAATACCACGCGCGTTGTATCTTCCGTATCAAGTTTGTCAAACGAATATGCACAGTTAAGCGAAAGAATTGACGCGGTTTATTCGGAAATTGCCGACATAGCCGATACAGCAACCGACCTTTTAGATGAGTTTGACTATGCGGAATATGATATAGACCAAATTGAAGATAGAATTTCGTTAATTAAGAATATAAAGAAGAAATACGGGAGTGATTATAATGAAATTCAAGCCTTTTTGTCTGACATAAAAGAGGAACAAAACCGCTTGGAAAACTTTAATGATTTTGCTAAATCGCTCGAAGATAAAAAACAAGGGTTAGAGAAAGAACTGTTCACGCTTTATAATCAACTTGGCGATGAGAGAAGAAAGTATGCAAAAAAGTTTTCAATGAACGTCTTAGGCGAACTTGTTGAACTTGGTATGAGTAAGGCAAAGTTTGATATAATTTTTGATGAAAAACCTGATATAAATGATTGCGCCTTTGATTCAGCAAACGGTTTTGATAAGTTAGAATTCTTCTTCTCAGCAAACCTTGGTGAACCCTTAAAGCCCTTATCGGCGGTAATAAGTGGTGGTGAAATGAGCAGATTTATGCTTTCAATTAAAGCGCAAACCGCTAAATATAACGATATATCAACCTTTATTTTTGATGAAATTGATGCTGGTATTAGCGGAGTAATAGCAAAAGTTGTGGGCGAAAAGTTTGCAAAAATAGCAAAAGACGTTCAAATTATTGCAATCACACACTTACCACAAATCTCTGCAATGGCGGACAATAACTTACTTATTGAAAAAACTGAAAATCAAACTTCAACTATTACCACCGTAAAAACGCTTTCTAAAGAAGAAAAGGTTAACGAAATAATTAGACTTATCGGTGGCGATAAGCAAAGTGTGAACGCATTAACTCACGCAAAAGAGTTGATAGAGTGTGCCGATAATTACAAAAAAAGCATATAAAATACTATAAAAAAGTATCCTTAAATTAAGGATGCTTTTTTGCGCTTAAAAAACGCTAATTTTATACAATTAATTGTTAAATTTTAACTTAAACATTTAATTGAAAAATGTTAAAATGTTATTAGGAAAATTTTTGGAGCTATAAATGATAAGAACAAACAACGTAGATTATTTTTTCACACACCAACCGCAAGTATCTTTTGTGGAAGAGTTGAAAAAACACGATGTTTTAAAAATAAATAAAACTAAAAAATCAAACACCAAATTGTGGGTTGAAATTAGCGGTTTTAATCTTGATTTAGGCGAATTTTCCCTTGAAAACAACCTTATTAGCGTACTTGAAGACATCAATCGCTTTAAGTCAAAAAATGCTATTATTGACAGTGGATATTCCGTTCTTGTTAAAAAAGTTGACGGCTATCAAAAAGAAGAGTTTGAAATAGAAATTTCAAAAGAAAACACCGTGATACTTGCAAGCGAAACAGAGGGTGTTCGTAGAGCGGTAATGATGTTTGAAGACCTTTTAGTTCAAGGCGGTGGAAATCTTGAAATTAAAACTATACACCGAATTCCAAAGATAAAAAGGCGCTTGGCGCATAGTTTCTTTTCGCCAATTAACCGCCCACCAAAAAATATGGAAGAATTAACCTGTGATAGTAATTCATATTTTGATGAATATCTAAATAGATTGATGCACATAGGCGTAAATGCCGTGTGGATTTATACCGAACTTGAAGTTATGGTTAAGTCTTCTTACATAGTAGAGTTTGGAGATAATGGTGAAAGAATAAAAAAACTTAACAAAATCATTGATGACTGTGCTAGATACGGCATCGATGTGTTTTTGTTCTTAATAGGTCCGCAATCTTTCCACGAAGGGGCAATACTAAGAAGATTCGGGAATAAAATGCATGAAAAATACCCCGAAACACATGGAAATTTTAACTTTGGCCCACAAGCATTTTGTTTAGGAACTGATTTTGGCAAGAAATGTCTTGAAGAAATGGTTGAGAAGATTCTTATTAGTGCGCCCAAACTAGGCGGATTTTGTTGGGTAACCCACGGAGAGAGAACAACCCACTGTGGAAACAGTTGGCCAAATTTTGAAGGGGACTGGCGAAACGATTGCCCTAACTGCAAAGGCAAAGGTATTGGCGAACTTACCGCAGAATGCGCAAATATAATAATGGGAGTAATGGAAAGAGTTGCGCCCGAAAAAGAGTTTATTAGTAATGCCTATGGATTCCGCTGTGTTGCTAATGAAGAAATAAAATCTTTTACTGAAAAAGTTAATCCAAAAGCCAAGTTGATGTATACTTTTGAAGATAACGGCACGGTTATTCAGTTAGGAAAAGAGCGCCACGCAACTGATTATTATTTATGCTACCCCGGTCCATCTGATTATTTTAGGTATTGTGCAGAGCAAGCGAACAAAAACGGCAAAGAAATATATGCAAAGATGCAAATTGGCTGTTCGCACGATTTAGCATCGGTGCTTTTTATTCCTGTTCCTGGTATAACTTACGACCGTATGGTAGAAAGTAAAAAATTGGGCGTAACTGGTCTGTTAGAAAGTTGGTTCTTTGGTGATTATCCGTCAATTATGACAAAATCGGTAGAAATGCTATCTTTTGATGACAATTATGGGGATAAACATAACTTCTTGACAGCGCTTGCTAAACTTTATTGGAAAGAAGAAGACGTTGATAAGGTTGTTCGCGCTTGGGAACATTTTGAACAAGCGTATAAAAACTACCCTGTAAACGTTATGTTTAACTATTATGGGCCTATGCACGACGGAGTTGTTTGGGAATTGCAACTTTTACCCAAAAACTTTGGGCTTTCTCGCTCTTGGTTGCTTCAAGATAGTAGAGATGGGGATAGAATTGGCGAGTGCTTGTTTAAGGGACATACTATTGATGAAGCCATTACTTTGACCGAACAAATTAAAATTGGTTGGGCAAAGGGTATAGAAGAACTATCTAAGACAACTGAGTGGGAAAATAACAAAAACGAACAAATTAACGTTCCTAAAACTTTGTTCTTGCTCTTCAAGAGTGGAAATAATATTTTAAGATTTTATAAACTTCGTCAAGATTTAGGCTATTTAAGAGATGATGCTAACAAAATCTTAACGCAATTAAAAGAAATTGTTTTAGATGAGATTGTAAATAGCACGAAAATGATTGAACTTTGTGATGCTGATTCTAAAATTGGCTACCACTCTGAAGCCGAAGGTTATAAATTCTTTACCGAACAGTTAAAACATAGAATTAATTACCTTAAAGACTTGCTTAAAACCGAATTTGTTGAGGTTGAAAATAGAATTAAAAATGGTCTTTATCCGCTTGAATATTTTATTGGTGTGGAAGAAGGCGTAACCAAATATAAAGCGGGCAGAAGTGTACTTGAAAATGCCGATTGGGAAGAGTATGACAATGGTAAATCAAAGTTTAGAATTGCTGTAAATTCTAATGACATAGAGTTTGAATTTGTTAGCGAAGTTTACGACAATATTTACTTTACTTGTGAATATGAACTTAACTTTCCCGATACCGTTTATGTTGTGTCGCCTGATGGAAAATTGAAATTTTGGCGCGATGCAAGGGATTATCACGGCATAATGCAAAACAAAAAAGATGAAATAGTTAAAAAATGGCAAATTGAAAGTTTGTCTACTAAAGATAAAGTACATCTTAAACTTAAAATTAGCAAGAAAGATGCGGGCTTTGTTCAGTTGCCGTTTAAGTTCTTCATTAAGCCTTTCCAAGGCAAAAAATGGTGTGAAGAAAAGTATGTTAGCACGGCTTGTTTGGGCAAAACGGTGGCATCTGCAGGCGATTATGGTTGGATATTATAGGTGAATTATGAGATTTGATGAGATTTTTGGCAAAGCAAAATACGTGCAAGCAACGGATAATTATTTTAATCCCTATGTTAGAAAAAGTTTTTTCGTTAACGGTGAAATTAAAAGCGCAAAACTAATTATTAGTATTTTAGGTTTTGCCGAAATTTATCTTAACGGAAAGAAGATTACCGATGATTTATATATCACAACAAACTCTCAATATCATAGGCAAAAGGCGGAAAATTGCAGTAGACCTGAAGGTTTGCCGTATTTTGATGATGAATTGAGTTTTACCATTTATGCAAGTCAATTTGACCTTAAAGACTTTATAAAGAAAGGCAAAAATGCTTTTGGCGTTATTGTTGCAAACGGTTGGTATTGGTCAAACAAAGACAAGTATGGCAACCTTCGCGCGTATGGTCAGCCCAAAGTTGCATTTAGAATTATCATCGAAAAGAAAAGTGGCGAGATTGAAGAAATTATTTCTAACACTGATACAAAGTGGAGTGAAAGTTTTTTAACTGATTCTGGTGTTTATCATGAAGAACAAGATGAAAGGAAAGAAATTTTTAATTTTTCTACCGCTGAATTTGATGATAGCGCGTGGAAAAATATGGAAACTACTCTTCCGCCAGAAGCCGAATACCTTTTTGAAGATGGTTGCCCGAGAAATAAGGTTATTGAGTATGCAAAGGCAAAACTTGTTAAGCAAACTGAAAATGAAAAAATTTTTGCTCTTGATATTAACTTTACTGGCTATCCCATTATTGAAGGCGAAAGCGCGGTTGGGGATATAATCACTTGTAAAATGGGCGAATTGCTTGATGAAAATGGTGATTTAGAAGAATTCCACTCTTATAATCAAAACACTATTTTTGTTTCAGATGGCAGAAAAAAGCACCACTTAAGGTTTACTTGGCACGGCTTCCAATATATTTCAATTGCAACTACGGGCGATTTAAGCAAACTTACTGTTAAAGAGTGTGCGTTGGTGCACGCCGATATTAAAAATACTTCGGAATTTGAAACTGACAACAACATTATTAATTTTATATACGATGCTTATATTCGTTCACAGTTACAAAACTATCAGTGTGGAGTTCCAATAGATTGTCCACAAATTGAAAGAAGGGGATATACGGGGGATGGTCAGTTGCTTGGCGAACTTGGTATGCTTTTGTTCGATAGCAAACTTTTATATAAAAAGTGGATGCGCGACATTGCTGACACTCAAGATAAAAAAACTGGTTACGTTGACTATACTGCACCAAGTTGGTTTGGTTGTGCTGGTGGACCAGGTGGTTGGAGTGTTGCTATCATTAACGTTCCTTATGAGTATTACAAAAGATATGGCGATACCGAGCCATTAAAAACATATTATCAAAACATGCTAAAATATGTTCAATATATGGATATTGAAACGGAAAACGGGCTTATAAACATCCACAACCGCAAAAATTGTAGATGTTTGGGTGATTGGAGTGGTCCTTATAAACCCTTCTTGCCTGAACCTTTTGTAAATACTTGTCTTTATATTGAAGCGCTTAATTACCTAATTGAGATTTCAAAAGTTATCGGTAAAGATGAAGAAATTCCGGCATTAGAACAAAGAATTAAAGATTACAAAATTGCCGTTGATAACACCTATCTTGATAAAAATACGGGGGATTATTGCAATAACGAACAAGGTTCCAACGCGTTTGCTCTAAATGCTGGTCTTGGCGATGAGCGTACACTTAATAACCTTAATAATAAGTATCAAGAATTAAAAGGTTTTGACGTTGGTATTTTTGGGTTAAAAATGTTGCCCAAAATTTTATTCAAAAACGGCTTTGGAGATACGGCTTTAAGTCTATACACTTCGGAAAACAAAATTTCATTTAAGAGTATGATGGATGAAGGGGCAACAACCCTTCTTGAAGCGTGGGAAAACGCGCGTAGCCGAAACCATCCGATGTATGGTGTTGTTGTTTTGTATCTATTTGAATATGTTTTAGGTATTAGACAACAAGATTTTGAAGCAGGGTATAAAAAACTTGTTATAAATCCGCTATCTTTAAGCGCATTGGGCTATGTTAAAGGCTCGATTCTTCTCGATGAAGGTAAGGTTAGTGTTGAATATAAAAAGGAAAATGGTTGTACTAAATTTAAGGTGCAAATTCCCAGCGGAATTGATGCTAAATTTATATTTAACGATAAAGAATTTGCCTTAAAGAGTGGCGAAAACACATTTATTATATAAAAAGTTAAAATTCTTATTTCAAAATAATTACTTATGTGATATAATGATACTATAAAATTCAAACAAAAAGAGAAAATTATTATGGGATTGTGGACTAAAGAACATTTTTATCTTATAATGCCTTCATTTGTAATCTTTATTGCTATAGCAGTATTATTGGGCAAGGCATTAAAAAACAAAAGCGAAAAAACCAGATATTTGCCCTTGCAAATAATTACAATAATTTTGCTTGCGCTTGAGTTTATGAAGCAAGGCTACAACATTAAAGATTCGGGGTACGACCAATACGCGCTACCTTTTCACTATTGTAGTTTGTTTTTATACTTGTTGCCATTACATTCTTTCTATAAGGGCAAATATAAAAAAGTTACAGATGCAATTTCACTTAGTTGTTTAGCATCACTTTTCTTATTTATGTTAGTAATGCCAGCCGTTGTATTTGGTGCAGGCAATATTGTAGGGTATAGTAAAAACTTTTCAAATTTCCATACCGTAACTTTCCATTTGTTAGTATGCTTGTATTTTTTACTTTCCCTCACACTTACGCCATACGAATTTAACGTGAAAAAGGATATAAAATTTACTGCAATCTTTTTAGCAATATACGTTATAATCGCAACCATTATGTCTTTTTCACTTAAGGTTAACTTCCACAACTTATACAAGTGTAATTTAGGTATGGTAGAAGATGTTAGGCTTGCGTTAATGGCTAAAATAGGCATATTTGGACATATATTATACGTTATTGTTATGTTCTTCTTAACAATTCTATTTGCTTTTGCCGCATATTTTGCAACAAAGGGTATATTAAAACTAATAAATAAACTCACAAGCAAAAAGAGTGCTTAATTAATACAAGATAAAAAAGACACCAAGTTTGGTGTCTTTTTTATTTTGGCAGGGGTGGATTCGGCGCCTGTGCGCCCTTCTCCGATTGACAATTGTAAATTGTCAACCCTACGGGAAATTTGCAAAGCAAATTTTCTCCCCATTCGAATCCACCAATAACTTAACTCAAAAAAAGAAATAACACATACCAGTTGATATGTGTTATTTCTTGGTGGGCAGGGGTGATACTATATTGCGTTGCAATATAGGACTATGTCGGTCAAGAATTGTCCGTCAAAGGCGACCGAACCACGCGTTGTTTCTCAGCACACCACTTAACTCAACACAAGAAAAAAGACACCATAAAAGGTGTCTTTTTTCTTGGTGGGCAGGGGTGGATTCGAACCACCGAAGTCGCTGACGACAGATTTACAGTCTGTTCCCTTTGGCCACTCGGGAACCTGCCCGTATATGTTAAGTTGTTATATTCAATTGGAGCTGGTGACTGGAATCGAACCCGCAACCTGCTGATTACAAATCAGCTGCTCTGCCAGTTGAGCTACACCAGCAAAGTGTTTTAGAATAATTTTGGTGCCTCGGGGCGGAATCGAACCACCGACACAGGGATTTTCAGTCCCTTGCTCTACCTACTGAGCTACCGAGGCATACAAGTTTTTTGAAAATGCTTGTAAATCTTACAAGCATTTTCTTTGGCGACCCGGAAGGGGCTCGAACCCTCGACCTCCAGCGTGACAGGCTGGCGTACTAACCATCTGTACTACCGGGCCAAATATATATTTATTAAGTGGTGGGCCTTCACGGACTCGAACCGCGGACCAATCGGTTATGAGCCGACCGCTCTAACCTACTGAGCTAAAGGCCCCTAATGCGCCAAAAAATTGGTTCATAGGTGAAATGCAATGATGGTCGGGGTGAAGAGACTCGAACTCCCGACCCCATGGTCCCAAACCACGTGCGCTACCAACTGCGCTACACCCCGCTCACTCACGACGCTATAATATACTATAATAAATCAAAAAAAAAGTCAACAGTTTTTACACAGTTTTTATAAAATTTTTTTAATGTTTTTTGAATTTTTTATTTTTTCAACTTTTTGACAAAAGTTTGCGCTAATTTACCTAAAAGAACAAAATTTTATACATATAATGCATTAAACTTTATTTACAAACGAGGGGGTAGGTATGGAAATAAAATATAAAAAAGATACTCGCGCGCTTACGGTTTATGTTTATGGCGAACTTGATGAGTGTTCCGCCTCGCGTGCGCGAGATATATTGGATAGACTTTTATTTAACAATTTAGAAAGCGATAAGGTAATTTTTGACCTATCAGGACTTTCTTTTATGGATAGCACGGGGATTGGACTTTTAATAGGTAGATATAAAAAACTAAAAGAGTTTAATATTCCGTCATACATATCGGGGGCAAGTGTTTCTACGGAAAAAGTGATTCAACTTGCGGGGCTATATAAAATTATGCCCAAATTTTAATAGGAGCAATTTATGAACATTGATAACAAAATGAAAATTACCTTTCCGTCTTATTCAAAGAACGAATCGTTTGCAAGAAGTGTTGTTTCTTGTTTTTCGCTTGCGCTAAACCCTAGCGTTGCGGAAATTAACGATATCAAAACAGCGGTTAGTGAAGCGGTGACCAATGCAATAGTTCACGGTTATCCCGATACTGTTGGCGATATAACCATTGAAGCACAACTAATCGGTAGGGAAATACATATAAATGTGATTGACAATGGCGTTGGAATTGGCAATCTAAAAGAAGCGTTAGAACCCTTTTACACCACAAAACCAGAAGAAGAGCGCTCGGGTATGGGTTTTACAATTATGCAAAGTTTTATGGACAAAGTGGTGGTTGAGTCTAACGAGGGTAGTGGTACAAGCGTTTATATGGTTAAAAACTTAAAAACCGACGCGTAAAGGGTAAAAAATGCTTAATCAAGAAGAATTACTTGATTACATAAGAAAAGCAAAGAGCGGGGATAACGAGGCAAAACAAATACTTTTTCTTAACAATGAACCGCTAATAAAAAGCATTGTTAGAAGATTTAAGAATAAGGGTGTGGAGTATGAAGACCTTTATCAAATAGCGAGTATAGGCTTTCTTAAGGCTATTAAAAACTTTGATGAAGGTTTTAATGTAAAGTTCTCTACTTACACTGTACCTATGGTTATAGGGGAAATTAAAAGGTATATGCGCGATAACGGCGCAATTAAGGTTTCTAGAACTCTAAAAATTTTGGCTAACAAAATAAATAAGTTTATCGACCAATATCAAACGGAAAACAATAGTTCACCAACAATTGAAGTTATTGCCGAGACCTTTCAAATATCGTTAGAAGAAGTGGTAATTGCGCTAGATAGTGCAAAAATGCCCCTTTCAATTTATGATAAGTTTGAAGACGAAGACGACGGGCAAGAATTAATAGAAAAAATTCCTTACGAAGATAACGAAGAAAAAACCTTAAATAAAATACATTTATCTTCTATTATTGATTCGCTTAATGAGCGAGAGAAAAAGATTATAATAATGCGCTACTTTAGAGATTTAACTCAAACGGAAATTGCTGAGACTATGGGTGTTTCGCAAGTTCAAATATCCCGCCTTGAAAACAAAATTATTGATAAATTACGGCTAAAATTTTAGCCGTTTTTATTTTTGCATAATTTTTCTATCTTTTCCGCATATTAGCAGTATGAAAACTGTTTTTAAGCAAGATTTAATGAAAAATGTAGATGAAAGAGAAGTTTTTGTTAAAAACTTCACAAAAAAAGAGGTTAGAAAATGAAAAACAAAAACGATTTTATCAATCAAAACTATTTAGACTATGTTAAACAAATCGCGCCAAAAACCAAGCAAAAACGCAGTATTTTCCACGCGTTTTGGGTGGGTGGTGTTATTTGTTCAATAGGTCAAGCCTTGCGCTATGCTTTTGAAGGACTATTTAATTTATCTGGCGATGAATTATCATCTTATGTGTCTATGGTTATGATATTTTTAGGCGCGTTTTTAACTGGACTTGGTGTTTACGATAGGATAGGTAAATATGCGGGTGGTGGTTCGATAGTGCCAATCACAGGTTTTGCGAACTCTGTTGTTTCGCCTGCAATGGAATTTAAGACCGAAGGCTATATTTACGGCACGGCAGCAAAAATGTTTGTTGTCGCTGGGCCAATTATTGTCTTTGGTGTGGCAAGCAGTGTTTTAGTTGGACTTTTATATTTTATAGGGTATAGGATTTTTTAATGAAAAGAACGATTATTTTTAAGAATAAACCAAAGATTATAGCAACTTCAACAATAGCAGGCCCAAAAGAATCTAATGGTAGCATAAATGAGTTTATTGAAGTAAAGTTAAAAGATGATATGTATGGGGAAAAGACTTTTGAAAAAGCCGAGAGTAAAATGCTTTTTACCGCTATCGAAAACGCTATGTTTAACGCGCGAAAAACCCCAAATGAAATAGATGCTATTATTTCGGGCGACCTGTTAAACCAAATCATTGCGTCAACATTTTCGGCAAGAAATTTTCCGTGTGGATACCTTGGTGTTTACAATGCTTGCGCAACCTTTACCGAAGCCTTAACAATAGGTGCAACACTTATTGACGGTGGATATTTAGACACGGCAATTTGTGGAACTAGTAGCCATTTTTCTTCGGCTGAAAGACAATATCGCTATCCGTTAGAACTAGGCTCTACAAGACCGCCACAGTCGCAGTGGACTGTTACGGGTGCGGGCGCTTCAGTTTTGTCCTTATTAGGTGACGGACCGAAAATTACGAGCGCAACGATAGGAAAAGTGCTTGATTTTGGTGTAACCGATGCGAACAATATGGGTGCAGCAATGGCTCCAGCCGCGGCGGATACCATAAGTAAAAACCTAAAAGATTTAGAGATTATGCCAAGCGATTATGACCTTATCGTAACAGGTGATTTAGGAACACTTGGATCAAGAATCGTTAAGGATTTGCTGTGGGAAAAAGGGTTTGATATTGAGAATCAGCACGTTGACTGTGGTGAACTGATTTATAACATTTGTGAAGATGAGTATCAGGGCGGAAGCGGTGCAGGTTGCAGTGCGGTTGTGTTTAATTCCTATTTATATCAAAGGCTAAAAGAGAAGAAGTTAAGAAAAATTTTATTGGTGGCAACGGGCGCGCTTTTATCGGCGGTATCGAGTCAACAAGGTGAAAGTATCCCTGCAGTTGCACACGCAGTTTGTTTGGAGTGTTAGTATGTTTTTAGAGATTTTATTAATGTTTGCTAAGGTTTTTACGGTCGGTGGTGCGATTTGTGTTATCGCTCAAATTCTTATAAATTACACAAAAATAACCGCAGGTAAAATTTTAGTGTATTTTCTTTTAGCAGGTGTGCTTTTACAGTCGGTAGGAGTATACCAATATATAGTTGATTTTGCGGGCGCAGGTGCAACCGTTCCAATTTGTGGGTTTGGATATTTACTCGCAGACGGCGCGATTAAAGGGGCAAAAGAAAGTCTTTTTAAGGCAATTACGGGCGGAGTTAGTTCGGCAGCGATGGGCATAACCGCAGCAATTGTTTTCGGTTATTTATTTTCGCTTATTTTTAAGTCAAAGTCTAAAAAGAATTAGTTAAGAATAAACTAATGTATGATAGAGTGTACAGATAAAAATATTTATTATAAAAGACACCGCAAAGGAAAATTTAAGCGGTGTTTTTCCATTTTTCTTGCTTTTTTAATAGTATTTTCGATATTTTTTTACTATAAAAGAACGGTGGTTAGGGTTGTGAGTGGAATATGTGGCGATTATGCCTATTCATATAGCACGAAAGCGGTAAATATTGCCGTGCTTAACACTCTACAAGATGGAATTAAATATACCGATTTAATTTCTATAAAAGAAAACGCAAATGGCGATATAGTTTTGTTAACAGCAAACTCTTATAAAATCAACCTATTAAGTAGGGAAATTGTTGAAAAAACACAAAGCAATTTAGCCGAAATGTTAAATAGTGGAATCCCTATACCATTACTATCGTTTTTTGGTTTTCAAATCTTGTCGGGATATGGCAAAATTGTTCAACTTAAAACCTGTTCAGTATCGGGGGTTAATTGTCAGTTCTTTTCTGAATTTACATCGGTTGGAATAAACCAAACTTTACACTCAATTTACATAAATGTTACTGCTGAAGTTAAGATAAATTTAACGCTTCATAAAGAAGTTGTTGCCCTTAATACCGAAGTTTTAATTAGTGAAAGTGTTTTAGTGGGAAAAGTGCCAGAAATTTATTTTGGAAGCAAACTATTTTCTTAACTAAAATCATCTAAAACACTCTTTTTCGTTGACAATTTTTAATTTATTATATATAATAAACTAAAACGATGAAAAAGATTGGGGATTTTTGTTTGCCGTTATAGAGAGAACGCTCGTGGCTGAAAGGCGTTCACGGTTGAAAATCTTACCGTTTCACTTTGGAGTTGTGCGCTGAAAATTTTAGTAGGTAGCATCGGGTAATCTCCGTTATAGGATAATGAGGATTGGTGTTTATCAATCGAATTAGGTGGTAACGCGTTAACGACGCCCTAAAGTTAGGGGTGTCGTTTATTTTTTAGGAGGAATTATGCAAGAAAAATTTACGCTTATTAAAAGCAATGCTGTTGCGGAAGTTGAAAAAGTTCAATCAACGCGCGAACTTAACGATTTAAAGGTTAAGTATCTTGGTAAAAGTGGCGAAATTACCGCACTTCTTCGCGGTATGAAAGATATTCCGGCTGAACAACGCTCGGAATTTGGTAAAATGGTCAACGATTTAAAGGTTGAAGTTGGCGAGATTTTTGATCAAAAAGAGCAAGGTCTTAAAGAAAAAGAATTGCAAGAAAAATTCCAAAAGGAAGCAATCGATATCACTCTCCCCGGCAAAAAACCTAAAACGGGTAATTTGCACCCTATAAATATCGTTAAAAACGAAATTATCAACGCATTCTCAGGTATGGGTTTTGAGATTTTTGAAGGCCCTGAAATCGAAACGGACTATTATTGCTTCCAAGCATTAAATATCCCCAAAGATCACCCCGCAAGAGATATGCAAGATACCTTCTATATTGATGAAGACGTGGTTTTAAGGTCACAAACCTCAACGGGCCAAATTAGGGTAATGGAAAAGAAAAATCCGCCCATCAAAATTTTAAGCCCCGGTAGAGTATACCGCTCTGATGACGACGCGTCACACTCACCAATGTTCCACCAATGCGAAGGTTTGGTTGTTGATAAGGGAATTTCTCTTTGCGACTTGCAAGGTCTTTTAGATGAGTTTGTTAAACTCGTGTTTGATAAACAAACAAAAACGCGCTTGCGCCCTTCATACTTCCCGTTTACCGAGCCGAGTGTTGAAGTTGACGTAACTTGTTCAAAGTGCCACGGAAAAGGTTGTAGTTTGTGTAAGGGTACAGGCTGGATAGAAATTCTTGGCGCTGGTATCGTAAACAAAAAAGTGCTTGAAAACTGCGGTATTGATTCTAACGAGTATTCGGGACTTGCTTTTGGGCTTGGTATTGAAAGAGTAACTATGATTAAATACGGCATCACCGATATTAGAACTTTGTTTGAAAACAACGTTAAGTTCTTAAAACAATTTGATAGGAGATAATTATGAAAGCACCACTTTCTTGGTTAAAAGAATACGTAGATATAGACATTACGCCTGAAGAATTAGAGAGAAAACTCTTTTCTTGCGGTTTAGAAGTAGAAGAAACTATTTATTATGGCAAAAATATTGATAAAATTGTTGTTGCCAAAATCTTAAAGACCGAAAAGCACCCAAATGCTGATAAACTTACCGTTACACAAATCGATGCGGGTAAATACGGCAATCTTCAAATCATAACGGCTGCTACAAATATTTTTGAAGGGGCTTTAGTTCCTGTTGCTCTTGATGGGTCAACACTTTTCAATGGGGAGCACATTTATAACGGTCAACTCCGTGGACTTCCGTCTTTCGGTATGTTCTGTTCAGGGGAAGAACTTGGTATTAATGACGACTTCTATCCTGGCGCTTCAGTTAACGGGATTTTAATCTTAAAAGAAGATTATCCTTTAGGTGCGGAAGTAAAAGAAGTTTTGGGTATTGAAGACATTATATTTGACATAAACGTTACGGCAAACCGCCCTGATTGTCAGTCGATTTTAGGACTTGCAAGGGAAGTTGCTGCAGTTTTAGATAAACCCATTAAAGAGCCTAAATATGATTATGTTGCAACAAAGGGTGTTTCTACTAAAAACACCATTAAGGTTAGCGATTTAGCACCCGATTTGTGCCCGAGATATATGGCGCACTATGTTAAAAACCTCAAAATTGGCGAATCACCAATGTGGATGAAGAAAAGGCTTTTCCGCATGGGTTTAAGGTCAATATCTAATATCGTCGATGTTACAAACTACGTTCTTTTAGAAATTGGACAACCTATGCACGCGTTTGACCTTAACGATTTAGAAGGAAATGAAATTATCGTTCGTAGAGCAAACGATGGTGAAAAGATTATAACTCTCGATGAAAAAGAGTTTAATTTAACCCAAAATAACCTTGTTATTTGTGATAGCAACAAACCGGTTGCACTTGCAGGTGTTATGGGTGGACTTAATAGTGAAATTAAAGAAACCACCAAAGATGTTATTTTCGAATGTGCAAAATTTGCAAGAGATAATGTAAGAAAAACGGCAAGACTTTTAGGTCAAAGAACAGATGCTTCTTCTCGCTATGAAAAGGGCATTGACGCAAACTCTGCCGAAGTTGGCTTAAAGAGAGCGCTTCACTTGGTTCAAGAACTCGGTATGGGTGAAATTGCCGAAGATAACTATGACCTTTTGTTTGAGAAGATTGAAAATAAGGTTATCAAAACAACTATTAGCAAAATTAATGGAGTATTGGGTATCGACGTGCCGAAAGGCGTTATTGAAAACACCCTTACAAGATTAAACTTTGCAGTTGAAATCGACGGGGATAATATCACAGTTACTGCACCCCTTTATCGCGATGATATTGAAGACTACCCAGACCTTGCTGAAGAAGTCATTAGGGAATATGGATATGAACATATCGAGCCCACACTTCTTAAAACCGCAAGAATTACCGCTGGCGGACTCAATGATGAGCAAAAGAAAATTGCTGATTTTAAGACCCTGTTAACAGGTTACGGCTTTAACGAAATTATCACTTATTCGTTCGTTTCCGAAAAGGAATACGACTTGTTTGGCTTCGATAAGAATAGCGATGAATATAAGTACATTAAAATTATGAATCCGCTTGGCGAAGACTTATCGGTTATGAGAACTTCACTTCTTCCGTCAATGTGCAGAATTTTAGCGGGCAATATCAAGAGAAAGAATCAAGAAGGAAGACTTTTTGAGTTTGCAAAAAGTTATCAACCCAAGAGTTTGCCTTTAACCGAACTTCCCGATGAAAATCAAGTTGTATCACTCGGTTTGTTTGGCGAAAATGAAGATTTCTTCTCGATAAAAGGCGTTGTTGAAGATTTGCTTTCTAACTTTGCGCCTACCGCTGAAGTTAAATATCAACCTTGTGATAAGGCTTGTATGCACCCAACTAGAAGTGCAAACGTTGTTGTTAATGGCGAAGTTGTTGGTTATTTTGGCGAATTGTTGCCGAGCATTGCCGATAAACTTGACATTGATAAACGCGTTTACGTTGGCGAGATTAAATACGACTTGTTAAAGGCGCATTTTGATGGAAAAGTTGTGTTTAAGCAAATTTCAAAATTCCCCGTTGTTGAACGCGACCTTGCTATTGCGGTAGACAAGAGTGTTGCTTGGGGAGATATGGTTGATCTTATTAAAAATAGCGCAGGGGAATATCTCGAAGATGTTAAACTTTTCGATATTTACACTGGTGATCAAATTGCTGAAGGTAAAAAGAGTATGGCATTTAACCTTACCTTTGTTTCGGTAGATAGAACGCTTAACCTTGAAGAGATTGACCAAACTATTCAAAACATTCTTAAAGCATTAAACGAAAAATTAGGCGCTGAACTTAGATAATGATTTCAAATAAGACGTTAAAGGCAATTGAATACGACAAAATTATAGCAGACGTTGCTAATTATGCCGTTCTAAACAAAACGAAAGAAGAATTACGTTCTTTCGTGCCTTTAACCGCGCTTATTGAAGTTGAAAACTTGCTCAAAAAAACCGAAGAGGCCTATAAATATTTATATACACATAGCATTGGCTCGGTTTATTATTTTGATGACGTTACCGATGAGTTGAAACGCGTTGATATTGGCGGATGCTTAAATCCTGCCGAGATTTTGCGTGTTGTTTCTAACCTTAAAAGCGCAAGAATTATAAAAACTGCGGTAAATTCAGTAAACGATAACACTCTTACCGAAATCAAACAAATTGTCGATAGACTTTTTACTAATATCGACTTTGAAAATGAAGTTGCATCTATTATAATCTCTGAAGATGAGATAAGTGACAATGCTTCGCCAAAACTCTACTCGATAAGGAAAAGCATTATCAATATTAACGCAAGAATTAGGCGCGAACTTAACTCTTATATGCGCGGTAATTTAAGCAAATATCTTCAAGATAGCGTTGTAACAATGCGCCAAGATAGATACGTTATACCGGTTAAGAGCGAATATAGGGGATTTGTTAAAGGTTTTATTCACGACCAATCTTCATCGGGTTCTACAGTGTTTATCGAGCCTGAACACGTTATGGAGTTGAATAACGACCTTAAACGCGCACTCTTTGATGAAGCCGAAGAAATCCATAGAATTTTGTTCGAACTTTCTTCAAAAATATCATATATGTCTGATGCGATAAGGTATAATGCTGAAAACCTTGTTGAACTTGACGGCATTTTTGCAAGGGCGGAATATTCGTTTAAGAATAAATGTACTAAACCCGACCTTAATGCTGATGGAATTGTTGAGATAAATAGGGGTAGACACCCGTTAATTAGTAAAGATAAGGTTATTCCTGTATCGGTTAAACTTGGTTTTGACTATAACTTTTTGCTAATTTCAGGCCCAAATACGGGCGGAAAAACAGTTACGTTAAAACTCACGGGGCTTTTTGTTGCTATGGCGATGAGTGGGCTTTATATCCCTGCTGATGACCAAAGCAAAATATCCGTATTTAACAATATTTACTGTGATATTGGTGATGAACAAAGCATTGAGCAAAGTTTATCAACTTTTTCATCGCACATAAAAAACATTATAAATATCATTAACAATGTTGATGATAAAAGCCTTGTTTTAATTGATGAAATTGGTGCTGGCACCGACCCAGAAGAAGGCAGTGCGCTAGCGCTTGCTATTATAAAAAAACTATTGCAAAAAAATTGCTATGGAATTATCACCACGCACTACTCAAAACTTAAAGAGTTTGCGATAGAATCTAAAAAAATTGAAAATGCTTCAATGGAGTTTGATGCAAGTTCTTTGCGTCCATTGTATAAATTAAACATTGGTATCCCAGGTAGTTCAAACGCCATTGATATTGCCAAGGTTTTAGGAATAGATGAGCAAATTATAAGAGATGCGCTTTTACAACTTTCCGACAAAAAGATTAGTTTTGAAAATGTACTTAAAAAAGCCGAAGAAAGTAGGCGAGAGAGCGAAAGAATCGCCGAAGAATTAGAAAAAATCAAAGCGGAAAAGGAAGTTGAACTTAAAAAAGTTACCGAAGAAAAGGAAAAACTCCGCGCGGAAAGAGATAAAGTTTATCAAAATGCAAAGCAAGAAACAAAAAGAATTGTTGCCGATAAACTTGCCGAAGCCGAAGAAATTATCGATGAACTTAAAAAAATCCTTAAAACGGTTGGTTTAGAGAGTAAAGAAGTTTTCCGTGCGAGTGAACTTAAAAATCGCTTAAAAAACAGCCGTTATTTGACTGCGGATAATGATGATAGGCCGATTGAAATGATAAAAACCAAAGCCGAAGAGTTAAAAGTTGGCGGAAAAGTGTATGTCAAATCTCTCGGTGGTTATGCAAAGGTTTTATCCGTTCGCGAGAAAAAGGGCGAAGCCGAAGTTTTAGTTGGCGATATTAAAACAGTTGTAAAAATAAAGGATATTTTCAATCAAGAAATAGTTAAAGAAAAGCCCGAGAAGGTGCAAATTTACAAAAAAACTGCAAATTATCTTCCAAAAACTGAAATAAATGTTGTTGGAAAAACTTCTTTAGAAGCACTTACTGAAGTTCAAAACTTTATTGACCAAGCAATACTGAATAATATTGAAGAGATAAAAGTTATTCACGGAGTTGGCGAAGGAATTTTGCTTAAAACTATAAGAGAATACTTGAAAACCGACAAAAATGTTTTAGAGTTTAGGCGCGGTAAGTATGGCGAAGGGGAAAACGGCGTTACTATTATAAAGTTAAAATAATTTTTTTACTTTGCGCTAATATTATCAAAAAGGTGGACAAAATGAGAGAAGTTCTTTATGAAGAATCATCAACTCTAATAAATTTTAAATCGGCAGCGCTTAAGCACAATGTTTTTTTGGTGCTTTCAATCATATCGTTTATGCTGATTTTTCCGTGGATACTTGTTTTTGCGCCCGCTTGGGTTTACACTTCTAGTGTCTCGTGGATTTTAAAGGCTATTTTTGTTGTGGTGCCAATAGTTTTATTAATACTTTTAGGTTTTTTATCGATTAAATTTAAAAACAAGTTCTTTGTTGAATACGATTATGTTTTTGTTAATGGTTCAATAAGATTTTCAAAAGTAATCAAACATAAAAACCGCAAGTTTATCACAAAATTTGAAGCAACCGATATTGAAAAAATGGGCAAGGTTGGTAGTAAAACCTTCTATCAATACTTAGAAAGGGAAACTATTGTGACCGAAGTTTTAACTAAAAACGAACTTCCTATGACGGGTAAAGATTTTTATTATTTACTTGTAAATTTAGGTGGACAAACTACAATGTATGTTATAGAATGCACACAAAACTTTTTAATAAACGTGCTAAAATTTAGTAAAGGAAAAAGCATACTTGACGAGGAAATAAAATGATTTATTTCGATAATGCCGCAACAACAATGCCGTCAAAAACGGCAATCGAAAAGGCGGAAATCTTTAATAGGGAACACTTTTTTAATCCGTCTACTTTGTATTCAGGCGGGTTGAATTGCGCGCGTGAAATAAAGAGTGCGCGCGAATATTTGCTTAAAAATATTGGAGCATTAAACCACGAATTAATATTTACGTCTTGCGGGTCTGAAAGTGACAATATGGCAATTTTTTGCTCGGTTAAGCGTGGAACTTTTGTTACCGATAAAGGCGAACACTCTGCCGTATATAAGAGTTTTTTAGAACTTAAAAATAGAGGGCATAAGGTTGAATTTATTGGCCTTAATCAAGATGGTAGTGTTGACACTAATTTGTTATATGATTTTGCAAAAAACAACAAAGTTGATTTTTTATCCATTGTTCATGTCAACAATGAAACGGGTGCGATAAACGACGTTAATGCTATCGCAAAAAAGATTAAAGAAATCAATCCTAAAACCATAGTTCACGTTGATGGGGTGCAAGCATACGGCAAATTAGAGTATAAAATAGGCAAGGAAATTGACCTTTACTCTATTAGCGCGCATAAAATTAACGGACTTAAAGGTGTTGGCGCGCTTATTAGAAAAAAAGGTGTTAATTTATCGCCGATGATTTTTGGCGGTGGACAAGAAAACGATTTAAGAAGCGGAACGGAAAACGTTTTCGGTATAAAAGTTTTTGAATATGCCGCTATGGAAAAATATCAAAACTTAAAAGAAAACTATATTAAGACCGCTGAAATTAAAAACTATATATTAAATGGCTTAAATAAGGATATATTTACCGTTATTTCGGGTGAAAATAGTAGTCCTTATATATTAACCGTTTCAGCAAAAGGACTCCGTGGAGAGGTTGTTATGCACTCGCTTGAGAGTGAAAGTATTATTATCGGCAACGGCTCGGCTTGTTCATCTAAAAATAGATTTAGTAGGGTAATAGAAGCATGTGGATATAAAAAAGAAGTGCTTGATGGAGTGATTAGAATTAGTTTTTCCGTTGACTCAACAATGGAAGAAGCGGTGGAATTTACTAAAATATTAAACACAACTGTTGAAAAATTAAAAGGAATTTTATCATGATGAATAGCGCTATTATTATTAGGTATTGCGAAATACATTTAAAGGGAAAAAACCGCAGTTTTTTTGAAAAATTGCTTAAAGAAAACATTAAAAGGTCGCTTAAAGATATCAAGTGTGATTTTGTTGCTATGCACAGCAGATACTTGATTGAAAACTTTGATGAGTGTGATTACGATATTATCGTTGAAAAACTTCATAAAATCGCGGGAATACACACTTTTTCAAAAGCACTTGTAGTAGAAAGTACTTTTGAAAACATTTTCGATGCCACAAAAACTCTCGTTGCCGAAAAGGAAGGATCTTTTAAGGTTATTACAAATAGAGCGGATAAAACTTTTTCGCCCAACTCAATGGAAACTTCAAGACTTTTGGGCGGAAGACTTTTAGAACTCTATGGCGGAAAAATATCAGTTGATGTTACTGACCCGTCTTTTTGTGTGTATGTTGACATTAGAGAAGATGGTAAAACCTTTGTTTATACCGAGATTGAGCATTGCTTAAGCGGTATGCCTGTTGGCTCTGCTGGCAAAGGACTTTTACTTATTTCTGGCGGTATTGATAGCCCTGTTGCCGGTTATATGACGGCAAAGCGCGGTATGAAACTTGATTGCTTGCATTTCCACAGTTTCCCGTATACTGGCGAAGCGGCAAAGGAAAAGGTTATTGAACTTGCTAAAAAGGTGGGCGAATATAATGGGGGAATAAACCTTTACGTTGTTTCGTTTACCCATATTCAAGAAGCAATTCACAAGCATTGCCCTGAAGAATTTATGATAACGCTTATGCGCCGTTTTATGATGCGCATTGCAGAACGCCTTGCAATTCAACAAGGTGACCAAGCAATTATCACGGGGGAAAGTTTAGGCCAAGTTGCAAGCCAAACGATTGAAAGTATGACTTCTTCTAACTCAGTCGTATCTATGCCTGTTCTTCGCCCGCTCGTATGTTTTGATAAAATCGATATTATTGATATCGCAAGAAAAATCGATACTTACGAAACTTCAATTCTTCCTTATGAAGATTGTTGCACGGTATTCTTACCAAAATTCCCCGCGATTAAACCTAATTTAGAAAGGGTAAAGAAAGCGGAAAGCAAATTAGACGTTGAAGGACTTATTGAAGAAGCCTTCAAAAAAGTTGAAAAATACGTTTTATAATTATATTTCATCTATCCAATATTCGCCGAGATTGTATCTCGGCGTTTTTATTGTCCCGATATAAATTCTTTCACCAAAATGCTCAATATTTTCTAAATCTCTATAGTAGGGAATAACATAATACTCGTAAATTTTATCTTCTATAAGATTATTGTCTATAATTTCTAGCGCGTTGTTGTTTGCACTGTCAAAAATTAATTCAATCTTATTATCGCACGCTTTATATATCCTTGTATTTATATATTCTATCTGACATAATCGTATAATTATTTCATTGTTTTTTACTGATAAAATAGGTTTTTCTATTTTTGGGGAAGAAAAGCGCGTTGACACTGCGTTTGGCATTGCTGATTTTTTAACCAATACTTCCTTAACAAATCGTTTTGGTGCGATTTTATCGGCTAAAACAACTTTACCGTCGTTATCAAAACTGATTTTATCTATATTTATTTTTTGTACAGTGTTTGGCATTTCAATTTCATCTGGATAAGGGATTGATTTGTAAATTTCTTCCCAAATATTTTTTGATATTGTAGTAGGAAGTGATCCACCAGTTATATTGTTGGAAAGTTTTTCCTCATCTTTTGCACCAATCCACACTCCTAAAATATATTTATCTGTAAATGACACGGTGTACGCGTCACTATTTCCGTTTTTATCCCCAACCGTTCCCGTTTTTGCATAAACAGGAAAGGGAAGTGTTGATAATTTTTTTGCTGTTCCGCTTTTAACAGTTTCTTTTAACATATCAGCAACAATATAAGCACTATCACTTGAAAAAACTATTCTTTTATTAACATTTTTATCAACAACTTTACCGCCTAAACGCATATTTATTACCGAGTGTGGAGATGTGTAATAACCGCCACTTAAAAATGTGCTATATGATGCAACAACGTTTGACAATTTACCGCCTTGTTCGGTAGCACCTAACGCAAGTGTTAAAGCACGGTCGTTATTAGATATATTAAAATTCATTTTTTGCAAGTAATTTACTGACTTATTTACTGTCAAAGAATTTAATATTTTAACCGCAACCGTGTTAGAACTATTTGCAAGCGCATCTTTTACCGACAACTTCCCGTAATACCTATTGTTATAATTTGATGGGGAATAACCATTAAAATTGCACCTTTCATCGCTAACCATTGTGAAAGAATCAACAACGTTTTCTTCGATAGCAGGGGCATAAACCGACAAAGGTTTTAGAATAGAGCCCATTTGTCTATTAACATCACCAATATTAGAAGAGTACGCAATAATTTTTCCGTTTTTATCCATTAAAATAGCGCTTTTATAAGCATTTATATCAATGTTGTCCACAGCATTTTTCAAGATGTTTTCACACCTAATATTAACACCTGTATAAACTTCCACCAAATCCCCAAAGTAAGGCGATTTTTCTATTGTATTAGAGATTTCTTTGTCGATAAAATAGGTAGAATCATATAGTTTTTTTGTGGATAAAGTTTTTGTTTTAACTCCTAATGCACAATTATTTTTATATTCACTTTCGCTAATAAATCCCTGATTAAACATTGCTTTTAGTACAGTGTTTTTTCTATCAATACAGTTATCTACGTTTTTAGTTGGGGAATATTTTTGCGGTGATTTAATAACTCCCGCCAAAATTGCACTCTCGTTTATGGTTAATTCTTGCACGTTTTTATCAAAATAGTGCTTTGATGCCGAAGCGATGCCGTAGCAATTATCACCAAAGTATATGGTATTAAGGTATTTTTCCAAAATTTCTTTTTTAGTAAATTTTTTCTCTAACTTCTTTGCAAGTTTTATCTCAGCAAGTTTTCTTTTTATTGTCTTTTCACCCGATAGGTGGGTGTTTTTTATGAGTTGTTGGGTAATTGTTGATGCGCCTTCCTTAAATGATAGTGATTTTATATTATTAACAACTGCGCCAACAAGCCTTTTTTTATCTACACCATTGTGAGAGTAAAACCTTTTATCTTCTATGGCGATAAATGCATTTTGTGTATGCTTTTTTATATCGCTAATTTCCACAACCTCAACGCCTTTTGAGCGTTCAGATAAAACTTCGCCATCATCGGTGTAATATATAACCGCTCTCGATGGGTTTACGAACTTCTTTTCATCGATTTTTTCGTTAAATGTTAAAATATTTGCGTAAGTTAACACTCCAACTATCATAATAACAAAACTTCCAAGGGTAAAAAGTAGAATTTTAAGCCATTTTCTCATACAAAGTTAGTATGTAAATGTGCAAAATTTATATTCTTTTATGTCGATTAAAATTGACAAATTTTAAATTATAATATATTATATCTAGTATGGATAATTATATTAATAGCGAAAAGAAATTCAAAATTATAACCTATGGCTGTCAAATGAACTTACACGAGTCGGAAAAAATCGGTGGAATTTTATCCGATCGTGGATATGTTCAAACTGAAAACGAAAAGGAAGCGGATGTAATAGTTTTTAACACTTGTTGCATTAGAGAAAATGCTGAAGACCGCGCGGAAGGCAATATTGGCGCATTAAAGAAGTTAAAAGCCAAAAACAAAAACCTTATTATTGCCGTTGGTGGTTGTATGACGCAACAAAAAGATTTTGCTTCTAAACTTCACCAAACCTTTCCGTTTATCGATATCATTTTTGGCACACACAACCTTGAAGATTTTGGCAAACTTTTTGACCAAAAACTCTTGCAAAAAAAGAGCGTTATTGAAGTTTTAGAAAAGGAAGACAAAATCAAAGAGGGTACGCCAAAGACAAGGACAAGTTACCCAAATGCTTGGGTAAACATTACCTATGGTTGCAACAATTTTTGCACCTATTGTATCGTTCCTTATGTTAGGGGGCGCGAACGCAGTAGGCAAATGAGCGATATTGTTAATGAGTGCAGAGAGTTGATAAATGAAGGATACAAGGAAATTACCTTGCTTGGTCAAAACGTAAACTCTTACGGAAACGACCTTGAAAACGTTGATTTCGCCACACTTATTAGTGAAATATCTAAAATTGAAGGCAAATTCCGTTTGCGCTTTATGACAAATCACCCCAAAGACTTAACGGAAAAATTAGTTAAAGCCGTTGCTGAAAGTGATAAAACTTGTAAATCGGTGCACTTGCCCGTTCAAGCAGGCTCTAATAGAATTTTGAAGTTGATGAATAGAAAATACACGCGTGAAGATTATTTTGAAAAGGTAGATATTCTCCGTAAATACATACCTGATGTTGCAATTACAACTGATATTATGGTAAGTTTCCCAACCGAAACGGAAGAAGACTTTTTAGACACTGTTGATCTTGTTAAAAGTGTAGGTTTCTCTGGCGCGTTTACCTTTATTTATTCTAAACGAAAGGGAACACCCGCTGCCAAAATGGACGGTCAAATTGATGAAGAAACTTCTAAAGATAGGATAGTTAGGTTAATTGACCTTCAAAATGAAACAAATAGAGAACAATCCAAACTTTATTTAGGAAAAACTGTTGAAATTCTTTGTGAAGGTTTTGATGATAAAAAGAAAATGTATCTCGGTAGAGATACCTATGGCAGAATGGCTTACTTTAAGTCGGATAGCAATTTAGTTGGGGAATTCGTTAACGTTAAAATTACCAAAACGGGCGGAATTTCACTTTTAGGAGAACTTGTGTAGGGAAGGTAGAATATGGCACTTTCACCAATGATGCAACATTATTTGCAGGTTAAAGAAAATTACAAAGATTGTATAATTTTTTATAGACTTGGCGATTTTTACGAAATGTTTTTTGAAGACGCTGTTAAGGCTTCTTCACTTCTTGATTTAACCTTAACGGGCAGAGATTGTGGGCTTGAAGAACGCGCGCCTATGTGCGGTGTTCCTTTTCACGCGGCTGAACTCTATATATCAAAACTCGTTTCGTTAGGGGAAAAGGTTGCTATTTGCGAGCAACTTACTCCACCGGGCGGTAAAGAGTTGGTTAAGCGCGATGTTGTTAAGATTGTAACCGCGGGAACTGTTACTTCAAACGAATTAATTGATGACAGAACAAATAACTTTATCGGCAGTGTTTTTGTCGATGCGGAAAAGAGTGCTTTTTCTTGGGCAGACATAACCACAGGCGAATTTTTTGTGCGCGCTTTTTCGGGAGAAAATGCCCTTTCTGAACTTATGGATACAATGGTTAAGGTTGCGCCCGTTGAAATTATATCTAACCAAAAAGCATTTGATATATTTAACCAAGCACCCCTTGTTAAATACGGCATTTTGCCGAATTTTTCAACCTTTACTGAAAGTCAATTTTCACACCAACACGCAAGAAATGCTTTAGAAGAACAGTTTAAGTTGTTGACTTTAGAGCCGTTTGGTATTGAAAACGAAAAGGCTTCAATTTCGGCTGCTGGTGCCCTTATATCATACTTAAAACAAACGCAAAAACACGCGCTTGTAAACTTTAACGGCATTAAAAACGAGTGTTCAGGCGATACAATGATGCTTGATGTTAATGCTATTAGAAACCTTGAACTTGTTAAAACCTTAAAAGATGGTAAGAGATACGGCTCTCTTTTGTGGCTTTTAGATAAAACCAGAACAAGTATGGGGGCGAGAAAACTTCAAAGTTGGATACTTTCACCCTTAAATAATATCGAACAAATTAACTATCGTTTAGAAGGTGTTGAAAGTTTATATAACAACACGCTTATTAGACAAAGCCTATCAAACTTTTTATCTTCGGTTAAAGATGTGGGCCGGTTAACGGGTAAAATTTCAAATAACAATTTTATGCCTAAAGATTGTTTGGCGCTTAAAAATTCGTTAGAAGTTTTGCCGAATATTAAATTCCAATTACTTGGCATAAACTCCACGCTTATTGCCGATGTTTCAGATAAATTATACGATTATTCTAGCATAGTAGATTTAATTTCTCGCGCTATTGATGAAGACTGTCCCAATATGCTTAAGGACGGTGGTTTCATCAAGGAAGGGTATAATCAAGAACTTGATGAACTTAAAAGTTTAAGCAAAAATAGCAAGGCAATGCTTGCCACCATTGAAAATAGAGAACGCGAGAACACAGGCATTAAAACCCTTAAAATCAGTTATAACCGCGTGTTCGGCTATTATATAGAAGTGTCTAAATCGTTTAAGGACAAAGTTCCTTACGAGTATGAACGCCGTCAAACGCTTGCTAATGCCGAAAGATATGTTACTGAAGAATTAAAAGAATTAGAAAGCAAACTTTTATCTTGTGAAGAGCGCGCGCTTAGCCTTGAAAATAGGTTGTTTAACGAAATTAAAGAATTTTTAGCGCAACAAATTCCACAATTAAAAGAAACTGCTGATGCAATTGCAACTCTTGATGCGGTTTTATCATTATCTACCGTTGCAAGAGAAAACTCTTATGTAAAAGCAAGTATTTTACCTGCCGATAAAAGACTTAATATTATCGATGGAAGACACCCTGTAGTAGAGGCGATTTCAAAACAAAAATTTGTGCCAAACGATTGCGCTTTAGATAGCAATGAAAATAGAACAATGATTTTAACCGGCCCAAATATGGCGGGAAAAAGCACTTATATGCGCCAAATAGCACTTATAACATTAATGGCGCACATCGGTTCGTTTGTGCCGGCGAAAGAAGCGGAAATTCCTTTGACAGACAAGATATTTACGCGTATTGGCGCAAGTGATAACCTTATATCCGATCAAAGCACCTTTATGGTTGAAATGACCGAAGTCGCAAACATTTTACATAATGCGACCAAAAACAGTTTGCTTATTTTAGATGAAATCGGTAGGGGAACAAGCACTTACGATGGACTTAGTATTGCTTGGGCGGTTGTTGAGAGCATTACTGAAAAAATCGGTGCTAAAACCTTGTTTGCAACCCACTATCACGAACTTACCGAACTTGAAGGCGTGCTTGACGGAGTAAAGAACTATAAAGTTTCAGTAAAAGAGATGCAAAACGGCATTATCTTCTTAAGAAAGATTGCAAGGGGCGGAACAAATAAGAGTTTTGGTATTGAAGTTGCTGAACTTGCAGGTATAAATAAATCGGTTACAGAAAGGGCAAGAGAAATACTTAAAAGACTTGAAAAATCTGATATTACCAAAGGTAAGGTAAAAATTTCAGACAATAAACCTATTGAAAAACCGACTCTTTCTGAAACGGAAAGAATTATTAAAGATGTTGATGTTAATAATCTTACTCCAATCCAAGCCTTTAATCTTCTTTTAGACTTACACGAAAAAGTTAGCGATAAGGAATAATGTATGAGCAAAATTAATCTTTTAAGCAGTAAAATTTACAACCGTATTGCCGCTGGCGAAGTGGTGGAAAGACCCGCTTCAGTTGTAAAGGAACTTGTTGAAAACTCAATAGATGCAGGCGCAAAAAATATTGTTATCGAAATTGAAGAAGGGGGAATATCTTCTATTAAAATTACCGATAACGGCTCTGGTATTGAAAAAAGCGAACTCAAAAAGGCTCTTTTGCCACACGCGACTAGCAAAATTACAACCCTAAAAGACCTTGATAATATTGCTTCGCTAGGTTTCCGTGGGGAAGCGCTTGCAAGCATTGCATCGGTATCAAAAATATCTATCGAATCAAAACCCCAATCTCAAACTTTGGGCGCAAAAATTCAAGCAGATGGCGGAGATATTAGCGATATTACCGATTGCGGTATGATTGACGGCACGATAATTACTGTAAATAACTTATTCTTTAATACTCCCGTGCGCGAAAAATTCCTAAAAACACCGCGTTCCGAAGAAGGGGAGATTTCTTCAGTTGTGGCGCGCTTTATACTCGGCAACCCCGATATTGCCTTTAAGTATATTGCTGACGGCAAAACTATTTATCAATCTTATGGCGATGGTTTTGACTCGGCAATGGCTTGTATTTACGGTGTTGAAACCATTAATGAGTGTTTTTACATAGATACCGAAAGACACGGAATAAAAATTAAAGGATATATCGGTAAACACCACTTCACTAAAGGGAATAGGACATACCAAACAATGTTTATTAACGGAAGATATATCGTTAATCAAACTGTTTCTTCCGCGATATCTAATGCGTATGCGTCATACCTTATGAAAAGACAATATCCTTTTTATGTTCTATCTTTAGGTTTGCCAACGGAAATAGTAGATGTTAATGTTCACCCCAACAAACTAGATGTCAGATTTTCAAATAATCAAATAATTTACGGCACTCTATACTCAACAATATCTAAAGTATTAGATGGCAGTAGTGAGGCACTTAATATTGTCACTAAAAACGAGCAAAACAATAACGATATTAACATAAATTATGTTACACATAATACGAAAGAAACACCTAAAAAACCTGATTTAACAACAACTTATACCGCATCTAATATTAAATATGATTTAGGCAGTGTTGTATTTTGTGATAGCAAAAAAGCGGAAAGTTTAACAGAGTTTAGAAAGGTTGAATCAGAACCAGCAGTTGATATTTTTGCCGAAAATAAAGCATTTTTAGAAAAACTTGATAGGGAAAAACAAGCAAAAAAAGAGCAAGAACTTAAACAAGAATCAATAAAAATCGAACGAGACTTTACATATGTTGGACAAGTTTTGCAAACTTATTTGATTTTAGATGATGGTGTTGATTTATATTTTGTTGACCAACACGCGGCACATGAGCGTATTTTATTTGATAAAATCAATGCACAATACAAGGATAATTTAATCGTAACTCAACCTTTATTATTGCCTTATGTGTTAAATGTTAATAACGAAGAATACGCATTTTTACTTGAAAAATGTTCAATTTTTAATAAAATGGGCATTGAAATGAGCGAGTTTGGCAAAAATTCTTTCAAGATTTCAGCACTTCCAACCTTTTTGGCGGATATTAATCTTGAAAAATTCTTCTCATCAGTTTTAGCCGACTTAAACACCTTTAAATCTCTCACTATAAACGATTTGCTTGCCGAAAAATTGGCACAAAAAGCCTGCAAAGCGGCAATAAAATCGGGGGATAAGCTCACTGAAATTCAAATTACCAATTTAATTGACGTGTTAAAAGAAAATATCGGTTTAAAATGTCCGCACGGTAGACCTGTTGCTGTAAAAATAACTAGAACGGAAATAGATAAATGGTTCAAGAGAATTCTTTAAGAAAAATTATAATAATATGTGGGCCAACCGCTTCAGGAAAAACTGCTCTAGCAGTAGAGTGCGCTAAACTTTTGGATACTGAAGTAATTTCAGCCGATTCTATGTATATTTATAAAGGTTTAGATATCGGCACGGCAAAACCCACAAAAGAAGAAATGCAGGGCGTTATACACCACCTAATTGATGTGCATTTGCCAGATGATAATGCTTTTACCGTAAGCGATTATAAAAGCCTTGCAAACCCTGTTTTAGAAGAAATTTTAAGCAAGGGGAAGGTGCCGGTAATATGTGGTGGCACAGGCTTTTATATAAACTCACTTTTATACGACCTATCTTATGGAAAAGGCGGAGAGAATACCGAAGCAAGAGAAAAGTACAAGGCGCTTGCTTTAGAGTTCGGCAACGAATATGTGTATAACATTTTGAAAGAAAAAGACAAGGAAAGTGCCGAAAAACTTCACTATAACGACATTAAACGCGTGATTAGAGCATTAGAGATTTACGAAAACGGCAGTAAAAAGTCGGACATAGTTGATGATATGACACCTAAATATGAGTATTTAGCATACTCTATTGACTTCCCGAGAGAAGAACTTTACCAAAGAATAAACAAAAGAGTGGATATTATGGTAGAGAATGGTCTTATTGACGAAGTTAAAGGACTTATTGAGAAAGGCTATGATGAGTTTAGCCAATGTATGCAAGGCATCGGATACAAAGAAACGCTAGAATATATAAAGGGAAACATTGATTTAGAGCAACTTAAGGAGCAAATTAAGTTAGCAACGCGCCACTACGCAAAAAGGCAAATAACTTTCTTTAAGAAAATGCCAAACTTAATATATCTCACACCAGATACACCCGAAAAACTTGCTAAAAGGATAGTTGAAGATTATGATAGATGTTAAATTGATTGAAAATTGTGAAAAACAATTAGAAAAACAGTTCAAAAGATATGAAGAAATAGCGCTTTTTAACCAAGAAAAAGTGTTAAATGCTTTCAAGAAGAATAGGCTTGCGCTCCGCCATTTCTCAGGAACAAGCGGTTATGGATATGGCGATGAGGGTAGAGACACCTTAAACGCTGTTGTTGCTGATATTTTTGCAACTGAAAGTGCTATTTGTTCGCCAAACATTGTATCGGGTACCCACGCGCTTTCTCTTTGCCTTTATGGTGTTTTGCGCCCAAACGATAAGGTTTTATGTATTACAGGCGAACCGTATGACACACTCCGCGATATTGTTTACGGAGAAAATAATGGTTCTCTTAAAGATTTTAATATAACCTTTACCGCAATTCCATTAAAAGACAATGCTATCGATAAGGAAAAAATCGAAGAGTATTTCAAGACAAACGGCTTCCCAAAGATGGTATATATGCAACGTTCAAGGGGATACGAGTGGAGAAATGCTTTCCGCATTTTTGAAATTGAACAAACTGTTGAATTTATTAAATCGTTAGGTTTTAACGGTTGTATTATGCTTGACAACTGCTATGGTGAATTCCTTGAAGAAAGAGAAGCGACACAAGTTGGCGTTACACTTTTGGCTGGCTCAATGATTAAAAACTTAGGTGGTGGTATCGCGCCCACAGGTGGATACGTTGCAGGTAAAAAAGAATACGTTGATATGGTGCAAAATCGCCTTACAGCGCCCTCGATTGGCGGTGAGGTTGGCTCTTATGCTTACGGATACCAAAACCTTTTTGAAGGCTTGTTTTTAGCCCCACACGTAACACTACAAGCAATGAAAGGTACTTTGCTTTTCG
This sequence comes from Christensenellaceae bacterium, assembly GCA_045645305.1. Taxonomy (GTDB): domain Bacteria; phylum Bacillota; class Clostridia; order Christensenellales; family Borkfalkiaceae; genus UBA1259. The sequence goes on from JAZRIO010000006.1 coordinate 49,033, forward strand.
GTGCAGTTCTTAACGAATTAGGATATGAAACTTCACCTGCTATGGATGAACACCCAGGGGATATTATAAGAGCAATAAAATTCGGTAATGAAAAAGATCTTATTTCTTTTATTCAATGTATACAAAAAAATTCGCCGATAGACAGTTTTGTCGATGCGCTTCCTTGGGCGATGCCAGGGTATGAAGATGAAGTTATTATGGCTGCAGGTTGCTTTGTACAGGGCTCTTCAATCGAACTTTCGGCAGATGCGCCCATAAAACCGCCGTATATTGCATATATGCAAGGCGGACTTACTTACGAACACTGCAAAATCGCATTAAAGAACTTAAACTTAACCAAATAATTAAAACCCCTTAAAGAAAACTTTAAGGGGTTAATTTTATTAAGTTATAGTTTTCTAATCAAACCTTTCACAACACCTAAAATAACAACATCATCAAAAATCATATCGCTTAATGCATCATTTTCGGGGTGGAGAACAACCTTGCCGTTCTTTTTATAAAAGCGCTTAACGGTTGCTTCGTCATCTACAAGCGCAACAACAATTTCACCCGAATTTGCGGTGTTTTGGCGGTTTACAATAATAATATCGCGTTCAAATATACCAGCATTTATCATACTGTCACCTTGAACTTTAAGCGCAAACTCATCACCGCCCGAATCTAATTCTTCGGGGAGAGGGCAATATCCTTCCAAATTTTCAACGGCAAAAATAGGCTGACCAGCGCGCACAGTACCAATAAGAGGAACGCTTTTGAATTCGTTTTGCTTTTTTGCAATGGTTAGTGCGCGTTTTTTTAGCGGAGTTTTTAATAACAATCCGCGATTTTTCAATTTTTCTAAATAAGAATAAACAGTTGCGGTAGATTTAACGTCGCATTTTAAGCAAATTTCCCTAATTGAAGGGGGAAAACCGTTTTGATTATAAAAATCAACCGTAAAAGCATAGACTTGATTTATTTTTTCTTCAGTACGTTTCATACTCTTATATTAACACCAATAAATCAAAAAGTCAAACAAATGTTTGTGTTTTTTATTTTAAAAAAGAATACAATTTTTTTATTTTTGTGATATAATAGGTGCGAGGTGAATTATGAAATATGAAAAATGCGAATTATATGATAGAGAGTGTATCGAGTGTGGGGAGTGCGATAGGTGTGATCTTGACCCAAACAAAACTTGCGATAGTTGTGGTAAATGTTTAGAAACCGATGCAAAATACAATGGAATAAAAATAACTGAAATTATTATGGAAGAAAATAAATCCCACTCGTTATGAGTGGGATTTTTCTTTATTTGCCTAAATCTAAATTTTGACCGGCGTTTTTCCTTATATCTTCGGTTATGGCAGCGTAGTGTTTCTTGGTGGTATTCACGTCTTTATGACCTAAGCAGTCGGCTACAACGTAAATATCGCCCGTTTGACGGTATAAATTAGTGCCAAATGTACTCCTTAACTTATGCGGAGTGATTTTTTTAAGGGGAGAAGCGATTTTTGCATATTTTTTAACAAGTTCTTGTACTTGCCTTGTAGAAATTCTATTGTTTTGCAAGGATAAAAACAAAGGCTCGCTATCAATGTTTTCCTTATCTTTTTTTCTCGTGATTAAATAATCGTTAAGAGCATCAGCAACTTGTTGGTTAAAATATAAAACCGAACGGTTTCCGCCTTTTCTTGTTGCCACAAAACTATTAGTTCTTAAATCAATATCGCCACAGTTTAGCCCAACAAGTTCGCTAATACGAATTCCTGTTCCTAAAAATAGGGTAATGATAGCAGTATCGCGTAGTTTGGTTGCTTCGTGAAAGTCTTTTTGGCGCTTTGTAAGCCCTGCGCCCGTTTCAACCGTGTATAGCATTTCGCCAATTTCATTAACTTTTTCGTTAGAATCAAGCCTAACAATTTCTTTTTCGTGGATTTTTGGCATAGAAACTTTCATTGGCGTGTTAGCAGGGAGGCGGTTTTTGTTGAAAAAATACTTATAAAATGCTCTAATTGTGGATAATTTTCTCGCTTTTCCCGTTTCTGTACAGCGTTCTTTTTTACCATTTATCTCATAATTACTCAAATAACTTAAAAAATATTCAATATCTGAAGCATCAAGATTTGATAAATCCGATAGGGAAATTTGGTCAATTTGTTTGTTTTTGAACACTTTTTGCGTTAAAAAAGTAAAAAATACGCGCAAATCATAGGCATAATTCAACCTTGTCAACGGGGAAGTGCGGAGTTCAACACCAACAAAAAAATCTTGGACAAAGTAAGGCAATGTGTCAACAATTGCACTCACACGTTCAATGCAAGAAAGTTCGCGTTCTTCAAAATAGTTTTTTCCGTTCATAAAACCTCCAAAATTTGCTTGGCGCACTATTTTTTATTTATAGGGGATATTAGTTATCAACTTATCCACACACATGTATCTATGCGCAAAACACGGCTTTTACGCATAGATTATACTATAAATCAGTAAAGTTGTCAAGTGTTTTATAAAAATTCGTTCAAAATTATTTTTGCTAGGAATTTACTAATCTTTTCACTGATTATTTTATCTGACATTGTTTTATTTTATTTAAATGTTTTTATATGTCTTGACTAAATTGTATTTTAGTAGTATACTTTAATTACAAATTTATTTGGAGTTACTATGGAACAATCTATCAGCAGTGATTTAATTCGCGGACATATTGATACAATTATTTTACACACCCTTTTGTCTGGTGATAAATTCGCCCAACAAATCAGCGATTGCATCGAAGAAAAAAGCGCAAATTCTTACAAAATAAATCAAGCAACTCTTTATAGTTCGCTCAAGCGTTTAGAGTCGCTTAAATACGTTAATTCATATTGGAACGATTCGGATAACGGTAGACGTAAATATTTTTCACTTACAGAAAGCGGAAAAGAATCGGTTGAAGCCAACCTTTCATCTTGGGCTTATTCGCGCTCTATAATTGATAAACTTATGGATTGTACTACCCAACCCGCCGTTCAAACACAATTTATTGAAAAAATTGTTGAAGTTCCGGTTGAAAAAGTTGTGGTTGTTGAAAAAGAAGTTGAAAAAATCGTTGAGATTCAGCCTACGGCTCAAAATATTGAAGTTAAAGAGCCTGTTGCCCAACCACAAGTGCAAGAAACTGAGCAAGAAATCAATTTTAGAAACGTTCTAAACGGTTTAATTAAATCTAACGTTGTTTTCACAAAAGACCCCGAGCCTATAGAAGTTGTTGAGGCGGTAAAAAATACGGAAAAATCGCAAGAAATTCCCAAGGAAAAACCCAAATTCAACGATACGATTGACTCAGTTGATTATAACGTTTATAAAGGCAATTCTTCGGGTAAAATTGACTTTGGTGACCTTGCAATCAAGGCTGCAAAAGAAGGCTATAAATTGAAAATTTCATCAAAAGATCCTATTATTAATACGGGGATTTTGTATAAAAATAAACTTAATTTTTTGTCCGCACTAATTGTAACATTGATTTTTTGTTTGGAACTTCTTTTTGTAACAAAAAAATACTTTAACTTCTTCCAAACATATACAGTTCAATCAGCAATAGTGTTAGGAATTTGCTTGTTATATCCCATATTCACCGCTATTAAGTTTGTTGTAGCGCCAAGGGCAAAATCAGCAAAGAAAATTCCAAGGGACAGCGTTTTAACCGCATCTATTGTGGTGTTTAACTTGCTTTTAATTACTTTTGCTATTAACCTACTTACAAACGTTGATTTTTCTAACTTGCAACTAATTATGTTAACGCTCATTATACCTTGTATTTTATATGTAAACGCGTTAATATATTATATTGTTAGATTTGCCCTTTCAAAAGGTAAAAAAATGAATTCAAAAACCAAAAAAACCGCTTAAAAGCGGTTTTTTTTATTTTACAAATTAAGTAAGTAATCAATTTCTCTTGCAGTAAGTTGTCTAATTTCACCACGATCTAAGCCGGAAAGTGTTAAATCGCCAATTTTTATACGTTTAAGGAAGTCAACGCAGTTATTAACGGCTTCAAACATTTTACGAACTTGCCTATTTCTGCCTTCGGTAATGGTTATGTGCAATTTTGAGCCGGTTTTATTTGTTTCAATAAGGCGAACATTACATCTTTTTGTCTTAACACCGTCTACAATAACGCCCGCGCGTAGCCTTACAACGTCTTCATCACTGACGGGTTTTTCAGTTTTTACAAGGTAAGTTTTAGGCACTTCGTTTTTCGGGTGCGTAAGTTTATAAGTCAAGTCGCCATCGTTTGTTAAAAGCAACAAACCTTCCGTATCGTAGTCAAGTCTACCAACCGGAAATAAGCGCTTTTGGTTGTTTGGAAGAAGGTCCATAACCGTTTTCCTGCCCTTATCATCTTTAACCGTGCAAACGTATCCCTTGGGCTTATTCATCATATAATAATCAAACTTTTTAACAACGTTTACGGGTTTGCCGTTTACGGTTACGTTATCGCTACCAATATCCACGTCATCACCAGGCGAACAAATTCTTCCGTTTATTTTTACAACGCCATCTTCTATAAGTTGGTCAGCACCTCTTCTTGAAGCAACGCCACTCATTGCCAAAAACTTATTAATTCTCATACTGTACTTCCATTAATTATTTTACATCTACTATAGTATAGATTTTTTCTTCAAAAAGCAAGTTATTTTGACAATAAATTTTTACCGAACCGATTTCTTGGTCTTTTTTTATCGGTTTTTTTATTTTTTTAGGATAATTATATTCAAACCTTAAATTTTCCATCTCACTTTCTTTTAGCGAAAGAATTACGTCATTTTTAAGATAAACACCACATTTTTCTTGAGAATTTTCAACATCAATAAAGTCAAATATATTGTCACTTTCTATAATTTTATAAGGTTTATACTCATTAAAGGCATTTTCGATTAGGCTCATTGACCGCTCAAACATTGGCGGACAATTTAGCACCACACAAATCACTTCCATATCATTTCGCTTGCAACTACTTACTAAACAACGCCCTGCTTTTTTAGTGAAACCAGTTTTAACACCCGTTGCGCCATCAAGTTTTGTTAAAATTTTGTTTTTATTAACTAAAACCCTTTTGGTATTTTGAGTTGTAAACGGTATCGATACAGATTTTGTGCCAACAATTTCTCTAAATGTATCATTTTTCATCGCGTAAGAAGTTATAAGTGCCAAATCATAGGCAGTTGTATAATGATTATCATCGTGTAGTCCGTGTGGGTTAACAAAATTGCTATTATTTGCACCTATTTTCTTCGCCGTCTCGTTCATTAAAGTTGCAAACTTTTCAATGCTACCGCTGCAATGCACGGCAAGTGTTTCAGCACAGTCGTTTCCAGATCGCAACATTAAACCAAACAAAAGATCCTTTACCGACAATTTTTCTCCCGCTTCAAGGTATATACTAGAACCTTCTACCCCTGTTGTTTGCCTTGAAACAGTGATTATGTCTGACATATTACAGTGTTCAATCACTACTAAAGCACTAAGGATTTTTGTTGTGCTTGCCATATACATTTTTTTATCTGCGTTATTTTGATATAAGACACGATTTGATGATGTTTCTATAACGATTTCCGCACAAGTGCTATTACTTGCATAGGCTATTTTATTTAATTTATCACTATTTTTATATATACTAAATATCCCAAACGATAATAGCAATATCAAACAATAAGATATTCCTCTCTTCACCTAAATCACTCCTTAATATTTGAAATTATGTCGATAACTTTATCAGCAAGTTTTTCATAAGAATTTTCACTAACTGACAGCAACTTATATTTTCCGTTCTCCCTAACTAAAAAACAGCAAGGTTTTATAGATATTACCGCACCGTTGCCAGCGGAAAAAGGAAAGTCGTTATTATTAGAAAAAATTTTGACCTTTCCATACTCTCCACCGCCCATAATTGCGCCTATAGCAACCTTTGAAACGGGAATAATATATTCCCCGTTCGGTGTTGCCAAGGGCTTGCCAATAACTGTGTTAACGTCAACAAGTTCTCTTAAACTATTAAAAGCGGTTTCTATTGATTTGTTTATTTTATCGTTTTTGTTTTCCATTAAAAATTCTCCCCAATATAACTTTCGCTAAACTTATAGCGAGCATTAGCATATTAACAAAGCAAATCGCGCCAATTGATATAGAAAAATCGTCGCTATCAAGTTTATATAAAATTTTGTTATCAATAAATAATCTAGCCCGGTGCTGATAGTTATAAAAGTTAATAAACTCTAAAAGCGTGCATATTACCCCACCAACACCTAAAAATTGTGGCATATTTTCCTTTACACCAATAGATATAAAAGAACTTATTTTATATAATTTGTAATCTTTTAGTGGCTTAAACTTTGCCTTTGTTAAAAATGCTTTTTTTATAGGCACTATATAATGTTTCCGCTTAAAACAAAATATAGATAAGTTAGCGCCATTTCTCTCTATTTCTCCACCAAAAATGCGAATATTATAAACACACAAAGAAAAATATACTTTCTTTTCGTTTGAGGGATAATATAGATACGCCTTTATGATAAACGGGAAAAGTAAAACAAAAAAGACCGCCACAAAAATCAACACAATGTTAATATTTGCAATAGCGGTTTTAATATGCAAAAAAAAGGATGCAACTGCATCCTTTTTAGTTTTTATTTAATTAGATTTTTTCAACTTCTTCGCCCACTAAAAAATCCGGCACTTCTTCATCTTCAATATCGGGAAGTTCAAAATCATCGGTATTATCTTCAACTTTTTCGCTCTCATCAACGTAAACGTCTTTAGTGTAGAGATAATCATTTTCCGTTTGATTACCGCGAATAAGTTGAATTTTATTAATCAATTCTTCATAATCAGGCAATTCATCAAGTGAAGATATTTGGAAGCGCTTTAAGAACTTATCGGTTGTACCAAACAATACGGGTTTACCAACCGCATCTTTCCTACCAACGGGCTCGATAACACCAAGTTCAAGAAGCTTTTGAATAGCATATTCGCTATTACCACGAATTTCTTCTAAATCAATTCTAGTTACCGGTTGTTTATACGCGATAATTGCAGCAACTTCAAGCATGCTTTTAGAAAGTTCACGCTCTTTTATGGGGTTAAGCACCGAAGAAACTTCATCGGCATAAGCAGGGTTAGAGCAAAATTGCAACTTTTTATTAAAGGTTAAAAGTTGAATACCGCTATCCCCATTATACTTTTCTTTTAAGATATTTACCGCAGAAAGAATTTCCTTTTCAGAAACCTCAAGTTTTTCAGCAATATCTTGAAGGGCAACTTGTGTGCCCGAAACAAATAAAATAGACTCAATTATATTCGTCAATTTCTCCAAGTTCTTCATTTCTATCTTCCCTCAACGTTATAGTTATATCGTCAAAAACACCGTTTTGAACTACTGTTATGTATTGCAATTTCAAAAGTTCAAGCATCGCTTGAAAGGTTGTTATAAGTTCGTTCTTCGTGTAATAACTTGTAAACATTTCAAAAAAACTTGCTTCTTTTCTATCCAAAAGAACGGTTCTTATATGCTCAACTTTATCTTTAACCGTAAAAACTTCTTTGGGTATTTCTTTAAGCACGTTTTCTTGGCGCTTTTTATCATCAACGCGCATAAGAAGTTTTGAAAATGCGGCAATTAAACCGTCAAGATTAAAATCGTTATAAACAACCTTTACATCGCCAACCGACTTATCGGGGTCTTTGTAAAACCTTGAAACGTTTTCTTGCTCTTTCAACTTCTCACTTGCTTCCTTAAAGATTTTATATTCTTCAAGTTGGCGGATAAGTTCTTGCTCTGGATCATCAAAGTCAAGGTCTTCAATCTTTGGCAAAATTGATTTTGACTTAATTTCAAGCAAGGTTGCAGCCATATTGAGATACTCACTCGCCTTATCCACGTCAAGCACCGAAAGCCCGTCCATATATTGTAAAAACTGTTCGGTAACCTTAGAAACAAAAACATCTTTAATCTCTATTTTCGCTTCCTTTATAAGGTGCAATAATAGGTCGAGCGGACCTTCAAAATTATCAAGTTTTGTAGAATAATCGACAGTCGATTCAAATTCAGCCATTAAAAATTAGCCCCCAAAACTTTATTATAGGATACCCGATTAGTTTGGTCGCAAAGTCCATAAACATACCGAATATATCCAAAAACCAAAGCCCACTAAGGTTTGCAACAAAACTAATTACAAAAAGCCCAAGCAAAATATAATAGCCTTTAGTTCTTAAAAACATATAAAAATTACCGCGTTTTTTAGTAAAAGAATCAATCGCTCTAAACCCGTCAAGCGGATATATTGGCAATAAATTAAACACAGCAAAACTTAAACTAAATAAATATACGTACCCCAACGCGTTTTGCAAAACAAAAGTAAAATACCCAAACTCTGGAACGTATAAAACGGAAAGCATACACAAAGGAAGCGCAACAAAAGCAAGTAAATAGTTTGCAACAATGCCCGCAATTGAAGTGAAAAAGCAACCCCTTTTATAATGCTTAAAGTTTGAAGGGTTAATCGGTACGGGTTTTGCCCAACCAAATCCAACCAACATAAAACTCATAAGCCCTAAAAGGTTAAAATGTGCAAACGGATTAAGTGTGTATCTATTAAAGGCTTTGGGCGTCATATCCCCACATTTAACCGCAACAAACGCGTGGGCAAATTCGTGGAGAGATAAAACAAGCATTAGCGCTAAAAATATTGAAATGTAATCTAAAATAAGTTCCACTTAAAATCCGTCCTAAATCTTTTATAATATTATATAATAATATAATTTAAATTGCAAGAAAAACGCTCTTAAAACTAAAAGCGTTTTTCCTATAAATTAAACGTCGTTTCTCATAATATCGTCGTAAGTTTGTGCTTTTACGACAATTCTTGCCACCCCGTCTTTTATCATAACAACGGGTGGAATCACGTTGCGGTTGTAATTGCTTGACATTGAATAGTTATATGCACCAGTAGATAATACCGCAACAAGATCGCCTTCTTTCATTTCGGGAAGATAGCAATCTTCCGCAATCATATCCCCACTTTCACAGCATTTGCCAGCAATAGAATATTTAACCGTTGCTTTTTCTGCCATTTTTTCGGGCGCAACAACCGTATATTTTGCTTGATAGAGCGCAAATCTTGGGTTGTCAAACATACCGCCATCGATTGCGATATAATTCTTTACATCTTTAATTTCCTTAATTCTACCTACGGTGTAAAGCGTGATTCCCGCTTCGCCAACGATAGAACGGCCGGGTTCTAAAATCAAATACGGCTTTTTAAGACCTTTTTTCGAAATAGCATCTTTTAATGTGTAAGCAATGTTTTTGATATAATCAGCATACTCATTGCAAGATTTTTTACCGTCGCCCTCAGCGTAATAAATACCAAAACCACCACCGAGATTAAGAACAGAAAATTCGACGCCGTGTTTATCTTTTAGTAATTTATAAAAGTCGGTCATCTTTTCTACGCCGAGCGCAAAAGATTTGTTTTCAAAAATTTGTGAACCGATATGGCAGTGAAGCCCTAAAAGATTAAGATTTTTCTTTTCTAAAACGTGCAAAATCATTTGTTCGGCTTCCCCACTTGATATTGAGAAACCAAATTTTGAATCAACTTTTGCTGTTTGAATAAAGTGGTGTGTATGCGCTTCAACACCGGGGTTTACCCTAATCAAAACGTCTTGAACTTTATTTTCGCCTTGAGCGATAGAATCGAGTTCATCGGCTTCGGTATAGGAATCGAGCACGATATATTTAACGCCGTTTTTAACAGCAAACACTAATTCGTTTGTTAACTTATTATTGCCGTGAAAACAAACTTTTTCTGCAGGAAAACCAACCGAAAGTGCGGTGGCAAGTTCGCCCCCTGACACAACGTCAGCACCAATACCTGCACCGTTAACTATTCTATAAATTTCCTTACAACTAAAAGCCTTTGAAGCATAACATACAAGTCCGTCACCGTACTCTTCTTTTAAGGTTTTATCGTATATTGAACACATATCTTCAATATATTTTTGGTCCATACAGTAAAGCGGAGTGCCAAACTGCGCTTTTAATTCCTCGCAAGTTAAACCGCCAATCTCTAAAATGCCGTTATTATTTATTTTTAAGGTATCTCTTTCGTTCATAATAATTGACCTTTATTCTTTTTTTATATTTTACCAAATAAATGAATAAAAATCAATAATAAATGCTTAATTTTTGTTTATCTTAAGTCTAATATTAACTTATAAGTTAATAATTGCCCAATTTTGACCTATATCCTTAATATAATCAAAATAAGTCTTCTCTAAAACGTCTTGAGTAGAGACAACGTTTACTTCGCCAATTTTTTGTCCATCGCGGTAAATATTTATGACGCCAACTTTATCGCCAGCATAAATAGGCGCTTTTATCTTTTCATTTGGAACAAAATCACACTCAACACTGATTTTTTCACTCTTATTCGCCATCACAAAAAACGGTCTTTCCGCTTTTACTTCAATAGTATCTTTCTTGCCGTTTGCAACGTCAACTGCTAAATCTAATGGCTTTCTATCATCAACTACAAGTTTGTTAACAAAATTAGCAAATCCATAGTCAAACATTGAAGAAACGTCCTTAAATCTCACTTTACTATCAGGCGCGGAAATTACAACGCTAACAAGTCTTACCCCGTTTCTTTCAGCACAAGCGGTTAAGCAATGCCCTGCTTCCTTTGTGTACCCCGTTTTTCCGCCATTGCAACCATTATAAAATCTAATCAACTTGTTTGTGTTGGAAATTTCGGTGAATCTTTCGTTTGGGTGTGCAATTTTATCCGTCCAAATTCTTGAAAAGAAGAAATATCCCTTATGCTTAATAAGTTCGCTAAACATTTTTGCACAATCTTTTGCTGAAGAGTATTGATTTGGCTTAGGTAATCCCGTGCAGTTTGCAAACAAAGTATCGTTCATACCAAGTTCATTTGCTCTAGAGTTCATTTTTTCAACGAACGCCCTCTCGCTACCGCAAAGCCTTTCGGCAATAGCAACACAAGCATCGTTTGCCGATGCTACAACAATACTTTTAATTAATTCCCCAACTCTATATTCAGCATTTGCTTCCAAAAACACTTGAGAACCGCCCATGCCTGACGCGTTTTCACTTACCGTTATGGTATCATCTATCGCAAGTTCCCCCGAATCAACCGCTTCAAAAGTTAAAAGTAAGGTCATAATTTTACACATACTAGCAATCGGTAATCGATCGTTTTCGTTTTTAGAATACAACACCTTTCCAGAATTGGCGTCAATTAAATATGCTGATTTACTTACCGCATTAAAACCTTGGTCGGCAAGTGCTTTTTTGTTTGTAAAACCTGTAAAACAACCTAGTAACATAACACATGCGAGTAAAATAAAAATTACAGAAAAATTCTTTTTCATAAAACCTCCGTCTATAAAAATATTTTCTGTAATTTATAAAAAATTATTCATTATGTTACACATAAACGCAATGTATTTTACTTGTGTTTGACTAATTATTTAGCATATTATCAATACTGATTCCAAAACCGCGAGTTGGGTCGTTTGTAAACACGTGAGTAACCGCACCAACCAACCTATCGCCTTGTAAAATTGGGCTTCCACTCATACCTTGCACTATCCCACCAGTTACATCTAATATTCTTTTATCGTTTATTTTAATAACAAAATTTCTATTATCCCTATCGTAATCAGCCTTAATTATTGATATAGAATATTCAATAGGTTCACACCCGTTTATAGTGGTATAAATTTTAGCATTGCCGAGCTTTGCTGCGCCAACCTTTATCTTTTTTAAGCCGGTAAAATCAAAATCTTCTTCAATATTACCGTATACACCATTTGAACAGTTTTTATCAATTTTAGCAACAGTTTTACCTTTTGCAAACACACCCCTTAATTCGCCGGGCGCGCCTCTCTCTCCCTTAATTACGCCCGTAATTTGGCAATTATAAACTGTGCCCGTTCTAATAGATAGAATTTTTCCTGAATCATCTAAAATTGGGTGCCCGAGCGATGCAAATCTACCATTATTTATAAATGTAACAGTACCTATGCCGTTCACGTTATCCTTAACAAAAACACCTAACCGCATTTTACCGCTTAAATCTTTTATAGGATATACTGTTTTAATTATATTTTCGCCAAACCGCTCGATAGAAACAACTATTTCTTTAGAATCGCCTATAACTCGCTCCATATCAATCGCGTTGTTTATTTCTTTACCGTCAATAGCGTAAATAATATCGCCAACTCTTAAATCTGCACTTTTTGCGGGCGAAAGATTGCCATTTTCAGTAATTACGTCACCAATCCCTACAATATGCGCACCCTTCGTTAGCAATGTAAACCCAGCAGGCATACCACCTAAATATACTTGACTTTGGTCCGCATAAGCCGTTTTACCGCAAAAAAACTGCGTTAAGCACAAAACTAAAAGCAAGCAAATAATAATCTTCTTTTTTCCCATATTCACTCCGTATAAACATTATGGTGCGCACATGAGAAAAAAATATACAAAAAAAGCGACGAGCAAAAGCCCGTCGCAAAATTTGTTTTTTATTAAATAACCAATATTCCAAACATATCCAAAAGTCCGCTAACAAGAACAACCAAAATAACGATTGGCGCAATGTATTTAATTAAAATGTTAAACACAGTTCTTAAATTCTTGTTTTTATCAATACCAATTTCTTTTGGAATAATCTTTTTATCAATAAACCAGCCAACCAAAACGCAAGTTAAAATTGCAACGATTGGTAACAAGATATTGTTTGCTAAAAGGTCAAACGCGGTTAAAATATCATTTCCTAATACCGTTACACCGCCTAACACACCAAAACCAAGTGATGACAACGATCCAAGCACGAGTATTGCGCCAAAAACAATAGCACAAGCCGAACTTCTCTTCATTTTATTATCTTCACAAAGCACGGCAACGATTGATTCAACCAAAGAAACTGATGAAGTTATAGCCGCAAACAAGACAAGCACGAAGAATATTGAGCCAAACAACCTACCGCCCGGTATAGAGTTAAACACGTTGGTAAGTTGGATAAACATCAAAGTTGGGCCTTTTGATTCCAAAACCGCTTCGGCTTCGGGAAGTGACCTAGCAAAACTAAACACTGAAGGAATAATTATAAGCGAGGCAACGATTGCAAAAGCGCTGTCACAAATAGCAATTTGCATCGAAGAATTTTTAATACTTACGTCTTTTTTCATATAAGAGCCGTAGGTAATCATAATACACATACCTATCGACAACGAATAGAACATTTGACCAAGTGCACCGAGAACAGTCTTAAAACTAAACTTTGAAAAGTCAGGAAGCAAGGTAAACTTAACACCTTCCCCTGATCCGCCAAGGCAAAGCACGTATATCATTAAGAAAACGGCAATAATTGCAAGCGCAGGCATAAGAATTTTGCTAACCCTTTCTATACCCTTTTGAACACCGAATACAACGACTATTACGGTAAGCATTGCAAAGATCAAGAAGAATATAAGCGGGTTAAAGGTGCTTGACACAAAACCACCAAAGAAAGCGCCCGTATCAACACCGCTACCGATCAAACCTTCGCTACCAACTATAAACGACCAAGCATATTTTAATACCCAACCGCCTATTACACAGTAATACGGCACGATAAGAAGCGGAACTATAACGCAAAGATAGCCAAGCCACTTGAATTTTTTGTTAAGACTACCAAAAGCACCTATAACACTCTTACCTGTATGTCTACCGATGGCAATTTCGAGCATTAAAAGCGCAATGCCAAACAACACGGTCAATACAATATAAGAAAGTATAAAGATACCACCGCCGTATTGCGCGGTCAAATACGGGAATCGCCAAAGATTCCCAAGACCAACTGCAGAGCCTGCCGCCGCTAAAACAAAGCCAAGTTTCCCTGAAAAAGAGCCACGCTTTTTCGCGGTAAATTCATTTATTTTTTCTTCCATAAAATTTTTCCTTTGAGTAATTATAATTGAGCAAGTTTTTCAACAATGCCTTGCAAATATTCTCCAACCTTTTCAATTTCGCCCTTATCAGACAAACTTGCAAATTCGGGATTTATCGGCAAACGTTCAACCGTTTCAATACCAAACTCTTTTGCTGTTTGATCAATTTTACTTTCGCCAAAAATATTGATGCGTTTTTTGCAGTCAGGACACTCAAAATACGACATATTCTCTACTATTCCAAGAACAGGAATATTCATCATATTTGCCATTTTAACCGCTTTACCAACTATCATTGAAACCAAATCTTGCGGAGATGCTACAACGATTATGCCATCAACTGGTAAGGATTGGAAAACAGTAAGCGGTACGTCACCCGTTCCTGGGGGCATATCAACAAACATAAAGTCAACGTCTTTCCAAATAACGTCCGTCCAAAATTGTTTTACCGCACCCGCAATAACAGGTCCGCGCCAAACAACAGGGTCGTTTTCGTTTTCAAGTAAAAGGTTAATCGACATCATAGAAACACCGCCACCGCTAACAACAGGAAGCAAATATTTATCATCAACCGCCCTTGCCTTTTCCTTTACGCCAAACATTTTGGGGATAGACGGGCCTGTAATATCCGCATCAAGAATTGCGGTGTTAAAACCTTTTCTTTTAGTTAAAACGGCAAGAAGTGAAGTAACGAGTGATTTACCAACACCACCTTTACCACTAACAATACCGATCACCTTTTTAACTGAACTTAAGTCGTTCAATTTTTCTCTAAAATCTTTTTTTTGCGAACAGTCTTTAGAACAAGACGAACAATCGTGAGTACATTCGCTCATAATAACTCCTTATAGCAAAATTGCTATTCATTATATATTTATACCTATTTATTATACCAAACAATTAAAAAAAGAGCAAATTATGTTGGTTATTTTAAGGAAAAATTTGCAATTTGGTAAAAAAAAGTTGCAAATAATTGTTATTAGTGCTAAAATTGTAAAATAAAAAGGAGATAAACTATGAATATTTGGCACGACATTGAAAGCAGTAGAATTCAGCCTGAAGAATTTATCGCCGTTGTTGAAATAAGCAAAGGCTCAAAACAAAAGTATGAAATGGATAAAAAGACAGGACTTTTGCGCCTTGATAGAATTTTATATACATCTACTCACTATCCCGCAAACTATGGTTTTATCCCCCACACTTTAGCGGAAGATAATGACCCGTTAGATGTGCTTATCCTTTGCTCAGAAAGTTTAATTCCTATGAGTTTAGTTAAATGCTATCCTATCGGTGTTATTATTATGAACGATAACGGTTCGGTTGATGAAAAGATTATTGCTATCCCCGATACCGACCCCAACTATAATACATATAAGAGCATACACGACTTGCCTCAACATATTTTTGATGAAATGAGACACTTCTTCTCTGTTTATAAACAGTTGGAAAATAAGCACACATCTGTTGATGTTGCTTCTGATAAAGATGTTGCTATTGAAATTATCGCTAAATCAATGGATAGTTACAAAGCAAATCTTTATAAACTTACTGCAAAATAATTAGGCTAAAAATTAAAGCCCACGAATTTTCGTGGGCTTATTTTTTTATAAACTTATTTTAATTTATATTCTTTTGCCAACTTTTCAAAACCTGAAAGAGAGTTTTTAATTCTTTCGTATGAAACGCAGTATGCAATTCTAACATACCCTTCAACACCAAAATCATCGCAAGGAACAAGTAAAATTTCTTGTTCTTTCGCCTTTTCATAGAAAGCGGTTGCCGAAATGTCGGGCGATTTAACGAATAAGTAGAACGCGCCGTCGGGCTTAACACAGTCAAAACCAAATGAACTTAAACTTTCGTACAATAAATCTCTATTTTTCTTATATGCTTCCAAGTTGATTTTAGCATTTAAGCATTTTTGAACAACCTTTTGGAAAAGACTAGGCGCACAAACGTACCCTAATGACCTACCAGCGCCACAAATCGCCAAATATACATATTTTGCATCTTGCATTTCGGGGTTAACGGCAATATAACCTATTCTTTCACCCGGCAAAGACAATGCTTTTGAATAAGAATAGCAAACTATGGTGTTTTTATAATAGTTCATTAAGTACGGAACTTTAATATCGCCATAAACCAATTCGCGATAAGGCTCATCGGCAATAAGGTAAATTTCCTTGTTAAATTCTTTTTGCTTTCTTTCAAGAATTTCGCAAACTTTTTTAATATTCTCTTCAGTATAAACAACACCGCTTGGGTTGTTTGGCGAGTTGATAATAACCGCTTTTGTGTTTTTGGTAATCTTTTTTTCAAAATCACAAAGGTCAACTTGCAAATTCTTTTGATCAGGGGTGGAAATCACAAGAGTTCCGTCCGCATTTTCAATAAAAACTCTATACTCAGTGAAGAAAGGCGCAAAAACTATACACTCATCACCCTTATTCATAACCGCTTTAAGCGATATTGATAAAGATGCAGCCGCACCGCAAGTCATATAGATATTATCGGGTGACAAATTTAGGTTAAATTTTTGATTTATATCATTAGATATAGTTTTTCTAACCATTAAATCGCCTTGTGCTGAAGTATAGCCGTGGAGCGCGGTTGCGTTTTGAGTTTTGAGCATCTCAATAATCGCTTCTTCAACTTCTTTCGGCGGTTCTACACTTGGGTTACCAAGGCTAAAATCGAAAACTTTATCCGCACCGATTTCCGCTGCACGAATTTTGCTATACTCAAAAATTTCTCTTATTATCGAGCGCTTACTTCCAAGCGCCAAAGCCTTTTGATTAATATCCATTTTTTTATCCTAAATCCCTAATAATTTCTTAGCGTTTTTATAGAAAAGTTTTTCTTCAGTTGCTTTTGGTAAATTGTATGATTTTAAGATTTCAACATCGCTTTTAATGTCGCGCCACGGACAGTCAGTTGCAAACAGCACCTTGTCTTCTCCGTGTTTAATTAAAACTTTTTTGAACAAATCTTCGCTTATCTCGTGCAAAGTAAAAGCCGTGTCAAAATAAACATTTTTGCCCGCAAGAATATCAAGCACTTCTTCCCACTGTTTATGGCCACCAAAATGTGCCAGAACAAACTTATCGTGGTCAACTTGTTCAATAACTTTCAAAACCTTTTCGGGCGGGCACATTACAGGCGCATCTAAATACCCATCATCAACACCCGCGTGCGTAACAACAATTAAATCATATTTTTTTGCGCACATAAGTATTTCGATATACCCTTCATCATCAATGCTTGTGCCTTGATAATCGGGGTGAATTTTAACACCTTTTATATTAAGTTCTTTAATTTTTGCCATTTTTCCGTCAATATCATCACATTTTGGGTGCATACCAGCAAATGAAATTAGCCTATTATTTTCTAAAGAAAATCTTTGGTTAATTTCAGTGGCAAATCTTAAAACACTATCAAATTGTGTGGGTTTTGTAAGAACGGGTAAAGTGATTGCTATATCGCAAGCGCCTTTATCCATCTCTTTTATAAGCCCATCAATAGTACCATCGGTCGACGGGTGTCCGTTAGCCTTTAAGGTTAGCGCATCAATGGTGGACTTTGCAATCTTTTCGGGAAAAACGTGAGTATGAAAGTCTATAATCATATTAGAGAGCAGTTATATCTTCGCTTGAAAGAGTTACAACACCCTTTTCAGTGAGAGTCTTATCCGCTTTTGCAAGGTCTGAAGCCTTTAATACAACATATGCTTCTTGTCCATCGATAGAAAGACCATACATATACTCAATATTGATGCCCTTTTCAGCAAGGTAAGCAAGTAAATCTTGTAAACTACCTGCTTCGTGAGTAATTTTAATAACCAAAACATCGGTAAGCATTGTAGAAAAACCATCGTTTGCAAGTTTTTCTCTACCTAAAGCGGGGTCATTAACAATTAAACGCAAAAGGCCATATTCGGTGGTGTCAGCAAGGCTTAATGATAAGATGTTAACCTTGTTTTGCTTTAATACATTCAATACTTCGCCTAATCTACCTTGTCTGTTTTCAATAAAAACTGATAATTGTTTTGCTACCATAATTTTCTCTCCTTATCTTAATATAATTTACGATTATCAACAACGTGAACTGCTTTACCCTCACTACGAACAAGAGTTTGCGGTTCAACAATTTTAACCTTGGGGTTAATTCCAAGTGCTTGTGATAAAACGTGTGTGATTTTTTTGTTAAGCATTTCCAATCCCCTAATTTCATCAGTAAAGTATTGAGGATTAATTTCAACTTGAATTTCAAGCGTGTCAAGGTTGTTAACACGGTCAACAATCATCATATAGTGCGGTGAAACTTCTTCAACATCAACAAGCGCTGCTTCAACTTGGCTTGGGAACACATTAACACCACGAATAATAAGCATATCGTCAACCCTACCCTTAAACCTACTAATTCTTGCGCTCGTTCTTCCACAATCACAAGTAGAACGGTCAATACTCGTAAGGTCTTTAGTTCTATAACGAATAAGCGGTAAACCTTCTTTAGTTAAGGTTGTGAAAACTAATTCGCCAAGTTCACCATCCTTTTGAGGCAACATTGTAGCAGAATCAATAATTTCGGGATAGAAATGGTCTTCGCAAATGTGCAAGCCCTTGTGGAATTCACAGTCACACGCAACACCTGGGCCCATAACTTCACTTAAGCCATAAATGTCAAATGCCTTAATGTTAAGTCTTGTCTCAATATCCTTATGCATTTTTTCAGTCCACGGCTCAGCACCGCAAATAGCATTTTTAAGTTTGATAGAACCAACAAGTCCTTCTTGCTCCAATACTTCAGCAATGTGCAAGAGATATGAAGGTGTGCAAGCGATAGCCGTTGCACCAAAGTCCACCATCATCGTAGTGAGTTTTTTAGAGTTACCCGTGCTCATAGGAACAACCATTGCCCCAATCTTTTCCGCACCACTGTGCGCGCCAAGGCCACCGGTAAATAAGCCATATCCATAAGCGATTTGAATTATATCGTTTTTACCAACACCAGCCATAGTTAAGCATCTTGCAACACACTCTGACCAAATATCAAGGTCACGCCTTGTGTAACCTACAACGGTTGCTTTGCCCGTTGTTCCGCTAGATGCGTGAATTCTAACTATTTGAGATTGCGGTGTTGCAAAAAGCCCAAAAGGATAATTATCTCTTAAATCATCTTTAGTTGTAAATGGAAGTTTTGTAATATCTTCAATACCTTTAATATCGCTAGGAAGCAAGCTAATCGCTTGCATTTTCTTGCGATAAAATTCAACATTGTGATAAACATAGTCAACAAGTTTAACAAGACGCTTACTTTGAAGCGCTGTCATCTCGTCTCTACTCATACACTCTTTGGTCTCGTTCCAAATCATTTTTGTATCTCCTAATTATTTATCATATCCTGCCAAAAAGGCTTTTTCATTAATTTCAACAGTTTTTTGTGGAACAACCTTTTTAACAACATCAAGCCACGCTTCTTTTGTAAAACCAATGTGTTTTGCAGCAAGCCCTAAAACTACTGAGTTAAGAACTTTGCTATTGCCTAGTTCTTTTGCGATTTTACCGCCGTCAATATTATAAACTTTGTGTAATTTTTCCAAAGTTTCAATAATATTTTCGGGATATTCGCTCGCACCGATAACAACAGTCATCGGGTCAATTCTACAGTCGTTTACAACGATTACGCCATCTTTTTTAAGGAAATGTGCATATCTCAATGCTTCCAATCTTTCAAAAGCGATCAAAATATCCGCATCGCCTTCTTCAACAACGGGCTCGCTAACTTCAGCGCCAAAACGCACGAAAGTAACAACACTACCACCGCGTTGCGCCATACCGTGAACTTCAGAAAGTTTAACATCAAAGCCTGCTTCTAATGCAGTTTTACCAATTATACGGCTGGTGAGAAGTGTACCTTGTCCACCAACACCAACTACCATTATGTTTAATTTTTCCATACTATTTTTCCACCTTTTCTATAGCGCCAAATTTACACCAACTCTTGCAAAGTCCACAACCGTTACACATTGTTTCATCAATCTTAACAGTTCCGTCTTTTGCCTTTGTCATTGCAGGGCAACCAATTTTCATACACATACCGCACTTTTTGCACTTTTCTGCATTAACCACACACTTAAAGGGGAATTTTTGACCTTTAAGGAGTGCGCAAGGTGCTTTTGCAATGATAACTGTAAGTTGATCACCATTTACTGACTCTTTGATAACCTTTTCTAAACCATCAACATCAAATGCGTTGATTTCGATAACATTTTTAACACCAACGGCCGTGCAAAGTTGTGCTAAATCGATAGCATTAGTTTCTTCGCCTTGCAAGGTTTTACCTGTTGCAGCGTGTTCTTGATGACCCGTCATTCCCGTTGTGCGGTTGTCAAGGATAAGAACTGTGCCAGTAGCCTTGTTGTAAACCATATTGATAAGAGAGTTTACGCCAGTATGTAAGAAAGTTGAATCGCCAATTACTGCAACCCAATTCTTTGTGAAATCTTTACCCTTTGCCTTTTCAATGCCGTGGAGTGAAGATATTGATGCACCCATACACAATGTAATATCGATCACGCCAAGCGGAGCAACCGCGCCAAGTGTATAGCAACCAATATCGCCCGCTGCGTGAATCTTGAGTTTGTTTAATACTGAAAATACACTTCTATGCGGACAACCGGGACACAAAATGGGCGGGCGGTTAGGAGCAACTGTTTTATCAAAAACTTGGTCATTTTTGCCGTATATAACTTTTTTGAGCATATTTGCACTGTATTCGCCTTGTTTTGTGAATAATTCCTTGCCTTTAACTTCTATTCCCCAAGATTTAACTTGTTCTTCAATAACGGGCTCTAATTCTTCAAAAACGTAAACAGTTTTAACTTTTGAACAAAATTCTTCAATAAGTTTTTTAGGTAACGGATTAACCAAACCTAACTTAAGAACGCTCGCATTGGGGCAAACTTCTTTAACATATTGATAAGCAATACCAGAAGTTATAAAGCCGATTTCAGTATCGTTCATTTCAACCTTGTTTATAGGCATAGAACAAGCATCTTCAGCAAGTCTATTTTCTCTATCTTCAACAACAAGGTGTCTACCGATTGCAGAAGCGGGCATCATAACATACTTTCTAAAATCCCTTTCATAAGGCTTATCTTCAACTTCAACCCTATCACAAAGAGTAACAACACCTTGAGAGTGTGAAAGTTTTGTAGTAGTTCTTAAAATTACAGGAGTATCGTATTTTTCGCTAATTTCGTAAGCGATTTTAACAAACTCCTTTGCTTCTTGGCTATCTGACGGCTCTAAAACAGGCACGTGAGCAGCGCGAGCAATCATTCTTGTATCTTGTTCATTTTGTGAACTTGCAAGACCTGGGTCATCAGCAACGACCAAAACAGCACCACCGTTTACGCCAGTGTAAGCAAAGGTATAAAGTGGATCGCTTGCAACGTTAAGACCAACGTGTTTCATACAAGCAAGGCTTCTAACCCCCGCAAAAGACGCACCGAAAGCAACTTCAACGGCAACTTTTTCATTGGGCGCCCACTCGGTATAAACACCTTCATATTTAGCCAAATTTTCGCTTATTTCAGTACTCGGTGTTCCGGGATATGCGCTTGAAACTTTAACGCCTGCTTCATAAGCACCGCGCGCAATCGCTTCATTGCCGAGCATTATAATCTTTTCACTCATACTATTTACTCCTTAAATCCTTAATTCTCTTTGCCTTACCCTCAAATCTTTGCAAGGTGTTGGGAGATTCCAAACTTACCTTTGCATCGAGACCGAGAATAACTTTAAGTTTATTTCTAACCCTTGTCGATATGTCTTGCAACACCTTAAATGAGTCGGTGGTGTGAGATAGTTCAACACGAATTTCAAGTTTATCTGTATAACCTTCTCTTGTAACGATAATTTCATAATGCGGGCCAAGTTCTTCAAAACTTAAAATTACTTCTTCGATTTGGCTCGGGAATACATTTACGCCACGAATTTTAAGCATATCGTCGCTTCTACCTGACAAGTTTTCCATTCTGCAGAATGTTCTTCCGCACTCACACTTATCATAAATAAGCCTTGTAACATCTTTTGTTCTATATCTAATTAGTGGCAAACCTTCTTTCTTTATGCAAGTGATAACAAGTTCGCCCTTTTCCCCAGCAGGCAAAACTTCGCCCGTTTCAGGATTAATAATTTCGGGAATAAAATAGTCTTCATTAATGTGCATACCGCAAAGATATTCACACTCACCCGAAACACCAGGACCCATAAGTTCGCTCATACCGTAGTTAGATGTAACAAGCATATCTTTGCCCCACGCTTTGTGCATTTCTTCTCTCATCGCGTCGGTTAAAAGTTCGCTACCAACAAGCCCGATTTTAACGTTAAGGTCGGTTTTAGGGTCAACACCCATTTCGTTTGCAACTTCGGCAAGTCTTAACGCATAAGACGGTGTTGCAACTAAAAGTGTTGTTCCAAAGTCTTTCATATACATTATTTGTTTTTCAGAATTACCTGTTGAAGATGGAACAATTGTCGCACCAATTTTTTCTAGGCCATAGTGAAGTCCAAGCGCACCCGTAAACATACCGTAGCCAAAACAAATTTGTGCAACGTCATCTTTACTTGCACCACCCATACAAGCAATTCTTGAAACACACTCTGTCCAAGTTGCAAGGTCGTTTTCAGTATAACCAACAACGGTGGGTTTACCTGTTGTTCCGCTCGATGCGTGGATTCTTACCAAATCTTTCTTTTCAACGGCAAACAAACCGAAAGGATAGGTATCTCTCATATCTTGTTTTGTAACGAACGGCAACTTTGCTAAGTCACGAAGCGTTTTAATATCGCTCGGCTTAACACCTGCATCATCCATCTTTTTTCTGTAAGCGGGCACTTTGTCGTACACCCTGTTTACAGTTTCAATCAAGCGTTCTAATTGAATTTTTTCAATCTCCGCTCTTGAAAGTGTTTCTTCTTTAGACCAAATCATATATGTCTCCAAAATTAAACGATTTCGTTTTCTAATTTTTTATTAAATGAATTTTCAATAATTTCTTGCTCGGGTTTTTTAGTGAAAAGGCTAACAATAAGTGTTGAAAGCATTGAGTATGCCATACAAATTACACCGATTAAGGGTGAACAGTTTATGCCATTTTGAATTGCAACACCCAAACTACAAGACCAACCGCTCTTATCAAATCCTAAAATTAAAATTAGTGTTATTGTTAAAAGGAGCGAGCCGATTATTGATGACCAAACTGCAGGCTTTGTAACCTTCTTCCATATAACGCCAAGCACGAACGGACCAATAAAGCAACCCGCAAGTGTGCCCCAACTAAGACCCATCAAGTATGCAATGGCGGCGATACTAAATTTTGAGTTAAGCACCGCAAGAATAACAGATATTGCAATAAACACTAAGCAAAGCACCTTCATAAGTATATTTACCTTTTTATCCGATGCTTCTTGATTGATTTTGCCCTTATAAATATCAATTGCAACAACCGATGCGCTAGCAAGTGAAACTGAAGATAAAGTTGACATACTTGCTGAAAGAATTAAAACGGCAACTATACCCATAACGCCAACAGGAATAACAACTGATAACATTATAGGAATAATATTGTCGGGGTTTGTGTTGCCAGCAAGGTTGGCTGAGAACAAAGGACTTAAACCACCGAAGAAATATGCGCAAAAACCAATTATAAGCGCAAAAGCCGTGCTTACAATCATGCCTTGATTGATTGCTTTTTTATCTCTTATCGCATAATATTTATGAACAGTTTGCGGAAGCGCCCAAACACCAAACGAAGTTAAAAGTATCAAGGAAATCAAAGAAACAGTATCTCCATAAATCGCCTTACCCGATGTGCTTGTTGTAAACCAATTAAGTTTTGAAACATCCCAAGAAACTTGTTCACTGTTCATAAAGAATATAAACATTAAAACCACACCGATTATCATAATAATTCCTTGGATGAAGTCTGAAAGCGCGGTTGCAAAATAGCCACCAAAGAAAAGATAAAGCGCGGTAATTCCCGCAAGTGCAATCATAACTGCCCAACCGGGAATCGAAAATACAGTTTCAAAAAGATTGCTCAATCCGTTATAAACAGATGCTGAATACGGAATTAAGAAAATAAAGATAATAACCGCAGAACAAAGTTTAAGCGCACGGCTTCCATATCTCTTTTCAAAAAATTCAGGCATTGTTTTTGCAGATAAACGAACTGTCATATTCTTAGTGCGCTTTGCCAAAACCTTCCACGCAAAAAGCGAACCGATTATCGCATTACCAATACCAATCCAAACGGCGGCGAGTTGATATGCTTGGCCAAACTTACCTGCATAGCCAATGAAAATTACCGCTGAAAAATATGTTGTGCCGTATGCAAACGCACTCATCCAACCGTTAAGCCCTTTTTTGCCCGCAAGCAAAAAGTCGTTTACCGATTTAGACCTGTTTTTGGTGTAAAGCGTGATGCCTACCATTATTAAGAAATATACACCAAGTGCAAAGTAGTTCCAAAACATTATGTCTCTCCTAAAACTAAAGCCGTCACAAAAGCGACGGCTAAATACTTAAAATCAAAATGTTAGCATTTTTAGCCCGCAAAATTATTAGTTGATGCAATAAAAATAAAATTGATATGCGGGATAAAAATAAAACATTTGGTTACTTCCTATATAAAGATATTATAATTATACTACTTATAAATTAAAGTGTCAATGAATTAAAATTAAATATTTACTTTTTTATACAAAAAAAGACAGACAAATGTCTGTCTTTTCGTTTGTTTTTGCAAATTAGAGTGTTACACCCGTCTTATAGAAAGCAATTTCTCTAATATCTTCGCTCTTGCAGAGGTATTCACCGTTGATAGTTTTAACCAAAAGGTCAAACAATGCATCTTCATCCATACCGTAAGCATTAAAGTCAATCCAATTGTTCTTAAAACTTGCAAGATTATCATTGGTTGAAATCTTCATTGTGGGAACAAATGTTGAGAAAGGTGTTCCTCTACCCGTTGTAAACAACACGATTTGGCAACCCGATGCTGCAAGCGCTGTTGCTGCAATAAGGTCGTTACCGGGTGCATTGAGAACATTTACACCACACTTCTTAACCATTTCAGCATAATCCAAAACATCAACAACTTTGGTTGTACCTGCTTTTTCAACACAACCCAATGATTTTTCTTCCAAAGTAGTTATACCGCCCTTCTTGTTTCCGGGGCTTGGATTTTCGTATACAGGGAAACCTTGGTCGGTGTAATATTTTTTGAAGTTTTCTATCATTTTGCGATAGTTTTCAAAAACTTCTTCATTTTCGCACTTGTTCATAAGGAGTTGTTCAGCGCCGAACATTTCAGGAACTTCGGTCAAAATTGCACTACCACCGAGAGCGATCAATCTATCGGTAATTCTACCAACAAGTGGGTTTGCGGTAAGACCAGAATAGCCGTCGCTACCACCGCATTTAAGACCGATACAAAGTTTTTCAAAAGGAACTTCTTCCCTTTCTAAAATCGCACAATCATCAATAAATCCCTTAAGAATTTCAAGGCCGTATTCAACGTCGTTTTCAACTTCTTGACAGTTGAAGAAAGCAATCTTTCTACCCATCGGTTCAAGATAATTCTTGATAGGTTCTAAGCCGTTGTTTTCGCAACCTAAACCAACGATAAGCACAGCGCTCGCGTTGGGGTTTAATGCGATTGAACAAATAAGGTTTTTAATATTTTCGTTGTCTTGACCTAATTGACTGCAACCAAATTGGTGCGGAAGAGCATAAATACCATCAATGCTTCCTTTCATCAACTTGCGCGCTTCTTTTTCAAGGCGCATACATACGTTATTTACGCAACCAACGGTGGGAATAATGAAGATTTCGTTTCTAATACCAACACCGCCGTAAGGACGCTTAAATCCCTTAAAAGTACCGCCAACTTTCTTTTCAACTTCGTTTGCAGAGTAGTTGTAAGAGTAAACCGGTGTTTCATCAAGGTGTGATTTTACGTTATGAGTATGCACCCAATCACCCTTTTTAATATCGG
Source organism: Christensenellaceae bacterium (assembly GCA_045645305.1). Classification (GTDB taxonomy): domain Bacteria; phylum Bacillota; class Clostridia; order Christensenellales; family Borkfalkiaceae; genus UBA1259. The sequence continues at coordinate 75,074 of JAZRIO010000006.1, forward strand.
TGGTTGCTCTACCGATAATTTGCCCGTATTTAATAACGGTTTCGCCTTTCTTTATGTCACACAAAGCGTACTTGTGGCCGGCGGGAATTTCCCCACTTGCCACCAAGCACACGCCAACGTTGTCGGCTTTGTTAATGATAACTTTATTTTCCATTAGATTAAACTTATTCCTTTGTTAATTTTTTCAACGTTTTCTTTTACTGTTTCATAGAAACCTTCGTAAGCGGTAAGGTCTTCACCCCAAACGTTAACGTCTTTCATAAAGTCGATAAGGGGTTTCTTGTCAGCAAAGTAATCAAGATAAGGCTTATCATCTTTGATTTCAACTTCTCTAGTGGGAAGTTTAACAAAGTATTCTTCACCCCTTCTTTCAAGTCCCATATAGATTGCCATAAGATAAGAGAAACCAATGGTCAAAAGCGCGGGGATTTTGCCGTATTTTTCATAATAGTCCTTAAAACTCGGCAAATCTCTAGCACGCCATTTAGAAATACTGTTAAGGCTGATGCTGATAAGCAAGTGATTAAGGTATGGATTTAAGAATCTTTCAGTAATACTTTCAGCAAATACTGTTGTTGCAGCAATATCATCTGAAACAAACGGAACAATTTCGTAAGTTAAGGTGTCTTGCAAGAATTTAGAAAGTTTTTCATCTTGCATTACATCATAAACGGTGATAGCGCCATGCCACAAACCAACGGGAACGATGTTTGTGTGGCTTCCGTTAAGAACGCGAACTTTACGTTTTTTATAATACTTAATATCTTCGGTAAGCACAACTTCGATATTGTGAACACCATCTTTAACATATTTAGCGATATCCCCTTTCTTTTCTACTGCCCAAAGACCAAACGGCTCGCCAATAGAAACGAGTTTATCTTCTTCACCGAGTAGTGCTTGAATTTTAGCAACGTCTTCGGGAGTTCTGGGGTGACCTGAAACGATACGGTCTACTAAAGTGTTGCAGTAGAAGTTCTTTTCTGCATTCCACTTTTTGAAACCTTCAGGAAGATTCCAAAGTTCAATATACTTATCAACACACTTTTTGAGTTCATCAGCATTGTTATCGATAAGTTCAACGGGCATCAAATAAACGCCGTCTTTACCACTGTTGTAACGCTCTAACAAGAATTTTGTTAACTTTGCAGGATAGGTAATGTTTTCAAAACCATCAAATTCATCGTTTGCATTGAAGCAAATGCCTGCCTCTGTCGTGTTTGAAACGATGATTTTAAGTTCATCTTCTCTTGCCAATGCGTAATATTTATCTATATCGGTAAAGGGGTCAACAACATCTTCTAAAACATCTACTTTATAAACATTTTCAACAGTTTTACCACCTTCAACACCGCGGAGTACGATGTGATATTTATTGTCTTGCTTTTTGAAGTTTTCCAAACTACCAAAAGTTATGGGTTTTACAATATTCACCTTGTAATCAAGACCTTCTTTGTTGAGAGTATCAAAATACAAATCAACAAAAGTACGCAAAAAATTTCCTTCGCCAAATTGAACAATTTTAACCATTATGCACCTTCTTATGAGTTTTATAAATTTAAAATAAATTTACATATATATTTTATAACAAAATTGATTGCTTTTACATATAAAATAGTTTATAATATAGGCAAAATTACATAAATCGTAAAGGTTTTTTATGGACTTTCTAGAATTTGATGAATTATCAGCAACAAAAAAACACGTTATGCCCCAAACGCACAGTCACGATTATTACGAACTTTACTTTTTACTTGATGGCGAACGCGAATTTTTTATTGAAAATAAAATGTTTATCGTGCAAAAAAACACGCTCGTCGTTGTACCACCTTTTTGCGTGCACAAAACAGAAGGCGGTCCATATAGGCGCATAAACATTAATGTTTCCCCCAATCTTTTAAGCAAGACTGAAAACGAATTTTTGGTTAAAGCAACAGAGAGTGTTGCGGTAAAAATTAGTGATAAATACCGCGATATTATCACGCGTTTACTATCTGAAGGCGCAAAAGTTCAATCAGTTAACATTAAGAACAAAAAAGATTCTCTTTTATCAGTGCTTAAAACAATAATTTTGTTCTTATCTTTGCAAGAATCGGTATCTTTATCACTCGCAAGTTCGGCATACAGTATGAAAGCCGTTTCCCCAGAAGTTTTGAAGATTATTTATTACATCAACACCCATTATAACCAAACTATAACCTTAAAAACACTTTGCGATATTTTCTTTATGTCCAAAGTATCGCTTTGTAAAAAGTTTAAGGATGTTATGAACTGCTCTATAATGGAATATGTTATGAGAATAAGGCTAAACAAAGCAAAGGTATTGCTTCGCGACACCGAAAAAAGCATTGAAGAAGTCGCTTTTGAGTGCGGTTTTTCATCGGCAAATTACTTTGGTTTAATCTTCAAAAAAGAGATCGGTTTATCCCCACTTAACTACAAAAAAACAAGATAAAATAAAATGAGCAAATCACAAGTGATTTGCTCATTATTTTTTAATTTCAAATTATCTTTGAACGCGTCCGCTTGCGTCACCGCCGGCAAGAGTTTCAACTTCTTTTTTGCTAACCATATTGTAGTCGCCTTCAATACTGTGTTTTAAGCAACTTGCAGCGATTGCAAATTCGATAGATTTTTGCGCATCATAACCGTTAAGAAGTGAATAGATAAGTCCGCCACCAAAACTGTCACCACCGCCAACTCTATCAACAATATGCATTGCATACTTTTTAGAGAAATATGCTTCTCCATCAATGTAAAGCATACCGCTCCAATTATTATCGTTTGCTGATAAACTTTCTCTCAAAGTGATTGCAACACCCTTAAAGTTAAAGCGGTCGGTAAGTTTTTTAGCAACTGAAATGTAGCCATTTCTATCAAGTTTACCACCATAAATATCGGTATTGTCTGCTTCGATACCGAACACGTCTTTAGCATCTTCTTCATTAGCAATGCAGTAATCAATATATTCGCAAAGTCCACTCATAACTTGACCTGCTTTTTCTTTTGACCAAAGTTTTTTACGGAAGTTAAGGTCGCAAGAGATTTTAACACCTCTCTTCTTTGCTTCTTTAACTGCATCAAGGCAAATTTCAGCCATTGAATCTGAAAGAGCGGGTGTTATTCCTGTAAAGTGGAACCAATCCACACCTTCAAAAATCTTTGCCCAGTCAAAATCTTCCTTTTTAGCGGTTGCAATAGAACTGTTTGCTCTATCATAAATTACCTTTGAAGGGCGTTGGCTTGCACCCTTTTCACAGTAGTAAATACCAACTCTGTCACCACCACGAACTACCTTAGAAGTGTCAACGCCAAACTTTCTTAAAGAATTGATTGCCGCTTGACCGATTTCGTGGTCGGGAAGTTTGGAAACGAAAGAAACATCAACGCCGTAGTTTGCAAGGCTAACTGCAACATTTGCTTCTGCGCCACCAAAAGTCGCTTCATATTTCTCGCTTTGAACGAATCTCAAGTATCCTTCAGGAGCGAGTCTTAACATAAGTTCACCAAAAGTTATAACTTTCATAATATCCTCCACGGTCGCGATGCGACCATATTTTTTTATCAGTTGATTTTTACGGTTTTTCCCGCAGGAATAAGCACATTGTTACCAAAATAACAAATATAAACATCTATTGCACTCGGGTTATAAACCAATTTTTCTTCTACAGCAAAATCTAAATTATCAAACGCTGTAACGTATTCATATACTTCACCATTGGTTGCATACCATACGTCTTCCCTTTTGCCAACAAATTCGCAAAACTTTTCAATAACTTCCCAATTATTATTGTTGTCAAACTCGTAACTATGTCCCCAAAGATAGAAAAGTTTGGGAGTGTTTGCCCAAAAATACGGCTTTTTCTCATCAGAGAGAAACTCATCGGCAAGTTGCATTAATTTAGGGTTGTTATGGTGGCAAGTTGAACTTAACCTTAACCAATCGGTAGGAATATCAAACTTTTCGGTAGTTACGGTAGTTCTCGCATACTTAATTTTGCACTTTTTCAAAATATCCACCGTTTTATCGGTGCAATTGACAGTGCCGTTTGGATATGCCATACCCTTAACCACTCTACCAAACAATTTTTCAAGCGTAACTCTATCTTTAACAACGTCATTTACAACCGCTGCATCATCGAAAACAGACCAATGCAAGTGTTTGAAGCCGTGATTTGCTATTTCGTGATTAGAATTAGTATATAATTCAACTGCTTCTTCAACAGTCATCCTACCAACAGTTTCACTATCACGCGTGGTGTTAAAAAGACCACCGTTAATATTAAAAGTTGCTTTTATATTGTTTTTATCCAAAATTTGAACTAGTCTCTTATCTTGTCTAACCCCATCATCATAACTAAGAGTAAGTACTTTAGTTCTAAAATTAGGAAACCTTAAGAAAATTCTACTCATATAGACTATTTTTCAGCGTTTACGATTTCGTTTATTTTTTTGCAGTTGTCAACGATATCGCCTTTCATCATAAAACTTCCACCAACAGCATAAATTTTGTCAAATTCCAAGAATTCAGCAAGATTGGTAAGATCTACCCCACCAGTGGGAATAAACTTTAATTGAGGGAAAGGGCCTGCAAGTGCTTTCAATGCTTTCAAACCGCCGTATACGTTTGCGGGGAAGAATTTAACAACTTCAACACCAAGTTCAAGTGCTTGCATAATTTCGGTGGGAGTTACACAACCGGGATAATATGCAACGCCAATCTTTTTAGCATACTTCGCAACTTCAACAGAAAGTCCCGGAGATACCAAGAATTTTGCACCCGCCTTGATTGCTTGCTTTGCTTGTTTAAGATTGATAATAGTGCCTGCACCAACGTTCATATCGGGAAATTCTTTAACGCCAAGCGCAATTGCTTCAGCGGCGCAAGCCGTTCTAAAAGTGATTTCCGCACAGTTAACACCACCATCTTTCAATGCTTTAAGTGTGGGAATTGTGTCGTTAACGTCTTTGATTACAACAACAGGTATAACCTTATCCATTTTTATATTACCTCATAAAATTATATTGTTTTTCTTATTAAAACACCAATTATGTGTGACATAATTAGTGCGTTTTTTGCTAGTATTTACAAAACTATTGTTCCAACTGTTCTAACCTTTAGCGGTACAACGTTTTCCGCACCATAAATAGCGCTCATATTCTCAACGAAACTGTCGGTATCTTGTTTTTTAACAACGTTTAATATGCTTCCAGCAAAGCCACCGCCGTGAACACGGTTAGCACCTTCCCCTATAAAGCGCTTTGCAATATATAGTGCTTCGGGAATAGGTTGAACAGTGCTACCTGAAACGTAACAGTTTTGAAGGGCGCAAAGAGAACTTACACCCGACTTGGTTATGCAATCTAAAAAGACTGTATAATCGCCCTTTTCAAGTGCGTTAGCAAGTATATCAACTCTTTGGTTCTCTTCAAAAAAGTGGAAAGCGCGAAGAACTGCCCTACTAGACACCTTACCTTTAATTGTAGAAAGGTTAGCAATAAACTTTTCTTCTCCAACATCGATAAGCCTTTCACCGCCCAAAAGGCAAGCAACTTCTTTCATTTCTCTTGGAATTGAAGCATATTCATCAGTTAAATCAGAGTGGTCACCACCCGTATTGATTAAAACAAGACTAAAATTACTTAAATCGCAGTTGATTGGTTGCACTTTCATACTTGATTTATCAGCAAAGTCAAGCCTATTTATCCCACCGAAAGCGATCGCAGTTTGGTCGAGAAGACCGCATGGTTTACCAAAATATACGTTTTCAGCAAATTGCGAAACTTCTGATTTGGTTTTGTTATCAATTTTTCCGTCATTATATAAAAAATTGAATATTTCCGCAACCAAAACTTCAAATGAAGCCGAACTTGATATACCAGCACCACCTAAAACATTGCTTGTGAAGGTAGCAATAAAGCCACCTACATTAAAGCCCCTATCTAAAAGTCCTTTTGCAACACCCTTAACAAGTGCTGATGAGGTGCCGAATTTTTCTTCCACTTTAGATTCGATGTCAACCACGATTTCGGGATAACCATCGCTTTTAATTTTTACAATATTGTCGTTGGTCGGCAAAAAGAAAGCCAAAGTGTCTAAATCGATAGAAACACAAACGACTTTACCACCATTATGGTCGGTGTGATTACCACACACTTCTACCCTTCCGCTAGAAGATGCAATGTATGCTTCCTTAACGGAGTATTGGGTTTTAAATTTTTCAAAAGTAGCATTATAGCGGTCAATTTGTTTTTGACTACACTCACCGTACAAAGACAAAAACTTGTCCGTAACACAACTATCAATATTACTATATGGTTTTTTAATCATACACTTTTGCCTCGATAAGTTAAATTCCATAATAGTATACCACTTTTTAATTGTTTTGTAAATGCAAATTCCACTTTTATTCGTTAAAAAAATAAAATTTATGCAGTTATTTATTGTTTTTTTGCGTCATACTTTCTTGACTAATTAAAAAGTTTATTATATAATAATAAAACAACTTTTATTATTTATTCGGAGGCTTACAATCTCTTATGGACATGAAAAAAATCGAAAAAAAGTGGCAAGCAGTATGGGAAAAAGAAAAACTTGCTAATTTCAACCCCAAAAACGTGGGTAAAAAATATTATTGCTTGGAAATGTTCTCATATCCTTCCGCAGCAAAACTCCACCTTGGTCACTGGTATAACTACGGCCCTACCGACAGTTTTGTTAGATACAAAAAAATGAAAGGGTTTGAAGTTTTCCAACCTATGGGTTTTGACGCGTTTGGTCTTCCTGCTGAAAACTTTGCTATAAAAACCGGTATTCACCCCAAGGACTCTACCGAAAAGAACATTCTTAATATGGAACAAACACTCCGTGAAATGGGCGCTATGTTCGATTGGAGTGCGGAAATCAAAACCTGTGAAGAAGATTATTATAAATGGACACAATGGTTGTTCTTAAAATTATACGAAAAGGGACTCGCTTATAGAAAGGAAGCCCCTGTTAACTGGTGCCCCGGTTGTAAAACAGTTCTTGCTAACGAACAAGTTGTAAACGGCGCTTGTGAACGTTGTTCTTCAACCGTCGTTAAAAAGGACCTTACACAATGGTTCTTTAAGATTACTGAATATGCCGAAGAACTTCTTCAAGGGCTTGGCGGACTTGATTGGCCGGAAAAAACCAAACTTATGCAAAAGAACTGGATAGGTAAATCTACCGGTGGTGAAATTGAGTTTACCGCTGAAAGTGGCGATAAGTTCAAGGTGTTCACCACTCGTGCAGATACACTTTTCGGTGTTTCATATGTAGTTCTTGCACCCGAACACCCGCTTGTTAAAAAACTTGTTTCTGCAAAACAGAAAAAGGCTGTCGAAGCATATATTGAAGAAACGGCAAAAACAAACGAAATTGATAGACTTTCTACCACTCGTGAAAAAACTGGCGTATATCTTGGACATAAAGCCATCAACCCGATTAACGGCAAAACTGTTCCCATTTATGTTGCGGATTATGTTTTGTATTCTTATGGTACAGGCGCAGTTATGGGCGTTCCTTCTCACGATGATAGAGATTTCGTGTTTGCAACTAAATACGACCTTCCTATCACACGCGTTATTAAGGGTGTAAACTGTGAAGATGAACTTCCCTTTACCGAAGACGGAATCGTTATGAATAGCCCCGGATTTGATGGTATGACTAGCGAAGAAGCAAGAAAGGCTATCATCAACGAACTTGTTAAAGAAGGTAAAGCAGAACACAAAACCAACTATAGATTACGTGACTGGTTGGTATCCCGCCAACGTTATTGGGGTGCACCTATCCCCGTTATCCACTGTGATAAGTGTGGTGTAGTACCCGTTCCTTACTCGGAACTCCCTGTAAAACTCCCTTACGACGTTGAGTTTACCCCCGACGGAGAATCTCCCCTTGCAAAACACCAAGGCTTTATGAACGTTAAATGCCCTGTTTGTGGTGGAGATGCACATAGAGACCCCGACACCCTTGATACCTTTGTTTGCTCAAGTTGGTATTATCTCCGTTACCCCGATGCTAAAAATGCAAAAGAGCCTTTCGATCCCGAACATATCAATAAGATGCTCCCCGTTGATAAGTATGTTGGCGGTGCTGAACACGCTTGCATGCACTTGTTGTATGCACGTTTCATAACCAAAGCACTTCGCGATATGGGTTACCTTAATTTTGATGAACCGTTTAAGTCACTCGTTCACCAAGGCGTTATTTTAGGACCTGACGGTATGAGAATGAGTAAGTCTAAAGGCAACATCATTGCCCCAGACCCCTACGTTCAAGAATTCGGTTCAGACACATTAAGACTTTACCTTATGTTTGGTTTCTCATATACCGAAGGCGGTCCTTGGAGCGATGCAGGTATTAAGGCAATCACAAAGTTCCTTGATAGAATTGAAAGGCTTACAAGCAAGATTATTGAAGCACCCAACAGTAAATATAGCGAAATCACCGCGCTTGAAAAAGACCTTCTCTATGCAACCAACTATGCAATCAAGCAAGTTGACAAAGACATGGATAACTTCTCTTTCAACACCGCTGTTGCACGTTTGATGGAACTTGTAAATGCACTCTCAAAATTCGATGCATACGAAGGCGAAAAGAATATGAGTGTTTATAAAGATTGCTTTAAGTCACTTATTCTATTGCTCGCACCGTGTGCACCCCACTTTGCCGAAGAAATTTGGGAAAGTTTAGGAAACCGCAACTCCATCTTCTATTCAAAATATCCCGAGTGTGATGAAAAAGCACTTATCAAAGATGAAATTGAAGTTGCAGTTCAAATCAACAGCAAAATGCGCGGAAAGATTATGGTTCCCAACGATTTAACCGAAGAACAAGCAAAAGAAATTATTTTTGCAAACGAAAAACTTGCCTCTGAACTTGAAGGCAAGCAAATCAAAAAACTCATAATCGTTCCAAAACGCATCATAAATATTATCGTTTAATTATAATTTGGTGGTAGCAAATGCGCAAAAAACTTGACAACGCACTTCCCATAGAAAGATTTACCCCGACCTATGAGTCGGGGCTTTCTCACGCGCAAGTTCAGTCAAGAATTGATGCAAAACTAACCAACACGGTAGACCAAAGATATTCTAAATCATATTTGAGTATTTTTGTTGGAAACATTTGCACCACCTTTAACTTACTCGGTTTTATATGTTTATTAGCGCTAATATTTAGCGGTGCATCTCTAAACCAATTCATCTTCGTTTTCTTTTATATAGCAAATATCACTATTGGTATTATTCAAGAAGTTCGCGCTAAAAAATGTGTTGACCGACTATCCCTTATCGCAAACAAAGGTGTTACCGTTATCCGCGATGGCGAAAGGTTAGAAATTCCATCGGATAATATTGTTTTAGATGACGTGATTGCGCTTGGCATAGGCTCGCAAATCCCTGCCGACTGCGTTATTCTTGACGGCGAGATTGAAGTTAACGAATCACTTTTAACAGGAGAATCTATTGCTGTTAAAAAAAGAGTAGGCGACAACATTTTTGGCGGAAGTTTTATTACTAGTGGAACTTGTCTTGCACAGACAATAAAAGTTGGTAAAGACAACTATGCACAAACACTTTCAGCAAAAGCAAAGGCATATAAAAAGCCAAAATCAGAGATTATGAACTCTCTTTCAATCATAATCAAAACCATTGCTGCAATCATATTGCCTATAGCCACCGCATTAGTAATTAAATCATTAATGATAAATACCGAACAAATCGCAAGTGCCGTGCTCGGTGCAGTAACCGTTGTTTTAGGCATGATTCCTGCGGGTATGTTCTTGTTAACGAGCGTTGCGCTTGCGGTTGGTATTGTTAAACTTGCAAAGCACAACACTCTAGTGCAAGACCTTTACTCTTTGGAAATGCTCGCGCGCGTAGATACAATATGTTTTGATAAAACGGGCACGATTACCGATGGAAATATGACGGTAAAAGAAGTTGTTCCGCTTATAGAAGTTTCACAAAATTATATAAACGATGCAATATCATCAATGCTTTTCGCACTTGGAAACACAAACCAAACGACAAGCGCTTTGTATAATTACTTTGGCGACAATGCGGTATCTAATGCAAAAACACTTCTCCCCTTTAACTCCACAAGAAAATTATCGGCGGTAACCTTCCACAACGGCATAACCTTTGCTTACGGTGCTCCCGAGTTTGTGCTTAATAAAGAGCAATTTACTTTAATCAAAAAACAAGTAAACGAATACGCTTCAAGCGGTTTAAGAGTTTTAGTTCTCGCCCAATCAAACACCGAAATAGAAAACGACCGTGCCCCTAAAGACTTCACCCCCGTTGCGCTATTGCTTGTTGCCGATAACGTTAGAGAAGAAGCAATATCTACCGTCGCGTGGTTTAAGGAAAACGGCGTTGATATTAAAGTTATATCGGGTGATAACCCAATAACTGTTGCTGAAGTAGCAAAACGCGCTGGTATCAACGGTGCGGATAGATATATTAGTTTAGACGGTTTAACTGATGAACAAGTAAGTGAAATTGCCGATAAATACGTTGTTTTTGGCAGAGTTAGCCCCGAACAAAAGTCAATTTTAATAAAGGCGCTTAAAAATGCAGGGCACGTCACCGCAATGACGGGCGACGGTGTTAACGATATTTTAGCACTAAAAGAATCCGATTGTGCTATTTCCGTTGCTGAAGGAAGCGAAGCGGCAAGAAACGTTTCCCACCTTGTATTGCTCGACAACAACTTTAACTCTATGCCCCAAATCGTATATGAAGGTAGGCGCGTTATAAACAACGTTGAACGTTCGGCATCATTGTTCTTAATGAAGACGTTGTTCACTATGTTCATGGCGATAATTTCACTAATTTTGCCGTATATGTATAGTTATCCGTTCGTTGCATCGCAAATGAATCTATTAGAGTTTGCAATAATCGGTATTCCTTCCTTCTTCTTGTCCTTCCAAAAGAACGATTCGCGAGTTGAAGGTAAGTTTATATCTTACGTTATAAAACGTTCGCTACCAAGTGCAATCCTTATGATTATAAGCGTTTTGATAATAGAACTCGTTAAAATATTCTTTGGAAGATTCTATGATAGTACGTATACCAACGTTCAAATCTATGCGGTATTAGTTGCAGGACTTATCAACTTGTTCTACGTATGTAAACCTTTTACCGATATCAGTAGAAAGATTTTCATTGTAACGGCTACTTTCGTGCTTGGTGTAATTGCCCTTGCATCGTTTAACATTATCCCGCTTATCAACAGTTTCTTTATGTATAAGGCAATAATCCCCTCTACAGACTATTGGTATTTAGTTGTTATTCTTGTGGGTGTGTGTCTTGCGAATATACCTATTTCTTACCTACTGCAAAAAGCATTTTTTAACGCGAATATAGATAAACTTATAAACAAGTTTTTCTCACGCAAAAAACGAAATAAAAAAAGATAAAAACGAATAGCAAAAAACCGTCAGTAAAAACTGACGGTTTTTTGTTTTTAATTTAATTAGTTATTAGATTCAATCAATTTAATAATGTCGCCAACGGTTTTAATGTTAACTGCATCTTCTTCAGGAACAGTAATGCCAAATTCTTCTTCCAAATTCATAAGCATTTCAACAACGTCAAGCGAGTCTGCACCCAAATCCTTAACAACTTCCTTATCATCGGTAACGTCCTCAACGGCTTTGTTAAGTTGTTCTGCAATAAGTTTTTTAATCTTATCTGCCAATTCCATTTTACGCCTCCTTAAAATTTAGGGATGTATTAATTATAATACATTTTGCTATTTTTTGCAAGTATTTTTTTAACTTTTATCTATTCTGGGGGATATCGGGAATTGTTGCAAATCCTTGCTCTAATTCTTCATCAGTGGGCACGTAATCTGTCATTTTGCCTTCGTTAAACGCCGTATAAGCTTTAAGGTCAAAATATCCGGTACCAGTCAAGCAGAACACAATCTTCTTCTTTTCGCCCGTTTGCTTGCACTTTAACGCCTCATCAATAGCAACCCTTATGCTGTGTGAAGATTCAGGTGCGGGAAGAATACCTTCTGATTTAGCAAAGGTAACCGCAGCATCAAACACTTCGGTTTGTTTAACAGTGGTCGCTTCAATATAGCCATCGTGATAAAGTTTAGAAACAATTGGGTTCATACCGTGGAAACGGAGTCCGCCAGAGTGGTTGGGTGCAGGCATAAATCCACTACCCAAAGTATACATTTTAAGAAGCGGTGTGGTCTTGCCCGTATCACCAAAGTCATAAACATATTTACCACGAGTAAGTGTCGGGCACGAAGCCGGCTCAACACCAATAATGCGGTAATTCTTTTTACCTTCTTTCTTATCCTTGATAAAGGGCGCGATAAAGCCACCAAAGTTAGAGCCACCGCCCATACAACTGATTAAAATATCAGGTTCAATATTATACTTTTCAAGCACGGCTTTGGTTTCCAAACCGATAATTGTTTGGTGCAAAATAACGTAGTCAAGCACGCTACCCAAAACATATTTGCAGTTTTCGGTATTGTTTGCCTTTTCAATCGCTTCGGAAACGGCACAACCGAGCGAACCACCAGTTTCGGGGTATTTTTCTAAGATTGCTCTACCAACTTCGGTTGTTGTTGACGGGCTTGGGATAACCTTGCCACCATAAGTTTCAATAACAGCCTTTCTAAAGGGCTTTTGCTCAGCACTACACTTAACCATAAACACGGTCACGTCAATTCCGTAGTATGCGCACGCCATTGAAAGGGCCGTTCCCCATTGTCCAGCACCAGTTTCGGTGGTGAGCGAAGTCAAGCCTTGTTCTTTCGCGTAGTATGCTTGTGCTACCGCAGAGTTAAGTTTGTGCGAGCCTGAAGTGTTGTTACCCTCAAATTTATAATAAATTTCAGCGGGAGTGTCAAGCACTTTTTCCAAGCAGTATGCTCTTGTGAGCGGTGACGGACGAATCATCTTATAAAATTCTTGAATTTCTTCAGGAATAGGAATATATTCGTCGGTAACGTTCAATTCTTGCTTAGAAAGTTCGGTGCAAAACACCTTTTCATAGTCTTCTAAAGTGCACGGTTTTAAGGTTTCGGGATTAAGCGCGGGGTCGTGCTTAACGACAGCGTTAACGTTGTACCAAGCGCGAGGGAGTTCACTCTCCTCAAGGTACATTTTCGTTGGAATTCTCTTTTCAGCCATAACGCGTCCTCCTATTAACATTATATATAAATTTAAAATAAAAAAGGATATACTCATCTATGGGACGAATATATCCGTGTTGCCACCCAATTTCGCAGTAAAACTGCCTTTTTCAAGCACTATCATGCTCTGCCGTTTTAACGCTCGGCTCTGCGTCAAAAACTACTGTTATTTCGCTCTTGCCCTCGGTAACCCATTCAGTAAAGCCTTGCAATTTGCTCACACCCACCGCAAACTCTCTTTATGCAACGTCAAAACTTACTATTTTACCTCAACGGTTTATTATCACATAAATAATAACACTTTTAACTTGCATTGTCAATTAAATATGTATATTTTTAATCAAAGTTTTAAATTATAAGGGGCAATGCTTTTATTTTTCTAATTTCCAAACATAACCGCCAGCGGTTTTCTGCCGTCCACTTAAAACCTTTTGCTTTCAAACAACTTGTCCTTCGCTTAAAACATATCTCGGTTGTTCTTTTAGAGAGAATTTTAATGAATCTTTATTTAAAGTCTTGAATTTTTTATTCGTTTTGTATATAGTACTATCAAAAGTATTGTCTGTTGGCGATGTGACTACTTCAGTAGCCCCCGCCCTTTCAGCAGTACTTTTTTTATTTATATACTGTTTGGGCTTTTGCCAAATTGCTAAAGCAATTTTCTCCCCATTCGAATCCCTCTTTAAGCTACAACAAAAAACCTAAACCAAAAAATTGGTTTAGGTTTTCCGTGGCGGGAAGTGTTTAACCTCAACTGAACATTATTTAATTAACAATTATTCTTCATCTATCAAATTCAAACCGATAATGTCTTCTATTTTATTTTGAACCAATTTGGGATCAACAATATTTTTTAATGTTATAAGCATCTCCTGTTTTTCTAAATAACAAATAAACAATGTTCCATAATTGTAAAAATTTTTAAATTTATATACAATTCTAGTTATTTTCGATTTGTTTATTTTTATTGTCTCGTATGGAGTATATATTGTAAAAACATTATTACCATAAGTTATTACATTTTTATCAAGTGAGTTGTTAATTTTTATTTTTCTTATATTGTAAACAAAAAGAATTGTTAAAACCGCTTCTAGTAAAACTCCAACAATAATAAATGTTAAAAGCAGTATAGATTTTGAATTTTCATTAAGAGTAGAGAGTAAAGTAAATACAAAAGTTAGAAATGCGATACATAAAAACAAACTTATGTATAGTGCAATAGATGGACCATAACTTAATGTTACTCTTTTGGCAATAATTTTAGTTTTGTTCATTTTTCACCTCAACTATTTTATATATTATAACACATAACAATTTGTTTTGTATTTGATTTATTAGAAAAATAAAAAATACCCAGCGAAACATATAGTTCAGTTGGGTACATTGTGGCGGAGAGCGAGGGATATCGGCGCCTGTGCGCCCTTCTCCGACAAACAGTCCACTGGACTGTTTGGGCTTTCGCCAAATTGCTAAAGCAATTTTCTCCTCATTCGAATCCCTCTCTATACACAAAACAAAAAACCTAAACCAATTTTTTGGTTTAGGTTTTCCGTGGCGGAGAGCGAGGGATTCGGCGCCTGTGCGCCCTTCTCCGATGAAACGTTCACTGGACGTTTCACCCTTCGGGAAATTTGCAAGCAAATTTTCTCCCCATTCGAATCCCTCTTTAAGCTACAACAAAAAAGTCTAACCCAAACTTCGTTTGAATTAGACTTGTTTTGGCGGAGAGCGAGGGATTCGAACCCCCGTGGGCTTGCACCCAAAAAGTCGGATCGTAGCCATGTCGTTCTGTGAGC
>JAZRIO010000007.1:0-95597 GCA_045645305.1 Christensenellaceae bacterium
TATGCATTTTATTTCAATTTAATAATAACACCCTATACCACTTTTGTCAATACATAATTAGACTTTTTGTAAAGTATTTATAAAAAAATAAAACAAAAAAGGACCACCAAAAATTTGATAGTCCTTAGTTTTGTAGTTTAACATATTTTAAGATTTAGAAAGCTCTAAACATTACCTTGTGCCTTCATAGCTTCTGCAACCTTTATAAAGCCTGCAATGTTTGCACCTGCCATATAGTTGCCTGGCATGCCGTATTCTTTTGACGCTTGGTCACATGCTTTGAAGATGCTCTTCATAATGCTATGTAATTTTTCATCAACTTCTTCAAACGTCCAAGAAAGTCTCATGCTGTTTTGTGTCATTTCTAAGCCAGAAGTTGCAACGCCACCTGCGTTTGCAGCTTTTGCTGGCCCATAGAGAAGACCATTTGAAAGGTATGTATCGATTGCCGCAGGTGTTGATGGCATGTTTGCACCTTCTGAAACAACCTTACAACCATTTTTAACGAGAGCCATTGCGCTTTCGCCATCGATTTCGTTTTGAGTTGCGCAAGGAAGAGCAATGTCACAAGGAATTGTCCAGATGCCTTTGCAACCTTCGTGATACTCTGCGTTTGGACGATAATTTAGATATTCCTTGATTCTCTTTCTTTCAACTTCTTTAATTTGTTTAACAGCGTCAAGATCGATGCCGTCTTTATCATAGATATAACCGTTGCTATCGCTCATAGCCACAACCTTTGCGCCATAAGACGTTGCTTTTTCGCAAGCATAGATTGCAACGTTGCCTGAACCAGAAACTAAAACTGTTTTACCTTCAAAACTCATACCGTTTGCAAGAAGCATTTCATTTGTAAAGTAGCAAAGGCCATAACCTGTTGCTTGTTTTCTTGCGAGTGAACCGCCGTAGGTCAAACCCTTGCCGGTCAAAACGCCAACATATTCGTTTCTAATTCTCTTATATTGACCAAACATATAACCGATTTCTCTTGCACCAGTACCAATATCGCCTGCGGGAACGTCAAGGTCTGCGCCGATATGACGATAAAGTTCGGTCATAAAACTTTGGCAGAAATTCATAATTTCGTTATCTGACTTGCCCTTGGGGTCAAAGTCAGAACCACCCTTACCACCACCCATAGGAAGTGTTGTAAGGCTGTTTTTGAAGGTTTGTTCAAAGCCCAAGAATTTGATAATGCCAAGGTTTACTGAGGGGTGAAGTCTAATACCACCCTTATATGGTCCAATTGCTGAGTTGAATTGTACTCTAAAACCTCTGTTAACTTGGGGTTTGCCGTTATCATCAGTCCAAGGAACTCTAAAAATAATTTGTCTTTCAGGTTCAACTATTCTTTCCAAAACGCCTGCATCAACAAGGTCTTGTCTTTGTTCGATAACCGGTTCTAATGATGCTAAAACTTCGGTAACCGCTTGAATAAATTCGGGTTCACCGGGGTTTCTTTTTTGTGTTCTTTCCAAAAGGTCAAGTAAATATGCGTTTTTAATTGCCATTTGTGTATCCTCCAATTTGGTAAAATCCATTTAATTTAGTAGAATTATACCACATTTTTTTTCAAAAAGTATACGATTTTAACTATAAAATTTTTAATAATTATTATTTTTTTTAGTTATATAACTCATTATTAGGCTAAAAGCACTGTTGCAAGTCCACAAATATTGCAAATAACAGTATCAAAACAAAGCCTATGCCGTGAATAATTCCTTCCACTCTGCGCTTTAAGGGTTTTTTTCTTATCCACTCTACCGTTGTAAATACCGCCCTTGAGCCGTCGAGCGCTGGGATTGGCAAAAGGTTAAACACGGCAAGGTTTACACCTATAAACGCCGTCATATTTAAAAGGTATTGTAAGCCCCCTATCCTTATGGCGTCGGCAGTAACAGTGATTGTGGTGACCGTTCCGCCAAGCGAATCTATACCAAGCGCGCCCGAAAACAGTTGCCTAAACACAGTAAAGATTGTTCCAGCCGTCTTAAGCGAATACTCAAAACTGCGACCAACCGTCTTGAACACACCGAGTTTAACACCCGTTGAATATATACCGCCACGAACGAGTGCACCTTCCGCATCGACTTCGTGATAAATGCCAAGTGCTGAGTAGAGTTTTGCTATATCTTCAACATTCTTAAAGTGAGTATCTTCGCGGAGCATAATCAAAACATCTTGCGCCTTGCCATCACGGATAACCATAAACTCAACAAGTTCGCCCTTTTCCTTTCCGTCAACGGCGGACATAAGGTCGGTTATCAAATAAACATTTTTGCCTTCGGCTTCTAGTATAACATCTTCGCGCTGAAAGGTGTATTCGATAGGCACGGTTTCATCAGCGACTATATCGTAGGTCATAAGCGCACTGTGGCCGTATGCCGAAAACATTATAATAATAACTAAAACGGCAAACAAGTAGTTCATCAACGCGCCTGAAATTAACACGATTAGTCTTTGCCACGGCTTTTTGTTGTTAAAGGCGGTTGGGTCTATACTCTCTTCATCTTCGCCACGGAAAGAACAAAATCCGCCTATTGGAAATAAGCGGATAGAAAATTTTTCTCCGTTCTTTTTGGTTCTTGAAAAGAGTTTTGGGCCAAAGCCGATTGCAAACTCTTCAATGCCAAAATGGAAAATTTTGCCCGCTATATAATGCCCTAATTCGTGCACGGTTATCATAACCAAAAGCACCAAAATTGCAAGGCATATATAGCCGATATAGGTCATTACACCCGAAAAGGATGCTAAAAATAAATAATTCATTACACTCCAAACAAGTTATAAACGTATCTGCGGGCAAAAGCATCGGCTTCGACAAGGTGTTCTTCGTGAACGTGCATACTTCCGTCATACGATTGCATTGCGCCGTAAATTGCCTTGTAAATATCGTTATACCCTATCTTGCCCTCAAGGAATAATCTAACCGCCACTTCGTTTGCGCCGTTGATTACCGCGGGGTAAACTCCGCCTTCCTTTGCGCCTTCTAAAACAAGGTTAAAGCAAGGGAATCTATCATGGTCAACACTTTCAAAGGAAAGGTTTTTAATGCTGGCAAAGTCCAAACTGTTTAGCCCAATATCTATCCTTTCGGGGTAAGAAAGTGCAAGCGCGATGGGAAGTTCCATTGTGGGATAACTCATTTGCGCTATCACAGAGCCGTCTAAATACTCTACCATAGAGTGTATGATACTTTCCCTATGAATTATAACGTCTATTTTGTCGAAAGAAGTATTATAAAGCCACTTTGCTTCAATAACTTCAAATGCTTTATTTACAAGAGTTGCACAGTCTACCGTGATTTTTGCGCCCATATCCCAATTAGGGTGGTTGAGCGCGCCCTTTGCGGTAACAGTTTTGAGTTGCTCTTTAGTTAAATCTCTAAACGCACCGCCACTGCAAGTCAATATAATTTTCTTGAACGGTTTTTCAAAATCAAAGGACAAGGCTTGCCATACTGCAGAGTGTTCGCTATCAATAGGGGTGATTTTTACACCCTTTTCTTTGGCGCGATGCATAACGATACTACCGCCGACAACCAAACTCTCTTTATTTGCAAGCGCAACATCTTTACCCTTTTCGATTGCATCTAAAACGGCAAGCACACCCTTAAAGCCAACCAAGGCAACAACAACCACGTCCGCTTGTTCAATAATGGCTTTCTTAAATGCATCTTCGCCCGAAAAGAACTCTGTGCCTTTTTGGGTTTTCATCTCGCTTGGAATTTGGCTTGAAAGGGTTGCCACCAACGGCTTAAACTCCTTTACTTGCGCGCAAAACTCTTCCGCGTTATTCCCTGCCGAAAGGGATACAATCTTAAATTTATCGGGGTGACGGCGAACTACCGACAAGGTTTGCTTGCCGATTGAACCCGTGCTTCCTATAAGTGCGATTTTTTTCATACTATACCAAAAGGAAAATTAAATACAAGAACACCACAACAAACTGTGTTCCATCAATTCTATCCAAAACTCCGCCGTGACCGGGGAGAAGTTTGCCAGAGTCTTTTACGCCCACCTTTCTTTTGAGCAAACTTTCAACAAGGTCACCAAAAGTGTTAACTATGCTTGCAACAAGCCCTACGAGAGCAAAGAAAAGTATGGGTGAGAAAAAGTTTATAGTCGGCTTAAAGATTAAATAAACGATTATTGCGCCAAGTATTCCGCCAAGCACACCGCCAATAGCACCAGACCAAGTCTTTTTAGGGCTAATTTTTGGGCAAAGTTTAGGTCCGCCAATAAGCCTTCCCACAAGGTATGCAAAGGTGTCCGCACAGGGCGAAACGACAAAGGATAACAACAAAATTATAAAGCCGTTTTCTTCTCCGTTTGCCATTAACATAAACAGCAAAGGTATTGCAGGATATATAAATGCGATTGCGGTATAAGTAAACTCTTTGTTTGACTTTTTCGTTATAACAGCATAAATTGAAAAGCCAAGAATTATAAGCACGGCAAGGTCAACGGCTAAAAGCCAACCCCAACCGCCTAAAATAAGCCACTCACCTAAAAAATAGGCAAGCGGAAAGAGTATACCAAAAGCGATGGCAATATAAAAAGTGCCTTTAAGGGCAAATGGCTTAACCATTCTTGCCACTTCAAAGGTTGCCCAAGCAATCAAAAAATAAGTTAAAAGGTGAAAGATACGCGCATCGACAAGTTCTCTCATCAAGAAAAAGCCGAGCATAACTGCAACATATCCTGCACCCGTAATAGTTCTTTTTAACATATATTAAACCTTCCCGAAACGACGTTTTCTGCTTGCAAAACTCTCTAAAGCCTTGTCAAGTTCCTTCTCATCAAAGTCTGGCCACAAAACGTCGGTAAAGTATAGTTCACTGTAAGCGCCTTGGTACAAAAGGAAATTAGAAAGCCTATATTCCCCACCCGTTCTTATAATCAAGTCCGGCTCGCCCGACGGCGCAGTGTAAAGGTTAGATAGAATTGCCTGTTCGGTAATCTCTTCACCTTTTTCGATAATCTTTTTTACTGCGTGGACAATCTCGCCACGGCCACCGTAATTAAGTGCGATGTTTAAATTGAAATCGGTATTGTTTTTAGACTTTTCTTCACCGTCTTCAATAACCTTTATAAGGTCAGCACTCAACTGTTCTCTACCACCAACAACGTATAAACGAACACCGCTTTTAATAACCTTTTTAATAAACTTCTTAAAATAGGTTTTAAGCAGTTTCATAAGCGCGTCAACTTCTTCTTGTGGGCGCGCCCAGTTTTCGGATGAAAATGCGTAAAGGGTGAGCGACTTTATGCCCGATGCAAACGCGTGGGTGACAATTCTATCCACGTTGTTAGAGCCTTCTTTATGCCCGAACGAACGGTTTTTACCACGCGCGGTTGCCCACCTGCCGTTTCCATCCATTATTATTCCTACGTGTGTGGGGATTTTACCTTTTTCCATTATACTGAAAGAACGTCCTTTTCTTTGTCTGTGCAAAGTTTATCAATTTTTTCAACTGATTCAGCGATGAGTTTATCAACTTCCTTTTCGCAAGTTGCGTGTTCATCTTCAGAGAGTTCTTTATTGTTTTTCATTTTCTTCAACGCGTCCATAGCATCACGGCGAATATTTCTTACCGCAACTTTGCTATCTTCAGCCATTTTCTTAACTTGCTTAACAATTTCTTTTCTTCTTTCTTCAGTAAGTGCGGGGAAAACAAGGCGGATAACCTTACCATCGTTAACGGGGGTGATTCCAAGGTTTTCAGCAAGGAGTTGCTTTTCAATAACTTTAAGCATGCTTGCATCCCACGGTGCGATAACTAAGCATCTACCTTCGGTAACTGACATGTTGCCCACTTGGTTGATGGGTGTGGGGGTTCCGTAATAGTCAACAAGAACCTTGTCCAAAATGTGGGGGTTTGCTCTTCCTGCACGGATAGTAATATATTCGCTGTTCAAAACGGAAATGGTTTTTTCCGTTCTTTCCATAGTTTCCATCATCATCATTTCATATTGTTCGTTTTGGATTGCCATAATCTATTCTCCTTTATTTATCTATATATCAATTTTTGTGATTAACTAATCAAAGTGCCAATAGTTTCACCGGTTACCGCACGCATAAGCGCGTTGTCTTCAAAAAGACCGAATGAAAGCACGTGTATATCGTTTTCTTGGCAAATGGTTATAGCCGTCATATCCATTGCTTTAAGTCCCTTAATCATATAGTCAGCATAAGAGATTTTGTCAAGTTTTTTAGCGTTGGGGTTGGTTTTGGGGTCTGAATCGTAAATACCATCAACGTTCTTTGCAAGAAGCAATACTTCTGCACCAATTTCTGCTGCACGGAGAGCCGCCGCCGTATCGGTTGTAAAGTATGGGTTACCCGTTCCGCAAGCGAAGATAACAACTCTTCCCTTGTTTAAGTGGGACATTGCCTTTCTTAAAATGTAAGGCTCTGCAACTCTTGTAATAGTGAGCGCCGTTTGAACACGAGTTTGCACGTCCTTTCTCTCTAACGCATCTTGAAGTGCAAGTGCGTTGATAATGGTTGCAAGCATACCCATATGGTCTGCCGTTGTTCTATCCATTTCCTTGCCTTGTCTACCGCGCCAGAAGTTACCACCGCCAACGATGATGCCTATTTCCACACCAAGGTCTTTTACCGCTTTAATTTGGTCGGTAATTTGATCTAAAATCTTTTCATCAAGGCCGTTGCCCTTTTCGCCTGACAATGCTTCGCCAGAAAGTTTGATTATAACCCTTTTATAAGCCGCTTTACTCATTTTATTTCTCCTTAAAATCGTAATGGTTGACCCTTACTTAATTACATCCTTAATATTATATACTATTTTACTAAATTTGTAAATATCATAAGGCAAGAAAAACACAGTTTTTTATCCTTGCAACAAAAAAGTGCGCACCTTTTAGTGCGCACTTTGATTTAGAAAAATTATTTCTTCATTTGTGCTTCAACTTCAGCAGCGAAGTCATCATTTCTCTTTTCCAAACCTTCACCCATTTCAAATCTAGTGAAACGCTTGATTGAAAGATTTTTGCCAGTCTTATCGTTGTGAGCCTTAACAAGTTTTTCAATGGTAAGAGAAGGATCTTTAACGAATGCTTGGTTTACAAGACAGAATTCTTCATAATACTTTTTAACTCTACCTTCAACCATTCTATCAACGATAGCAGCGGGCTTGCCTTCGTTCAAAGCTTGAGCCTTCAAGATTTCTTTTTCGTGTTCTAATACTTCTGCAGGAACTTCGCTTGCGTTTAAGTACAAGGGTTTTGCAGCAGCGATTTGAAGTGCAACGTCGTGTGCGAGTTCTTTCGCCAAATCACAAGTGCAACCTTCAACTTCTACGAGAACACCTACCTTACCACCCATGTGGATGTAAGTTTCAACGATGCCACCTTCAGTGGTGTATTTAACGAAACGACGGATAGCAATCTTTTCGCCGATTTTTGCGGTTGCTGCGATAGTGTCGTCAGCCTTTGCTGCAACGAGAGCATCGATATCAGCAACTTCGTTAGTTGCAACGTATTCTGCAACGCCATCAACAAACGCTTTATATTGGTCTCCCTTTGCAACGAAGTCAGTTTCGCAGTTTACTTCAACCAATACACCGGTGTTGCCAACGATTTTAGCAGCAACGATACCTTCAGCAGCGATTCTTGAAGCCTTTTTAGCAGCAGTTGCCATACCTTTTTCTCTCAAGAAGTCAACTGCCTTATCCATATCGCCATTGGTTTCTTTCAAAGCCTTTTGGCAATCTGCAACACCTGCACCCGTTTTCTTACGGAGTTCCATTACATCTTTGCTTGTAAACATAATTATCTTTCCCCCTTTATTATTCTTCTACTTTTGCAACTTCTGCTTCAGCAACTTCAGCGGTAACTTGTTCGCCTTGGTTTGCTTCGATAACAGCGTCAGCAATTACTGATGCAATAAGTTTTACTGCTCTAATAGCATCGTCGTTACCAGGGATAACGTGGTCGATAAGATCGGGGTCACAGTTGGTATCGGTAATAGCAACGATGGGGATGTTGAGTTTCTTTGCTTCCAATACAGCGATGTCTTCATTAGAGGGGTCTACGATGAACATAAGTCCAGGGAGAGTTCTCATATCTCTAATACCGCCGAGGTTGGTTTGAAGTTTTGCTCTTTCTTCTTGCAATTTGCTTACTTCTTTCTTGGGAAGAAGGTCAAATTCGCCCATTTTTTCCATATTGTCAAGTTTGTTAAGTCTTTCAACTCTTGATCTAATGGTTTTGAAGTTGGTAAGAGTACCGCCAAGCCATCTTGAATTGATGTAGTATTGACCGCATCTTTCTGCTTCTTCTTTAATAGCGTCTTGCGCTTGCTTCTTAGTACCTACGAAAAGAACGCTCTTGCCTTGTTTAACCGTTTCAACAACGAAAGGATAAACGTCGTTTTCGATAAGTTCTACGGTTTGTTCTAAGTTAATGATATGAATACCATTTCTTTCGCCGTAGATGTACTTCTTCATTTTCGGGTTCCAACGTCTTGTTTGGTGACCGAAGTGAACTCCCGTTTCAAGGAGTTGTTTCATAGTGATAACTGCCATAATTTTACCTCCGTTCTGCCTCCTTATATCTTCCTTTTTTAGCCGAATACATTTCCAAGATAGATGTTTTTTTGGAAACACGATTTTCCGCAAAAGATATAAGTGCGAATTTTTGCTTGTATATTCTACCACACTTTACTATGTAAAGCAAACGATTTTAAGTGGTTTTTAAATATATTTTGCCTATTTTTTAATTGTTTTTTGCAAAGAGAGCATATATTGTGCGAAACAAAAAAACGCCCACAATTTGGGCGTTTTTCTTCTTTTAATTTTTTCTTATTTTTCCAAAGATTCTGCTTCTTCAGCGAGTTCTTCCTCTTCTAAAAGCCTGCAGAATTCTTCAAACACTTCATCAAGAAGTGCTTCGTCTTCTACGGGGAGAAGATCAGCCGTCTTTTCATCATCGCCAGCAAGTTCAAAGATAACAAGGTCATCATCTTCAAGGCCGTCAATTTGTTCAGCAGGTTCGAATGCGGAATAGTTCTTTCCCTTGTATTCAATAGTGCCTACAAAGTAGAATTTAAGTTTCTTTCCGTCATCGGTAATAAGTTCAATAGGTTCATCAAATCCTTCATCACAGCAGTCGCATTCGTGTTCGTCGCAACCGCAAGTGCATTTCTTTTCTTTTTCGCTCATAATTATAACTCCTTTTATTGTTTTTTCTTCTTATTTTTGTCGTTTAGAAAGCCTTGCAAAATAGTAGCGGCGGCAAGGCTATCCACAAAAAGTTTTCGCTCTTCCCTGCTTTTGCCTTGCTCTATCAAAACGTCTTCGGCTTCGCACGTTGAACACCGCTCATCAACGGTAAAAATCTCAACGTTTAAGAGTTCTTTAAGTCGTTCGATAAAATATTGCGCCTTTGTCGTTTGTATTGATGGCGTTCCATCAAAATTCACGGGGAGTCCGCACACCAACGCCGTTGCACCCTTTTCTTCAACGTAACTTTTTATTTTCGCCAAGTCGGTTTTAAGGTTCTTTCTCGAATAAGTTTCCACCGGAAGCGAATAAGTGTTAAAGGGGTCGGAAACGGCAATGCCTATTCTCTTGTCGCCAATATCTAAGCACAAAAATCTTTCCACTACTTTATTTTACCACAAAAAAAGTATTTTTACAAGGCTTTATTGCAATTCGCCGTATTTTTCATTAAAAGAATAATACTGCGCATTCTCCCCTTGATAAAAAAATAAAAGGCAAGTAATAATCTTGCCTTTTTCGTTTTGTTTTTATTAAATAATTACGCTGCGTTGCAAGCGATTGCCAAGTTAAGCACTAAGAAGAAAAGTGCTACAACTGCTTGGAAAACACCAATAAGTCCAACAATTCTAGTGGGCTTGGGTTTTTTAACAACTTCACCATTAACACTGTGCTTTTTAACCGCTTCAATACCAAAGGTCAATGTGAGAAGTGATAAAATCCAAACTACAAACAAGTCAAGAATAATTGCAAAGGTTGATTCGATGGTTAAAATGAAAGCAATAATACTGCAAACCAATGAAACAAAACCCATTATTGCTACTTTAATTGATTTATTAAGTCCTACGTAACTACTTATCATAAATGTTCTCCTAAAGTTTCGTACACATCAATTCTATACTAATTTTACCTTTAAGTCAAGCAATATTATAAAATTGTTAACAAAATAAACAGGATAATTGACTTTAAGAAAAAAGCGACGGTTAAACCATCGCTTTTTTAGTTTTCTATCTTGACTTTTTTTCTTTGACTCTAATAAGGTTGTCTTTTATTAGCGCTTCTCTTGTTTTTGCAGGGATGTTCTTTTCCTTTGTGGGAAGATTTTTATTTTCCAATCCTTCCTTGCTAAACACGATATTAAGCAACTCTATAGCCCACTTAACCTTTCTATCAGAAGTTACCTTCATAAAGGCGGGGGTCTTTTCAAAGCGCTTAATTGCACTCATATCCACAAGTTTATACTTGCTTTCTGCATACTCGTTAACATCAAGTTTATAAGCAATAGAAAGTTTCATACCCTTAAAGGATATAACTGCAAGCACATTCCTACCAACGCAAATCTTTTCCTTATCCCAAGTTCTTGTAACGTTTACGCCATAAGACTTGATGAATGAGATAATTTCTTTATAGTATGCTCTCGTTTCCTTGCTTGACAAATGGAGTTTTGAGATAAAACTATAATCGTAACTGATGTTAGATCTAAAATCGCTATCTGCTGAAACTTCCGCTTGTTCGTTTACCTTTTCGGTAATTTCTTGAACCACTTGTTCGTTAACTTTTTGTTCTTCAGTAACCGCTTGTGCTGTAGCAACTTCTGCTAACGCATTGCCCGTTGCTCCGTAAATTTCATCATAATCTTCTACCTTTATTTCGTAAACATATAAAAGATTACTTTCTGTGGGAATTAAAAATTTCGTCATAGTTCTATCTTGGTTTTCGTGCATAAGTATAGGCAACTGTGTTGTATCCCTAATATCAAGCATTTCCTTAAAGGTGCTAACCTTAAGCACTTGATAACCATTAGTACAGAACTCGTTTATTATCTTTTGAACATAAGACTTGTATTGTGATACTAGCCTTTTCACCTTAATGTCGTATTCAATATCGTAATTTCTAGTAAGCACCGCGTAAATACCCATAATGAGCAACACAATTATGCCAACGCCTACTGACAAAAGTGCCAAGTAACCATAAGGTTGACCATCACCGCCAACGCAAACCATAATTTTATTGCCGTTTGTAGGCACGGAAGAAGTAAAGGTTATATCAATCGTTTCTTCAGTTAAGGGAATTGAAAGTGTTTCCGCGTGGCTTGTAACTTGTTCACCAACACCGCCAACTTTCGCACTCATATATAACTTTAAGAAACTCTCTACCCCTTGATTTTCAAGGTTATAAGCCTTTATGAACTCTTTTGCGCGAGAATTATACTCCGCATAATCAATGATTACAGAGTTTTCAATAGATGCTTTGCTTTCAATGCTAAAATGTTTGGTATATTCTTCCACAAAGGTATAACTGGGCGCATAAATGGTATTGCCCGTGCTTTTCTTTGTGATTAAAAGTTCGCCATAGATTTCATAAGTTACCCAATACATTTGAGCAGACAAATCAACACCAGAATCTGCAACACTTTGCTTGTTAAGCGCGTAGTTATAATCAAAATCAACCACGATATTATCAATCAAAGTTGCTATGTATTCTTTGTCTTTACCTAAAAATTCTTCTTCATAAAAGTTGTTTTCTTTTAGGTAAACTTTGTAATCAACGGAGCCTGTTTCTGTATAACTTACTTCAACATCTCTTGCATCGTTTCTTGATATTATTGTAAACGGAATAAAGGCAACAATTAGCAACACTGCAATTATCACCTGAAATGTTATCCATCTTTTTCTTCTCTTTCGATACTCTAATCGTTTCTTCTTTTCGCTTTCTGACATAGAGCACTCCTGCGTTACAACTAAAAAATACTGTTAACCCAAATTGTTGGATAGCCTATAAACGGCACTCTTGAACGAGTTAACCCCACAATTTGATTGCTTGTGACAAACCCTTCGTCCCTATCTTCGTTAGCATCACCTTTAGTAAAATACATAACGATTCCATTTTCGTTTTTAATCTCAACTACTCTGTGAACGACATTGCCACCGTTTCTGTCAAATATAATAACTTGACCTTCTTTAATTTCTTGTCCGTCGTATTTTTCATAAAGCACGACGTCTCCTTTATTGATTTCACCTGTCATTGATTCGGTTGCAATAACCATCACACCCCATCTAAACTGACCGGAAATCAACATTACGCTTGCCGTCATAATAAAAACAAGCAATACTGTGGAAACCTTTTTCCACCATTTTTGTTTGTGTTTTTGAAACCGCCTTTTGTTATCAAAAAGCAGGTGAAGAAGGTACATACAAACGAGCGGTGCTACAATTTTTAAAAATGATTGCAGTGCGAGTTGCGCGTTTGGGATAACGGGGATAGCGTAAATATAAAGTGACATAATAAGTTTATACACTATCGCGGGCAACACCCCATACCTTTTTGAAACATAGCTTAAAAACACATTTGTTGCTATCGCGGGGAAAATTACTATTCCCACAACATACATAGCGTTTTCGGTTATTGCCGAAAATGATGCGGTCTGCATTATCAAATCAGTAACGATACCAACCGCAAGCATCGTTATGTACGCTATTTTGCTATTTTGTGCAAGGAAAATATTTCTTATAATTTCGGTTGCTAAAATGATTGCAATAAATGGGATAACTGTTGTGAAAAAATAATATTTACCAAAACTTGGTCTTGCATAATATCCAAATGCCAAGCCAAGCAAATAATAAATAACCAAAAACAATACTGCCGTTACCGCAACAATTAATAAAACTTGCCTTTTGTTGATAGACAAAAGTTGTCTTTTTCTAAAAAGAAAGTCTACTAAAAAGGTAAACGCGCCCAAAAATATTGCCGTAAGCAACCTTCCGTTTGGCAAAAACAATGCGGTCGGGAGACAGCATACAAGGATAAAACAAGCAAGATATAATCTTTTTTTATCGCTGTTAATGCTCTTTGGCATCTATCTGCCCCCCTTCCTAATGTTTTAATTATTTTTCTGCTAAACTATTTCGCTTAAAAATTAGTCAACAGCAGAAGTTGCACCCATGAGAACCATAAATGAAACTTGTGCAGAGTTATCGTTGATAACGCTGGTGAGTTCAACAGTTACGGTAAAGGTGGTTTCTTCGCCTTGTGCCAAAGTAGTAACTACAGGACCAGTGGTAGTTACGCTAATGTGGCTAACGTAGTGGTTTTGAGTAGCATCACCCATTTGAATACGGGGAGCAGACAATTCTGCAGTATAATCTTGTGCAGAAGTGTTCTTAACAGTGAAAGTAGCGGTAACTTTATCACCTTTATTCTTAAGACCACTTACAACGAAAGTTGCTTGTGAAGCATCTGTGCTTGATACGGTGATAACACCTGCTGCATCTGCGCCAACTTTGTCGGTAACAGTGCTGTCATCTTGAACCAATTCAACTGAGAAGTTTGATGCGTCTAAACCAAGGTTTGCAGTACCGGTAATTTCAACGTTTTTGCTGATTGCGGCATAACCGATAGCGATTGCCATAATCGCGCAGAGTAAAAATGATACGATTGCTGTTCTTTTTAATCTCATAAAAATAATCTCCTTAAAAAAATTTTTATTTCTTTCCTTGCATATCTACAGCAAAGATAATGCCTTTTTATCTTTAGATAAAACTTCTAAATTACCCTAATGATAACACTATTGCAGCCCCGTGTCAATGATTTTTAACAAAAAAACACCCCCCCCGAAAATTTTTTATTTATAAATAAAAAAACAGCGGGATTTCCGCTGTCTTTTAATTAGTCGCATAAGCAACACTTTTTTTGTTTTAGCATTTCTTTTGCCTTGTCTTGCCCTTTCATAATTGCTTGGCGCACTTTTTTTGAGTTTGCAACAATGATTGCACCGCCAACCATACCGATTGCAAGGGCACACACTAATTTCCCTTTCATATTATCCACCCCCTTTAAGTTTCCCTAATAGGTTGTGCGAAAAATGGGGAATTATGCGCTTAAACTTTTATGCGTTTTTCTTTGCTAAATAGTCGTCGATTGCCTTCTTAATCGCTTCTTCGGCAAGAACTGAACAGTGAATTTTTTGTGCGGGAAGACCGCCCAAGCACTCAACAACCTTTTTATTGGTAACTTCAAGCGCTTGCTGTATAGTCATACCCTTTATCATTTCGGTTGCGGTTGAACTTGTTGCGATTGCAGCCGCGCAACCAAAGGTCTTAAACTTTGCATCAACAATCACATCGTTTTCTATCTTTAACGAGATTTGCATGATGTCACCGCAAGATGCGTTGCCAACAGTTCCAACCCCGTCAGCATTTTCTATTTCGCCCACATTTTTGGGGTTCTTAAACACGTCCATTACTTTTTCGTTATACATATTTTACCTCTCCTTCCGCCTTAAAGAGCGGAGACATTTCTCTTAATTTTTGTACTGCAAGTTTGATTTGGTCAACCGCATAATCAACTTCTTCAATCGTGTTATGCTTGCCAAATGAAAATCTTATCGAACCGTGTGCAAGTTCTTCAGGAAGCCCTAATGCGAGCAACACATGTGATGGCTCTAACGAACCTGATGAGCAAGCCGAACCAGAAGACACCGCTATGCCAGCAAGGTCAAGGCTGAACAAAATTGATTCCCCTTCAATAAACTTAAACGAGAAGTCCGCGTTTGCGGGAAGCCTATTCTCTCTCGGTCCGTTGAGTTTAACGAACGGAACTTCAGCAAGAACTCTATCAATAAATCTATCCCTTAAACTGCTAACATAGGCAAAGTTTTTATCCATATCCCTATCGGCAATCTTAAAGGCTTCAGCAAAACCAACGATTGCAGGAACGTTTGTTGTTCCACCGCGTTTCATCCTTTCTTGATGACCGCCCGTTAAAATGCTTTGCACCTTAACGCCGTTTCTTATATAGAGCGCCCCCACACCTTTAGGTCCGTAAATCTTGTGCGCGCTCATACTCATAAGGTCAACGCCCAAGTCCTTAACGTCGATTTTAAGAACGCCCGCCGCTTGAACGGCATCGGTAAAGCATATAGCACCGCACTCTTTTGCAATCTTTGCAATTTCTTTAATAGGTTCAATCGTGCCCACTTCGTTGTTCGCCATCATACAGCCAATAAAAATTGTATCCGCTCTTACAATGCTCTTTAAGTGGTTAAGGTCAACAACGCCATCGGCATCTACCTTCATATAAGAGATTTCAAACCCTTCTTTTTCAAGTGCCTTTGCGGTAACAAGCATTGCCGCGTGCTCTATGGGGCTTATGATAATGTGCTTGCCCTTTTCTTTATAAGCATTTGCAACACCGCGGAGCGCCCAGTTATCGCCTTCCGTTCCGCCCGATGTGAAGTACACTTCGTTTGGTTTTGCATTTATAATTTTTGCTATCGTGTCCCTTGCTTCATCAACAGCCTTTACCGATTCCCTGCCGAACGCGTGTTGGCTATTGGGATTGCCGAAAACTTCAGTAAAATAGGGAAGCATTTTTTCAAGCGCTTCTTTGCACAACGGGGTGGTTGCCGCGTGGTCAAAATATATTTGTCTTTCCATTAATTGCTCCTTTATTGTAATTCGCCTTTTATCATTTGTTCAATGGTCATAGAGTCTAAAATTTCGTTTATACCCTTGTGTAGTTTTTTCCACACACCGCTTGAAGGACAGCACTTACACTTTCCATCAGCCTTAACGCACTCTATAATTTCCATATCGTCTTCAAGCGCGCGCACAATCTCGCCAACAGTTATATCTTTAGGGGGGCGGGCAAGGTAATAACCACCACTTGCTCCCCTTGTTGCGCACACGATTTGCCTTGCAGACAGCATACGCATTATCTTTTCTAGATACTTTCCAGACACCGAAACATAACTCTCAAGCGTGCTTGCCGACACTGTGTTATCGGGATAATTCATTCCCAAGAAATGACAGGCTTTAAGCCCGTATTTAGTCTTTGACGATAATTTCACTCTTTCACCTAATTGCAACCAAATCGGTTGCAATTAATATTATAGTTATATACTGTGCTTTTGTCAAACAAATTAAACGCCCGAAAATAAAGTTTTTATCTCGGGCGAAGTTTATTTTTCTATTTAATTAGTTAAGCAAATTTTCTTCTCTATCTTGTCTAAAAAAGTGCATTGCGCACGGCTTTTCGCCCTTATAGAGCATATTCATAAGCCTTAAATTTTCCCTTTCTAAAATGGCAATTCTTTCTTTTAAGAACTTGTTTTCCTTTCTTGTTTTAGCCGAAACGCGTTCAAAAAGGTTGTTTATCTCAGTTTTTAGTTTACTTAGTTGTTCTTCTGGGATAATGGATATTTCTTTATCCACCCCCACAAAAACCTTTTTAATTTGTTTGCCTTCACTCTCCAATTCATCAACTATTTCATTGATTAAAGCAGGCTTATTTTTAATCGCGTTTCTATACTTGTTTTGATATCGAAGGGCGCGTTTACTATCCCCTTCCGCAAGGTCGTTTATTGCCCTTCTAACAGACTTACCATCGCACTTTGCGCTAATTATCTTTTTGATGAGCGAACGCTCTTCGCCATCATCAAACTCAATGATTGGGCTTACCGATATCGGTTGTCCGCCTAAATATTCCTTGCAAAAGTGTTGGTCTTCCTTGCTCAGTTTTGCAAGTGCGTAATAAAGGTTTCTCACTGTGCCTTTTGCTTTTCCGCTCTTTAGTGCATAGTTAGAAAAGGTTTGGCTTAAACTCTCCCCCCGCCTTGTCTTCAAAAATTCAGCAAGTCCTATCACATCTTTTTGTTTGTATCCGTAAATCTTGTCCATAATTACACCACCTTTAAGTTTTTTCGGTAGAGTTATTGACATAATAAAGTAAAATTATACATACCTTTAAGGTAAGATGTATTTTTATTTTTCTTCCACCTATCCATCGGCAATAAAACTGAACGGGTTATATCACGGATTGATAAACGACACGGTTAAGCCTATCAATATAAGCCTTGAAGATAAGGTCTTTATCGAAGTTTGTCCGCTAAATGCCGAGGGTGAACAAGTAAATTTTATCCTGACTGAAGATTTTATTCTCTCCCCACCAAACCAAGCCATAATCACTGACCTTGGGGGTGGGTACTTAATAAAGTTTGTTTCAACAAAGGTTAAGGAACCTTTTTGCCTTTTATCGCAAGAGCGATTTAATAACCTTTTGGTGACCGTTTATAAAGAGAACGGACTGAAAATTTCTATCGAGAACGGCAATGACTTTTGTTTGGAACAGTTAGATATTACCGCTGAAAGCGTTTGCTTTTCCACCTTTGAACTAAATGACGGGCTTTTTTTAGGCGTTCAACTTTTTGGCAAAGCGCCTTATGTTTTAGTATATAAGGTTAATGGTAAGATTGAAAAGGTTTTGTTCCGCCCTGCCACCTTGCTTTTAGAAGACAACGCACTTAAAACTAAAGAAGAATTTTTGGATATGGCAAAGCACACTGTAATCTGCGAGTGGGACTTTGACGGCGAGAAGTTAAAAGAAAAATCGCGCACGGTTACCGCAAAAAAAGAGTTATCCACTCTAAATCTCCCCCAAAAACTTTTACCATTTGCTTTTTTAGAAGAACTTTTAGTGGGTGGCAATTTAGAAGGGTTTATTTGCGAGAGCATGCAAAAAAACGCACACAAACTAAAAGACTATATTGGTGATTTTATTGGGGTTATCCCCTCACCCTTGTTTAGAAAAGAAAATGAAGTGGGGATTGTTATCCCAAACGGCAAAGGGTACAGGGTGGATTATTTTACCTTTGAATTTGACGCGGGTAAAATTTACAATATAAAAAAGTCGGCCAATTAGCCGACTTTTTGTTTTTATTTTTTATTAAACCATTTTTGCAGAGATGATTTTAACTGCGGGTTCATTAGTGGTCAATACCACGGGAACTTTAATGGTTGTTGCATTATAGCAAACATATTGTTCGCCTTCAGCGGTAAACAACTCATCGATTTCATCTTCATCATAATCTTCCTTTTCTACACAGTGGAAAGTTAATCCATGATTTTCATCCGCTTTTGTTTCATCGTATTCACCGGTATAGTAAATAACGTATTCGGTATAGTCTGCAAGAGAAGTGTTGCATCCATCGATAATGGTGTTGAAAGCATCTTCATTGCCTTCTTCTTCAAAATCTATTTTTGCAAATACGCAGAACCAATCTTCATAAGAACTGATTGTTGATGTAGGCATATACCATGTTGCTCTACCAGAAGTGAGCGCGTTGCTGTTTGTTCTATATTCAGCATCAGATTCATACCAACTTCTCCAAAGACCAATAGTGCCTTTTTCGCTTACAAGGTTAGAGCCTTTTGTTCCGCCACGAGTAAATTCAGCCTTTTCAAGTTCGGGCTTAATGGTGTTTTGAACAATTTCGCCATCAACGTATTTTAAGTCGCCAAGCATAAGTTGTTTTGAATAAGTGCTATCGCTAAACATATAGAAAATAGCATCGTTATAATAGCCGTCGTTAATATAGCCTTCGATTGCATCAACAGTTTGTTTTGCAAGGTGGCCGTAAAGTTCTACGGTTAAGGTAACTTCTTCTACTTTATCAGTTTCGTTATTGTAAACGGAAACGGTTAGTTCCATTTCCCTTACGTCTTTACAGCCTGCAAATGAAAAGCACGCTGCAACGAGCATAACCACAACAACAAGGTTGATAAAAATTTTTTTCAAACGCTTCATATTAAATCTCCAAAGATTTTGCCATTATTGTTTACTTATATATTTTACCCATTTTTTTTAATATTGTCAATGTTTATTTAAAGTTTTATTAAGGAATTAAAAAGAAAATTAGTAAATATCAGCATTTTTCCCTTTTTAGATAAAATAAAAAACTACGTTACATACAGCAACGTAGTTTTTTCTTTTTAATCTTTTAGAAATTATTCAGCAACAACTTCTGCGCCAGCTTCCTTGAACTTAGCGATCATAGCATCTGCTTCTTCTTTGGTTGCGCTTTCTTTGATTACCTTGCCATCTTCAGCGAGTGCCTTAGATTCAACAAGACCCAAACCGGTAACGTCTTTAATAACTTTGATAACGCCGATTTTGTTTGCGCCAACAGCCTTAAGAACTACCTTGAATTCGGTCTTTTCTTCAGCAGCGGGTGCTTCAGCAGCCGCAGCGGGAGCAGCAGCAACTGCAACGGGTGCAGCAGCGCTTACGCCAAATTCTTCTTCCAAAGCCTTAACGAGTTCGTTAAGTTCTAAAACTGTCATACCTTTAACTTCTTCGATCATTTTTTGAATGTCTGCCATTGTTCTATCCTCCATTGATAACTTTTAATTTTAATTTTTTTAATTTTTTTGTTTTTAGTTTGCTCTAATTATTGAGCCTTTTTTTCTGCAACTGCGTTAAGCGCAATTACGAGGCTTCTCGGCATTGCTGAAAGCACACCGACGAAGTTTGAAATAGGTGCTTGCAACGAACCAAGCATTTTTGCAACGAGTTGCTCTTTGCTGGGCATTGCTGCGAGTGCTTTAACGCCGTTAGCGTCAACCTTGCCACCTTCAACATACGCGCTCTTAACGATGATTTTGTCTTGGAACTTTTTAGCCGCTTCAACGATAACTTTTGCTGCGCCAGTTTCATCTACGCCAAAAGCAACCGCCGTAGGGCCGTTTAAGTCGTCATCAAAATCAGTAACGCCCAAATCGTGGAAAGCATATTTGATTAAGGTGTTCTTGTATACTTTGTATTCTACGTTGTTCTTTCTGAATTCACGACGAAGTTCGGTGTCTTCAGCAACGGTGAGACCGTTGAACTTTACGAATACGACTGATTTTGCATCCTGAATCTTCTCTTTGATTGCTTGGGATAACTCTTTTCTTGCCTCTTTACTTGCCGACATCTCTTTGATACCTCCTTGTTTTAATGAAAAAGCCCTCGCAAACCAAAACGGAAAACGAGGGCATGAAAATATCACGCTTTTATCTTTTATCCGCCTCGGTTGGTCTGTCAAAAAATTTGACAAGTTAACACCTACTGTCTTGGGCTATTTAATTTACGTTTGTGATTATATCACTAAAATTTTAGTTTGTCAACTAAATTTTTGCGTTAATTTTAACGCCAGGGCCCATAGTGCTTGCTAAAGATACGCTCTTTACGTATTGACCTTTTGCAGCAGCGGGTTTTGCCTTAACGATTGCTTCGATAAGTGCTTCGTAGTTCTCTTTAATCTTTTGAACTCCAAAACTCTTCTTACCGATTGCACAGTGGATAATAGCGTTCTTATCCAATCTGTATTCAACCTTACCAGCCTTGGTATCTTTGATTGCTTTAGCAACGTCCATAGTAACGGTACCAGACTTCGGGTTAGGCATCAAGCCTTTAGGACCGAGAACCTTACCGATACGACCAACCAAACCCATCATGTCGGGAGTGGTGATAATAACGTCGTAATCAAACCAGTTTTCAGATTGAATTTTTTGGATCATTTCTTCTGCGCCAACGAAGTCTGCACCAGCAGCCTTTGCTTCATCAGCCTTGTCGCCTTTTGCAAGAACCAAAACCTTAACTTCTTTACCAGTACCGTTGGGGAGTACGAGTACGCCTCTAACTTGTTGGTCTGCTTGTTTGGGGTCTACACCCAAACGAACGTGAAGTTCAACTGTTTCGTCAAACTTTGCTTTAGCGGTGTCAAGAACCAAACCGATTGCTTCTTCAACTTCGTAAAGTTTAGCAGTTTCGATGGTCTTTAAACTGTCAATATATTTTTTTCCGTGTTTCATTTAATTTACCTCCGGTGGTGCGTTCGGGCAATATTGCCCTCCCACTCAATATTTCTTAATCTACGACTTCAACACCCATACTTCTTGCAGTACCAGCGATCATGCTTGCTGCTGCTTCTAAAGTATTTGCGTTAAGGTCAGGCATTTTTACTTTTGCGATTTCTTCTACTTGAGCCTTGGTGATTTTTGCAACCTTGTTTTTATTGGGGGCTGCAGAAGCACTTTCAATACCGCACGCTTTCTTAATAAGAACGGGTGCCGGCGGGGTCTTCAAGATAAAGGTGAACGAACGGTCTTGATAAATGGTCATTACAACCGGAATAATAAGACCAGCCTGATCTTGGGTTTTTGCGTTGAACTCTTTTGTAAATCCAGGAATGTTGATTCCGTGAGGACCTAAAGTTGAACCTACGGGCGGACCGGGTGTTGCCTTGCCTGCGGGCAATTGCAATTTAACGATAGCCGTAACTTTCTTTGCCATAATTGTTTCCTCCATTTGGTGGTATTAACGTCGCGCCAGTGTAAAGAATTTAACGCAACTCCCACATATTTCAATCGGGTCTGCCGAATGATGCCTTTAAATAATATATAATGTTTATTCTGCTTCTTCTACCGCAACTTTTTTAACTTGCACAAAATCAAGTTCAACGTCAGTTTTTCTACCAAACATTTCAACGTTAACCATAACTTTTTGTGAGCCCTCGTTAAGAGCGGTAACTTGTCCACTGAACGATTCTAACGGACCTGATACAACTTGAACGGTATCGCCAACGGTAAAGTCAATGCTTACAGCAACTTCTTCCAATCCCATTCTTGCAACTTCTTCTTCAGTCAAGGGAAGCGGTCTGCCTTGCGGACCAACAAATCCCGTAACACCCCTAGTGTTGGTGACTAAATACCAAATGTCGTTTGAATAAATCATCTTTAAGAAAACGTAGCAGGGGAATTTCTTTCTTTCAACAAGTTTTTTCTTTCCGTTTGCCTTTTCTTCTAAAGTTTCCTCTGTGGGAATCTTAATTTCGAAAATGTTTTCTTGCAAGTTGTTGTTTTCAATGAGTTTTTCCAAACTGTCCTTTACCATTGCTTCGTAACTAGAATAGGTGTGGATAACGTACCATCTTGCTTGTTCTGCCATACCTTCTCCTTAATTACCCTTGCCGATAAGACCAACAAGTGCGGTCAAACCGCTGTCGAATGCAGTGATAACAACCAAGAACACCAAAACAACAGCAAGAACAATTCCCGTTTGCTTAAGCACCTTTGCGAAGGTGGGCCAACTTACCTTTTTAAGTTCCGAGAAAACATCCTTACATTTTGCGCCCAATCTCTTGAAAAGACCAGGGCCTTTGCTCTTTTTCGGTTTTTTGGTTTCTTTTTGCTTTTTAGCGTCGTCTTTAGAAACGAAATCGCCTTTTCCAGCAACTTTCTTAATTTCTTCCATATTACCCCTTTATTGTGCCCAATTGCGGGCGGATAAATAATCGAAAATTATTTGCTTACTATTTTGCTTCCTTGTGTGTGGTATGCTTTTTGCAGAATTTGCAATACTTTTGCATTTCTAATCTTTCAGTATCGTTCTTCTTGTTTTTAAAAGTATCGTAATTTCTTTGCTTACATTCCGTACAAGCCAAGGTTATCTTTGCTCTTGCGCCTTTTGCTGCCATAATGCACCTTCCGAACATCAAAAAATTACACCCCGATACGGGATGCTGATTTATTTTACCAAATAAAACTTTTAATGTCAAGTTTTTTGCGTCTTTTTTTAAAGTTTTTAAATAAAAAACGTGGAAAATTTAACACTTTTCCACATTTTGAAAATTTTATTTAGTTAACCACAATATCTTGCGAATTTTAGCCTATTTTTATCTTATATATTTGCCAATCGGAGAATAAATATCGCCATTTTCTATGATTTTTTTAATCTTTTTATCCTCGAGCAAGGTTATCTTTTCGCCTTTAGAGTAAATTTCTATTTCGTTTAGTGCGTTAGCATCTAAAATGGTCAACAGTTTTTTTAAGGTTACGCTCTCATCAACCGCTTGCTTTTTTACAACTATTCCCCTTTTTAATTTATTCTCAGTGAGCGATGAATAAACCTTAATGTATTTGTTCTCCCTCGCCTTTCCAAAAGCGCCAAAAACAACAAACAAGGAAAAGAATAAAAGAGAAAAATTAAAGACGCCTTTAATTGCGGTCATCAAAAAGGCAAGTATTAGCAACAAAGCAAAAACCCCGCCCGTAATCTTGCATAATCTTAAAGAGGATTTCTCCCCCAACCGCATAGCCGTATAGGCGGATAAAATTCTTCCGCCGTCTAATGGGAATATTGGCAAAAGGTTTATGATTGCCATTGAAAGGTTTGCCGAAACTATAAGGTCGGTATAGGCGTAAATTTCGGGCATAACCCACCACAGCGCAACAAAGAAAAGGGCGATGCCAATATTTAAAAGCGGGCCTGCTATAGCGATTTTTATCTCATCGATAAACTT
This sequence comes from Christensenellaceae bacterium, assembly GCA_045645305.1. Classification (GTDB taxonomy): domain Bacteria; phylum Bacillota; class Clostridia; order Christensenellales; family Borkfalkiaceae; genus UBA1259. Next base: position 23,364 of record JAZRIO010000007.1, read on the forward strand.
TAATCCGTCAATATCCCCTTTCACAACCGCGCCGAAAGGCATTAGGGTTATGCGGTTTAGTTTGTATCCGCACCCATTTGCCACAAAGGAGTGCCCCAATTCGTGCGCGATTGCCGTTGCCGTGAAAATTACAAAGATAAAAATTTTGCCAACCAACGCATAGTAAAAACCGCAAATAAAAAATAACGGATGAACGTTAAGGCTTAGCCCCATACAACCCAATCATCGATGATTTGATAGTTAGAGATAACTTCCCCATCCGCACCCTTAAAGCACATACTTGCTCCGTTATCTAAAGAATAGCCGAGGGGAATATTGAAAAATACTTGCGCTCCGTTTTCTACGTAAACGTGCTCTAATCCATCAATACAGGTAGAAAAATTGGTGCTGTGAAACACTTCTATACTAAAAGTTCCGTCTTCTTGTTTAGTTATTGAGCCAACTGTTCCGTCGCAAGGCGAATACACACTACCCTTGCCAGAAAAATTCATCACGCCGTTTTCAAGAGAAACACTCGCTCCTTCATCAAGGGCAATAACGGGTGCGAACTGCTCGTAAAGTCGTTCATCAACACTTGTTGCTTGACTACCCGAACCAAACACTTCTCTCATGAATACATTGATTCCGCTCTCCGGATAAAACGCGTTTGTTAAAAATATAGTGGCAACAAGCGCGCCGATAATTATAAACTGCGCACCGATTATAGTGAGTTTTGAGCGCTTTTTCCTTTCAATTTTATTTACGGTTGCCGAATCTTCTATAGCAACGCTTGGCTCTATCGCACTTTCTTCAAGCACATCCGCTCCGCTGTCTAAAAGTTGCTCTTGCTCGGCATTAACTTTGTTAATCAACTGTTCTTTAACCGAATCCACGTCTCTTTTTTTGCGAAGTCCTTTTCTCTTAACTTCTTTAACCGTAACACTGCAAGTATTTACAGGCATTTCTAACATTGATGCGTATTGCATTTTCTCGTTCATAACAACTCTCCTTTTCCGTGTGTTTATAAAACTATATGAAAGGAAAAATCAAGTTATACCAAAAAGGCCCACCGAATTTTTTAGTGGACCTTTTTTTGTTATTTACTTAAAAGTTTTTGAACGAGTGTGTATCCGTTTTCTATATAAAGCCCTGTCTTTTCGGCTTGCTCTTCATCGTAAGACTTTGCGCCATTGCCCTTTTTAACTTGGCTTCTATAAATCATATACGGAATAGTGTCAGCACAGTGCGTCATAGTAGATATCGGCGTGGGGTGGTCGGGCGCAATCAGGATTGCAAAATCTTCACCCATATCCTTTAAGCCTTCCACTATTGTTTTAGTAACCTTATCAATTTGTTCTATCGAATAAATCTTATGCTCTGCATCGCCGTGGTGTCCGCACTCATCAGGTGCTTCCATATGCAAATACACAAAATCGCATCCACCCTTTAATGCTTTAAGGCAAGCGATTGCTTTTCCATCAAAATTAGTGTCGTAATTTCCCGTTGCCCCTTCAACTTCAATCACTTGCATACCCGCGAGAAGCCCCATTCCTTTAAGAAGGTCAACAGCCGAAATCATCGCACCCTTTACCCCGTACTTTTTCTCAAAGTTTTCAAGCGAAGGTTTTGTCCCTTCACCCCAAAACCAAATGGAGTTTGCTGGGTTTTTGCCATCTTTAATTCTTTGCAAATTCAATGGGTGGTCTTTTAACAATTCGTGCGATTTTTCCATAAGCGCAAGCAATTTTTTGCCCTGTTCACTCTTGGGGAGATATTCTTTAATCTTTCTACCCGTGATATCGTGTGGTGGTGTGCAGTCGCCTGCAATCTTGCCATTGTCAATCACTAAACAATGGCGGTAACTAATGCCCGCATAAAGAGTATATTCATCATTATCAAGATGGCTTTTAAGATAATCAATTAAAATTTTTGCCTCAGCAGTAGATATTTCCCCACCGCTATAATCAACCATAGTCTTATCTTGATAATTTTGTTCGTTAGACAAGGTTGCTAAATTTGCGCGCACAGTCACATCAGTAACCTTTAAGTCGATACCGATAGATGCCGCCTCTAAGGGTGACCTACCCGTATATCCCACCTTTGGATTATAGCCTAAAACTGAAAGGTTTGCGACATCGCTACCCGGCTTCATACCACACGGCACTGTCTTTGCAAGTCCTAATTCCGCATAAGGTGCAAGGCTATCTATATATGGTTTTTTTGCTAACATAAGCGGAGTTTTTCCGCCGAGCGATGGTTGGCGATAGTCCGCCATTCCGTCGCCCAAAATTACAACATATTTCATAACGCGCTCCAATCTATCGGGCTCTTTTTGTGAGCAATTAAATATTCGTTAGTTTTCTTAAAGTGACCGCACCCGAAAAAGCCGTTATAAGCCGATAAGGGGCTTGGATGTGCGCACTCTAAAACAAGGTGCTTAGTGCAATCGATAAGCGGTTTTTTGCTTCTTGCGTTACTGCCCCAAAGCAAAAACACAACATTTTCTTTCATAGAAGAAATCTTTTTTATTATAGCATCGGTAAAAAATTCCCACCCCTTGCCTTTATGCGAGTTGGCTTGGTGTGCGCGAACGGTTAACACGGCATTGAGAAGCAAAACACCTTGCTTTGCCCAACCGATAAGGTTACCGCTGTTTTTAATGGGAATATCCAATTCTGCTTTTAGTTCTTTATACATATTGACAAGCGACGGCGGGACTTGCACTCCATCTGGCACGGAAAAGGAAAGCCCCATTGCTTGCCCTTCGTTATGATATGGGTCTTGCCCTAAAAGAACAACCTTTACCCCTTCAAAAGAAGTGTACTTCATACTGTTAAAAATATCGTACATCGATGGATAAACGGTGTGATTACAGTATTCAGTTTTTAAAAACTCACGCAAACGAAGGTATTCATTAGAAGCAAATTCTTGTTCTAAAACCTTGTCCCACTCTTCAGTAATTTTAATCATTGATAATTTTCCTTTGGTACATTTTAACATATTTTAGTTGACAAAAGCAATATAATTTTGTACACTATACCCATATTTTTGCTTAAAAAAGGTAGGTTTGTATGAAACCTTATGAAGTTATACTTATCGGCATTGCTCTTTCAATGGATGCGTGCGCTATAACCATAGCAAACTGTGCAACCTATAAGGGAAGGCTTAATGCAAAAAAAGAGTGGGCTATGCCCGTTGCCTTTGCATTTTTCCAAGGGTTGATGCCACTAATAGGCTTTTTCGTTGGATATTTGTTCTATGATTATGTCGGCTCAATTGCAAAGTTTATCACGGCAGGTATTTTCTTTTTGCTCGCAGGAAAGATTGTGTTTGACATCGTCAAGGAAAAACTGTGCGAGAGAAAAATGGTGGAAGTTAAAGGCGCGACTTGTGAGATAAAGAAAAACTTTACCTACGGTATGCTCCTTCTTCAAGCGGTGGCAACAAGCATTGACGCACTTGCCGTTGGCGTAACCTTTATCAGTTTATCTTTCTCGGTATTTTGGGCAATAGCAATCATTTGCGGAGTGACCTTTATCCTTGTATCCCTTGCCCTTTTCTTTGGAAAAAAACTTGGGGAGTTATTCGGCAAATATGCAGAGTGGGTCGGTGCGACAATTCTTTTCGCCCTTGCCGTTAAATCACTTATTGAAGCGCTTATATAAAAAGAAAAACCGCAACGGATTTCGTTGCGGTTTGTTTTTATTCTTCAAACAATAACTTCGTTCCATTTATTTTTGCTATAAATTAAGTTTAAGATAATTTTTGTTTGCTTTTTTTTAGAGTATGTGGTATTCTAAATACAACTTAATATAAATGCGAAGAAAAGAACTAGTAGTTTTGCAAGGTTTTTTAGAGATAGGGCGGTTGGTGCAAGCCTTAAAATCAAGCAAAATGAACCCGTCTTGGAGCAGTGCCAACCAACAAGCAATTTAGTAATTGGCAACGGGAACTCCCGTAACAGAGCATCGGTTTTTACCGACAGAGCGCGGATTCTATCCGAATTTAGGTGGTAACACGGACGTTTGTTCGCCCTAAACTGACTTTTGGTCTGTTTAGGGTTTTTTATTTTTAGAAAATTAACGGAGGCAATCTCTTATGAAATTAGAAAGATTAGTTGGCGAAAGATTTAAGGAAAAGCCGTCTGACTGTGTGGTTGAAAGCCACGCGTTAATGGTGCGCGGTGGATACATTAAGTATGTTGCAAACGGCATTTATTCTTCATATATGCCCTTAAAGCGCGTAACCCGTAAGATTGAACAAATCTTGCGCGAAGAAATGGACGCTATCGACGGACAAGAAGTGCAATTCCCCGTTGTTATGCCTGCAAGCATTTGGCAAGAATCGGGAAGATATGAAAGTATCGGCAAAGAACTTGTGCGCTTTAACGATAGAAACGAAAGCCCGCTCGTTTTGGGTATGACTCACGAGGAGGCTGCCGTTCAGTTGGTTAGAGAGTTTGGTCAAAGTTACAACAAATATCCCTTTATGATTTACCAAATTCAAACCAAGTTCCGTGATGAAGCAAGACCCAAATCAGGGCTTATCCGCGTTAGAGAATTCACTATGAAAGACGCATATTCTTTCCACACCAGTCAACAAGATTTGGAAGATTATTACGATAAGTGCCACAAGGCTTACGAACGCATTTTTGCAAGAGCGGGCGTGCCCGAAGTTATCTCGGTTGCATCCGACTCTGGTATGATGGGCGGAAGTATCTCACACGAATTTATGCTTTTAACAGGCATTGGTGAAGACTCTATTGCAATTTGTTCGGAGTGCGATTATAAAGCCAACCTTGAAGCGGCTGAAAACATTGTGGAAAATGTTAGAGAAGAAAACTCTCTCCCCCTAGAAAAAGTTCACACCCCCGACAAACAAACTATTGAAGAAGTTTGCTCTTTCTTAAACAGCGACGCAAAAAGGTCTTGCAAGGCGGTTGTTTACCAAAGAAATAGCGATGATAAATATATCGTGTTGTTCTTGCGTGGTGATTTAGAAGTTAACGAAACAAAACTTACCAACCATTTAGGTTTTGATATTCACCCCGCTGTTATTACCGAAGACTGTGGCTTAACCGCTGGTTTTATCGGCCCTGTTAACCTTAAAGATGATTTTATCGTTCTTTTCGACCGTTCGCTTGAAGGTATGAATAACCTTGTTTGCGGTGCTAATGAAGTGGATTATCACTACACCGGATTTGACTTTAATAGAGATTTAAGCGGTGTAAGTTTTTATGATTTTGCTAAAATTCAAGAAGGTGGCATTTGCCCCAAGTGTGGAAAACACGCGATCACCATTTCACGCGGTATTGAAGTTGGCAACATCTTCCAACTCGGCACAAAATACACCAAGGCTATGGGTATGACCTATGTTGATGCTTCTGGCAATTCTCAATACCCCATTATGGGTTGTTATGGTATCGGCGTTGGTAGACTTGCCGCAGCCGTTTGCGAAGTTCACCACGATGATTACGGCCCTATTTGGCCAAAGGCTATCGCGCCGTATCAAGTACATTTATGTGCGGTTCGCCCCGATGCTGATGATGTTAGAGCAATCGCTGATAACCTTTATGAACAATTAAAACAAAAAGGTGTTGAAGTGATTTACGATGATAGAAACGTAAGTGCGGGTATTATGTTCTCCGATGCAGACTTGCTCGGTGTTCCCCTACGCGTTATCGTAAGCCCGAGAAACGTTAAGAACGGCGTTGTTGAACTTGTTGCAAGAGATAAGAGTTTTTCATACACCGAACCTATGGAAAACGCGCTCAATAAAATCTTGGAACTCATCTAGTAGAGAAAAAATTAAACCCACTACCTTAAAAGGTGGTGGGTTTTTTGTTTTTATAAACTATTAAATTCTGCTTGCAATGGCTTGCAAGAATTCTTTGGAGTTGAGTTTTTTATTTATAACTCCTTCTTTATTGAACATACCTACAAGGTCGCCCGTCATTTCACCACTTTCAATGGTTTTAATGGTTGCATTTTCTAAGCGGTTTGCAAAGTCAACGAGTTCGGCATTGTTATCAAGTTCACCGCGTTTACGGAGCGCACCCGACCAAGCAAAGATTGTTGCCACGGGGTTGGTTGAAGTTTCTTCGCCCTTAATATACTTATAGTAATGGCGAGTGACCGTGCCGTGCGCTGCTTCGTATTCATAAACACCATCGGGTGAAACGAGTACGCTAGTCATCATCGCAAGGCTACCGTAAGCGGTTGCAACCATATCACTCATAACATCCCCATCATAGTTTTTGCACGCCCAAACGATACCGCCTTCGCTTCTAACTATTCTTGCAACAACATCGTCAATCAAGGTATACATATATTCGATGCCCGCACTTTCAAACTTTTCTTTGTATTCGGTTTGGTAAACGCGTTCAAAAATTTCCTTAAAGTTTCCGTCGTAAACCTTGCTAATGGTATCTTTTGTAGAGAACCACAAGGGAAGTTTCATATCGAGCGCATAGTTAAAGCACGCTCTTGCAAAACTCTCTATCGACTTATCGGTGTTGTGCATTGCGAGAACCACACCGCTGTCCTTAAAATCAAAAACTTCCTTTTCGATAGTTTCGCCCTTATCGTTTTTATAAGTTAAAACCGCCTTTCCTTCACCTGCTTTGCCATCAACCGCTTTATACACGTCGCCATATGCGTGCCTTGCGATAACGATAGGCTTTTTCCAAGTGGGGATGTAAGGTGTTATGCCGTCAACGATAATGGGTGCGCGGAAAACAGTTCCGTCAAGCATTGCCCTAATCGTGCCGTTGGGGCTTTTATACATCTTTTTAAGGCTATATTCTTCCACCCTTTGCGCGTTGGGGGTGATGGTTGCGCACTTAACTGCAACGCCGTATTTTTTGGTTGCGTTGGCACTGTCTACAGTAACCTTATCATCGGTTAAATCTCTATACTTTAAGCCAAGGTCGTAGTATTCGGTCTTTAAGTCAACAAACGGATAAATCAAAATGTCTTTAATCCATTGCCACAAAATTCTGGTCATTTCATCGCCGTCCATTTCAACGAGCGGTGTTGTCATTTTTATTTTCTCCATTTTATTCCTCCAAGTAGTTAATTCTTTAGCATTTTATCACAACCTTAACTTTTTTTCAACTGTTTTGCCCCCTTGCTTCCAAATCCGCTTAAAATTCCCGACCTAAACTTTCTCTCGAACGAACTTTTTTTTGCGTGCTCACTGTCCGCAAGATTTATTAAACCGCTTAATATTTCGCTAAAACCTTTTAGAGTTTTAGTATGTAGATAATATGCAAGCGAACCGGGGGTGGTGTTTATTTCGTTCACAAAAACCTTTCCTTCGTGGATAAAGTAATCTATCCTAATTATCCCCCTTGCTTCAAGTTCAAGATATATCTTTTTTGTGATTGCTTTAATTTTATCCGCAAGGGCTTTGTCAATTTTTGCAGGGAACTGTCTTTCCCCACCTATATACTTATCCGAAAATGTTAAAAGGTTTGTTCTGCCTATCGGTCTTTCGCACTCAGAAACGACTACTTCCCCATTTTCGGCCATATAGGCCGAACAGTTAATTTCAATAAAGTTTTGTAAGCACGGCTCTATTATTGCGCTCTCACCAAACCGAAGAGCATAGTCCACCGCGCCTGTAAGAGTTTTTTTATCCGTTGCAACGGTAACGCCTATGCTTGAGCCTAAAAGGTTTGGCTTAACTATTACGGGGTATTTTAATTTATCTTCTATTAAGTCAATATCCCCCACCCGTTTAACTTGTTTGCAAGGCAGAGTCTTTATCCCCAAACCTTTAAGCACGGTTTTGGTAAAATATTTGTTCATACACACGGAAGACGCCATAATACTTGGCGAGCAAAGTGGAATACCGCACATTTCAAGAAGTCCCGATAAACACCCGTCTTCTCCCCTTTCGCCGTGCATACAGTTTATTGCAACGGCAATCTCGCCCAATCTTTTTAGCCGTTTGCCCTTTATTCCCATAAGCGCGTTGCTTCCTAAAATTAAGGTTACTTGCGGAAGTTTTTTTGCCTTTTCTAGATTAAACTTATCCGCATCAAACAAAACCTTGTCGCTATGCCAAACACCTAAATCATCAACGTATATTGGGATAACGTTGAATTTTTCGCTATCCACCGTGTTGGCGGTAAGCATACCCGTTATAACCGAAACTTCGTGCTCTACCGACTGACCGCCAAAGAAAACTGCTATATTTTTCATATAAAAAACACCTCCGCTTATTTTTTCGCTTTGGTGTTTCTTGTTTTTCCTATTAGTTTTTAATTATAGTTGTCGGGCAGATCGTTTTCAAAGAGAACAACGTCACCTTCTTTTAAGATTTGACCTAAAATTTCGTTGCCCTTGTTTAAGGTCTTTGCAAACTTGATGTTTTCCCTATCCATACCACCTTCGATAAGTCCGTTAATAATTGTCTCGGAGTTATGGTTGCCGATTACGATAACGATATCAGCGTATTTTGCCAAAAGTTTGCCGAACTCAAGGTTCATAACGCTCTCCATTTTGCCAAGTTCCACAAGTCCGGGGGTAAGAACGATTTTTCTGCCCTTAAAGGTATCCAAAACTTCAATCGCTGCCTTGTTACCATCTTCGTTTGAGTTGTAACTATCATCTATAATAACAATATTTTTATTATTCGGCACAAGTTCTAATCGGTGACCGATTGATTTAATTCTGCCTATGCCAAGTGCAATTTCTTCAGCCGTTAAGCCCACTTTAAACGCCACTGCCGCCGCAAGGCAAATATTTTTTACATTGTGTTTGCCAAGTAGCACGGTAGAACAAGCAACGGGCGCTTGCCCTTTAATTCTTAAAGTAAAGTTAAGTCCGCGCTCAGTGGTTATAATATCAGTTGCGGTTACAAGGTTATCTTCGCCGTCTAATCCCGCAAAATACTTTTCACCGTCAAACTTATCAAAAAGTTCTGTTGAAGCGGTATTATCCGCAGAGAAAAATCCCACCCCGCCACTGCTTAAATTTTCAAAAAGTTCAAACTTTGTGCTCTTTGTAACTTCTATGTCCTTAAAGGTTTCAAGATGTTGGTTGTTTACACCAGTAAGCACCCCGTACTTTGGTTTAACAAGTTTTGCAAGCGCGGATATATCCCCCTTGCTTCTCGCGCCCATTTCAGCAATGAAAATATCGTGCGTGCTGTCAAGATTTTTTACGGTTAGAGCAATGCCGAGCGGTGTATTATACGATTCGGGGGTTGCTAAAACCCTATACTTTTGCGATAAAATAGTGCGCAAAATTTCTTTTACAGTGGTCTTTCCATAACTTCCCGTTATGCCGATTTTAAGCACGCTGGAAGATTGAAGTTTTTGCTCTGCAATGCGGAGAAAATGTCTTCTTCTCGCCCCTTCATAAGGTTCGTTTAAGCCGTACGCCAAAAACAAAATAAAGGGCGCAATAATGGGCATTAAGCAAATTAGTGAGTATCTTAAAAGGGCGATAACCGCATCATCTATTACAAACGCCAAGTAGTTTAATAACAAGGTAAAGCAATAGGTTGCAAAGAAAAGCGCAATCGTATAGGTTATGCAAAGGCGAACCAACCTTTTGGTCTTTTTAAGCGGAACTTTTGCATTTACACTGCTTTCCGACTTAATGTACATAATGGTAAAAAGGAAGTATGAAGCAAAGCCAATATATTGTGCCCACGCTTCGCCCATAAGGGGCGCAAAGCACATGTTTAGCACCATACAGAACAAAAAGCCCATTAAACACAAAAGCATAAGCCTTGATAGGTATGGAGTTTCTTTACTTGATAGCCACCTTATATATCTTTTACCTTTATAACCACATTGTTGAAAAACAAGCAAAAACTTAAAGGAAGCATAAAGAAGAAGAAGCGCGTTTAATACACTTATTCCTATATAAATAAATATTTGACCGTTATTATAAAGTTCACTAAAACTTTTCGCATCTAATGGAAACATTTCTTTATGAGAGCAAAAACTCCTTTACCTCCGTGTTAAATTTATGCCTTCTATCAATAAAACAAAAATGCCCTGCTTTGTCTAGCATCACCATTTTTGAACCGACTATCTTTTTGTGTAACCGCTTTGCCATATAGGGCGGTGTTTCCCTATCATTTTTGCCGTTAATTATTAGCGTGGGAAGGGCTATTTTATCCAAATAATTGTCTAAATGCTCATTTACAATTAGTATAAAACTCTTTTGCATAATCGGGGATAGCGCCCGATAATCTTTTGAATAAAACCTTTCTAATTTTTCCTTTTTTATAAACCTTTTAAGCATTGAAAAGACAAGTTTTTTAATGCGCTTTTTAAAGGTGTTTTTAGGCTTTAACCCCGCGCTTCCAGTTAAAACTATTTTCGAGAAAATATCTTTTTCTTTTGAAGCGAGTTTTATTGCAATTCGCCCGCCAAAAGAGTGGGCGATAACGCACGGGTTTTTTAAGCCGTTTTTTTCTATATAACTTTTTACTTCATTTACATAGTCATCTAGCGAATAGGGATACGGCATATCCTTATTTTCGCCAAAACCTGTTAGGTCGGGCGAAAAAATGTTAAACTCGTCGCTAAAATAAGGAAACTGATATGCAAAACTTTTGCCACTCGATAGATAGCCGTGCAAAAAGAGTAAATCTTTTTTGTCTTTTGTGGAAAATTGATTGGCGTTTTCTTTCAATCAAATCTCCTTTAACATTACTTTTGCATTTTCCCCGTCGGCATAGTATTTCTTTCTAATATTTATAGTGGAATATCCAAACCCTTCGTAAAGATTTACGGCGGGAATATTATTTTCTCTAACTTCTAAAAAAATCTTTTTCTTGTTGTTTTCTTTAATATGCTCTTCGGCTCTAGATAAAAGACTTTTCGCAAGCCCCATTTTTCTAAACTCTTTTTTAACAACAATATCTTCAACATCCGCACTGTCATCTAAAAAAGAATAAGTTATAACCGCAACGAGCATATCCTTATCAAATATGCCAAGCGCGAAAAACCTTTCTGTTGAAAAAGCCGATTCAAGCATCTTTTCGTTCCAGCCGTCCGAAAAATTTTGTTCGAAAAACTCAGCAATAAGAAACGCGTCTTTTTTTTCTAAGTGGCGAGTTGTCATCTGCCCTCCTCCGCTTGACTTTTTCTGCAATATAACGGCTCTAATTTATTTAGGTCTAAAGTTATCTCGCCTTTTTTATCTTCAATGGCTCTAACAAATCCGTCGATAACGGAAACAACTTTCACATCAAATCCGCTAACCTTTTCAAAACTAACAAGTGTGTAGTCTTTTGCGATTTTTTCTAACTCTTCACGCATTATGTATGACGGAGCAAAACACACCTTGTTATCATCATAACCGCACGCGTAAAAGCCGTTGTGCTTTGCGTCTATTATCGCCATAACTTTTCCACGCATATTATATGCAAGTGTGTCAAACGAAGTTACTGATAGGCAAGGCTTATTAAATGCAAAACACATTGCCTTTATGGTGGAAACGCCAATTCTTATACCTGTGAAAGACCCCGCTCCCACAACACACGCGAAAAAATCGGCTTTTGAAAAATCAAAGTCGGCTTCTTTGGCAAGCCCTTCTACCTTGGGCATAAGTTCAACCGAGTGGCGGAAAGCACACTTGTCATCATAAAAGGATAAAACTTTATCCCCATTTTTAATTATTACGGTAAGACTTTTACCGCTTGTGTCAATGGCTAAATAATTCATAGCGTAATTTTACGGGTGTTCTCCCCAATTTTTTCTAATTTCACTCTTTTAACTTGTTCTGGCAACACGTCCACAATATTTTGTGCCCACTCGATTAGGCAAATGTTATCCCCGTTAAAGTAATCGGTAAGGCCTAACATTTCCGCATCTTCACCAGAAGACAAACGATAGCAATCGTAGTGATAAATAAAGTCACCATATACATTAAGGTAAGCATAGGTCGGGCTTGTTACACCTTCTAAACCAAAATACTTTGCAACCCCTTTGGTAAATGCGGTTTTGCCTGCACCAAGGTCGCCTTCTAAAAGAACAACATCACCCTTAACTAAAGTTTTTGCATACTCAAAAGCAATGTCAATAGTTTCGAGGGTGCTGTTTGAGATTTTTTCTCTTTCTTTATTATACACCCTTTTTGCGGAGTTTTGCAAGTTGATTTTCTTAAAAAGATAAGATACTTTTTTGTAAAGAAGAATTGTAAGCGCCGAGATAACCACGCTCTTAATCGCGTTAAATATCAACACATACACCCAAAGGCTTGCAAAAAGGCCTTCGGATATGGGTGTTCTAACAAAAGGCATGCTTCCTGTAAAGAAAGGGAAGTTTATATATCTGTTAACAAACACCGATATGCCCGTTTGTATAACACACGCGCCAATAAGAGTTATTTTAACCGTTTTTATGCCCTTTTTATAGTAGTAAACTATTGAGGGAAGCAACACGTAAGAAGTTGTTATAATAACGTTTGCAAGTTCACCGATACCACCCGTGCTTCCAACCGATATGTGTATTGCTTCTTTAATAACGGTAACGATAATTGCGCCGATAGGCCCATACATAAAGCCTGAAAGCATAACGAAAACGTTAGATAAATCAAGTTCTAAAAAACTTGCGGGAGTGCCTGCGAAAATAGGAATTTCTATAAGGTAAATAATAAATGCAAGTGCGGACATTACCGCCATACCCGATATGTTTTTTGTTGTGAACAGTTTTTTCATTTTTTCTCCTTTAACAAAAACAAAGCGCCCTTTTGGGCGCTCAAAAAACGATAAAAGCAAGGCGCAATGCACCTTGAACAAAATTCTTTTACCATCCGGACTATAACCGTCGGTTTTGGAATTGCACCAAATCAGCCTTTCGGCTCGCAGACTGTACTGCCGGTGGGGATTTTCGCCCCGCCCCAAAGAATATTTTTAAGTTATTTTTATTTTAGTATTATTTGTTTAATTTGTAAAGCGTTTAGCGTAACTTTACCTTTTTTATGCCGTATCTTTTTAGCAATTCTTTTGCTATCTCATCGGCAAAGGGTGTTAAAATTCTATCTACACCCATAGAGTAAAGTTCTTTCGCAACTTCCGCAGTCTTTACATTTGCCATTACAAACACTTTCTTATTCTCGCGAAGTTTTTGAACGAGCGCGATTTTTTCTTTAACAAATTCGTAAGTGCTATCGCCAAAGAGCAAGGTAAAGTATTCGGCTTTGCTCTTTCCCGCAAACTTAACCACTCTTAAAAAGTCTTCTTCAGTTAAATCGGAAGCATTAAAGGCAAGCCCACTTGCACCCCTAAACGCGCGCACATATTTTTTTGATTGCACTTTATATTCTTTAACCTTTTCGGGCAATGTAAGAACGGTTGGCATCGTGATTAAAACTCCGTCTACCCCTGCTTTTTGGCTCTCTTTTATTTCACCTAGTTTGCTCTTTAAGGTTCCTTCGCCAAAGGGGAAGTCTACAACCGACACAACTTCTAACTCTAGCCCTGCGTTTTTATTGATAATCTTTTTAACCGCTTGCACATGAGTGGGCGCAATAAAAAGACCGCCCGTGCCCGTTTTTGCCGAATTTAAGCAAATCTTTTCCAACTGTTCATCGTTACCCGTATAGCGAACGATCGCCTTGCCAATACGCGACATAAACTTTTTTATTTGGAAAAGACAAAAATCTTCCTTTAAGTCTGCAACATTTTCGCCGAGAAGAAGTGATAGCGAATAAACATCGCCATAAAAAGATTGCGCTTCTCTTTGCGAACTTTCTTCACTAATGATTGCGGGTAAATTTTGTTCTTCTATCTTGTTTTCTTTACTTTTAATTCTTTTTGCCATAACCATACCTTTTTTCAAAAAAATTCATTTATCATCAAATTCTATCACTAAAACTTAATCTTTTTTTGCTATGCTTTTTTCGAGGTGATTTAATGGATTTTTTGTCGTCTTTCCTTATTGGGTTATTTTTTGTTTTGTTAACCTTTCTTTTTTGTGCCGTTTTGGTTGTGGGTATAAAGGTGTTTGCCCTTTTATTTAAGCCTCCTAAAGAAAAATTAGAAGATAAAAAGGGGAGCGAAAAAGCACTGCCACGAAAGAGAAAACCAATCCGTAGCATTGAGATAAACCCCGACCAAATCGATAGAATTTACGTTAAAAAAGTATCTTAATCTTGATATTTTTCTACCGTATCTTCATTTCCCCAAAGGCTTTCTAAATGATAGAAAAGTCTTGTTTCATCATTGAAAAGGTGCACGATAACATCGCCATAATCAAGCACTGCCCAACGGCCTTCCCTAACGCCTTCTCTACGGATAGGAGAGTATCCAAGTTTTTCCATTTCGTATTCAACGTGTTCAATAAGCGCTCTAGTTTGAGTCATTGAACGGCCACCCGCAACAACATAATAATCGGCAACCGAACTTTTTTCTCTTACATCAATACTGCACACGTCTTGCGCCTTTCTGTCAAGCAAAATTTCACATACCTTTTTTGCAAATTCTTTTGAGTTCATTTCTATTCCTTCCTTTCTTTTAAGTAAAAATCATACGCATCAAGCGTTAAGTGATATATGTTTTGTTTTTTGTTTATCAAATGCACCATTTCTTCTTCAAGGCATTTTTTAAAACAAGTATCTAAATCATCTTTTTCATACGATTCGCGAAGTTGTTCCACCCCGTCGTAAACTCTATTTTCTTCCACCATATCGGCAACGAAAATAAGTTTTTCAAGCGTGGACATATTGGGCCGACCAGAAGTGTGGTATCGTATTGCATTTATAATATCTTCATCGTCTATCCCCAAATATTCTTTGGCGATAAACGCGCCCAAAAATGCGTGTACCACGGGCTTTGGCATATCTTCATCTAAACTAAAGCCCTTAACTGTCAACGGGTCGATATACTTGGCAAAGTCGTGTAAGGTGGCAGAGATAGCAACCTTTCTTTGGTCGAGCGACAACTCTTTTGCCTTTTTTAATGCGGTTATAACCACGTTTGCCGTGTGAACTAACCTTTTTTCGTTTAGCACTTCTTTAAGTTTATCAATAAACTTTTCGCCTTTATAAAGGTTTTCTTTCTTTATATATTCTTCCACTTTTTTAGGTGTTAAATTGTCAAGTGGCAATGAAAAAGATGCGTAAACTCTTATCTTTGTTGAAGATGCACTCTTCCCCACGTGCGAAAGTTTAATAAAAGTTTTCCCAAAAGTGCGATTAAAATACTCTTTTAATCCATCATAATCGGTATAAAATCCTTCCCTGTCAAAAACGGCAAGGGTGCAAGCGGATAAAATTCGTTCGGGATATCGCCAAGTGGGAAAGTCCGAAAGCATATCCCCACCAACGATAAAGTAAATTTTTGAGTCGGTTTGCGCCTTAAAATGCTCTACCGTTTGATAGGTATAACTCTTTCCTTGCTTTTCAATCTCAAAATCGCTTACTTCAACCTTGTCAATGTCGCTAAAAGCAAGTTTAAGCATATTTAACCTATGCTCTGGCGCAAGCGGAGTTTGTTCTTTATGCGGTGAAATGAAGGTGGGCATCACTATAAGTTTATCAAGCCCCAACTCTTCAATCGCCGATTTTGCAAGCAGAACGTGTTCTATGTGAACGGGATTAAACGTTCCGCCTAATATTGCAATCTTTTCCATAGTTTAATTATCGCATATTTTAAGAATAAAATCAATATTTTAATGAGTATAACTTTTTACTATTTGGGATATAATTTCATAAAAATTAGGAAATTTATTATGAAATCTTTACTTTCGGTAATAACCGACACAATTTTTTGCTTTTTTATTACCTTTGTTTTGTCCCTTATTTTTTTAACCTATTTTTTTCCAACTAACACCGCAATAATCTTTTCCGCGCTTATCTCTTCTCTTTTAACGCTTTTGGTCGCAAAGTGCCTTATAGATAAAAGAAAATCAAGCACGCTTAAACGCAGTGAACAACGGGAAAAAGATATTGCACTAACCCAACTAAATTTTCTCCCAAAACACCACGTTATAAAGCACTTTCTGTTCGTTCTCGAAAAAAAAGGATACACAGTTTTTTATAAAAAAGGTCGCATTTACTTTAAGGATAAACCTATCGTTATAGAGCCTTGTTTTGGCTTTTCGCCCGTGGAAAAAAACCATTTAGTAAACCTATTTAATAGTCTCCGCCACGATGATGTTGGTTATGTTTTAGCGCAATCATTTTCCTTAGAAGTGCAAAAGTTTTGCGCGCTTTTTAAGAAAAAAATCGTGCTTATTGATGGGGATAAAATTTATAAATTCTTAAAGGAAGAAAAATCACTTTTACCCGAAAAATACACTTTTTTAGAGCAAAAGGTAAAGGGTTTTTCTCTTTTTTCTAACCTATTAAAAAAGAAAAAAGCCAAGAAATATCTTTTCTTTGGCTTAATTTTTCTCTTTATGAGTTATTTTGTTTCTATTAAAGGTTATTACCTTTTCTTTGCTTGCGCATTTTTAATATCTGCGCTTGCTATGCGCCTATTTGGAAAGGCGGAAGATAGCATCAACTAAAATTGGATATGCTCTACCTTTGGTGACTTGCTTCTTCTATAAAAAACAAGTTTTCTGCCCGTAGCGCAAACGAATTCCGCACCCAATTTTTCGGCAATTTCAAAGCCTGCTTCCTTGGGGATAAGGTCGGAATTTTCAAGCACGGTTACCTTTATCAATTCTCTTTTTTCAATACTTTTGTCAAGACTTTCGATAAGACTGTCGTTAACACCGAGTTTACCCACTTGAGTAACAGGTTCAATGTTAGACGCAATCGAACGAAGATTGCTTCTTTGTTTTGAAGTTAACATAATTTTCTCCTTTTAGTCCACGAACTCGAATTCTTCGCCACCGATGATTACAACTGACTTGTCGGTTGCACCCATTTTGCGAAGTTGGTCAATAATTCCCCTATCTTTCAATACCTTTTGTAAATATGCAAGTGAGTTCATATCGTCCATAACAACGTTTCTACGAAGAACTTCAACAAGCGTGCCTTCGATAACAAAGGTTTCGCCTTCTTTGAAGATTTCGTATTCAAGTCTATCGGGTTTAACGTAATTAAATTCTTCAAACTCTAACGGTTTAACGGGCGGAAGTTTAATAAGAGTATCGTAAATAATCTTTTTCAACTTATCTAACCCTTCACCTGTAATGGCGGAAAGACATACTATTCTGTGTTTTCTGCCGATTTTTTCTTTTATAGCCTTAACATTTTCTTCCGCACCATACATATCGGTCTTGTTAAGAACAACAATTTGCTTTAGTTTAGCAAGAAGGGGGCTATAATTTTTAAGTTCGGCATTGATTTTTAAATAGTCGTCGTAAGGGTCTCTACCCTCTACACCAGACACGTCGATAACGTGAACGAGCATTCTAGTTCTTTCAATGTGTCTTAAAAACTCAATTCCAAGCCCTGCGCCGTCGCTTGCGCCTTCGATAAGACCGGGGATATCGGCAACAACGAATTGGTTATCATAATAATCCACAACACCAAGGTTTGGTGAAAGTGTGGTAAAGTGATAATTTGCAATTTTGGGACGCGCTTTGGTTATTTTGGAAAGTATGGTTGACTTACCAACATTGGGAAACCCTACCAATCCTACATCTGCAATGGTTTTTAGTTCGAGAACAACCCTTTTAGTTTCGGTCTTTTCACCCGTTTGGGAAAAGTGGGGGGCGTGTCTTCTTGAGTTGGTAAACTTTGCATTACCCTTTCCGCCGTCGCCACCAACTAAAACTACCTTTCTTTGTCCGTCGGTAAACATATCAGCAATGATTCCGCCCGATTCTCTATCCTTAATAATAGTACCCAAAGGAACGCGCAAAACAAGGTCCTTACCAGCCTTACCAAAACAGTCTTTCGGTTCGCCCGGAGCACCACTTTCTGCAACGTATCTTGTTTTATAATAGTAATCGGAAAGATTGGTCATGTGCTTGTCCGCAACGAAGATAATATCTCCGCCTTTTCCGCCGTCACCGCCGTCAGGACCACCGCTAACCTTTCCTTTGTAGTGTATAAAAGAGGTCATTCCACTTCCGCCGTCACCTGCTTTTATTGATATAAACGCTCTGTCTACAAACATATTTCACCTTTTAATTCTTTTTAAGCATAATTCATTGATTGGACAATTATCACAGTCGGGGTTTTTTGCCTTACAATAACTTCTACCCAAGTAAATTAGGTAGTGGTGCGACCTTGACCAATCCTTTTTATCTAAAATTTTCATCAACCCTTTTTCGGTTGCAAGCACGTTGCTCTCTTTTACAAGCCCAATTCTATTCGACACCCTAAAAACGTGCGTATCCACCGCGATTGCTTGACCTTTGAACGCTACGCTATACACGACATTGGCGGTTTTTCTACCCACCCCTGCGAGTGTGCGCAAATCTTCTAAATTATTGGGAACTTGTCCGTTAAACTTTTCCACAATGTCTTTTGTTGCCGAAAGGATATGTTCGGCTTTTGACTTATATAAACCGCAAGAAAATATATACCTTTCAAGTTCCGTTTGAGAAAGTTTAAGCATTTCTTGTGGGGTTGAATAATTTTTGAACAACTCGGCAGTGATTTTATTAACGCGCTCATCCGTGCATTGCGCGGAAAGAATAACCGCAATCAATAACTCGTATGGAGTGCGGAAGTTAAGCGCTGGTTTATCCGTAAATTGTGTGGATAGTTTTTCAACTATTTCTTTTGCCGTGTGCTTGTTCATAATAATCTATTAACATATTAACACAACAAGCGCACTTTTATCAAGCATTTTTTATCAGCAATACTTAAATGCTTTTGACTATGCGCTGTCCCGCAAGGTTTTTTACGAGAAAAAATCCTGCAAAAGAGTTAAATGCCGTCATTGACACCGCCTTTTTCACTGCCCCTAATATATGCGCGGACACCTTTACCGAAAGTCCGCACCCTACCCCCGCTTCTTTTGGAGTGTTAACAATTTCCGCACTTACCCCGTGCCCTTTTAAGAACTCGTAAAATGCTACTGTGTGCGCGCGCGAACGAAAGGCAACAACAATGTATTCCATAAACCTTCTCCTTTGCATAAAAGAAAATTTTTCCTTATACAATATAGTATTAACGCATTTTTATTTTTGTTAACTAAATTTTAAGGAGAATTTTATGATTTATTTGGACAACGCGGCAACGGGCGGTTTTAAGCCGAGAGCGGTGACCGACGCCGTGGATACGGTGGTTAGATATTTATCCGCAAACCCAGGGCGAAGCGGACACAGGCTTTCTCTTGCGGGGGCGGAAATTGTATATGATTGTAGAAAAGAAGTTGCTAAGGCCTTTAATTGCAAGAGCGAACGGGTAATCTTTACAAAAAACTGCACCGAAGCGCTAAATATGGCAATTTTTGGAACTCTAAAGATTGGTGGACACGTTATCACAACCACTTTTGAACACAACTCAGTTCTTCGCCCCTTGTTTGCTCTAAAAGAAAGGGGGCTGATTACCCTATCCGTTGTATCGCCGACAAACGAACAAGATATTGTGGAAGCAATCAAAGAACAAATAAATGACAACACTTATCTCATCGTTTCAACCGCCGTTTCTAACGTTACGGGGATAACTCTACCCGTAAAGGAAATAGGTCAACTTGCAAAAGAGCGCGGAATTAAGTTTATCGTTGACTGCGCGCAAGCGGGTGGGCACATCCCCCTTGCCCTTAATGACTTAAACGCAACGGCAATGGCCTTTGCGGGGCATAAAGGTCTATATTCTATTATGGGGCTTGGTCTTCTTATCCTTGACGAACAAGTTGATATTGACCCGCTTTTATACGGCGGAACGGGCACCGAATCACACTCGCTTACCCAACCCATATTCTATCCCGAACGATTAGAATCGGGCACTCTTAATCTACCTGCAATCGCATCGCTAAACGAAGGTATTAGATACGTTATGAAAAATTTAGACAGTTTTTCACTGCATTTAGAACAGGCGAGCAAAAATATTATTGATAACCTTAATAAAATTGATGGCGTAAAATGTTATTCCGCTCCAAATAAGAGCGGAATAGTTGCATTTTCTTTAGGCGAAAAAGATAGCGTTGAAGTTGCCGATATACTAAACAAAAGGTATGATATTGCCGTGCGCGGTGGCTTGCATTGTGCGCCACTAACGCACCAACACCTTGGCACTTTTAACCAAGGGCTTGTGCGAGTGAGCCTTGCCGTGCAAAACAGTTCAAGCGAACTCTCGCACTTCTATCACGCGATAAAAGAGATTGTAAAAGGCTAAATTCTTTTTAGTTCTTCCACTATTTTTTTAAGCATTTTTCGTTGCTTATCATCCAAAATAGGGGATAACATAGTGGCAAAGTTATCGATTTCTGCGTTTGACAGTGTGCCGTTTTTCTTGCCCTTTTTTGCTTCTTCATAAATGGCTTTAATTAGTTCTTGTTGGTTTTTTCCATCAAACTTGCCAGCGAGAGAACTTACCAATTTCAATAGATTTTGGTCCACCCCCGCACTCCCTTGCCCTTTATCTCCGCTTTGGTTATTCGATGCGAATTGATTAAAGTCTTGCATACTTCCTCCTTAAAAATTTTTCAATTTTAGTTTATGTAACTCATATACTATAATGTTAGCGGAGGAAGTATGGAAATATTACAAACTTTAATAAATTTACTTTCAAATGGACTTAACAGCAATTCTCCCCTTGCCGAACTCGTTAAAAACCTTGACCTATCGGGGCTAACTAAAATTTTGGGCAATCTTTTTACTAACGAGCAACAAAAAAGCCCGACTGAATCAGTCGGGCAAGGTTATAGCCTAAATCCTATCATAAACATTGCGGATAAGGATATTATTTACACCTTAAATAAATATTATTCGGCAGATTGAGCACCGTTAATAAGTTCAAGCGCGCGCTCTAATGCTTCACCCTTTTCCACTGCATTTTCAACTGCGGGTTTAATGCCTTCTTCGTTGATGCAAGTTTGTCTGTCGGGGAAGAGCAATCTACCAGTAGTTAGTTTAAGCGCACCGCCAGACTCTAAAGTATAGGTGGTTTGCATAACACCCTTACCATAGGTTGTCGCTTCGCCTTTTGCGTTCTTTTCTATAATGAGATTATCTTCACTAAAGCAATCACCGTAATAGAGCATTGCACCGATTAAACTTTCGGATGCAGATGCCGTGTATTCGTTTGCAAGAACGAAAATTTCTTTCAAGTTCGAATAGAAGTTGTTTTCGCTTGTTGAATATTCTTCGTTATGCGTTTTCTTTTCAGCAAGAGTTACAAGCGACTCTTCTTCACCATTGTTATAGATAAAGAAAGATGCAATATCTAAAAGTGCTTTAAGGCTTCCGCCACCGTTGGTGCGAAGGTCTAAAATAAGTTTATCCCTGCCGCGATCTTTCATTAGGTCCAGCACTTCTTTTAACTGACTTACCGCACTACTTTCAAAACTATCAAGCTTAATATACGCGGTTTTGTTATCTAAATTTGTATCCGCTTTGGTTTGGTCTTTTATTCCTTTTATGGGTTGACCACTCGCCGATGCAAAGTAATAACCAATTTCACTATCCTTATATTCAACTTGTGCAGTTTCAAACTGCTCTTTTTGAAGTTCGACAATAATCCTCTTTGCCTTTCTTTCAAAGGTAATGGTTATCTTTTGATCCTCTTCTAACGCAGTAAGAACTTCAGTTAATTCGCCAATCTTTTTGATTGGTTGCTCTTCTAAATCTTCTATTTGTATAGCAACAACCTTATCCCCTTGCATAATTCCCGCACGGTGTGCAGGCGAATTGCCATAAACCTTAAAAACTATCGGTTCGTTATTATAAAAGGAAAGGCCAAGTCCATATCTATTGCCTGCATTTTCTTTTAATAATTCTTGATATTCTTCAGCAGTATAATACCTTGAATACTTATCAGGAAGTCCGTTTACTGTTGCAGCAATAATATCTTCTTCAGTTAATTCTTTTTGTTCGCCAGTGATGGGGTCAACAACAAAGGCAAAGTCTTTTATGATATGCCCAACTTCACCCGGAACATTTTCGTTTTGTCTATTTATTAAATAATTCAAAAAATAACCAACGAGAAAAGCCGCGATTAAAGTAAATATAATCGCGAAGTCAACTAAAAACTTCCTCTTTTTCGGTTGTGGATTGTTTGGATAATTATTTTCCATTTCTTCACCTTGATAATTTTGAAAGAATAATAATCAGTCTAAAGGTAACTGCATCGGCAAACTTTCTAATGTTTAATCCCGTTGCATTTTCTATTTTATCTAAACGGTAGATAAGCGTGTTTCTATGTAAATACATTTTTCTTGCCGTTTCACTAACGTTTAAGCCGTTTTCCATAAATTCTTCGGCAGTCAAAAGCATTTCTTCATCTTCAAAAATCTCTCTTGCGCCCGAATCTTTTAAGATTTCCAAATACTCGTTAATCTTGTGCTTTGGCAAATCTTCAAGCATTGTTAATAAAACGTATTCCTTAAACGCGTGCACTTCACCGCGCACGTCAAAGGTTTTACTCATCCTTGCAACAGTTAAGGCTTGGTTAAAAGATATGCCGACGTCAACTAGCCTTTTTACCGTGCTACCTATGCATATGCGGATGTCCCCACCCGTTTCTTCATATAAAGATTGCCTTAAAAACTCTGCATATTCGCTTGGGGATTGAAACTCATCAGCGCCGTCTTCGGCAAACTTAACAAAAGCAAGGCTTGTTTTATCAATCTCTTGAACAAAATCGCTACTCGAAGAACAGTAGTTACTAAGGCTACTTTTAACAAGGGCAATCTCGCTTTCTTTTGCGCTTAGCACCATAACGAAAGCCGAAGAATCCTTTAAGGAAAACTTTTTCATATAGCGATCAACCTGAGTAAAATTAACTTCGCCAAAAAGCACCGCCCTTAAAAAATCCTTTTTGTTTAGAGAAAAACCTTTTTGCTCTTCCTTTGCGATAAGTTTTAGAATAAGGCTACAATACACCTTGTTCTCTTCCCCCACACCATCAAGCGCGCCATAATATTTTTTGCCTTGAAAGGTAAAGGGAAAAACAGTAAGATTGTTTTGTGAATCAAAAACAATTTCTTCGTTGGGTTTTATTTCAAGTGGCTTATCGTTTTGAGATTGACAAGATGCAAGGTTAGAAAAATAAACTTTTAACTTTAACCCCGTATCTTCTTCTATCTTTTTTAGAAAACTTAAAAGTTCTTCGCTCATACTTAAATACCCAACGAATTTTATTATATACAGTATAACCGTTTTTTATCTAAATTTCAATCTTTTTATCACAATTTGTTAAAGGAAACGTTAAGCCGAGTCAATAATTGGCTCGGCTTACATCTTGTTGCTTAAATTTTATTATTCAGCGTCTTCTTCTTTTGCTGCCTTTTTAGCAAGTTTTTTCTCCATTTTAATACGGAGTTTTTCTGCTTCCATTGCTGCTTTTGCTTCTTCTTCTGCCAATCTTTGTGCTTCGATTTCAGCCTTTGCTGCTGCTTCAGCCGCACGTTTTGCTTGTAATGCTTCGATTTCTGCTTTGTTTTCAGCATTGCGAGCAAGGATGGTAACTTCAGTTTCCTTATCGAAGATATGGATATGTCTTACGTCAATACCAACTTTAACCAATGTATCGCTTTGGGTTGCAGTACGAGAGTCAACCTTAGCAATAAGGTTAGCAACGTCTTCAGAAAGGCTCTTTTCACCATCAGTAAGTTCTGACTTGGTTTTGCAGTAAAGAATAGTTTCCGGTCCAAGTTTTTCCATAGTATCAACGTATACTTCGATGATTCTATCTTCGCTACCAGTAACCCATTCGCCTTCGTCATGGATATCTTCAGGACGAACACCCAAAACGATTTCCTTATCAGTGTTAAGGTATTTTTCAAGATTGCAAATAAGTTCTACTTTTTCCTTGGGGAGAACGATATCGTCGCCACCGAATTCAACGCGAACGTTGTCTTTATCACCAACGAGTTTGCCAGGGAAGAAGTTCATTTGGGGAGTTCCAATGAAGCCTGCAACGAATTGGTTGATAGGATAATCGTAAAGGTTGATGGGAGTGTCAACTTGTTGCATAAAGCCGTCTTTCATAACTACGATTCTGGTACCCATGGTCATTGCTTCGATTTGGTCGTGAGTAACGTAGATAAAGGTGGTTGCAAGTCTGTTGTGAAGTTTGGTAATCTCAGTTCTCATTTGAGTACGGAGTTTTGCGTCAAGGTTAGAGAGCGGTTCGTCGAGAAGGAATACTTTCGGTTCACGAACGATAGCACGGCCGAGCGCAACACGTTGTCTTTGACCACCAGACAAAGCCTTAGGCTTTCTAGAAAGATACATTTCAATACCGAGAATTCTTGCGGCTTCTTTAACTCTTTGGTCGATTTCAGCCTTGGGAACTTTACGGAGTTTAAGACCGAACGCCATATTGTCGTAAACGGTCATGTGGGGATAGAGCGCATAGTTTTGGAAAACCATTGCGATATCTCTATCTTTAGGGGCAACGGTGTTAACTAAAACGCCGTCGATATAGAGTTCACCAGAAGAAATTTCTTCAAGACCTGCAATCATACGGAGAGTGGTTGATTTACCACAACCAGACGGGCCTACGAATACAACGAACTCTTTGTCTTCAATGTCAAGATTAAAGTCGGTAACCGCAGTTACACCAGACGGATAAATCTTGTAAATGTTTTTAAGGTTTAAACTTGCCATAATTTTCCTCCATAGTCATTTTTAATGACTGTAGTTTTTTTACTATTCTATTTTACACCATACAAACAAAAATTTCAACTGTTTTAATGGTGTTTTATCTTTTAGTTTTTGTGCAAGTTGCACAAAAATTAATCTAATTCGTCAAGAGAAAGGTCAAACGCGGGAGCAAACTCTTTTAAGTAATAATCCACATCTTGCCTTTTTAGGCTTTTTAGTTCGCCTCCGATTGAAGTTTTTGCCTTTTTGAACTCAGAATTTCCCGCCTTTACTTCTTCTACACACTTAAGATATGCAGAAAGCCTATCCGCGCACTTAACTATTTTATACTCTTCGGTTTCAGGGTCAGGCAAAATATACTTGGTGTATTCTTCTTTTAGTTCTTCGGGGAGCATATTAATTAGCCTTTGGGACGCGTGAACTTCCAAATCTTTATACGCAGACTTGATTTCAGGGTTAAAATATTTTATCGGGGTGGGAAGGTCGCCCGTTATAACTTCGCTAACTTCGTGGTATTGGGCAAGCATAACAACCTTTGCCGTGTCCACGGTTTTGCCGTATATTTTATTGTTTATAAGCGCGAGCGCGTGTGCAATAACCGCCACTTGTTGGCTGTGCTCCATAATGTTTTCTTCCCTAACCGAGCGCATAAGTGACCAGCGCTTGATATATTTCATTCTGTTAAGAAATGCAAAAAACTTAAACATAATTCTTTCTCTCCTTTTTTGGAATTACATTTTACCACATAATTTTACTTGACGCAATAGATTAAATGTGATATTATTTGAATATCAAAATTAAATTATTCGCTATGGGTGCCAATTCGGCTGAGATTACACCATTGAATCCGCAAGGTAATGCTTGAAGGAAAATGCTTATTTTTAGTCTTTTAACGCTCCCAATCGGGAGCGTTTTTTCATCAAAGCGAATAAAAGGAGGTTTTATGTTGTTTTCTTTACTCTCTTCCACCTATTTGGTGGATAGGTTAGAGCCCATTGCAAAGTGGATAACCATAGGTTTTATCCTTGCATTGCTTCTAACCTTACTCGTTGTCTTTATTGTCAACAAAAAATCTTTGGGCGCGTTCGCTAAATCAGAACTTATTGCTTTTGTATTCTTTGCGCTAGTTATAGGCATAACCTTGCTCGTGCTTAAAGTGTGCAAAAAGTTCAATTCTTCTTACCTTGAAGATAATTGGGTTAGCCTTGACGTTGTGTCTTATGTTCTTATTCCCCTACTTTGCACACTCACTGTTGCACTCATTGGCGGAATTATACTGTTCGTGCTAATCAAGAAAAAAGTTGCCTTTAAGAACTACCTGAGGATTTTTGGAATAACACTTGGCGTGCTTTTAATCGTATCATTAGTGCTTATGGGTGTTTACTATTCTAAAAATGTTAAGGGCGACGGATATTACACCGACCCCGAATACGGCAACCTTAACCCCGCAATGCTTTACATTTTTGCGCTAATTATCGTTGCTTTAACTATCTTTACGGCATTTATGGTTGGCAGAAAGGACAAAAAGCCTTTCGATACGCATTGCATTGCCATTGCGGGAATTTGTGTTTCACTCTCTTTTGCACTATCCTTTATTAAGTTGTGGGATATGCCTACGGGCGGTTCGGTAACTTTGGTTTCGCTTTTGCCCGTAACACTTTTTTCTTACATATACGGCATAAAGAAAGGCTTGCTTGTTGGCTTTTTATATGGTATGCTTCAAGCCGTGCAAGATCCGTGGCTTATCCACCCCGCACAGTTCTTGCTTGACTACCCCGTTGCCTTTTCAATGGTTTGTTTCGGCGGACTTTTATCAAATATCAAAGGTGGCAAACCTCAGTTAAAGTTTGCACTTTGCGCCTTTATCGCTGGAACAATGCGTTTTGTATGCCACGTTTTATCGGGTGTGTTCGCTTTCGGTGCGTATGCAGTAGATTCGGGCGCAAGTAATTTTTGGCTATACAGCATAGTTTATAACTCTTACGTGTTTATCGATATTGCACTCATAATCGTTGTCGGTATTATAATTCTTTCATCAAAAAGTCTTAATAGAGAAATTGCAAGACTTCGCGGTGAATAGTTGTGAAAAAAATAAAAAGGCTTCCCAAAAGGAAGCCTTTTTTTGGTTTAGTTAAACACTTAATTTTAGCAAGGTCAATAATGCTACTATTGTCAAGAACGGAAGCGCTATCATTATGGCAAAGCCAACAGTCCAAAGTTTGCTCGTTCCTATCTTTTTTGCCTTTTTCTTTGACACAATCAAGCCGGCAATAGAAATGCCTGCTGGCACGAGCGATGAAATAGAGCCGTATAATATGAATACCACAATTAACATCACTGCGCCTAAGCCTTTAGATAAAGAATCTTCCGTGCCCAAAACGTCCAAGGTCATAATTAATCCAATGGTCGCTATAACGAGATAAAAGAAAAGAGCCAAAGAACCAAGCACTATTAACGACGTTCTCTTTTTCTTTACGGAAACACCATTCTCTTTCAAAATTTCATTTTCTTGATTATTCATATTTTCCTCCTAATAATTTTTTATTTATATTTTTTAATTAACTCTTCCGCGATGTCGCCCGCCAAAGCACAAAGTTCGGCACAAGGGCGCTTTTTATAATATTGTTCAGTCCTTTTTTCTGGCACTATAGACTTATCTTGAAGTGTTTTCTCATCAAGTAGTTCAGCGCAAATTACCGAACCCACTTCGCTAGAGAACATATCCATACCTTCTTTTACAATTTGGTAAATTGAAAGTTTATCCTTTCCGTCGGATAGCACACTGCCAAGCACGGCCGTCATACCAGACACCGCACCACAGACATAGCGTTGCCTTGCAAACCCACCGCCAAAACCAATAATAAGTTTTTCAAGTTGTTCTTCGGGTAAATTTATCTCATCACTAAACGCCAATAAAACGGCTTGCGCACAGTTCATACCCTTCTTAAAATTCTCTCTTGCTATTTCGCCCTTATTCACAAGCCACCTCGCTGATTTTTCTTTTATTTTATCACAAGGTTTTTGCTTTGTAAATAGCCATTTGAAAATTTTTATTTTAGCCTTTAACACAACAAAACATAAAAGGCTTTGAAGCGAGTTAGACAAGACTCATATAAAATATTAAAGGTTTAGTTGCAAGCGTGGGGAGGCTCGCGCTATATAATCTTAAAGGTTTAGTTGCAAGCAGGTCAAGGCGCGAAACGCGAACATTTTAAGGGGTTAGAAACAAGCAGGGGGAGGCTCGCACCATATAATCTTAAAGGTTTTAGAAACAAGCAAGACAAGGCTCGCGAAGTGTTTTGGATGAGATAAACCTTGTCGGTTTTCTTGTTCTTTCTTAAAGGGTTAGTTGCAAGCAGGTCAAGGCGCGAAACGCGAACATTTTAAGGGGTTAGAAGCAAGCAGGGGGAGGCTCGCACCATATAATCTTAAAGGTTTTAGAAACAAGCAAGACAAGGCTCGCGAAGTGTTTTGGATGAGATAAACCTTGTCGGTTATCGAAGTCAAAACACAAAGCAGTAAACGAAGTATTGCGAAGTTTATAAAACCTTTAAAAAAATTCAAAAAGCATTAAACACCGTTTAATGCGGACTGCACGTCATATGATGGACTTCCTTGATGGACGAGTGCTCCGTAGCAAAGCGGAGGAGAAGGAAGCATTGTCGAAAAAACAAAGCAAAATTAAACACAAAAGTTGTTTTAAAATTCAAAAAGCATCGAACACTGTTCAATGCTTCCTGAATAATATATGATAAGGGGGAAAATGATGAGCTTGTTTATTGCCGAGCGGTTTCCCTTTCGACAATGATATGATACTACTTTCGACAAAAATTGTAAAGCGTTTTCAACCGATTTACAAAACTTTTTTGTAAATTTTTAACAAAATTTTTCTAAAACTGTTATTTTTTGTTTTTTATTTTCTCAAAATGTTAAAAAATAACATATACGAGCAAAAATTATCGCCCCGACAAAAATTTGTGGGGGGCGATTTTATAATTATGCGAATTTTTCGATTAATTCTTTGGTGAGCATTGATGCTGAATCGGGGTCGCAGTAAACGGTACAATCTTGGTGTTTTTTCATCAAAGTTGCAGGCACGTCAACAGAGAGTTCGCTGTTAAAGGTGTTATAAATTGCTTCTGCTTTTACCTTATAGGGAACAACACTGATAATGTGTTTGCAAGCCATAATTCTTGAACAAGTCATACTGATTGCTTGTTTATAGGTTTCTTCAACCGACTTGAACCAACCTTCACCGATTTGTTGTTGCAAGCATCTAGGCGCAAGAGTAACAACCTTATAGAATCTTTGGTCATCAAAATCAGCGGGCGGGTCGTTGAACGCGATGTGTGCGTTTTCGCCAATACCAATAAGACCAACGTCTACAGGGCTTTCAGCAAGAAGCGCGGTTAATTTTGCAATAGTTTCTTCAGGGTTATCTTGACCGTTTATAAGGTTTGCCTTTTTCAAGGGAACTTTTGTTACAAATCTTTCGGTGAGATATTTGTTGAAACTTGCGGGATGTTCTTTAGAGATTCCAACGTATTCATCAAGGTGGAACATTTCTACTTTAGACCAGTCAATATCTTGCTTGATAAATTCTTCAAAGAAAGGGAATTGTGATGCGCCAGTTGACAAAAGAATACGCGCATAACCCTTTTCAGCGATTGCTTCGTTAATAAGTTTTGCAGCATGAACTGCTGATTCTAAACCAAGGTCTTTGGTTGATTTTGAAACTACTAATTTCATTTTACCTTTTCTCCTTTATGGAATATATTTTGTATTTCTAAACTATCGTTTACAATTATTAAGTCGGCGCGCTTGCCTTCCTTTATCTCGCCCCTATCGTTAAAGCCCATTATCTTGGCTGGAGTGAGTGCGGTCATCTTGGAAAGAGCAACCATATCTTTGCCGATTGCTTCCGCCATTGTTCTATAAAGCCTATCATAAGTTGCGGTGCTACCTGCAAAAGCCTGTTTTTCGGTTAACATTGCCACATCGTTTTCTATAACTATGGGCATTGCATCTTCTTTAGGACCGATGAAAGTTTTTGCGCCGTTTGTAAGACCACAACCCCTTGTCGCATCGGTGATTAAGGCAATTTTATCCGCGCCTTTAAGTCTATATATAAGTTTAAGTAAAGAATACGGCAAATGCCTTCCATCAGCGATGATTTCAACGAACATATCGTCTAAATAATAACCTGCTTCTACCGCGCCTGCAATTCTATAAGAATTTTTGCGAACAACCCCTTTCATACCCGAATAGAAGTGAGTCATAAGGTTATAGCCATTGTCAAAGGCTTCTACCACCTTGTCAAAATCGGCATCGGTATGGCCAACTGAAGCAATCACGCCAAGTTCTTTTGCCTTTTTAGAAAACTCCATTGCCCCATCAAGTTCGGGTGCACAAGAAACGCGAAGCACAAAAGGATATTTTTCTTTTATGCGCGCCAATTCTTCAGCAGAGGGGTTTTTCATATAAGAAGCATCTTGCGCACCGCATTGCTCGGGTGAAAACCAAGGCCCTTCCATATGTATACCAATCAAGGTGCTGTTGGGGTTTTCTTCTTTATATTCGGCGAAAGTTTTAAGACAGTTTTCCGTGATACTCTCCCTTGCAGTAAGGGTTGTCGCAAGCATAGTGGTTGTGCCGTGCGCAAGGTGGAAAGATTCAATCTCTTTAATCTCTTCTTTGGTGGCATCAATAAAATCAAGTTCTATACCGCCGTGACAATGAAGGTCAATAAACCCAGGGATAAGATATCCGCCCTTGCCGTCAATCACCTTGTCCGCGCTATTGTATTCGCCTATTTTTGTAATAACGCCATTTTCAAATTGCACGGCGGAGTTATAAAGCACTTCGCTTGCCGTTACAACCTTGACGTTTTTGATAACTGTTTTCATTATTTCATTTTCTTTAAGAACTCTGTAAGTTCTATTCTCTTGCCTTCTTTAATACTTTGGTTTGCTGCAATACCAATCATTGCAGACTTAATTCCATCATAACTTGTTGAGCATTGACCGAGCGGGTCAGGTCTATCGCCAAAGAACATATCAAGCATTCTATCATCTCCGCCACCGTGCATACCGCTTGCTTTAGAGAAGGTTATTCTTTGAATAGACTTATCATCGGTGAAAACAACGATTTCGTTGTCGGGGCTCTTGTCGTAATCAAAACTGTTCATTTCAATTCTGCCCTTCGTTCCTGTGATATTGATTCTATAGCCTTCTGTCGGGCTGAACATATGCAAGGTATAGGTCAAAATTGCACCGCGAGTATATTTTACCGACACACTCATATTGTCATAAATATCTGTATCGGGCTTAAATACACAGTGGTCACGATGATAGTTATCAACATCTTCTGCTGAGAAATATAAGAGTTTTATATCTTCTTTATCATCTTCGTACCAATCAAAACTTGTGCAAGTTTCGGCATACTTACATTGCAAGCATCTATCCCCGTGGGGGCGGTCATCATTGCCGTAATAAACTCTATTTGCTTGCGCGATAACCGATTCGGGGTCATCTCCCAAAATCCAGTTCATAACGTCAAAGTGGTGGGTAGACTTATGCACGAGCATACCGCCACTGTTTTCCATAAATCTATGCCAACGCTTAAAGTAGTCGCCACCGTGGGTATATGGCAAGTGATAGTCATAGTTGATTGAAAGGGGTGTGCCGATTACACCAGAGTTTACAACTTCTTTAAGTTTTGCAAAGTAAGGCATAAATCTACAGTTAAAGGTAATGGTAACCTTTTTGCCACTCTTTCTTTCGGCTTCCCTTATTGCTTCGCACTTTTCTTGAGTGTTAGTAAGGGGCTTTTCGGTATAAACGTCAATACCTGCTTCCAAAGCCTTAATTATATATTTATGGTGAAGACCATCGGGCGTGGTAACTAAAACCGCATCGGGTTTGAGTTCAGCAAGCATTTTATCGTAATCTTCATAGTATTTCATATCCTTATCGATAGTATCGATATAGATTTGCGCGCGCTTATAGTTGGGGTCGCATACGCCAACCAATTTGCATCTATCAGAGAATCTATCCCTAATGGTTTTTGCAAACATATGATAACATCTAAATCCTGCACCTACAATAGCAAATCTTTTCATATTTATAACCTCTTTTATTTTGGTTTCGCTCACATTATACACCAATTTTTTAACGATTTTTATATAAAATATTACACAAAGCGGTCAAAATTACATAAATCGTAAATACTTTAAAATATATAAAAACCGCACGCCAAAATTAGCATACGGTTTTCAAGTTTGTTTTATCTACCGAACTTTTTCATTAAAAGTTCTTTGAGTTCAGCATCGGTAAGGGGTTTTGCTCCTTCGCGTTTCTTTTCGGCATCGCGACGGCCTTGCTTTCTTTCCCTATCCGTTTTTTGGTTGCCCACATTAAGCCCGTGCGGGAGTTCGGTTGTTTTCATTGTTAAAGAAATCTTTTTCTTTACAGTGTCTACACCCAAAACTTTGACCTTAACAAGGTCGCCAACCTTTAATACGTCCGACGGGTGCTTAATATAGTTGTCGGAGATTTGTGAAATATGCACCAAACCATCTTGATGAACGCCGATATCCACAAACACACCAAAGTCGATAACGTTCCTAACAGTGCCGTTGATTTCCATACCTTCTTTAAGATCACTTAAATCCATAAGGTCGCTTCTCAAAATAGGTTTGGGAAGCGTGTCACGGATATCTCTACCCGGTTTTAAGAGTTCGGCGACTATATCTTTAAGGGTGGGGACACCAATTCCGCACTCATCAGCCGTCTTTTCCCAACTCTTTTGCTCAATTCTCTCTCTTATATCGGTAAGTTTGCCTTGTGCAACGTCATCTAAGGTATAGCCCGTTGAAACAAGGAGTTTTTCTACCGCGGGATAAGATTCGGGGTGAACACCCGTGTTATCTAAAACATTTCCGCCGATAATTCTAAGGAAGCCTGCGCATTGCTCAAATGCTTTTGCGCCGAGTTTTTTAACTTTTAATAGGTCTTCTCTCTTAATAAAGGGTTGTTCTGACCTATATTTAACAATTTCTTTGGCAATGCCCTTATTTAAGCCTGCAACATAAGAGAGCAAACTATAAGATGCGGTGTTAAGGTCTACGCCAACACTGTTAACACAGTCTTCTACCACACCGCCAAGCACTTCTTCCAAGCGATTTTCGGGCATATCGTGTTGATATTGACCAACGCCGATTGACTTAACATCAATTTTAATAAGTTCTGCAAGTGGGTCTTGTAATCTTCTAGCAATAGATACTGCGCTTCTTTGTGCGGGTTCATAGTCGGGGAATTCTTCCGCACCGAGTTTGCTTGCGCTATAAACTGATGCGCCCGCTTCGTTTACTACCGCGTAAGATAAATCAAGCCCCGATTCTTTTATCATATTAGCAACAAAAATTTCCGATTCTTTGCTTGCCGTGCCGTTACCGATAGAAATAATCGAAACGCCGTGCTTTTTAATAAGTTTAAGAAGAATCTCTTTTGCTTCATCAATTCTGTTTTGTGGCGGAGTGGGGAAAACAACTGCCGTGTCTAAAACATTGCCTTCGGGGTCAATAACCGCAATCTTACAGCCCGTGCGGTAAGCAGGGTCAAGTCCCAAAATGATTTTGCCTTTAAGGGGCGGTTGTAATAACAAGGGGCGAAGGTTAACTTCAAACATTTTGATTGCTTGTTCGCTTGCCTTTTCGGTAAGTTCACTTCTTACTTCCCTTTCAATCGACGGGAATATTAGGCGCGAATACGCGTCTGCACAAGCCGACGCAACTATGTTTGATGCCTTTCCACTTCCCTTAACGTATACCGAGTGGATTGCCGAGATAAACGCTTCGCTATCCACGGTTATATTTACCCTTAAGCACTCTTCCTTTTCACCGCGATTAACGGCAAGGATTCTATGCGACGGGATTTTTGCGATTTTTTCAGCATATTCTGCGTACATATCGTATGTTTTTGCATTTTCGGCTTCCAAAAGTTTGCAAGCGAGTTCGCCCACTTCACCAACCTTTTTGCGAAGTGTTTTTCTTAATTCCGCATCATCCGAAACGCGTTCGGCAATGATGTCGGATGCGCCTTGGATAGCACTTTCAATATCTAACACACCCTTTTCTTCGCTGATAAACTCTTTTGCTTTTTCTTCAACGCTATCGTTATCTTGCAAAAGAATAAACTCGGCAAGGGGTTGAAGTCCTTTTTCGGTTGCAATTGATGCCCTTGTCTTTCTCTTTTGCTTATAGGGGCGGTATATGTCTTCGGCTTCGGTAAGCGTTTCTGCACCAGCAAGCGCGATTGCAATCTCGTCGGTCATTTTGCCTTGTTCGGTAATTGAAGACACGATTTCTTCCTTTCTCTTGTCAAGGTTTCTCAAATATTTAAGCCTATCGTTAAACTCACGAAGAACTTGGTCATCACAAGCACCCGTCATTTCCTTTCTATATCTTGCAATAAAGGGAATTGTGTTGCCGTCGTCAATGAGTGCGATAATGTTTGCCGAGTGGTCGGCACGGATATTAAATTCTTTGGATAGTTTTATTGAATAGTCCATACGCTAATTCTTCTTTCCTTTATTTTTTCTTATTTCTTTAACAACCTTTTCATAGCCGTTGTCTTTGGGGTTATAATAAACCTTATCTTTTAACGAATCGGGAAGATATTGTTGTTCAACGTATCCGCCATAGTGGTGGGGATACTTATAGTTTGATCTGTTTTGCTTATCTTCTTTAGAAGCAAACTCATAATTTTTTAAGTGTGCGGGAATATTATCATCTTTAACATTTATTGCATCTTCCTTTGCCGAGTGCATTGCTTCAACAACAGTGTTGGATTTTTCCGCTTCGCAAACATATATTACCGCTTCGGAAAGTGGGATAAGCCCTTCGGGAAGTCCAAGATTTTGGAAGGCAACGAGCGCGTTTGTTGCAACTACGAGCGCGTTGGGGTCTGCCATACCCACGTCTTCAGCCGAGTGAACCACAAGCCTTCTTGCTAAAAGTAAGGGGTCGCAACCGCCTTGAATAAGCCTTTGCATATAGTATAGTGCCGCGTTTGAATCACTGCCCCTTAAACTCTTACAAAATGCCGATAGTATATCGTAATAAAGGTTTTCATCATAAGAGAGTGCCTTTTGTTGAATAGATTCTTCAGCATCTTTCAAGGTTACTATAATCTTTCCGTCTTGGTTTGGCGTGGTGGTGAGCGCCGCAAGTTCTAACGCGTTAAATGCCACGCGTAAATCCCCCGCGGAAGTCTTTGCAATATGGTCGTAGGCTTGTTCTTCAACCGTTAAATCGTAGTTTCCAAGCCCCCTTTCCTTATCGCTAACCGCCTTCTTTAGTGCGGTCTTTATGTTTTCTTGCGATAGCCTTTTAAGTTCGAACACTCGGCATCTTGAAACGATTGCAGGCGTCATTGAAGCAAAGGGATTTTCGGTTGTAGAGCCGATAAAAATTATATCGCCTTTTTCAATAGCAGGAAGCAAACTATCGCTTTGCGTTTTGTTAAACCTATGGCACTCATCAAGGAGTAGATAGGTTTTTTTGCCGTAAAGTTTTAAGTTGGTTTGCGCTTCATCTACGACCCTTTTAACATCGGCAACACCGCTGTTTACCGCGTTTAGTTTAACAAAGTTGCCGTCCGTTCCGTTTGCAATAACGTTTGCAAGGGTGGTTTTGCCACAACCGGGTGGTCCCCAAAAAATGCAACTACCTAGCCTATCGAGTTTTATTGCACGGCGAAGCAACCCCGTTTCAGAAACGATATGCTCTTGCCCTAAAAACTCTGAAAGTGTTTTTGCCCTCATTCTTTCTGCGAGCGGTGCTTTTGCGCTCGCGCTTAAACTTAAATCAAATAAATCCATAGGAATATTTTAACATATCCCATATTTTTTTTCAAGTGGTAATACAATAATATATGGCTAAAAGATTATCTAAATTTGTTGACACGGCACTCTTTTTTCTTCTTCTGTGCTTTTCAATTGTTTTGTGCTTTAATAAAGACCTTTCTACCGCTTGTATCGATGGAATTAAGTTGTGGTTTTTGTGTGTTTTGCCATCGGTTTTTCCATACTTTTTTATTACCACAATTCTATCCAATCTATCCCTAACAAGTAAACTTGCTAAAAGGTTATCCCCTTTTACCGAACGGCTTTTTAACACGAGTGGGATAACGGGATACGCCTATTTTGTTAGCCTTTTATCAGGCTACCCTGTTGGAGCAAAAACGGTTGCCGATTTAAGAGAGAAAAATTTTATCGGCGAAGCGGAAGCGGTTAGAGCAAGTGCGTTTTGCTCATCATCTTCACCTATGTTCTTAATTTCTTCGGTGGGAAGCATAATGTTTTCTAGCGCAAAATTTGGGCTGATTTTATATTCAGTGCATTTTTTATCCACCATACTTATTGGCATAATTTTCTCTTTTTATAAACGAAGTGAAAAACCGCTTTCTAAATATCAAATATCGCCAAGTAATTCCTTGGATTTTTCGCTATATGAAACAACCTATTCGGCGGTCATTTCCGTGCTTGTTGTGGGCGGTCTTATAACCGTTTTTTATATGCTTATCGAAGTGCTTTTATCCTTAAATCTTTTATCCCCACTTTTTTTCTTGCTTGAAAAAATTGTTAAAAACGGCACGGTTTCTAAAAGCATTGTTTTTGGCATTTTAGAAACAACACGCGGTTATAAAACTCTATCCACGTTAAGCATTTCCTTTTTAACCTTGCCAGTATGCGCGTTTTTTTGTGGGTTTGGTGGCTTTTCAGTAATAGCACAATCGGTGGCATACCTAAAAAAGGCAAAAATAAAAACCGCCCCTTTTATACTTGCAAAAGTTTTGCAGGCGGTTTTATCTTTTGTTTTAGGTTTTGTTTTTGCGCTTATTTTCTTTCGAGCAAGTTTTTAATGATAGAAAGCGCTCTTTCGGGAACAAATTCTGCATAATCGCCTTTAAGTTCTATAATGTTTCTAATCCCTGAAGAACTAACGTAACTAAGCGATGCGGGTGTGGGGATAAAAATGGTGGTTACTTCTTTTGATAAATCAAGGTTGTATTGCGCCATTTTATCTTCATACTTATAGTCTTCTTCGTTCCTTATTCCGCGAACGGTAAAGGCTATATCGTTTTCCTTCATAAAGTCAACAAGCATACCGTCAAAACTCATAACGCTAACGCGCTCGTTATCTTTATACATCGTTTTTATTATGTCAAGCCTTTGCTCTAAAGTGAACAAAGGTTTTTTATTTACGTTTACGCCAACGGCAACAATAACCTTGTCAAAAATTTCAAGGCATTTATCCACAACATATTCGTGCCCCTTGCTAATAGGGTCAAACGTTCCTGCAAAAACACAGGTTTTCATTAGTTTTCCTCCTTCTTAAAAAAGGTCAAGCGCACTCTTCCGTATTTGCGCTCATCAACTATTTTTAAGCCTTCTATTTGCTTGTCAAAGGGATTTTCATCTTCTAAAATAATTAAGCCGTTTTCTTTTATAACATCTTTTGCTTGCGTTACGGCACTCTCTTTGATATCACTTTTATACGGCGGGTCGATATACACTATATCAAACTTTTCGCCAATGCTTTTTAGAAGAATTAGCGCATCCATATTCTTTATGGTATAAGGCTCTTCTACCTTTAACTTTTCAAGGTTTTTCTTTAATATATTAATGCTTTGCCTACTCGCATCGTTAAAAACAACCCTGTTTGCCCCGCGAGATAGCGCTTCAATACCGATAGCACCCGTTCCGCAAAACAAATCTAAAAAGTCCGCGCCAAATATTTTAAGTTGCAAAATGTTAAATAGGCTCTCTCTCGCCATATCTGAAGTCGGTCTAACCCCATCGATATTTACTTCTGCGAGCACCCTACCCCTATACTTTCCGCCGACTATTCTCACTTTATACCGCCGTGCAAGAAGTTGTGTTTTTCTTTGATCATTTCTTGTTGAAGTTTAATCTTCTTTGCGCCAAGCATATAGAAAATTCCAATAGTTAAAACTATAATGGGCAACGCGATAGAGCAAACGTAAAACTGATTGGGGGTGATACTTGCGGAATTGTTTACCCTTGCGAAAGCAAACACTATAATATAAACGAAAGACATTATAACCCCTGCCCAGTTTGTTGAACTTGAATCTATCGAAGTGTTTGAAAATCCGTTATTTATCATATGGATAATAGTGCAAATTATCAAGGGGATACAAACGAAAAGACCTGAAACAAAACCCTTATAAGGCTTATATTCTTCGGCTTCTTTTAAGGGATATTCTCTGCCCGTTTCTACAATGAGTCTTCTACTAACGTCGTTTGCGAGAAGCGTTTTATACGCAGTTTGTCCATCTCTAAACGAAAGTATTGCAAGAAGTGTTATAAAAAAGCCTAACATTACGGCACAAAGCACAACCTTTAAGGCGATAAGTCCGTTGCTATCTTTAATGCACAAAATTGCAAAGTCTATAAGCCCAAGCATACCGAGATATACAAAGGGAACGACTGATTGTTTAATGTAATAACCTATTGTCTTCATCTTTAATCCTTTATCGTAAATATATTTTTTCCGCACGAAGCGAACATTTTACCAATACTTCATAACTAATTGTTTTATAAAGTTTGGCAGTTTTATCGGCATCGCCCATTATGAGCG
The DNA here is from genome assembly GCA_045645305.1 of Christensenellaceae bacterium. Taxonomy (GTDB): domain Bacteria; phylum Bacillota; class Clostridia; order Christensenellales; family Borkfalkiaceae; genus UBA1259. The sequence goes on from JAZRIO010000007.1 coordinate 61,655, forward strand.
CATAACCGTTTTCTTTTATTATATTGTTTAAGGCTGTTATATCCATACAGCGATTGTTAAACTGCCCGCCTACCGCAAGCCTAAATAATCCGTCGGCATAGCCATATCGAACGAGCGATATTTTTTGCGACATTTTTGCTGGCAAGTTTCCGTACAGTGCGCTTTCGCCCTTTTTAATGTTGCGCTCTAATATAATCGGGGCATAAACTTTCATAACTGGGGTTAAATCAAGTTTGTCACTTTCGAACGGTTTATATCCGTAAAGAAGTAGCCCCACCCTAACCATATCGCCAAAAACACCTTGCAAAACGCCACCGCTTGCCGATATGTGACAAATTGCATTTTTATTATACCGCTTTATGCAATTATTTGCAAGCAAAAATTTATTTTGTGCCATTTCTCTTGCCTTTTTATTTTCAGGGCAAGCAAAGTGCGAGTAAAGTCCGCTAATTTTTAGGTAGGTACTTTTAGAAAATCTATCCATAATCTCACTTACCCTTTCCACACTATCCACACCCTGCCTATTCATACCGCTATTAAACTTAATATGCGCTTTTACACTTTTACCCATTTTTCTCGCGCAACTTTCTAAGTTTTTCGCTTGCTCTAACGAACCTATAGTGGCGGTTAGGTTGTATCTTATTAGGTTTTCGCTATCAAAGGGGTAAACTGGGGTTAACACCAATATCTCTTTATCTATTCCCGATAATCTTAGTTTTATCCCTTCTTCTGTTAGGGCAACGGCAAAACAATCCACAAGTGGATAGATTGCACCAGCACAAACCGAATCGCCGTGTCCATACGCATCGGCTTTAACCACCGCGCAAAGTTTGGTGTGCTTTGGCAATAAACTTTTTACCTTTAAGGTGTTTTCTTTAAGTATGTTTAAATCTATAACGGCTTTATTTAACATACCTATAATATATGAAAAGCCCCAACGGAACTTTCCGTCGGGGCGAATTCTTTGTTGTTTTACCCTAAATTACTTTCTGGGGTTTTTAAGTTGTGCTTGTGCAGCAGCGAGTCTTGCAATGGGTACACGGAAGGGTGAGCAAGAAACGTATGAAAGGCCAATCTTGTGGCAGAATTTGATTGATGAGGGGTCACCACCGTGTTCACCACAGATACCGCAGTGCATTTCAGCACGAACGCCTCTACCGAGTTTAACAGCCATATCCATAAGTTTGCCTACGCCGTTTTGGTCGATTTTTGCGAACGGATCGTTTTCAAAAATCTTGGTATCGTAGTACGCATTGAGGAACTTACCAGCATCGTCACGAGAGAAACCGTAAGTCATTTGAGTAAGGTCGTTAGTACCAAAGCAGAAGAATTCTGCTTCCTTAGCGATTTCATCAGCAGTGATGCACGCTCTAGGAATTTCAATCATGGTACCAACTTCATACTTAAGGTTAGAACCTGCTTTTGCAATTTCTTCATCAGCAGTTGCAACAACGATGTTCTTAACATATTTAAGTTCTTTTGCTTCGCCAACAAGCGGAATCATAATTTCAGGGACTACTTTCCAGTCAGCGTGTTTTGCTTGAACATTGATTGCAGCACGGATAACCGCTCTGGTTTGCATTTTTGCAATTTCAGGATAGGTAACGCTCAAACGGCAACCACGGTGACCCATCATCGGGTTAGATTCGTGGAGAGCAGAGATGATGCTCTTAATTTGAGCAACTGTCTTGCCTTGTGCGTTAGCCAAAGTTTCGATATCGTATTCGCTTACAGGAACGAACTCGTGGAGAGGCGGATCAAGGAAACGAATAGTAACGGGGTTGCCTTCCAATGCTTCGTAAAGTTTTTCGAAGTCACCTTGTTGCATGGGAAGAATCTTTTCAAGTGCTGCTTCTCTTTCTTCCAAAGTATCAGCACAAATCATTTCGCGGAACGCATCGATTCTATCGCCTTCGAAGAACATATGCTCTGTTCTGCAAAGGCCAATACCTTCAGCACCGAGTTCGCGTGCTTTTGCAGCATCCTTAGGAGTGTCGGCATTAGTACGAACACCAAGTGCTCTATACTTATCAGCCCAACCCATGATTCTGCCGAAGTCACCAGAAATGGTTGCGTCAACAGTGGGGATTGCACCGTCATAGATGTTACCGGTTGAACCGTCGATAGAAATTACATCGCCTTCTTTATAGGTCTTTCCAGCAAGAACGAAAGTTTTTGCATCTTCATCAAAGTTGGTGATTGCAGAACAACCTGATACACAGCAAGTACCCATACCACGAGCAACAACGGCTGCGTGTGATGTCATACCGCCACGAGCGGTCAAGATACCTTGAGCGGCTTTCATTCCTTCGATGTCTTCAGGTGAAGTTTCCAAACGAACGAGGATAACCTTTTCCTTTCTTTCCTTCCAAGCCTTTGCATCTTCAGCGGTAAATACGATTTTACCACAAGCAGCACCAGGAGAAGCACCAAGTGCTCTAGCAGCGGGCGCAGCACTCTTCAATGCCTTAGCATCGAATTGAGGGTGCAAAAGTGTGTCAAGGTTTCTGGGGTCAATCATCAATACTGCTTGCTTTTCGTCAATCATTCCTTCATCAACAAGGTCGCAAGCGATTTTAAGAGCAGCGGCAGCAGTACGCTTACCGTTTCTGGTTTGAAGCATATAGAGTTTGCCGTGTTCAACGGTAAATTCCATATCTTGCATATCTCTATAGTGGTCTTCCAAAATCTTGCAAACATTTTCGAATTGTTTGTATGCTTCGGGGAACTTTTCAGCCATTTGTGCGATGGGCATCGGGGTTCTAACACCAGCAACAACGTCTTCACCTTGTGCGTTGGTTAAGAATTCACCCATAAGTTTCTTTTCGCCGGTTGCAGGGTCACGAGTAAACGCAACACCAGTACCGCAATCATCACCCATGTTACCGAAAGCCATTGCTTGAACGTTAACAGCGGTACCCCAACTATAAGGAATATCGTTGTCACGACGGTATACGTTTGCTCTGGGGTTATCCCATGAACGGAATACTGCTTTAACAGCGCCGATAAGTTGTTCCTTGGGGTCTGACGGGAAGTCAGTGCCGATTTTTGCTTTATATTCTGATTTGAATTGGTTTGCAGGTTGTTTCAAGTCGTCAGCAGAGAGTTCAACGTCAAGTTTAACGCCCTTTTCTTCTTTCATTTTGTCGATGAGTTGTTCGAAGTATTTCTTACCAACTTCCATAACTACATCTGAATACATTTGAATAAATCTTCTGTAGCAGTCGTAAGCCCATCTTGCGTTGCCTGACTTTTCAGCCATAACTTCAACAACTTGTTCGTTAAGACCAAGGTTTAAGATGGTGTCCATCATACCAGGCATTGATGCTCTTGCACCTGAACGAACTGATACGAGCAAAGGATTTTCCAAATCGCCGAATTTCTTGCCGGTGATTTCTTCCATCTTAACGATGTTTTCCATAATTTCAGCCATTATGTCATCGTTGATTTGCTTTCCGTCGTCATAATACTTGGTACATGCTTCGGTTGAAATTGTGAAACCTTGGGGAACAGGAAGACCGATTTTGGTCATTTCCGCAAGGTTTGCCCCCTTACCGCCGAGAAGTTCGCGCATTGAAGCGTCGCCTTCACTGAATAAATAAACATATTTCATTATGTTTTCCTCCTATTTTTTCCTACAATATCGTATTGGTGTTTTTTCACCTAATTTTTAACCTTAGATATTTTACTATAAATTAAAAAATTTATCAACCTTTATAGCATACTTTTTTTCTATAATTATAAAATTTTAGTCAATTCGGCAAGAGATTTAATTTTTTCTTCAGTTCGGTTTTCTATGTAGAAGTTTAAAAGCCGTAAAATCTTTGTTTCAATCTCTTCGCTAACCCTTTCGCCCGCCATAACCTGCTTAAAACCTTCAAGGGTAGATAAACTCATTTCTCTACCGACGCCGTCAAAACAGTTTTCGCAGTAAAACGCGCCCCGCCTATAATCGAAAAACACTCTGCCGTGCACGGTGTTTTTACAGCAACCGCACTTATCTATATAAAGGGCATAGCCGTTTTCTTTTAGTGCCGAAAATAAAAACCTAATGAGCGATTGTTTTGCGCTTTCTTCCCCGTAACTTATTTGCTTTAAGGCTTCAAGCGTTAAGAAAAACCCGTCTTTTGAAACGATGCTTTCTCTATAAAACTTTTTAACGAATTCTAAAACAGTTGCTCCGCAAAAATACTTGTTTATATCTTCCCTTATGGGATAAAAACTATCTATTAAACTTGCGCCTGTAACCGTTCGTAGTTCCCCTTTTTTAGTGAAAAGATATTCGGCAAAACAAAAAGGCTCGGAAGCAAATTTTAACTTTGCCCCTGCCTTTTTTACACCTTTAATTTTAGCAGAAATAACGCCTTGTTCCAAGGTGAAAACGTTTAAAATTTTATCGTTTTCGCCAAAGGGCGTTCCTCCAATTACTATGCCGTTATACTTTTCTTCCATAAACTACTCTTTTGAAAGTTTTTTATAAAGTAGGTAATACCCAACGTCGCCTGTTTTTTCAAACATAGCCCAAGCCATGTCTTCGGCGCGTGGTTTACCATTTTTTCTATCCACCATACTCCCTCCTACAAGCGAGTATGCGTATTTAACTTGTTTTTATGCGGTTATACTTCTTCGCCGTATCCGTATTCTTTCATTAAAAAAGCACTGTTGCGCCAATCTTCTTTTATCTTTACATAAGTGGTTAAAAAAACCTTTTTGCCAAGGAATTTTTCCATATCTTCTCTTGCAAAAGAAGAAACTTCCTTTATTGCCTTTCCGCCCTTGCCTATCAAAATGGCTTTGTGGTTTGGTTTTTCGCAAATTATATCAAGGCTGATTCTAAATGTTCTTCCGTTTTCCGCAAGCGCAAATTCGTTTACGATAATCGCCACGCCGTGCGGAATTTCCTTGTCGAATTTAAGCAGAATTTTCTCGCGCATTATTTCGGCTATCATAAACTTTTCCGAACGGTCGGATATAATGTCTTGCTCAAAAAGTTTTTCACCTTCAGGAAGTTTAGATAAAACAACCTTTATAAGTTCTTTGATGTTTCTGCCCTTTCTTGCTGAAACGGGCACGATTTCCACGTTCATTTCCGAAAGTTGTTTAATTTCCGATATTAAAAGGCTTTCGGGCATAATGTCAATCTTGGTTAGCGCCAAAATAGTTGGCACTTGGCTTGAAGAATACTTTTTAAGAAGTTTAAGGTCTTCTTCGCTTAATCCTTCGTGCGCATCCATTACGAAAAGAACGGCATCAACATCGTTAACACTATCCGTGGTGGTCTTTTGCATAACCGAATTGAGAAGGTTATCCGCCCTATAAATTCCTGGGGTATCTATAAATGCAATTTGATAATCATCGGTGGTTAAAACGCCAAGTATTCTATCTCTAGTTGTTTGTGGCTTTGGCGAAACTATCGCCACCTTTTCGCCAACAAGCACGTTTACAAGCGTGCTTTTCCCCGCGTTTGCTCTGCCTACAACCGCAACTATTCCGCTCTTCATTAGTTCTTTCCTTTTTTATTTTCGGGGTGAAGTATTTTAAGCGCTTGCTTTTCAAGTGCTCTCATCTCTTTTTTATCTTGTTCTGTCATATGGTCGTAACCAAAAAGGTGTAACAACCCGTGTATGATAAGGTATTCCCTTTCCCTTTCAACCGTGTGACCATATTCTTCGGCTTGTTGAATAATCTTTTCTTCACAAAGCACGATTGAACCTAGGAAAATATACTTGCCTTCAAGTTCGGTAAGGCAATCTTCGGGGTATATAATCTTTCCGCGAATACCATCAAGGCTGGGATAAGATAAAACATCGGTAACACTATCCACTCCCCTTGTGGTTTTGTTTAACGAGTGCATATCTTCGCTATTGTGGAAAACGAGTTCTGCTTTGAACTTGTTAACTTGTCCTAAAACAGTCATAACCGCTTTGGAAATCTTTTTTACCCTTACTTTTTTATCTAAACACTCTAAAAATAACTTGCCCATTTTCGCCTCTTATAAATCCATACCTTCAAGGTTAACCTTGGGATATTCTATTCTGCTGTGGTAAATACCCGTAAGGTTATTGACAACAGTGTGAATTATTATGTTAAGTTCTTTTAACGTTATTTCGCAATCATCAAACTGACCGAGTTCCATACGATCGTTTACAATCTTTCTAACAACCTTTTTAACATTCTCTCTAGAACGATCTTGAAGTGACCTTGCCGCCGCCTCGCAACCATCGGCTATCATAATGATTGCCGCAATTTTGGTTTTGGGTTTAGGGCCGGGGTAACAATATTGCATAAGGTCAACTTCGCCATCGGTAAACTTTTTAGCTTTATCGTAAAAATAAATGATAGGTAAAGTGCCGTGGTGTTGTACGCACACGTCTGCAATCTCTTGCGGAAGCCTATTTTTAATAATCAAATTGTATCCGTCTTGCGCGTGCGCCTTTATGATGCTTGCTGAAAGTTCGGGAGTTAAGTCATCGTGCGGGTTAAAGCCATCGGCTTGGTTTTCCTTAAAGAATTCAGGACGGCGGAGTTTACCAACGTCGTGATAATACGCACAAGTTCTTGCAAGCAACGCATCTTCATCAATAGCGGCTGCACACGCTTCTGCTATGTTGCAAACCACGATAGAGTGGTTAAAGGTTCCGGGCGCTTGTTGAATAAGTTTTTTAATTAGCCTTGATTTGTGGTCGGTAAGTTCAGCATACTTAAAACTTGAAACCTTTTTGAACATCGCTTCAAAAACAGGCAACAACACCATAAAGATTGCAACTACGAGCGGGCCTGAAAAACCTGCAGAAACAAGGTCTGCCGCGATGTTGTCCCCACCGTTTTCAATTATATCCATACCCACGCAAAGTAAAGACGGCAAAGATATTAGAACACTCTTAACCAAAAGTTTAAGCCTTGAAGATGCCTTGTCCATACAAACGGCGGCGATTACACCCGAAGAAAAGCCCATTATGAGCACGGGGTAATTACCAACGCTAAACACATTTCCACCAAAGGAGTCAAACAAGAAGATGATTACGCAAAAGAGTATATTTGTAAAGATTGCCGTTCTTCTATTGGTAACAAAGAGTGTAAGCAATGCCACCAAAGCAAGCGGTCTTAAATTGATATTTACGTAAATACCAATCGCGCCACACACCAAAATTCCTATTTCGATAATTAGGAAAATCATTTGCGAGTTTACTGCTCTTTTAAGAAAATCCTTATCTTCAAAAGCGAAATAGAACGCCATTACCGAAAGAGTTATCACAAGCATTAGGGCAAAGTGCAAAAAGGTGGTTGGGTTATCAAAATAAGTGTTAAAGTCCGTTTCGTTTAGGTATACCGTCAAGTAAAAGAGCGCGGTTATAATACCTGCGTTAAGAAGATAAACTAAAACATTTAGCACTATGTCTTTAGTTCCCCATTTAAGCACCTTTTGCGACTTGTTCTTTTTCATAATTTTCTTCCTTTCTAACCGACGGATATTACCCGCCTGATTTTTACCGTTACTTTATAAAAATAATCATTTCCGACCAATTCGGTCTTTGTTTCAATATCCACTATTTCTTCGCCCGAAAGCCTTTCGGTTGCAAGCATCTTTGCCATTTCTTGCCCACCGCCAGCGCCGACAAAGGTAAATTCTTTATCCACGATGACAGAAACAACCGCTAAAACATTTACCTTTACCGTTTGCTCTTTCACAGTTGCAACCCCGTCAACGAGTAGGTCGCCTTCCTTTACAGTGTCGCCCACCTTAACCATAGCCGTTCCGCGATAGACCTTAATGCTTTCCACAACCCCATTTGCCGTGGATAACATTTGATATTTATCCCCGTCTAAAACTTGCCCACCGCTATCTGCCACAACAAGTTCAACAATAAGCCTATTCCCACTTTTTTTGCACGAAGCGAAAGAAAGGTTTTTGTTGTCCGCTAAAATTGCATCTTCAAGCAAAGGCAAATCTATTTTTGAAAAGCGAGAAAACTTTGTTATTCCGCGCTCTGTTAGGTATCCTTCCACTTGTTTTTGATACAGCACACCGCTTCCTTGATAGGTTATTTCGTATACCATATCCGCTGAGATATATTGAACGGCAATAAAGATGAGTGCACCTATTATAAGTCCAAAGGACTTAAAGAGAAAGTAAAGTGGATAACCCTTTCCCTTATCTTTAACTTTTTTTATATTATAACACAATTCTTTTGCGATTGCAAAAAAATTTTGACCATCAGCAAAGTTTACCGTGACCAACATGCGTTTATTTTTGTCTTTTTTTACATTGTAAAGGTCAATTCCCTTAATTTTTGCTTGTTTAATGAGTACATCTAGGTTTAGCCCCTCAACCAAAAACACCGAATACAAAAAACCTAAACCCTTTCTATTATGCTTATCTTTCCACAAACGGCAACGTCCCCCGCACAGTATTTTTTGATATAGAGCCCTTCGCCCTTGATTTTAATTCCCCCTTTTTTTAAGATTAAATACACTTCCTTTTCGGTATATCCGCCTATGGCTTTAACCGACTCAAAATACACAGCGCCATCGCCAAAAAGAACTGCTCTAAACTGACCGCTAGATGATAATTCTTCACTGTTAAAACAGCGCGAAATACAATCAATAAAACTCATTTTGCCCCCTTTTTAAGCCTTTTTTCTCTCTTTATGCTATGTTATTTTTGCATTAAAAATGCTAGTGGACAAAATAAAACCGCCCCCTTTATTTAGGGAGCGGAATAAATTTAGTTTTTGTAGTAATTGATTAAACAACCTTTCAAAATTATTTGCTTTTCAGCATCGGTGAGTTCATCCATCTTTAAGGTGATTTGCCTTGCCGATTTGCCGATAACTTTTGCGGTAAATTCTTTTGCACCAGAAGTAATCGCGTTCTTTACACCTTCAATATAGATATAGTCGCCCACTTCAAAGTCGTTCTTATCAGCAAGGAAGGGAAGCATGCCCCAGTTGATAAGGTTGCTTCTATAACGCTTGGTCGCATACTCTTTTGCAATGTTTGCAACACCGCCCAAAACTCTTTGGCAAGATGCGGCTTGTTCTCTAGCAGAGCCATCGCCCGGTTTGATAGAACAAACAACGCTTCCGTAAGTGGTGGCGTTTTTATCGAACCCTAATTCTTCGGGGAAAACTCCGTCGCGCACAGCCTTTGCCCTTTCAACGTACATCGGGTCTTTTCTTGAGAGAGCAAACTCGGCAAGTTTTAAGGGGTTAGAGCGGTAAGATGAAGTTTCGCCTGACGGGATAAGTTCATCGGTGGTGGTAACAGGATCTTGAAGCACGGATACAACTTTGAGTAAAAGATTATCCTTGAGGGCTTCCATTTTTGGCCAATCGGCAATGTTAGGTCCGTATACAAGCGCGCTATCAATGTTTTGCTTGCCTACGCCGTTATAAACTCTTGCCTTATAAATCTTGTTTTCAAAGCGGTATTTTTTAACCTTATTTGAATATTCAACTTCCATTGCAGAAGTGATTGCACCGCCGTTCTTTGCGGTTGCGGCAATACTTCTTGCGTCCATAAGTGCAACGGCGGATAATTGTCCGTTTGCAGGCTTACTTCCTTCACGGCTTTCAAAGTTACGAGTGGTGTGTCTAATAGAAAGACCGTTGTTTTGCGGAACGTCTCCCGCGCCAAAACACGGACCGCAGAAAGCAGTTTTGATAACCGCGCCGTTATCCATAAGTTTGCCTATATATCCGCTGTCTACAAGTCCTTTATATACAGGTTGGCTTGACGGATAAATATCCAAAGTGAAATCGTTATTGTTGATTGCCGTATCGCCTAAAATTGCCGATGCTTCGGCAACGTTTTCATACATACCGCCAGCACAACCAGCGATAACGCCTTGTTCAACGTAAACCTTGCCATCTTTAATCTTATCGGTCAATTTGAACTGACCTTTGCCTTGGGGCAAAAGTTTTTGACCGGCTTCTTCGGCTTCTTTTAACAATTCGTATGGGCGAGATAAGAAATCCTTAATGGTATACGCGTTAGAGGGGTGGAAAGGAAGCGCTATCATAGGCTCTACCTTTGAAAGGTCGATCACAATTCCCCTATCGTAGTATGCACCATCTTCGGGGCGGAGTTCTTTATACGCACCAACCCTTTCGTGTTGTTCATAATACTTTTTGGTTTTTTCATCGGTTACCCAAACCGAAGAAAGACAGGTCGTTTCAGTGGTCATAACGTCAATGCCGTTTCTAAAATCCATAGAAAGGGTTTTAATGCCGTTACCAACGAACTCTAAAATTCTGTTCTTTACAAAGCCGTTCTTAAAGGTTGCTTTTACGAGCGCCAAAGCAACGTCGTGCGGGCCAACGCCCTTTCTTAACCTACCTTTAAGGTTAACGGCAACAACTTCGGGCATATCCACGTCATAAGTTCTACCGAGAAGTTGCTTAACGAGTTCAGGTCCGCCTTCGCCAATCGCTAAAGTGCCGAGTGCACCGTAACGGGTGTGCGAGTCAGAACCCAAAATCATTGCACCACAAAATGCACGCATTTCACGCATATATTGGTGGATAACCGCAAGGTGTGGAGGCACGAACGCACCGCCATATTTTTTTGCGGCTGAAAGACCAAACACGTGGTCATCTTCATTTATAGTTCCGCCAACCGCACAAAGAGAGTTGTGACAGTTTGTGAGAGTATATGGAATAGGGAATTTTTCAAGTCCACTTGCCTTTGCCGTTTGAATAATTCCAACGTAGGTAATATCGTGCGAAGTAATTTCATCAAACTTTGCGCAAAGTTTTTTCTCGTTCTCGCTAAAGTTGTGGGCAGACAAAATTTTATAAGATATGGTTTTTGCCTTTGCAGGTTGGTCAACCGATTTTGCGCGGACAAGTTTTCCGTCCTTAAAATAAACGCCTTTTTCAATAAGTTTAATCATTGTTTTCTCCAAAGATGAATTTTGAGATTTTATTTACTATTCATTATACTACACCCCTTTTAATTTTGCAAGCAATCTTGTTCGATAAAATTAGCAAAAAACCGCCTTTTACCCCTTGCTTTTTTTATTTGCTTGTAATAAAATATGTTAGAGGGCAATTATGAAAACTTTTAGATATAAACTTTCCATTTTTCTTTGGCTTATTTTAGGCGTTGTTTCTATCATCTTGCTTGTGGGTTCAGTATTTACTTTTATCGACCTATTTTCTTTTAACGGCAGAGCGATAAACCTTATCGGCAATATTGCAATGCTTTTACTTGATATTTTATGTTTAACTATCGTTTTGTCGGATATGCTTATAAGCAGGTATGAAGTTGATGAAAAAAAGGGCTTGTTTTTAAGGCTTGGCATTTTCCGTTTTAATTTAGAAGCGGAAAAAATCGAGCAAGTTATCCACCTTGTATTAGATAAAAAGTTGGTTGTTAAGTATGATAACGACAAGTTTACACGCATCGTTATAAGCGAAGAAAATTTTGATAAGTTTTGGGAGGATTTGCGCCCACTTAACCAAAAAATGCGCTTTATTGCCGATAACGAGGGCGAAAAAGTGTAAAATTTGCAAAAAATATAAAAAGTTTACCGCATAACTATTGACAAGTTTTTAATTAAGTAGTAAACTGAAATCAACAAAAGCGAATAAATCCGGTAGGTAAGGCTACCATAGGGATATGGACTGCTGCCGCGAAACGGTGGAGACACCGTCAGTTGGTCAGCAAACCACGTCGAAAACAAGGCGTGATTTAATGCAGTTTCACCGCCCTACGGTGCTAAAGCCAGCATGGTTGAACACTTTTTTGTGTTGTCTTTGGTATTCCACCGCGATTTTTTGCAGTGGAATTATTTTTTTATCAGGAGGTTAGTATGAACGAAGAATTACAAGCAATTTATGAAAAGTTGTGTTTCTATTTTGAAACGCGCAAGTTTGCCGACCTCCGAATTTTGCTCCTTGATATGGAGCCTTTTGACATCGCAAGGTTTATGGAAGATAACCTTGATGATAAAGAACAGTTAAGATTTTTCCGCCTTCTCCCCAAAGAACTCGCAAGTGACGTTTTCGTTGAAATTGAGTCTGATATACAAGAAGACCTTATTAAAGCGTTTACCGACAAAGAACTTAAAGAAGTGGTTGACGATATGTTCCTTGACGATACGGTTGACGTTATTGAAGAAATGCCGGCAAACGTTGTTAAGAGAATTCTTAAAAACTCTTCGCCCGAGAATAGAAAACAAATAAACGCCCTTCTTGAATATCCCGATGATTCGGCAGGCTCTATTATGACCACCGAGTATGTTTCCTTTTCGGCAAGCACCACGGTTGAAGACGCGTTTGAAAAGATTAGAAGAATTGGCCTAAATAAAGAAACCATTTACACTTGCTACGTTACCGATAGAAAGAAAAGATTAATCGGTGTTGTTACCGTTAAGGATATGCTCCTTGCCGAAAAAACCGAACTTATCGCGCATATTATGGAAGAAAACGTGGTAACTGCGTCTACCCTAGAAGATAAAGAGCAAGTTGCATTAAAGTTTAGTAATTACGACTATCTTGCCCTACCAGTTGTGGATAAAGAGGGATGCTTAGTTGGTATCGTTACCGTCGATGACGCGGTGGACGTTATCCAAGAAGAAGCAACCGAAGATATCCAAAAGATGGCGGCTGTGTTGCCGAGTGAAAAACCTTACTTAAAGCAATCGGTTTTCTCACTTTGGAAAGCAAGACTTCCGTGGCTACTTCTCCTTATGATTTCAGCAACTTTTACCAGTATGATTTTGTCGGGTTATGAAGCAAAACTCACCATTGTTGGCGGTGCTGTGCTCTATGCTTTCGTGCCTATGCTTATGGGTACGGCAGGTAACGCGGGTAACCAAACTTCGGTAACCATAATCCGTGCGATTGCTGTGGGCGATGTTCAGTTTAGAGATGTGTTTAGGGTAATACTTAAAGAACTTTTCGTTGCGCTCTGTGTTGGCTTAACTGTTGCTGGCGTTTGCTTTTTGAAAGTTTTGTTTATTGACAGTTTATATAACAGTGAAATCACTATGAACACCGCAATAATCGTATCGGGCGTATTGTTCTTATCAATACTTATGGCAAAACTTGTGGGATGTTTGCTCCCCTTGATTGCAAAGATTTGCCGTCTTGACCCCGCGGTTGTTGCAAGCCCGTTTATGACCACTATTGTCGATGTGTTGTCGCTTATCCTTTACTGCACAATCGCTATCGCCGTTCTATAAAAAGATAAAATTAAAGCCACCCGATTGGGTGGCTTTTTTGTTTTACTTTTGAACGCTCTTTTCAAGCAATTCTTTAATTTGTTTTAACAAATCTTCGGTGGTGGGGTTTGCAAGGCGGTCTGCAAGTGCCTTTTCATCGGCAATGCGTTTTGCTTCTGCTTCCGCCGCAGCCTTAACCTCTGCTTGACGGTCAAAGTATTCTTTTACCGCTTCTCTATCCGTGCGCTTAATACCAGCAAGTTTAAGTTCTTTTCTTTGTGCTTTGGTAAGTTTGTTCTTCTTTAGTTCGCTGTTGAGTTTTTCATTGCCTTCTCTAATTTTATTCATTGTTTTAACAATAGTGAACAACACGAAAGCAATGATAAAGAAGTTGATAACAGAACTTATAAACGCGCCCCAATCTATATAGATTGAGTTTGCAAGGTCAACCACACCGTCGTTTTCGGTTTTTGACAAGAAGGTTATAGCACCGCTCAATCCCTTTTCGCCAAGTATGATTGCAAGCAACCAGTTAATAATCGGCTTTAAGATATAGTTTGAAAGTCCGTTTACAATTCCTGTGAACGCACCGCCAACGATAACGCCGACTGCCATATCAAGCACGTTACCGCGCGTGATAAACTTTTTGAATTCTCCTAAAAATTTTTTCATTTGTATCTCCTTTATCTAAACTATTGCAGTTATAACTGTTGCAATACTAATTCCAACAAGGTATAAACTGAACCATTTATAATTTGCCTTTTTGATTATTTTGAGCATAAATTTAATGGCTATGTATCCGGTTACCATTGCGGTAATCATACCGAACAAAAGTGGAACAAGGTCAACACTTCCCAAAGAGCCGTCTTTAATTATTTTAAGGGCTTCCATACCAACCGCCGCCAAAATAATGGGGATACTCATAAGGAAAGTGAAGTTTGCATTTTCCTTTCTATCAACTTTGGCAATAGTGCCGGCGGTTATGGTTGAACCACTCCTTGATATACCAGAGAACACACCAAATGCTTGACCTAAACCCATAATGGTTGCCGTTTTTGCATTTATAGGGTTTACCATTTTAACCTTTTTGTTTCTCATCTCTGAAAAGAGCATTTCCCCCGCGGTGATTAAGAAAGGTATTGCTAAAAGCCAAATGTAATCGTTAAACAAGGCGTCCATATCAAAGGCTAGTGCGAACACTACACCTATAATACCAGCGGGTATTGTGGCAAGCACTAAATACCAAAACCTTTTCATACCGCCCTTAAATAACCCTAAAATATCTTTCCAAAGCACCATTATTACGGGAATAAGCGTGCCGAGATGAAGCATTATGCTATAAAAGAGTTGGTTGCTTTCTATTCCAAACCATTTTTGCAATAAAATTAAGTGTCCGCTTGAAGATATTGGTAAAAATTCTGCAATTCCTTGAACTGCACCAAGCACTATGGCTTGCCAAATTTCCATTTCTTTTCTCCTTTACTGTTCGTTGATAAGTTTTATAAATTCTTTAACCGCAAAGGTTAAGTTTTCGTGTTTGGGAAGTGCAAGCCCAATTGCTCTTGAAGGAAGTGCGGGGTTTGTTTTTATTTCCTTTAGGCTTCCTTCTTCAAGTTCGTGGCGAACAAACTCTCTCGGTATACAAGCAATGCCTATGCCGTTTTTAGCAAGTTCGGTCATAAGTTCTAAACTTGCAAGTTCTATTTCAGGGTGCAAATGCACGCCTTGAGAGTGGGCAAAACTTACTATTGCCTGCCTTGTTGCCGTGGATAGTTCAAGCATTAAAAGTGGATAGTCTTGCAGTCTTTTAAGGTCTATAACTTCCCCAAACAATTCGCTAAACTTATCACTTGCAACAAAGGTATCGTGAAGTTGCATAACGGTGTTTGAAAGGTTTATATCCCTATCGTCAATGGGAAGATTTACAAAACCGATATCGCCTTTGTCGTTCTTAAGAAGTTCAATGGTTTCCCCCGATGTCCCGTTTTGCAAAACAAGGTTAACATCTGGGTATTTTTGGTGATATTCTTTTATGTAAGGGAGTAAAAAGTGTGTGCTAACCGTATCCGAAGCGCAAATTCTTACAACACCCGTTGCGGTATCCTTAAATTCCGCATACTTGCTTTCGGCATCATCAAACAAGCGAAGCGCCTTTTCAACAGTATCGAAAATTTGCTTTCCGCCCGTTTCCGATAGTTCCATACCCTTATGAGTACGGTTAAAAAGTTTACCGCCAAGTTGGGTTTCAAGTTGTTTTATCGCTTGCGAAACGGCAGGTTGAGATATATATAATTCTTCAGCGGCTTTGGTTAAACTTCCGCACTTTGCAACCGTATAAAAAACTCTATAAAGTTCAAGGTTTACCATATATCCCCCCCCCTTTATTTTCCCACACAGAATTTTGAGAAAATATCGTTAATAATTTCTTCAGTTGCCGTGCGCCCCGATATTTCACCAAGCGCATCCCAACTATCTTTAATATCTATTGCAAGTAGGTCAAGCGTAACCATAGACGCGCTTTCCTTTGCATTAATAAATTTATCTTTTGCCCTTAAAAGCGCGTGATAGTGCCTTTCTTCACAAAGGTAATCGCCGTTAAGGTCTACACCACTTCCCACAGTTTTTTCAAAGAGAAGTGCTTTTAACTTGTCTATATTTATCTTTTCTTTTGCCGAAACATATACATTTGCGCGCGCATCGGTATAGTTTGCTTTGTCGGTTTTATTCACGGCAAAGAGCACATTTTTATCTTTTATCAGTTGATAAACGGCTTCATCTTCATCGGTTAATTGGCTTGCGTCAACCACGAACAACAAAATATCACTCTCTAAAAGTATCTTTTTAGATAGCCCAACGCCAAGCGCTTCAATCTTATCGTCGCTCTCTCTAATGCCCGCCGTGTCGGCGAAGTTAAACCTTACTCCGTTTATATCAATCGAGCCTTCAACAATATCACGCGTTGTCCCCGCAACGTCGGACACGATTGCCTTTTCATAATTTAATAGTGCGTTAAGTATAGAACTTTTGCCAGTGTTGGGTTTACCCACAATGCCGACCTTAACGCCGTTTACGAGCGTTCTACCCAAACGGTAAGATGAAAGAAGTTTATCTATCCTTTCAATAGTTTTATCTAACACTTCAACAGTCTGTTCTCTCGAACTTTGCTCTAAATCTTCTTCGGGGAAGTCCATATCCACGTCAATTTGAGCAAGCACGTCGGTAATCTCGTCTTGCATAGAATTTACTTCGTTAGAGAGTTTTTCGCGATACAACGAATACCCTGCCTTAACACCTGACACCGACTCGCTATTTATCATATCGATAAGCCCTTCTGCCGATGAGAGAGAAAGTTTGCCGTTCATAAAGGCGCGCTTTGTGAACTCGCCGTTGTTTGCAAGCCTTGCACCGAGCGATAAAATCTTTGAGAGTATGCCCTTGGTTATAGCAATACCACCGTGAGAGTGGAATTCCACAACGTCTTCACCCGTAAAACTCTTTGGACCTTTAAAGTATACGCAAAGGCCAAAGTCGTTAAAACCGTCGGCAACGATTTCTCCAACATACATTTTATACGGCTCAAAATCTTTTACCTTGGTTTTGCCCGCGGGTAAAAACATTTTTTCTGCTATGGAAAGCGGACTATCTCCACTTATTCTAATAACCGCTACACCGCTTGCTACAAGCGCGGTGGATATTGCGGCAATATTTTCTGACGGCATATTTACTCCAAACTATTACTTAAATTCATCAAACGGATCTTCGGGTGCACCTTTTTTATCACTAAACTCTTCAAACGGAGAATCTTGTTCATTTCTCGGTGCTGGGTTGGGGCGACTTTGCGCTTGATAGGGGTTATGATACGGGGGTTGGTTATAAGGATAACCATATCCGCCGTAGTTTCTTTGATATTTCTCTCGCATATACTTTGCATAGTCAACCGGCTCTTTCTTTCTAATAACGAAAGCAAACACGCCGAAAAGACCAAGCACAGAAAGAATAAGTGCCAAAATAAAATGTTCGGGCCAATACTTTCTAAACAAGTTAAAGTATACCAAAATGGGTATAACGATAGCGATTATATCAGTAAGCACAGACACATAGTAAAGTATATTCAAAATCAAGTACATAGTGCTTCCATAAGGGTCAACAAATGCACCTGCTTCACCGTAAACTCTGCTAACGAGGGTGGGAACATATTTATTAGAGTCTAATATCGCATTTGAAAGGTATATTGTTCCGTTGCCTTCTAAGAAGTTGCCGATAATCGGGAAAAAACCTATAAATTCTTGCGTGAAGGTAATGAGTTCAGAAGCGGTAAAGAGAATGCAGAAAAGAACTGCCAACTTTTCAAAAGTTTTGCCAAATATTCTTTGCTTTCCTATCAACTTGCAAGCAACATACATCCATACGCAAGGGAAAATAGCAAGCACTTTGCCTTTTATATTCGCCCTTTTTGCCAAAACATATAAACCAATTGTTCTTAACACATATAGAGCAATGGGAACGAGCAAAAATAACACGCTCATTACAACAAGCAAAGGCGTATCTATATGGAAACCTTGTTCTGTTACTGCGCCCGTTCCAAGATCGGTAGAAACCTTAATATATTCAACCATTAAAAACTCCTTATATTCCTAATATTGCTCTCAATCAACTTTTATATTCGTTTGATATTTGCGCCGTGCACACAATTATCCACGATAATACATTAAGATTATATCACGAGAAGTATAAATATACAAGTTTTTTTCTTGAATTTTGCATAAAAAGGCTTGAAAAAGAATTGCGCTTGCTATATAATATGTATTGTATCTAAACGTGCCGTTGGCACTTTAATCTCAAGGAGGATTTTATGCAAGACGCAAAGCAACTTACAATTAACGCCATCAGAGTTCTCTCTGCAGAGGCTATCCAAAAGGCTAACTCAGGCCACCCCGGTCTTCCCCTCGGTGCTGCTCCTATCGGTTATGCCGCTTTTACTAATATGGTTTTCAACCCCAAGGATACCGCGTTTGACAACCGCGATAGATTCGTTCTTTCAGCAGGTCACGGCTCAATGCTCGATTACGCGCTCTATTATCTTTTCGGGTTCGGTCTTACCAAAGAAGACATTATGAATTTCCGTCAACTCGGTTCACGCACCGCAGGTCACCCTGAATACGGTGTATGCCCCGGCGTTGAAACAAGCACCGGTCCGCTCGGACAAGGTATTGCAAACGCAGTTGGTATGGCTATCGCTGAAGCATACCTTGCTGAAAAATTCAACAAGGAAGGCTTCCCCATCGTTGACCACTACACCTATGCTCTTTGTGGTGACGGCTGTATGCAAGAAGGTATCGAAAACGAAGCCGCTTCACTCGCTGGCGCATTAAAACTCGGCAAACTTATCGTTTTATATGATGACAACGACATCACTATTGAAGGCGATACCGATATTACCTTTAGAGAAGATGTTGGCAAACGCCACGAAGCAATGGGCTGGCAAGTTATTAACGTTAAAGATGCTAATGATGTTGGTGCTCTCAACCGTGCTATTAAGAAAGCAAAGGCTGAAAAGGAAAAACCCTCACTCATTATCATTAAGTCATTAATCGGTTTCGGTTCACACCTTGTTGGCAAGGCATCTTGCCACGGCGCACCTCTCGGTGAAGAAGGTGTTGCAACCTTAAAGAAAAATCTCGGTTGGGAATGCGCTCCGTTCGAAGTTCCTGAAGAAGTATTCAAGCACTGCAAGAAGTTTGCTAACAAAGGTAAACGCGCTCAAAAGGCTTGGAAGGCAATGTTTAAGGCTTACGCTGAACAATACCCCGAACTTGCAAAAGAATACATTTCTTGGAAGAAGAAAGAACTCCCCGACCTTAAGAACATTGAAGAACTTTGGCAATTTGAAAAGGACGATGCTTCTAGAGGATACGGCGCAACCGTTCTTAACAAACTCGCTAAATATATCCCCAACCTTATCGGTGGTAGTGCGGACCTTGCACCTGCAAACAAATCAAACATGAAAGCGCGTGGCGAATTCCTTCCTGATGATAGAACCGGTTCAAATATGCACTTCGGTATTCGTGAACACGCAATGGCTGCTATCGTTAACGGTATGTATCTCCACGGCGGTCTTATCCCCTACTGCGCAACCTTTGCTGTTTTCTCTGACTATATGAAGAACGCAATGCGTATGTCGGCTATTATGGAACTCCCCGTAACCTACATCTTAACTCACGATTCTATCGGTGTTGGCGAAGACGGACCTACACACCAACCTATCGAACATCTCGCAGGTCTCCGCGCTATGCCCCATATGAAAGTTTATCGTCCTTGCGACGGTAGGGAAACCACCGCTGCTTGGATTAACGCGTTGACTGGTAAAGATCCTTCTTGCTTGGTTCTTTCTCGTCAAACTATTCCTATGCTTGAAGGTACTGGCGAAAAGGCTATGAAGGGTGGTTATATCCTTGCTGATTCAGCAAAGAAAACCCCTGACATTATCCTTATCGCAACCGGTAGCGAAGTTAACCTTGCAGTATCTGCAAAGGCTGAACTTGCTAAAGAAGGTATTGATGCTAGGGTTGTTTCTATGCCTTGCGTAGAAGACTTTGAAGCACAAACCGAAAAATATAAAGAAAGCGTTCTTCCCAAATCAGTTCGCGCAAGAGTTGCTGTTGAAGCAGGCGCAACAATGTGCTGGTATAAATACGTTGGTCTTGATGGAAAGATTGTTGGTATTGATAGATTCGGCGAATCTGCTCCTGCTGGCAAGTTGTTCACCAAGTTCGGCTTCACTGTTGAAAATGTTGTTAACACCGCAAAAGAAGTTCTTGGCAAATAATTAAAACCAAATAATAAAAAGGCTTGTCAACTGACAAGCCTTTTTTGTTTATCTATTCAATAGTATATTTATATAATGATGATTTAGAAACGCCACGCTCTTTTGCCACCATTTTAAGCGCTTCTTTTTTATCAAATCCTTTATCTATATATAATTGTATATGTTCTTTTTCGGTTAAATTTAAGTTTTGGTTTTCTTTTTTGCCACCTTCAACCAAAATAACGTATTCGCCACGCGGTTCGGTGGGAAGCCCGTCTTTTAGATTAAACCGCTCTGCCCGTTCGTGAAGTTTGGTTATTTCTTTAACAGCAACGGCGCGCCTATCTCCAAACACCGAATATAAACTTTCAACATCCTTTTTTACATCGTGCGGGGCGGAGTAGAAAATTAAAGTAAGGTCCAAATCTTTATACCTTTCTAAAAACTCTTTCCTATCACTATTTTTTTCTGGCATAAACCCTAAAAACGCAAAGCGCGAACTATCAAGCCCTGCAAGAACAAGCGCCGAAACACACGCGCACGCACCGGGGATAACGGTAAATTCTAAGCCGTTATCGATAAGCATTTGCACAAGCACGTTACCTGGGTCGGAAACTACGGGCATACCCGCATCAGTGATGACCGCTATGTTTTTGCCAGACTTTAATTTATCTATTATTTTTTCGCCCACTTCTTTTTCGTTGAACTTATGATATGAAAAGAGTGGTTTTTTTATTTCGTACGCGTTTAGAAAGCCCAAGGAGTGCCTTGTATCTTCACACGCGATTTCATCTACTTCTTTAAGAACTTCTATCGCGCGAAAGGTAACGTCTTTTAAGTTTCCTATAGGCGTTGCAACAAAATACAGCATTTTATCTCCTAATTTATTATATTCTTTAAGATTTTTATTCCGCTTTTTCCGCCCTTAACGCCTTCGATTAGCATTAAATACGGCTCTTTATCCCCACCAGAAACAAACTGTAACCTTTTGGGCTCGATATTATATTTTCTCATCAAACACATAACATCGGTCAATCTATCGGCGCGGTGCACCATATTTACCCTACCGCCATATTTAAGCGCTTGCGATATTTTGGGAATAAGTTCTTCTAAAGTTAAACTAACTTCGCACCTACATTTTGCAATGCACTCTTTTTCATCCTTAAAGCCGTTGCCAACGGGCATATAAGGTGGGTTACAAGTAATTAGTGAAAACTTACCCGCAAAAGAAGTGCTTATATCTTGAACGCGGGTGTTAATCGCAAAAATTTTTTCTTGCAAGTTGTTATATTCTATGGTTTTTTTAGAAAGTTCAAAGAGTTCAACTTGCATTTCAAAAAGGGTAACCGATTCTATAAGATTTTTGTTTAAGCCGTAAAGATGCACACCGACTATTCCACTGCCCGAACAAAAATCGGCAACAACGTCTCCCTTTTTCACTTTTGCGAACTTGCTTAAAAGAACCGCGTCCGAGGTGAAGCGATACAAACAATCATCTTGATAAATTTTAAGCCCTTCTAAATTCAAATCTTCTAAAACAAGCATAGATTTCCCCATTTTGTAATAAGTTGAACCGTGTTTCACCACTAAAAAAATTAAGGTGCGAAGTATATCTCCGCACCTTAAAAATTTGCTAAATCTTATTCTTCAGAGATAGCTTCAACGGGGCAACCTTCAGCGCAAGCACCGCAACTCATGCAAGCTTCTGCATCAATTACGAATTGGCTTTCGCCTTCGCTAATAGCTCCGCAGGGGCAAGTGTCAGCACATGCACCGCAAGAAATACATTGGTCACTAATTTTGTATGCCATTAGAGTTAACCTCCTAAATAAATTTCTTTCGTTTATTATATCACTTTTTTTTGCGTTTGTAAACAACTAATCCAACATTTTATTAATATCTTCGGTTGGCTTTTCGTTTTCATCATCATCGCTGTCTTTAACTTTTTTGAAATTAAGTCTATCCACAGGGAAATCCTTATAAACTTCGCTTCCGTCAGGCTTTGTAACCTTAACTTTAGAGATAAGTTTTAGCATATCGTTTGAAATTACAATGCCGTTGCCTTCGGGTGTGCCTACAGTTCCACCAACCTTGGGCATCTTTTTATAAACTTCTGCATAGTATTCGTTTTCATATTCCAAACAACACATAAGCCTTCCGCAAAGTCCGCTGATTTTGCCGGGGTTTAAGTGAAGACCTTGATTTTTTGCCATTTTGATGGTAACTTTTCCAAAATCGGGCATGCAACTTGCACAACAACAAGTTCTTCCACACGGAGCGATACCGCCCAAAAGTTTGGTTTCATCTCTAATGCCCACTTGGCGAAGTTCGATGCGGAGATGGAATTTTGCAGCAAGCACTTTAACGAGTTCACGGAAGTCAATTCTTCCGTCAGCGGTAAAGTAGAACACGATTTTTTTGCCGTCAAACGCATATTCACAACCGATCAATTTCATATCGAGGTTGAGTTCTAATATTTTTTCGTTTGCGAACTCCATTGCCTCAGGAATTTTCTTTTCGTTTTCTTTGACCGTTTTTTCATCTTTTTCGGTCGCCTTTCTAATTATTGGCTTTAATGGGTGGGTAAGTTCGCTATCGGGCACTTCTTTCATACCGAAAACAACCGTGCCGTATTCTATGCCCTTTGCCGTTTCAACTACAACACCCGTTCTTTCTTCGTAAACTTCTGTTTCGTTGGCGGGAGCAAAATAGTACACTTTGGCGGTGTTTTTGAACTTAATTCCTATAATTTTTGCCATTTAAATTTTCCCTCCAATATTTGGAACAACAACCACTCTATAAGCATTGTGGGTGTTGCATTGGCCTTTTTTCTCATAAAGGCTTCGGTAACCGCTTCTAACGCGTGGATAACCGCGCCCCTATTAAACTTTTCGGCTTTTACTAATTGTTCTGCTAATTCTCTATTGAAAAGCAGTTCATCTTTCTTTTCTACAACTACAAGTAAATCTCTTAAAAGAATTTCTAAAACGGATAAAAAGTCGGCTAAATCAACCTTTAGTGCGAGGATTTTATTAGAAAACTCTAACACGTCTTTACTAGACTTCATATTGAGAAGTGTATCCACCGCAACGTCGGTAATTTTTTTAAGATCTTCATCAAAATAATTGCGCTCCACCTTGCCCACCGTTCCATCACCGCAAGCGATGGCTTGCATCAATTTTTGGCGGTCAGGGAAGTCTTTTTGCATTGCTTGATATAGCGCATTTTTATCAAAGAGCGGAATTTCAATCTTTTTCACCCTTGACTTGATTGTGGATAAAAGGGGGTGCTCACTAGTTGCGCCCAAAATTATATGCACTCCTTTGGGTGGCTCTTCTAAAGTTTTTAAGAGTTTGTTTTGCGCGGGTGCGGTCATCGTTTCCGCGTGCGAGATAACAAACACCTTTTTATCACCTTCTATAGGTTTAAGGAAACTCTCTTCAATAAGCGAATTAACTTCTTCCGTGCCAACCGTTTGTGATGACTGTGGATAAAAAATTAAGTCGGTTAGCCCGTTTGACTCTATCAAAGAACACTCCCTGCACTTTCCGCAAGGATACCCCTCTTTACAAAACATCATTTGTGCAAAGATTTTAAGGTATTCGTTAAGTTTATCGCCGTCTTGGGTAACAAACAAATAGGCGTGCGAAAGCCTGCCGTTTTCTTTGTCTCCCTTAATCGTGCGATAGGCGTTTGTGTTTTTGAGTAAAGACAATAAATCCATTATATCACGCCCTTTTCCTTTAAGGCATTTATAATTTTACTATGTGTTTGCTCTTTTTCACCACTTGCATCGATAACGATAAAGCGGTCTTTGTAACGAGAAGCAAGTTCAAGATAGCCGTTATAAACTTTGTTATGGAATTCCATACCCGAAAGTTCAAGTCTATCGTTTTTATCTACGCCACCCTTTCTCTTAAAGGCAATTTCTGGTGGAAGTTTCAAAAAGATGGTATAATCCGGCATAAAGTTCTTGATTGCATAGTCGTTGATTTTTTCAACAAATTCCACACCAAGCCCCCTTGCATAGCCTTGATATGCAAGTGAAGAATCGATATATCTATCGCAAAGAACGAGTTCGCCCCTATCTAAGCGTGGTTTAACATTCTCTTTTAAGAGTTGAACGCGCGCCGCCGCATATAAAAGCGCTTCGCACTCATCGGTCATAGTGGTGTTTTTTCCGTCCAAAATAACATTTCTTATTTGTTCAGAAACTGTTGTCCCACCTGGCTCACGAGTAAGATAATATTCAACTTTGTTATTTATAAGGTATTCTTCAAGAAGTTTGATTTGTTTGGATTTTCCAACGCCTTCACAACCCTCAAAGGTTATAAATTTGCCTTTCATTTGTCTGCCTTCTTTTTGTTTATTTAGAAAGTATGTTGCTAAACGACCTTACGATTTCCACTATAAATGAAACCGTTTCATACTGCAAGTCGGGTTGATGAACTTTCATATCGAACACAACAAGCACTGTGTCTTTTGCCGTCGCTTCGCTCATTTTTGAGATATATCTTGATGCGTTAACTTCGCCACCGGCCAATGCTTCCATATTGATTCCGTAAGCATAGTCAACTCTACCGGCGGTTATTTCTTCTTGATACCACTCTCCGTAAAGGTCAATATAATACTGACCGAATCCAGAGTTTTCCGCCGCCGCAACCGATGATAACTGCTCAAAGCGGGTATATTTATAAAATACTTCCTCGGGCGCATTTTCAAGGAAAAGCTCATAGTCTTTTGTGTCAATACAAAGTTTTTCTATTCTTTGATATTCCTTTTTAAGATATTCTGCCCTATCTTTTGCCTTTCTTATTCGGTTGTCTTTTTTAAGTCTGTTAGAAAAGTTTGCTTCTATTTTTGCCTTGTCTAAATTTGAAAATTCAAGTTCGGCATTTTCAGCAGTTACGCCATCTTTTAGAAAAGATCTTAAATATTCTTTGGCGTCGTCTAAAAGGTCATAAAGTCCATAAACAGGGTATCTATCGATAATGTGCTTTGCCCTTACCGTTGAACCCTTTTGTGCTTTATCGGTGAAAATTATATCCCCTTCTTGCGCGTCAATTCTTATATCAAGCACTTCGTAGTCACTGACGATTCCTTCATCAACAAGTTCCAAAACGTCGTAACTAAAAGCGCCTTTTCTATAAAGATAGTTGTTCAAGGCTTCGCCTTGCGAGTTATCAAGCCCCACGTCATAAAAAACGCGGAAGTCTTGCCCCGGTGTGACTTGCACACGGGTAACGCCGTAAATTAGTTCCCAAGCGATAATGCTTAAAACAACCACTATCATTACGGCAATCCACTCGTAAGACAAAAAGTCGAACAGCCTTTTCTTTGTGATTTTGTTGTCCATTTTATACCTTAATTATTTTTTAATGGGTTTCATTGTGGGGAACAAGATAACGTCTCTAATAGATGCGCTATCGGTTAAAAGCATAACCAATCTATCCACACCGAAACCGAGACCGCCTGTCGGGGGCAAGCCGTATTCTAATGCGGTAACAAAATCTTCGTCCACTTGCGCATCGTTTCCGCCCCTTGCTCTCTTTGCTTCAACTTGCTTAACAAATCTTTCCTTTTGGTCAATCGGGTCGTTAAGTTCGCTGAACGCGTTACCCATCTCTCTCGCGTAAATAAAGTATTCAAATCTTTCAGTGAACGCGGGGTTAGAGGGCTTTCTCTTTGCGAGCGGAGAGTTCTCCACAGGATAATCGTAAATAATGGTAGGTTGAATAAGGTTGTCTTCTACAAACGCGTCAAAGAAAGCAATGAGAACATGACCTTTGGTCGCTTCATCTCCTTCTTCAACAACAACGCCCTTTGCCTTTGCAACGGCGCGCGCGTCTTCATCAGTCGCCCACTCGTTATAGTCAACGCCTGCGTATTTTTTAACCGCTTCAACCATAGTGAGTCTTTCCCACTTTTTGCCCATATCAATATCAACGCCTAGATAGTTGATTTTATCAGTTCCGCAAACCTGAACGGTTATAGTGCGATACATATCTTCAATCAAGTCCATCATATCGATATAGTCGCTGTATGCTTGGTACATTTCAACCGTGGTAAATTCAGGGTTGTGTGACCTATCCATACCTTCGTTTCTAAAAATTCTACCAACTTCGTAAACCTTGTCAAATCCACCAACGATAAGTCTCTTTAAGTAGAGTTCGGTCTCTATTCTCAAATACATATCGATATCAAGCGCGTTGTGGTGGGTTTTGAACGGTCTTGCCGATGCGCCGATTTCCAAAGGTTGCAATACGGGGGTATCAACTTCTAAATAACCAACGCCGTCAAGATAACTTCTAATTGCGGACATAATTTTTGAACGCGCAACAAAGGTCTTTTTAACTTCGGGATTAGCGATAAGGTCGATTTCTCTTTGGCGATATCTAGTATCTTCATCCTTTAAGCCGTGATATTTTTCGGGAAGGGGAAGAAGTGATTTTGAAAGCAATTCAACCGCGTGGGCGTGGATAGAGATTTCACCCGTTCTAGTGGTGAAAACAGTACCCTTAATACCAACGATATCACCGATATCGTATTCTTTGAACGCTAAGTAATCATCGCCTAAATCGTTGATTGAAAGGTATGATTGGATAGTTCCCTTACCGTCTAAAATAACGGCAAAAGAAGCCTTACCCATAATTCTCTTTGAGATAAGTCTTCCAGCAATGCCAACTTCCTTTCCTTCGTAGTCAGCATAGTTATCCTTAATATCTTGGCTATATGCCGTTCTATCGTATTTTACCTTTTCAAAAGGATTTTTGCCCGCCTTAACAAGTGCGTCAAGTTTTTCCCTTCTAATTCGTAAAATTTCACTTAAATCTTGTTCTTCTGCTATAATAGTGGTCTTTTCGTCCATAATTCTTCCTTTGTCTATTAGTAAACCTTTTTGATTGTGATAGTTGCAATACCAGCGGGAATAGAAACTCTAATAGTTTCGCCTGCCTTTCTGCCAAGAAGTGCGTTGCCGATAGGAGATTCGTTGCTGATTCTACCTGCTTCAACGTCTGCTTCGGTAGTACCAACTATTTCGTAACTTAAAACTTCATCACTGCCATCTTCAACAAAGTCAACTTTGCTTCCCAAAGAAACAGTATCTTTTTTAACTTGGTCATCTTTAATGATAACAACGTGGTTAAGTTTGTTTTCAATTTCAATAATTTCGCCTTCAATCATTGCTTGCTCGTTTTTAGCAGCATCGTATTCAGCGTTTTCAGAAAGGTCACCGAATTCTCTTGCAGTTTTAATTCTTTCGGTAATTTCCGCGCGTTTTTGAAGTTTGAGATACTCTAATCTTTTCTCTAACTCCTCTTTACCTTCTTTTGTAAGTATAACTTCTTCAGCCATTATAAAAACCCTCCGTTTTTGTTTCTCTTTAAAAGTGGATAAAGTCCCACATATAATTTAACTCTCGTATTATAATATATATATTAGCGTTTGTCAACTTTTCTTTTGCTTTTCCGCCCTTTTGCACCCCATCATTTTGCAGTTTTTTTGAAAATTTGTTAACTTTTTTGAAAAATTTTTAAAAAACCCCCTTGACAAAACGGCAAAATATGGTAAAATAATTTACGTAAATTAACTTTTGAATACACTTTTTTAGTTTTTCGGAGTCGCCGAATAATTAGAAAACTTTTTGAATAATATATGAAAAAAAAAAGAAGGTTGCAAGTGATTGCAACCTTCTTTTTTTGCTTTAGTTATTTCTCTTGGTAGTCGCCACAACAAGTGCATTGTTCACCGCAACCGCAAGTAATCATAACGCTCTCTAAAGCGCAGTTCTTGCCATCTGCATTGTGCTTGCAACGTGTAACGTCACACTTAATACAACAATTTCTTTGCATAATTACTCTCCTTGAAAATTATTATGGACGGAAAGTTGCTAAATTATACTTTTATCTTGACAATTTTTAACTTTCGCGGTACAATAAAATTAAGCAATTCGTATGGGAGGAAATTATGAAAGTTGTTTTACTTAAAGACGTTAAAGGCTCTGGAAAAGCGGGCGATATTATAGAAGCAAAGGATGGGTTTGCGCAAAACTTTTTGATCAAGCGCGGTCTTGCAAAACCTGCCGATGCGCAAGCGTTAAACGAAAACAAGGCGCAAAAAGCCGCACAAGAATTCCATAGACAAGAAACTCTTAAAGCAAATAAGGAATTGAGAGAAAAACTTGACGGAAAGGAAGTTACCGTGCAAGTTAAATGCGGTGCTGGCGGAAAGTTTTTTGGTAGCGTGACCAATAAAGAAGTTGCCGATAAACTTTTGGAAATGGGCTTTGATATCGATAAGAAAAAGGTTATCATCGCATCTAACATTAAAGCGGTTGGTGTGTATCCCGCAACGGTTAAAATCTCACCCGAAGAGAGCGCGAAAATTTCCGTTAACGTTATCAACTAAATCAAAAATAATTAAAACCCCGAGATTAATTTTTCTCGGGGTTTTTTCTATCTTTTTTTAATCTTTTACGGTACTTAATTTTATAAACTCTAATGGCTAAAAATGATGCAAGTGGCAACAGTATCCGCCTATATAGTGGGAAGCCTTTGCTTCTCGTTAAGCACTTCATTTTGCCTTTTAAAATAGCCTTTATATCATTAAAAATCGGGTAGGAATAATAACTGTCCCTTATCATATAAAACAGTATTTCAAAATTTACCAGCACTTGCCAACCAGAAACGTAAGGGTATGCAGGCTTGCACGCGGTAAACGCGTTATCTGCGCACTCTTTTATGCCGATTAGCGAAGTGGTTTTCTTTTGGGAAATTTTGCTTCGAACTTGCGAGCCGTTGCGCTTTGTGTAAGCATAACAAACCTTATCGGTGTATATAACCTTGTTCGCGCGCATAAATATTTGGTATAAAAAAGGCACGTCTTCCGAATAGAAAATCTTTTCGTTAAACCTAATCTTTTCCGCCCCGTCAAAGAAAGTGCGCTTAAACATTTTATTACACTGACCAAGCCCGAATTTTTTGCCGGTAAACAGCCTTTTAAGCGCATCTACGCGGTTATAGACCTGTTTTTTTGCGCTGAGATTGTCCGCCTTAAACTTTAAGTTTTGCTTTTCGCTAACACGCACATCGCTAACGATTGATATATCAGCAGAAGTAGATAAAAGGTTATCTAAAAGTGTTTTAACAAAGTAAGGCGCAACATAATCATCGCTATCAACAAAGCAAATGTACTCACCTTTTGCAAGGTCAAGCCCCCTGTTTCGCGTTGCCGATGCCCCCCTGTTTTCCCAAGTGAACACCTTTATTCTTTTATCTTTTTTAGCGTATTCGTTGGCGATAGAAAGGGAGTTGTCGGTAGAGCCGTCGTTTAAGATAAGCAGTTCAAAATCGGTAAAGGTTTGGGAGAGCAAACTTTCTATACAATGCCCAATAAACCGCTCTGTGTTATAAAGCGGCAATATAATAGACACGGTGGGCGCGCTAATATTTTGGGTGTTTTTTAAAACCGAATTAGGCATTTTTCTCTCCTTTTAACAAATATATGATACACCCCAGCGCAATTCTTTGTCAATTGTTTGCATATTTTAAAAGAGAAAAGGTATTGTTAAATAAGCATTGACAAAGCAGGCTTTTTTTTGTATAATGAAATTTATGAGCAATAATGACGGTTTTGTTCCAATAGTAAACAAAATTGAGTTCGATGAAAAGACATCAGAGCCCAAAATTGTTGAACTAACGGAAAAACAACTGAATAAAGAACTGCAAAACAAAACGCAGTACGATGAATATGACTTCGTAGGTCAAAAATCGGATAAAAGTATTGGTAAGCAGTTGGCAATGAAGCGCATTTTAGGTGTGGAAAAACAAGATGCTTCTATTGACAAACGCAAAAGGCTTATCAAAACCATTTTCTCCGTTATTTTTGTATCCTTTGTTTTGTGTGTTCTTGCGTTTACTTTCTATAAGGACTTCTTTGGGGTTGATGAAGATAGAGAGTTCTTGTCCTTAAAAGCACTTGGGGAAATGTTCTCAACTTCGTGGATATATATTGCTCTTGCACTTTTGGCACTGTTTTGTTGTTATCTGCTTAAAGGTCTTAAACTTTCGGTAATGTGCAAGGCAATGACAAAGAAAATGCACTTCAAAACCTGTGTGGAAACGGGTATTATCGGGCATTATTATAATAATGTTACACCGCTTGCGGTAGGTGGCCAACCGTTTGAAATTTATCACCTTTCAAAACACGGCGTTACCGGCGGTGTTGCAACCGCGTTGCCCATTGCAACCTATTTCTTGAACCAACTTGCCTTTGTTTTCCTTGGCACTTTAAGCCTTATAATGATAGCGAGAAGCCCGTTGGTTTCAATTATGCCAACAACTCTTAACGTTATGGCGATTGTGGGACTTAGTGGTTGCGCAATAATGCCATCGCTTGTGGTTATCTTCTCTTGCTTCCCGAGTGTGGGAACAAGGCTTGTAAATATAGTTATGGGTATCGGCGCAAGGCTTAAGATTGTTAAAGACCCACAACTGACTTCTTATAAAACCATAAAAACGGTTGTGCATAACTCTAGATGCCTTAAAAAACTTTCAACTAGACCGCTTGTTTTCGTAACATCATTTGTGTTTAGCCTTTTTGAACATTTGGCAACAGGTTGCATAGCATACTTTACCCTTATGTTCTTCGGCTTTGAAATAAGCGGTGTTTCGGGTATTTATGAGTGGCTTGCTCTTATGCAAATCTACTTTATATTGACGGCGTCAATATCCTTTATCCCCACCCCCGGTAATTCTGGTGCGGCTGACCTATCCTTCTTTGCTTTGTTCGAAACGGGGCTATCAGCAGGGCTTGCCTTCCCCGCAATGGTAACTTGGCGATTCTTTGCTTTTTATAGTTTCATCATCGTGGGTTTTGTGTTCGCAACGATAAAGAAAAAGTCAGACCATAGAAAAAGATTAAACAATCAACTGCTACAAAAATAACCACCTTAAATAAGGTGGTTTTTGTTTTATACTTTCTTAAAAACTATTGACCAAAAAAATAAATTATGGTAGAATATCTTTATAAAAATGATAAGCCAACTCTACTTAATAAGGAGAAAATTATGTGTTGCAACAACAGATACACTGAAGCAAAAGAAATTTACGCATCGCTTGGTATCGATACCGAAGCGGTTATTGAAAAACTTAAAACTCTCCCCGTGTCACTCCACTGCTGGCAAGGTGACGACGTTAAGGGTTTTGACCAAGACGGTCCTTTAACAGGCGGTATCCAAACGACCGGTAATTATATGGGCAAGGCGAGAACGCCTGAAGAACTCATTGCCGATATGGAACAAGTGCTTACCCTTTGCCCCGGTGCAAAAAAACTTAACGTTCACGCGTGCTATGCTATCTTTGAAGAAGATGGTTTTGTTGATAGAGATAAACTTGAACCAAGGCACTTCAAAAAATGGGTTGACCTTGCTAAAAAATACGGTATGGGTATTGACTTTAACCCCACTTTCTTTTCACACAGTAAGGTTAAAGATGGCTTGACTCTTTCTTCTCCCGATAAGGATACGAGAGAGTTCTGGATTGAACACGGCAAGGCTTGTATTAGAATTTCTGAATACTTTGCAAAAGAAACGGGTATCCCCTGCGTTATGAACATTTGGACTGGCGACGGATATAAGGATATCCCCGCAGATAGAATGGGACCCAGAATCCGCTATAAAGAAAGTATTGAACAAATTATTGCTGAACCGCACGATTTTAACCTTGTTAAACCTTGCGTTGAATCAAAAGTGTTCGGTATCGGTGTTGAAGCATACACCGTTGGCTCGGCAGAGTTTGCACTCTCTTTCGCAGCAATGCACCAAGGCGTTTTGCCCTTGATGGATAACGGTCACTACCATCCTACTGAAGTCGTTTCGGATAAAATCCCCGCGCTCCTTGCCTTCTTCCCCGAAATCGCACTCCATATAACCCGTCCTATCCGTTGGGACTCTGACCATACCGTTCTCTTTGATGATGAAACTAAAGAAATGGCAAAAGAAATCGTTAGAAACGACGCGTTGGATAGAGTTTATATGGCACTTGACTACTTTGATGCTTCAATAAACCGTATCGCCGCTTGGACTATCGGGTTTAGAAGTTGGCAAAAAGCACTTCTTCTTGCAATGCTCACACCTAACGCAAAATTAAAAGAACTTCAAGACCAAAACAAACTCACTGAATTGTTGGTTGCTCAAGAAAGTATTAAAACCCTTCCCTTTGGCGATGTTTGGGGTGAATATTGCGTTCGCTGTGGCGCACCCACCGATTGCACCCTTTGGTCAAAGATTGATGAGTACGAAAAAACCGTTCTCGCAAAAAGAGTTTAATTATTTTATAAAGATAAAAAAGAGGCTTAAAAAGCCTCTTTTTTGTTGTTACTTTAAACAGTTAATTTCATGTTTTTCAATAATTCCTTTAGCGATTGCTAACGCAGATAAAGACATCATAACAAAAACAATATATAAAGATATCAAAGTTAACAGCAACTTAAAAAAAGTTGCTAATTTTGAAATAAAAAGCACATAAGAAATGATAAATATCACAAAAAATATTATCAAAAGAACAGCCCATATTGTGTAGTGTATAATTATATATTTCTTTTCTTTAGTTGTTTTATAAATAGAGCGCCACGCCACTATCCATGCAATAAAAAACCCTATAAGGGGAATCAATGTGAGTAAATATTTAGACCTATTGATAACAATTCTCCCATCCATAACACTTAATTACCATAATTTTATAGAAAATCTAAAACCTACACCATAGGACACGCCAAAGGTAAACTTTCCTTCTTCGTACTTGAGTACAGCGCCTATAGAACCAATCAACAATTCTGCGTCTATATTTTCTGTATAAACCCCTATAGTCAAAATTGATGCTTGGGCATCAATTAAAGTATAAATATTGTTCGCAGGACAAAACTCAAACAAATCAAGATTTATTGAACCAATTTTTACTCCAACATATTCCGTCTTATTAAAATACATTCTTCCATCTAACAAATTAGCCCCTGAAGACAAAAGAGTGATTCCTGACGATGAAACGTTTAGTGCGCTCAAATGATAACTACCCACATTTAATTCTAGCATGCTCAAAATTGTTTCGTTCGCAAAAAGAAAATTATTCCATGTGTTTTTTATTGAATTTCCATGCTCAAATTTTCTTTTTGGTTTGTACCGTCCACTTTGCCAGAGATATCCATTTCGATGAAACAACGAATAGTATAATGCACTAGCATTAACTTGAACGCTCGTTCCCGTAGGGTCAATATTCATTACAGGATTGTTGCCACAATACGCGTAGAGATTTAAGCCGTTAATTGTTTCTGGGTCAATGTATTCTATGCTATCAATGGTAATAAATCTACAAGTTTGTGGGTCGTAATATCTTGTCTTTAAGAAATACAAGCCTGTTTCAGTATCAAAGTAATATCCACGATATCTAAACGGGTTAAGATTGCCTACGTGAGTTTGGTCAGTAATCTCTGCTCCTACATTATCCACAACTTTGTGATTGCCCCACGCGTCGTAAATATATCTTGCTAAAATCGTGCCGTTTGTGTCAATAATAGCAAGTATATTGCCTTGTGCGTCTTTACGGAAGCAATACATGCCAAAGCCATAAGTAAAGCCAAGCACACCCGTATGGTCATAAGTAAACTTTAAGCCATTGCTTTGGGAAGTAATATTTCCTTTTCTATCATAAGTAAAGGTAATATTATCTTTGCTACTTCTTCTACCAAACGCGTCGTAAGTAAAGGTATGTCCGTCAAAGGCGGTCATATTTCTGCCGTTTGACCAAGTTGCGCTCTTACCTCTATAAGTTGTCGGGTTGCCTATTGCATCGTATACACACTCTTCGCCATTAAAGGATAACATTTTATCCCCGTCGTAAGAGTAGGTCTTTTCGGTGCTAGGCATTTCTTCAAGTTCAAGCGATTTCTTGAAAGTAAACGCGTATTCTTTTTGG
>JAZRIO010000008.1:0-80522 GCA_045645305.1 Christensenellaceae bacterium
AAACTTGGGTATTATCAAGTTCTTGGGCTTTGAGCAGATTTTCAAGAATTCTTTGACCGGTCTTCCTATCGGCGGTGGTAAGGGTGGTTCTGACTTTGACCCTAAGGGCAAGTCTGACAACGAAATTATGAATTTCTGCCAAAGCTTTATGACAGAACTTTATCGTCATATCGGTGCTGACCTTGACGTTCCAGCTGGTGACATCGGCGTGGGCGCAAGAGAAGTTGGCTATATGTTCGGTCAATATAAGAGAATTAGAAACGAATGGGTTGGCGTTCTTACAGGCAAGGGCTTACAATATGGTGGCTCACTTGCAAGAAAACAAGCAACAGGCTATGGACTTTGCTATTTCACAAACGAAATGCTCCTTGCTAACGGCATGAGCTTTGAAGGCAAAACAGTTCTTGTTTCTGGTTCTGGCAACGTTGCAATCTATGCTTGCGAAAAGGCAACCACCTATGGCGCAAAAGTTGTTGCAATGTCTGATAGCAACGGCTACATCTACGATAAAGACGGTATCGACCTCGATGCTGTTAAGCAAATCAAAGAAGTTGAAAGAAAGAGAATTAAAGAATATCTTTCTTATCGCCCCAACGCTGAATATCACGAAGGTTGCTCTGGAATTTGGACAATTCCTTGTGACATCGCTCTTCCTTGCGCAACCCAAAACGAAATCAATGGCGAAAGTGCAAAAATTCTCGTTGCAAACGGCTGTAAAGTTCTCGCTGAAGGCGCGAATATGCCCTCAACTCCCGAAGCAATTGATACCTACCTTGCAAACGGCGTTCTTTACGGACCTGCAAAAGCAGCAAACGCAGGTGGCGTAGCAACATCTGGTTTAGAGATGAGCCAAAACAGTTTAAGACTTTCTTGGTCATTTGAAGAAGTTGATGAAAGATTGCATAACATTATGATCAGCATCTTCAAAGCATGTGACGAAGCATCTAAGACCTATGGTATGCCCGGCAACTATATGGCAGGAGCAAACATTGCTGGCTTTATTAAGGTTGCGGAATCAATGAAAGCCCAAGGCAACGTTTAAGCGGTTATAAACTTCGTTATGCGTCGTTACTGCCCAACGCAAAAGACCTTTATGACCAACAAGGTCACGGCAGTCCTTTTGCGTGGTCGAGCCTAGCCTAACTTGTTTCTAACCACTTAAAAAAGAAAAACACAATCAAAGCCACTGAAATCTCAGTGGCTTTTTTAGTTTTATTTTTACGCTTGTATGTTTGGTTAGAAACAATTTTTTATATATCCTTGCGTTTATAGATAAAAAGTGGTAAAATCTTTACATAAATCTTTTAGGAGAAAGGTTATGAAAAACGCTTTAAGAAAAATTTTATTGCTCGCGTTATCGCTTGTGGTAATTTTATGTTTTGCTGTCGGCTGTGGTGGGGGAAATAATCATACTCATACTTATTCTACTGAGTGGAGTTTTGATGGACAAAGCCACTATAAACAAGCAACTTGTTGCGATGCTAAAGTACTAATTTCCGCTCATAAATATACAAACGAAGTATGCGAAACTTGTGGTGCATCAATTAAATTAACAGATGGATTAGAGTTTGATTTAATTGGTGAGGAATACCAAGTGATAGGTTATACAGGTAAAACAACGGAGGTCGATATTCCCGCAATTTACAACAGTAAACTAGTGACTAGTGTTGGTATATATGCGTTTGGAAATAACGGAACAATTAAAAGTGTAAAATTACCAGAAACAATAAAAAATATTAACATGGAAGCATTTTCAGGTTGCGATTTGCTTGAAGACATAAATCTTCCAAACGATATTGTTAGTATCGAGGCGTATGCTTTCAACGATTGTGACAATTTAAAATACAATATTAATAATGGGCTAAAATATTTGGGTAATAGCACAAATAAATATTTGTATTTAGCGGGAGTAGAAGATGAAACCATCACAACGGCAACTGTAGATGAAGATTGTAAATTTATAGGAGATGAAGTTTTTAATGATTGCAAGTCGCTTATTAAAGTAACAATTCCAAACGGTGTGGTTAGTGTTGGAGCGAAAAATTTTGAGGGTTGTGAAAACTTGCAATATAAGATAAAAGGTGGTATAAAATATTTGGGCAACTACCAAAATGAATATCTATGCGCCGTAGATGTTGGCGATGTTTCAATTGCAACAGCAATAATTGAAAATGGCTGCAAGATTATAGGAGCAATGTCTTTTGCCGATTGTAAGATGTTGACAAGTGTAAACATTCCAAATACTGTAACAAGTATTTGTGCTGCGGCATTTGTAAGGTGTGCGTCTTTGACAAGTTTCGAAATACCAAGTAGGGTAAAAACAATAGGCATATATGCGTTTACGGATTGCATTTCGCTTGTAAATATAGATGTGGATGCAACAAATGAAAACTTTATGTCAATAGACGGCAATTTGTATACAAAGAGTGGAGAGACGCTATTACAATATGCACCAGGCAAAAAAGGAACAAGTTTTTCTATTCCAAGTGGTGTTACAAGTATAGGTGATCATGCGTTTGCTGGTTGCAGTTCATTAACAAGTATAGAAATTCCTGATGGTGTAACTAGCATAGGAATTGAAGCGTTCTCGCTTTGCAAAGGGTTGATAACTATAGTAATTCCCAGCAGTGTAACAAGCATAAGACTAGGTGCCTTTCTTGCATGTATACAATTAAAAAATGCAACAATAGGAAGAGGTGTAAGAAGTATAGGTCGAGCCGCATTCGGTGTTTGCTATTCATTAACAAGTGTAACTTTTGAAAATCCTAACGATTGGTGGTGCGTAAGTTCAGCAACTGCTACAAGTGGAACGACTATTTTAAGCAGTGATTTATCAAGCCCATCAATTGCGGCAATATATTTATCGGAAACATATAATGATTACAATTGGCATCGTGGATAAGACTTAAATATATAAAATAAAAGCCGTGGGGTTTCCACGGCTTTTATTTTATACCAAAATCATTTGGTTTTCGTTTTGTTTTTTGCCACTCACTAATGCGTATAAATCGGATGCGAGTGTGTCTTTTTCAAAGCAATTAAGAGCGGTCTTTTTAAGCATTGCGCTATCGCTTTTTCTAGTAAGCAAGGGTAAGGTGCTTTTTGAAGATAATAGAGAAATAATCTCTTTATCTCTTTTATCCACCGCCAAAACTTTTGCGTATAGGGGAGAAGATAAACAATCCTTAACAAGTGAGTTTGTTATGCCGAGCAAGTTTGAAAGCAGTATCCTTTGCACCCTTGTTTTGGTGTAACGCTTGGTGCTGATTTTATCAACAAAGGTTTGCAAATCGTGGTTATCCTTAATAAATGCTTTGATTCTATTTTCAAGCCCTTCAGTACAGTCGGGGCAAAGTGCTAACTGTTCTGCCGTTGCGGTTATAACCGCGCTTAAAAGAATTTTTTCAAAGTCAATGGGATAGCCGTTAAAATCGCTAAAAACAAATGGCGGAACGCACTTTTTAGTGGCTTTAATATTGCCGTTTTTAATTGCTTCTCTAATGCTCGTTGCACTGGTTATTCCTTTTTTAAGGGTTTTATCGTTATGGTCGCCTTCTCTAAACATAGGGAAGATATCCATTTTAGAATTAAGCGATAAAATTGCCTTTGTGTACTCTAATCCCAAAACATTGTTGGGGGAAGATACAAGCGCTTCATCAAATCTCTCATCACCAAGTTCTTTAATAGCTTCAAACTTTGCCTTAGCGAGCGAAACGCCGTTTTCCAATTTATCTTTAAGCGCTTTTTTGAACTCCTTGCTCTCGTTGTTCATTGCTTTAGCAAGTTCAAGGTATGACGCTTTATTTCCGCTCTCAACCCCAAAGCAAATTCCGTCGACAGCATTAAGCGAAGATAAAATATTAACCGCGCCTTTTGCAAAGGTTTCGGCATTTGCGGTTGCAAAAACTGTGGGGAGTTCTATTACGAGAGAAGCCCCTGCCTTAATGGCGTGGCTTGCCCTAGTGAACTTATCCAAAACGGCAATTTCACCGCGTTGGGTAAAGTTACCGCTCATAATAACGATAACCTTTTCCGCGCCGAGCGCGCCTTTCATATAGTCGATATGTTTTTGGTGGCCCAAGTGGAAGGGGTTGTATTCAGCAATGGTGGCGCAAATTTTCATAAAAAGTGTAAAAACCTCAAACTATTTATTTACTTTTTTTATTAAATGGTGTAAAATAAAAAGGTCAAGTAGTATTTTACACTATTTTACTTGATTTTGCAAAAAGAATTAAGAGAAAATTTAGAAGGAGTGGAGAAATTTATGTCCAAAGTTCTTGAAAATATCAAAAAAGAAGCAAGTTTATTAAACAAAAACATCGTTCTTCCCGAAGGTGAAGATTCTAGAGTTGTTTTGGCTGCAATCGAAGCCGTTAAAGAAGGCCTTGCAACCGTAACCGTTCTCGGCAACAAGGAAGAAATGTTAAAGGCTAACCCTGGTGTTTGCCTTGACGGAGTTAATGTTATCGACCCCGTTACATACGACAAAACTATCGTTTATGCTGAAATGCTTTATAAAGCAAGAGATGGCAAAATCAATAAAAAGACCGGTTTGCCCGAATATGCTGATGTTGAAGCAGCAAAAGCATCAATCCTTAAAGATTACACAATGTATGCAGCATTGATGTTAAAGGCTGGCGACGTTGATGGTTTAGTATCTGGTGCTTGCCACTCTACCGCTAACACACTTCGCCCCGGTTTGCAAGTAATTAAAACTGCGCCCGGAATCAACACCGTATCAAGCAGTTTCATTATGGTTGCACCCGAAGGTGAAAACAAATATAACCCCGATGGCGTTGCAGTGTTTGCTGACTGTGCTATCAACATTGAACCCGATGCTCAACAAATTGCTGACATTGCAATTTCTTCTGCTGAAACGGCAAAGGTTATCGCTGGTATCGAACCGAGAGTAGCAATGCTTTCTTTCTCAACAAAGGGCTCTGGTAACGATGATAAGTTCTTTAAGACCGTTCCCAAAATGCAAGAAGCAACTGCAATCGCAAAAGCGGCTGCACCCGACCTTGCTCTTGATGGTGAATTCCAATTCGACGCAGCAGTTGCTCCCGAAGTTGGCAAACTTAAAGCACCCGATTCACCAGTTGCAGGTAACGCAAACGTATTCGTATTCCCCAACATTAATGCAGGTAACATTGGTTACAAAATTGCACAACGTTTTGGTGGATATATGGCACTTGGTCCTATTTGCCAAGGCTTTGCTAAACCTATCAACGACTTGTCCCGTGGTTGCAACGTTGATGATATCATCGCAGTTATCGCTATAACCGCACTTCAAGCAAAATAAACTAAAAGGAAATATAAAAAATGAAAATTCTCGTTATTAATGCAGGTAGTTCATCACTTAAATATCAACTTATTGATATGACCGATGAAAGCGTAATTTTGAAAGGCGTTTGTGAAAGAATCACTTTCACAGGCGGTCAACTCACTCAAAAGACCTTTGATGGTAGAGAGTGCGTTATTATGCAAGATATGCCCTCACATAAAGAAGCAATGGAACTCGTACTTAAAGCAATGCTCGACACCGAAAAGGGTGCATTAAAGAGCGTTGATGAAATCAGTGCAGTAGGCCACAGAGTTCTCCACTCAGCAGAAGACTTCCACAGTTCAGTAGTAATTGATGATGAAGTTATTGCAATCTGCGAAAAGAACGCAGAACTTGGACCGCTCCACATGCCCGGTAACATCGCTTGCATCAAGAGTTGTCGTGAAGTTATGAAGGGTGTTCCCATGGTTGCAGTGTTTGATACAACCTTCCACTCAACTATGCCCCCCAAAGCATATATGTACGGTATTCCTTATGCAGTATATCAAGAACACAAGATTAGAAAATACGGCTTCCACGGAACTTCACACAAGTTCGTAAGTGAAGAAACCATTAAACTCCTTGGAAACAAGGAATCAAAAATGGTTATTTGCCACCTTGGTAACGGTTCTTCAATCTCTGCTGTTAAAGACGGCAAGTGCCAAGATACTTCAATGGGTTTCACACCGCTTGAAGGTTTGGTTATGGGAACACGTAGTGGTGACATTGACCCCGCAGCAGTTGACTATCTCCGTGCAAAACTTAACTTAAAGCCCGAAGAAGTTGTTAACTATCTCAATAAAAAGTGCGGCATCTTGGGCGTAAGCGAACTTTCAAGTGACCTTCGTGACCTTACCGCTGCTGCAAATGCTGGCAACGAAAAGGCTCGCCTTGCTCTTGAAATCCTTGCATACAGAGTTAAAAAATATGTTGGTAGTTATATCGCAGTTCTTGGCGGTGTAGACGCGGTTGTATTCACAGGTGGTATTGGTGAACACTCTCCGCTTATCCGTTCACTAGTTATGGAAAATATGGAATACTGCGGTGCTAAGTTCGACGCGAAGAAGAACGAAGAATATTCATCAGGTATCGGCTATCTCAATACCGATGATTCTAAGGTTAAAATTATCGTTCTCCCCACCAACGAAGAACTCTCAATCGCAAGAGAAACTAAAACTCTTACAGCAAATATATAATAAAAAAGGAAAAAGAAAATTTTCCACAAAAAAAGTTGACAACAGTCGACAAATAGTATATACTTGTTAGGCTATTTATTTGGGTGTATTATGATTTTAGACATTAGACAACTCAAAAGAAGCGGAAAAGAATCAAGCGATTTTTTCTTTCTTTATCAACCGAATAATGAACTTATCGATATTCCGTCCGTAACTTTTTCTGGCGAAATCAAGATTAACGGCACGGTTACCTTGACAGGTCCGCACAGTGTTTATATCGATGGGGAAGTGGAGTTTTCACTTGTTGGCGAGTGTACGAGATGTTGCGAAAAAACTATTAAGAGTTTTGTAGTTGACTTTTCGGAAAGCGCAAGCGCGGATGATGAAACAAGTTATCCTGTGAAAAACGACACGGTTGATTTATCAAAGATAATCGATGACCTCGTTGCGATGAACATACCCGTAAACTTCCTATGTAGGGAAGATTGCAAAGGTCTTTGTTCGGGTTGCGGAACTAATCTCAACGATGGCGATTGTAAATGTAAAAACAAATAGGGAAGGTATATAAAAATGGCAGTACAAAAAAGTAAAACTTCAAAACAAAGGACAAATACTAGATTTGCTCAATGGAAAATTGACGCACCTAACCTTTCAGAATGTCCTCAATGCCACGAACTTAAAGCATCACACAGAGTATGCCCCAAATGCGGTTACTATGATGGTAAGCAAGTTGTGGATGTAGCGAAGAAAGAAAACAAAGACTAATTTTATCGACTTATAAGCATCGCAATACTTCGTTTCTGCTTTGTGTTTGGACTTCGATGACCGACAAGGTCAATCTCATCCCAAACTCATCGCGAGCCTTGTCTTGCTCGCTTCTAACTCGCTAAACTTATCGACCTATAAGCATCGCAATACTTCGTTTCTGCTTTGTGTTTGGACTTCGATGACCGACAAGGTCAATCTCATCCCAAACCCTTCGCGAGCCTTGTCTTGCTCGCTTATAAAGTACTAAAACAAAAAAGAAAAGCCGTGTTATCACTATCGCGCTTTTGCTTTGTCCTTTGATTTTAAAAAAGTAGAACCGTTCTATATTAGAGCGGTTTTTATCTTTTGTGATTTTATCTTCTTGCTTGACATAATAATATAAAAGGTTTATAATATATAAGTCGTTGATTTTCAACGCAAAAAATTTTGACGCTTAAAACATAAAGCGAAAGGAACTGTTATGACAAAGAAAATTGTTAGTTTAGCAATCGGTTTCGTGCTTACGTTGGCGTGCAGTTTAGGTTTCTTTTTCTACGGAAGGAGTTTAAATGGCTTTAAGGTTGATGCTTATAGCGAAACCTTTACCGGATACGTTTCCGAAAGAACTTATTCAACTAAAGAAGAAACTGCACAAGAATTCTTGGCACAACAACTCTCGGGCGAAACTAGTGACCCCGTTATGGATAGTTTTACCCAAGTTAGACAACTTCCTGCTTCTGAACTTGACGGAATCAAAGCGATGAGCGATTCTTATTCAAATATCGTTAGCGGTGAAGAAATTGAAGTTAAGTACATTGTAGACGGCACTTCTGGTATCGGCAACACACCGTACGCATTGCCCCAATATAAATACGTTTCAGTATATATTTTGGTGACCAGCAGTGGCGAATATTATTATTTTGTACCCTTGCAAGCAAAAGGTCAACCGCTTGCAAACAGTTATTATGCGTCAGTTGTTGATGCGGAAAAATACCGCAACTGTACGGCAACCGTTAAAATGCAATTAACCGTTGAAGGAACAACACCTATGAACCAAGCGATGACGCAA
Organism: Christensenellaceae bacterium; assembly: GCA_045645305.1. GTDB lineage: Bacteria > Bacillota > Clostridia > Christensenellales > Borkfalkiaceae > UBA1259. Next base: position 8,315 of record JAZRIO010000008.1, read on the forward strand.
GTTATCGAATTTGGTGGCGATATTGCAAGATTAGGTCAACCCGCTGGTTCTGACTGGTATTTTAAGGATACTGGTTACGGCATTGAACCATATTTGCAACACCCCGAAAAAATGGACGGCAAGTATTACAGCGCAAGCGAAATAAACGCTTCTTCAGGCAGTACTCGTTATCAATTCTTTATTCAAACCGTTGACGGCATGATTGACGTTGCTACTATGGACGGTATGGGAGACTTGGTGTCTTTGGTGTTCGCGCTTGACGTTGATGCATCTTACTTTGTAAAGACCGATTATGGCTTCTGTATTCCCAACGAAAAGTGCAAAGAAGTTGCTAAAAAGATGTTCGTTGGCAGTATGCCCGACGTTGATGCAATGTGGGAAGAATACAATATTTATTTCAGTGCGGAATATTACGTGACAGAGGGTAGACTCTCAGCAAGCAAAGTTATCTTAACTATGTTTAATGGAGCAAACACTTATTCTTATAGCGCAATTTCTACCTATACCGATTTCGGTACAACGGTAGTTAGTATTCCCGGTAGACCGGAGGTGTAATTTATGAGTGAACAAATTTTGACTAACGAGCAAATTATAGAAACCCCCGTACCACAAAAGAAAAAGAGAAGCCTTGCAAGGCTTATTACCGATGCGGTATTGCTCGTTGTAGTTCTCGCCCTTGCAATCACAACTTTTGCATCTTTTGCTACACCCTTAACCCGTATTGGTGGCAACTCTGTTTCTGGTGAAAGTATGAGTTTGATTGATTATTTAATCGGTCAAAACAGCAGTAGCATTTTATCGCAAATACTTAACTATCTTGATATGACACAAATAAGCGATGCGCAAATTATGTCTATCGTTGCAACCCTTATTAGAGCGTATATTATGATAGTATTGATTTTGGTATACGTTATCGTTACACTTGTTAACGTTATCAAGGCTATTGTATGCTTCTTTACTAAAAAACCGCTTGGACTTGCAACTTCTGCAGTTCAAAGCCTTTCATACTCTTTCTTGATGGCAGTATCTTTGCGCTTCTTTGCAAGCAAGGCTTCTGGAGAAGGTGAATCAGGCTACTTTTCAGGACTTGTTGAAGGTGGCGGACTCAAAGCGATGCTTATTGTTGGCGCGATTATCCTTTTGGCTATCGCGGTAGTAAACTTTATTTTTAACAAAAACAAAGAAAGAAAAGAAAGTAATAATTTCTGGATTAGGTCAATGGCAACTGCAACCATCTATACCATTATGGGTGGCGTAATTATGGCGGTTGGCCTTGCAGGAATTTTCAGCCAAATCATCAATATACCTACGACCTTGACTTCGTTATTGATGTCGAACTTTACCATTGGAGCATTGCTTGTTCCCTTGTTCAACATTTGGTTCTTTGTTGCAACTTGCTTAGTGCTTGGAAGAATTAGGGGCGCAGTAAAAGGTTCATTTAGATACCTTTTGTGCTTCGGCGAAGACAATATTAAGGCAAAAGTGTTTAAGCCCGCAAAGGCAAGCAAGGGCTTTATCTTACCCCTTGTAGTAAGTCTTCTCGTTTTAGTTTTTGTTATAATCATTAAACTTCCTTCACTTGCAAGCGGATGGCAAGGCGATATCTTTAACCCCTTTATTCTCATATTTGCTCTTTCATCTATCGGTGTTACGATGCATTCGGTATTTAAAGATTCAAAGGTAAAAGAAACGGTAGAAGAAGTTGTCGAAGAACAAGTTGTTGCACAAACTTCTGAAGTTGAACAATAAAAACAATGCAGTGAAGAAGGCGGAAGATTTGCACGCTTTTAAGAATTAAACGTTTAGGAGAAATAAACTATGGATATAAGAAAAAGTAAAGTTTTAAGAAAGATTAGAAATGGCGAAGTGGCTTATTCTTTTAAGTTGAACTTAATGGATGCTCGCGCTGCTGAAATTGCAGCAATGAGTGGTATTGACTGTTTGTGGACGGATATGGAACACGTTCCAAACGATTATCAAGCGATAGAAAACATCGTGCGTGCCGCAAAAGTTTTTGACGTTGACGTTATAACTCGTGTTAGGCGTGGTAGTTACAACGATTTGATTAACCCACTTGAAGCCGACTCGACGGGCATTATGGTTCCCCACCTTATGAGTTTGGAAGAAGCAAAGCAAGTGGTTTATTACACAAAGTTCTTCCCAATTGGCCGAAGACCTATTGATGGTGGCAACGCGGATGGTAATTACTGCTTAACAGGTGGTCTTGACTATATTAAACAAGCAAATGAAGAAAGATTTAATATTGTTCAAATTGAAGACCCAGAACCATTAAAAGACTTGGAAGAAATTTGCGCACTTGAAGGTATTGATATGATATTCTTTGGTCCGGCAGATTTTTCTCAAGGCATAGGTGCACCTTGCGACTTTAATCATCCAGAAATTGCAAGAGTTAGAGAACTTGTTGCAAAGACTGCAAGAAAGTATGGCAAAATGGCAGGTACCGTTGGTGGCTATGCAAACCATAAGCAGTTGGAAGATTTAGGCTATAACTTTATTAATATCGGTGCGGATGTAATTGCGCTTGGTAATTATTATCTCGATATTATGGATAAAATGAAAAAGTAATAAGAAGTAAATATTAAACGATTTTTTACTAGATAAGATTTTTGATACACGCATACGTTTGTGTGATAAGTCTTTTTATCCAAAAGAAAAACCGCTCTTTTAAGGGCGGTTTTGTTTTATTCTTTAATTGTGATTGCCGTTGCGTGTACGCAAATTCCTTCTTCTCTGCCCACAAACCCTAAGCCTTCTAAAGTGGTTGCACCGATACCAACGTCGCTTTCGCTTATATTTAGGGCGGTTGAAAGGTTATTAGTAATCTTGGGGATAAAACTTAAAAGTTTTGGCTTTTCCGCCATAATGGTTGCCGATATACTCTTTACGCGGTAGCCTTTTTCTTTTATCAAAAGCAAAACTTTTTCTAATAACTTTATGCTATCCGCATCTTTATAAGCGGGGTCTTTATCGGGGAAGTGATAACCTATATCGCGAAGAGATAGGGAAGAGAGGATTGCATCCATAATCGCGTGGGTTAAAACATCCGCATCGGAGTGACCTAAAAGCCCTTTATCGTGCGGAATTTCTATACCGCCCAAAATCAACTTTCTGTTCTCTACAAGTTTATGGCAATCAAACCCAACGCCAAAACGAATATCTTTTATTTGAGTGAATAAATCAAAATCTTCGGGATACGTAATTTTAACGTTGTTTGAACTACCCATTACCACGCGCGGTATATTTATATAATGTTTATATACTTCGCCGTCATCGTTAAAAGTTTTGTCGCCTGCAAGTTCATACGCGCGCTTAATATCTTTAGCAATAAAGGCTTGTGGGGTTTGCACCGAATAGAGAGTGTCTTTCCCCAAATATTCTTGGATTTCGCCATTATCTGCGCGGATAATCGTATCGCGTGAAGGAAATGCAGTTATTGCCGAGCCGTGTTCTTTTGCTGAATTTATGCAATCTAAAATAATTCGTTTATCCACAAACGGTCTTGCTCCGTCGTGAATAAGCACTATTCCGTCTTCAACGATTGAAAGGGCGTTTTTGACCGACTCAGTTCTTGTGTTTCCGCCAAGTATTACCGTTGCCTTGTCGCCAACGAGAGAAGAAATTTCTTCGAAGTCGGTGGGGGAAGCGGTCACGATAGTCTTGTCAATAAGTCCGCTCTCTAAAAAAACGGACAAGGTTTTTTCGAGACAGGTTGTGCCGTTAGCCTTTTCAAGCAATTTATTTTTTTCTTTGCCCGCGCGTGTGCCTTTGCCCGCGCAAGCGAGTATAAGAGTTGTTTTCATTTTTACTCCGCTATTATGCGATACATTTTGTCCGCATCTTCTTTTCTTACAGTTTCTTTCAATTCTAAAACTTCAAAACTAACCGTGCCACTGTTAAAACCGATTTCCACGATGTCGCCAACTTTTAGGTTGTATGAAGGCTTAACCGACCTGCCGTTTGCCTTAACTCTACCGCCATCGCATGCTTCTTGTGCTAAAGTTCTGCGTTTAAGTATTCTTGAAACTTTCAAAAACTTATCTATTCTCATATATTCCTTACTAAAAACTTTGCCTTTTTTTGAATAAAAAAGCATAAAAATAAAATTATTTTAAAATGTTATAAATTTTGCTTGACATTGTTGAACAATTAAGATAACATTATATAATGCATTATGATAGGTTAATATCGACCTTTATCGCCTTTTTCGAAAAAATTGACAAAAAATTAACGATTTTTTTGTGACAAAATCGTGCGAAAAATTGTTCGGTAAAAAACCAACTGACAAGGTAAATTATAAAACATATTTAATGTTTTGTAAACCAAATCAGCAAATAATTTAAATTTTTTTAAGGAGTGTGTATTAATGACACGAATTCTACCGGAAATTGAATGTGGCAAGGTAAAGAGAAGAACGTTCAGCAAAATCAAAGAAGCAATTGAACTTCCATATCTTGTCAAGATCCAAAAAGACTCCTATGACGCTTTCATTAAAGAGGGCATCGGCGAAGTGCTTGAAGACTTTTCTCCGATAACCGACTATTCGGATCACTTCGAACTCTATTTCTTGGATTACAACCTTGACGGCAACCCCAAGTATGATGAAAAAGAGTGTCGCGACCGCGATGCTACTTTTGCTAAGCCATTAAGAGTTAAAGTAAGGCTTGTAAACAAGGTAACTGATGAAGTTATCGACCAAGAAGTATTTATGGGCGATTTCCCGCTTATGACTGATAACGGCTCGTTTATTATCAACGGTGCAGAAAGAGTTATCGTTTCTCAACTCGTTCGTTCTCCCGGCGTTTACAACGGCTCGGAAGTGGACAAGTCTGGTAAAAAACTTTTCGACACCACCGTTATACCTTCAAGAGGTGCTTGGCTTGAGTTTGAACAAGATTCTCAAAACGTACTTTGGGTACACGTTGACAGAACTAGAAAGTTGACCGCAACCGTATTGCTCCGTGCTTTGGGCTTTGGTAGTGACGATGCGCTTAACACCTTGTTCGATGGCAACAAGATGATTGCCGACACCGCAGAAAAAGATACCTGCAAATCAGAAAGCGATGGTCTTATCGAACTTTACCGCCGTCTCCGTCCGGGTGAAATCCCCACGGATGATGCAGTTAAGCAACACCTTAAAAACTTGTTCTTCGACGCGCGTCGTTACGACCTTGCACGCGTTGGTAGATACAAGTTCAATAAGCGTTTAAGACTTGGCGCAAGAATCGTTGGACTTACCGCGTTTGAAAACGTTATTTCACCCGATGGTGAAGTATTGGCTGAAGCTGGCAGAGTTATCGATAAGGTTACTGCTGAAGCAATCCAAAACGCAGGTATTAACGAATTCTATGCTGACGTTAACGGCGAAAAACATAAAATTATTGCAAACAACGTAGTAAACTTTGAAGAAGTTACTGGTTTAGATCCCAGATTCTTTGGACTTTTGAAATACGTTTATTATCCCACGCTTGAATTCAGTAAACAAGTTTACGCTTGCGCTAAAGAAAACGGCGTTGAGGGTGCAACTGAAATCTTAAAGAAAGAAATCAACGAAATCTTCTATATCGCTGAGAGAGCAAATCTTTCTCCTGCTGATGAAAAGCCTGAAGACAAGAAGAACGAAGAAAAGGCAAAAGAAATTAGAGTTAAGTTTGTTGAAGCCTGCCTTGCTTTCTACGATATGGTAGAAGCAGGACTTCCCGAAAAACTTGACGCTGAACAAAGAAAGGTTCTCCGTCCGCTTATGGATAAACTCAACCACAAGCATATCACTGTTGATGATATCGTGGCTTCAGTTTCAGTTAACCTTGACCTTGCTTTCGGCATCAACACCGTTGACAATATCGACCACCTTGGTAACCGTCGTGTTCGTTCTGTTGGTGAACTTTTACAAAACCAATTCCGTATCGGTATTGCTAGACTTGAAAGGGTTATTAAAGAAAGAATGGCAACCCAAGATCCTAAGGAAGTTTCTCCCCAAGGTCTTATCAACGTTCGTCCTGTAAGTTCAGCAATTAAAGAATTCTTTGGTTCATCACAACTTTCACAATTTATGGATCAAACCAACCCCATTGCAGAACTTACCCACAAGAGAAAACTCTCTGCATTAGGTCCGGGCGGTCTTAACCGTGATAGAGCAACCTTTGAAGTGCGTGACGTTCACCACTCTCACTATGGTAGAATGTGTCCTATCGAAACACCTGAAGGACAAAACATCGGTCTTATCTCTTCACTTGCAGCATACGCAAAAGTTAACGAATTTGGCTTCATCGAATCTCCCTATCGCAAGATAGAGCACGTTTTAGATGATGAAGGAAAGATGCAAACCATCGTTACCGAACAAGTTGACTACTTGACCGCTGATGAAGAAGATAATTACATCGTTGCACAAGCGAACGAACCGCTTATTGACAACAAATATTTCGTTAACGACCGTGTTTCTTGCAGACATAGAGATGAAATTACTGAAGATGTTAAAGAGAAAATGGACTATATGGACGTTTCTCCTAAACAACTTATCTCAGTTGCAACCGCACTTATCCCGTTCTTAGAAAACGATGATACCAACCGTGCGCTCATGGGTTCAAACATGCAACGTCAAGCAGTTCCGCTTCTCGTTCCTGAAAACGCTATCGTTGCAACCGGTATTGAAAGAAGAATCGCATACGACTCTGGCGTTATGGTTAACGCAGTTGAAGCCGGTGTTGTTAAGACCGTTGCAAGTGATTGCATCGTTATTAAAGAAGACGACGGCAACGAAAGAGCGTATACTCTTAAGAAATTTGAACGTAGCAACCAAGGTACTTGCCTCAATCAAAGACCTATCGTCGACAAGGGCGAAAGAATTGAAAAGGGACAAACCATTGCTGACGGTCCTTCCACCAGAAACGGCGAACTTGCGCTCGGTCGCAACATTCTCGTTGGTTTCATGAGTTGGGAAGGTTATAACTACGAAGATGCTATCTTGTTATCAGAAAAACTCGTTAGAGAAGACGTGTTCACCACAATCCACATTGAAGAACACGAAATCGAAGCAAGAGATACAAGACTTGGCGAAGAAGAAATTACAAGAGATATCCCCAATGTTGGTGATGATGCACTTAAAGATTTGGATGAAGACGGTATCGTTAGAGTCGGTGCAGAAGTTAACAGCGGTGATATTCTCGTTGGTAAGGTTACACCTAAGGGGGAAACCGAACTCACTCCCGAAGAAAGATTGCTCCGCGCAATTTTCGGTGAAAAGGCAAGAGAAGTTAGAGATACTTCACTTAAAGTTCCGCATGGTGAAGGCGGTATCGTTGTTGACGTTAAGATCTTCACACGCGCTAACAAAGATGAGTTGCCTCCGGGAGTAAACAAACTCGTTAGAGTTTACATTGCACAAAAGCGTAAAATCTCTATCGGTGACAAGATGGCAGGCCGTCACGGAAACAAGGGTGTTATTTCAAGAATTCTCCCTGAATCCGATATGCCCTTTATGGCTGATGGTACTCCTTTGCAAATCGTTCTTAACCCGCTCGGCGTTCCTTCACGTATGAACATCGGTCAGGTTTTGGAAGTGCACTTGGGTCTTGTATGTAAACAACTTGGCTGGAAGATTGCAACCCCCGTATTCGACGGTGCAACCGAAAGCGATATTAAAGAATTATTACGCGAAAACAATATAGTTAACCCCGATGGCGAAGTTGACGGAAAGATTCAACTTTACGACGGAAGAACTGGTGAACCGTTTGAAAACAGAGTTACCGTTGGTCAAATGTATATGATTAAACTTATCCACTTGGTTGACGATAAGATTCACGCGCGTTCTACCGGTCCTTACAGTTTGGTTACCCAACAACCGCTCGGTGGTAAAGCACAATTCGGTGGACAACGTTTTGGTGAAATGGAAATTTGGGCGCTTGAAGCATACGGCGCAGCGCACATCTTGCAAGAAATCCTTACCGTTAAGTCCGACGACATTGTTGGTAGGGTAAAGACTTACGAATCAATCGTAAAAGGCACCAACATCAGTGAACCTGGTATTCCTGAAGCATTTAAGGTATTGCTCAAAGAATTGCAATCATTGGCTCTCGATATGAAGGTTCTTACCGAAAACAAAGAAGAACTTGCAATCAAAGACCTTATCGAAAGCGATATCGACGATATGCCCGTTGTTCGTGAAAGAGACGTTCGCGAAGAGGTGGTTATCGATGAAACCGATATTGGCGAAACGGTATTTGAAGATAGCGAATCTGGTGATTTGGAAGATGAATTGGGCTTTGACGGTATGTTTGATGATGACGATGATGAAATCGACACCACTATACCCGATGAAATTCTCGACGAAGATATTTTCGACGATGAAGAAGACATTTAATAGGGGGATAGAATAATATGTTTGAACTTAACAATTTTGATTCTATACAAATAGGAGTTGCATCTCCCGAAAAAATTAGAGAATGGTCTTACGGCGAAGTAACAAAGCCCGAAACCATTAACTACAGAACACAAAAACCCGAAATGGGCGGTCTTTTCTGCGAAAGAATTTTTGGACCGACCAAAGACTGGGAGTGCCATTGCGGTAAATATAAGCGCATTAGATATAAGGGCGTTATCTGTGACAAGTGTGGTGTAGAAATCACAAAGTCAAAAGTTCGTCGTGACAGAATGGGTCACATCGAACTCGCTGCCCCCGTATCACACATTTGGTACTTCAAGGGTGTTCCTTCAAGAATTGGTCTCGTACTCGATATGAGCCCCAAATCTTTGGAACAAGTTCTCTACTTTGCTTGCCACGTTGTATTAGATCCCGGTACAACCGATCTTCAATACAAGCAAGTTATTAACGATAGAGAAAAGATGGAAGCGGAAGAAAAATTCGGCTTTGGCTCCTTCAAAACCGGTATGGGTGCAGAAGCCATTAAAGAACTTCTTATGGCTATCGATCTTGATGCTGAAAGCGTTAAACTCAAAGAGATTATCGCTCAAAACGAATCAGGTCAACGCCGTATCCGTGCGGTAAAGAGAATTGAAATAATCGAATCGTTTAGAAAGAGTGGAAACCGTCCCGAATGGATGATTTTGGACGTTCTTCCCGTAATTCCGCCCGAACTTCGTCCTATGGTACAACTCGATGGCGGTAGATTCGCAACGAGTGACCTTAACGACCTTTATCGTCGTGTAATCAACAGAAACAACCGTTTGAAAAAATTGATGGAACTCGGCGCGCCCGAAATCATCATTAGAAACGAAAAGAGAATGCTCCAAGAAGCAGTAGACGCACTTATCGACAACGGTAGACGTGGTAAAGCGATTAGTGGTGCGGGCAACCGTGAACTCAAATCACTTTCTGGTATGCTTCGTGGTAAGCAAGGTCGTTTCCGTCAAAACCTTCTCGGTAAACGTGTAGACTATTCTGGTCGTTCGGTTATCGTAGTAGGTCCGGAACTCAAACTCTATCAATGCGGTTTGCCTAAGGAAATGGCTATCGAACTCTTCAAGCCCTTCGTAATGAAGAAGCTTGTTGAAAACAATGTTTGCCACAACATTAAGAACGCAAAGCGCACTGTAGAACGCGGTAAGGCAGTAGTTTGGGACGTTTTGGAAGAAGTTATTAAAGACCACCCCGTAATGCTCAACCGTGCGCCTACACTTCACAGACTTTCAATTCAAGCGTTCGAGCCTGTTCTTATCGCTGGCCGTGCAATTAAACTCCACCCGCTCGTATGTGGCGCGTTCAACGCCGACTTCGACGGTGACCAAATGGCAGTTCACGTACCCCTTTCGCTAGGAGCACAAGCCGAAGCAAGATTCTTGATGCTTGCATCAAACAACATTTTGAAACTCTCTGACGGTAAGCCGGTTATGTCACCCTCACAAGATATGGTTATGGGTGCATACTATCTCACCATCATTAGACGTAAAATTGGCGAAAAATACAATGAAAAGGGAAGAAAGGATGAAAACGGAACAGTTTATGGTGTTCCCGAACATACCGTTTCTTACACCTCGCCCGAAGAAGCAATTATGGCTTATCAAACGGGCAAAATTAGGCTTCAAGACGAAATTATCGTTCGTAGAACGGTAGTTGTTGACGGAGAAGAAGTTACGGGTAGAGTAAAGACTTCAGTTGGTAAGATTATTTTCAACGAAGCAATTCCCCAAAACCTTGGATTCGTTCAAAGAAAGGAAAAGGAAGATTACCTTAAATACGAAATCGACAAACTCACTTGTAAGAAGGACTTACAAAAGATTGTTGGTGCTTGCTTTAAGCGTCACGGCGCAAGTTGCGCGGCAGATGTTCTCGACAAGGTAAAAGCACTTGGATTTAAGTATTCAACCATCGGCGCAATCACCACCAGCGTATTCGATATGCATATGCCTAAGGCAAAAGCCGCTATCCTTAAAGAAGCAGAAGCGCACGTTCTTAAAGTCGAAACACTTTATAAGAAAGGCTATATAACCGACGAAGAAAGATATAAGAAAGTCGTTAGCCTTTGGAAACAAGCAACCGACGACATTACGGATAAACTTATGGATACGCTCGATGAGTTCAACCCCATCCTTATGATGGCAAACTCTGGTGCGCGTGGTTCAAAAGACCAAATTAAGCAACTTGCTGGTATGCGTGGTCTTATGACCGACCCGAACGGTAAAACTATCGAAATCCCCGTTAAGTCTTGCTTCCGTGAAGGTCTTTCAGTTCTCGAATACTTTATTTCTTCTCACGGTGGACGTAAAGGTCTTGCCGATACCGCTCTTAAAACAGCGGACTCTGGTTACCTTACCCGTCGTCTTGTTGACGTATCTCAAGAAGTTATCATCAATGAAGAAGATTGCTTCGAAAGTGCAGGCGAACCCATTAAGGGCGTTGTTGTATCAGCAATCAAGGGTAACAAGGGTGAAGAAATTGAAGGATTGCGTGATAGAATCGCAGGCAGATTTACTGTAAACAACATAGTTAACCCCACTACGGGCGAAATTATGGTTAAAGCAAACGAAATGATTTCTGAAGATATGGCTGATGAAATCGTTAAGGCAGGCATTGAACAAGTAGAAATTAGAAGTATCTTTACTTGTAAGTCAAAGACCGGCGTTTGTGCAAAATGTTACGGTAAGAATATGAGTAACAATAATCCCGTTCAAATTGGTGAAGCAGTTGGTATTATCGCTGCACAATCAATCGGTGAACCGGGTACCCAACTTACAATGCGTACCTTCCACACCGGTGGTATCGCATCAACGGGCGACATCACACAAGGTCTTCCCAGAGTTGAAGAACTCTTTGAAGCAAGAAAACCCAAGCGCGCTGCTATGGTTTGTGAACACAGTGGTGACGTTGTTATTGAAGAAAAGGATAAGATTATTCACGTTATCGTTAACACAGATGAAGGCGAAAGCAAAGATTATGCAGTTCCCTTCGGTATGGGCGTTATCGTTAAGACAGGCGACAGGGTAGAACCGGGTTCTATTCTCACCAACGGCTCTGTATATCCGCAAGACATCTTAAAGACCAAGGGTATCAAGGGCGTTCAAGACTATATCCTTAAAGAAATTCAAAGCGTGTACCGTTCACAAGGCGTTGACATCAACGATAAACACGTTGAAATTATCGTTCGTCAAATGATGAAGAAAGTTCAAGTTGAAAACCCCGGTGGAACGGACATTCTTCCCGGTGAAAAACTTGACGTTCATAAGTTTGAAGAAGAAACTATTAACGCACTTGAAAACGGACTTGTTCCGCCTCAAGGTAAGAGAATTCTTCTCGGTATCACCAAGGCTGCACTCGCAAAAGAAAGTTTCTTGTCTGCAGCATCATTCCAAGAAACCGCAAGAGTTCTTACCGAAGCCGCAATCAAAAATAAAGTTGACCCGCTTATCGGCCTTAAAGAAAACGTTATTATCGGTAAACTTATCCCTGCAGGTACGGGAATTAAGAACTATAAGAACGTTGGACCGCAAACCGTTCTTCAAAGACCTGTTGAAGAACAAGAATAATTGCATTTAGTACAAAAAACGCAAAATCATTTGTTTTTGTTTGACTAAACAAGCAAAAAATGGTAAAATAATAACTCGGGCGCGCTGATGCTCGCCCGAGAAAAAACAGTTTCCTAAACGGAGTTTTCCGAATCCGTTTTCCGAATAAACCGAAATAAGTTAAGGAGGTGCACTATGCCAACAATTCAACAGTTAATCAGACAGGGCAGAGAAAAAGCAACTTACAAGTCAAAGTCACCCGCATTGGATGAATGTCCCCAAAAGCGTGGCGTTTGCTTGTCAGTAACCACGACAACGCCGAAGAAACCTAACTCAGCGCTTCGTAAAATTGCTCGTGTTCGTTTGACCAACAAAGCAGAAGGTATCGTTTACATCCCCGGTGAAGGTCACAACCTTCAAGAACACAGTTCAGTTCTTATCCGTGGCGGAAGAGTAAAAGACTTACCTGGTGTAAGATACCACATTATCCGTGGCGCTCTTGATACTGCAGGCGTTGCAAAACGTCGTCAATCAAGATCTAAATACGGCGCAAAAAGACCTAAATAGTAAGTTAGTTATTTAGTTCAAAAAACAAAAGACACCTACTTATAATCGGAACTTCGGAAAATTAACCCGATTTGGTAGGCAGTATGTCGAAAGGCAGAAGGTTCGCTACCCCTATAGGGGCAAGTGATAGCTGTACTAAACAAAGGGTTTACCCTTAAAAAGCGTTAAAAAACGCGCAAAAATTAAAGGAGGATTATAATTATGCCAAGACGTGGCAATATTGCAAAAAGAGATGTTTTGCCCGATCCCGTGTATAACGATAAGGTTGTAACCAAACTTATCAACCAAGTTATGCTCGATGGTAAAAAGGGTATTGCTCAAGGCATTGTTTATGAAGCGTTCACGACCGCAGCAGAAAAAGTTGGTCAAGATGCAAGAGAAATGTTTGCTCAAGCGCTTTCAAACATTATGCCTATGGTAGAAGTAAAAGCAAGGAGAGTTGGTGGTGCTAACTATCAAGTACCTATCGAAATCCGCGCTGAAAGAAGACAAACTCTCGCTATCAGATGGCTCGTAGACGCAGCAAGAAAGAGAAGCGAAAGAGAAATGGCACAAAGACTTGCAGGTGAACTCGTTGATGCTTTCAACAACTCAGGCAGTGCTGTTAAGAAGAAAGAAGACACGCATAGAATGGCGGAAGCAAACAAAGCGTTCGCACATTTCAGATTTTAATTTGGGAGAAACACTATTATGCCGAGAGATTTTGATTTAGGTGTAACCAGAAATATAGGCATTATGGCGCACATTGATGCTGGTAAGACTACCACTACTGAGCGTATTTTGTTCTACACCGGTAAAACCCATAAGTTGGGCGAAACCCACGAAGGTGGCGCAACTATGGACTGGATGGTTCAAGAACAAGAACGTGGTATTACCATTACGTCTGCTGCTACCACTTGCTATTGGAAGGGACACCGTATTAACATTATTGATACCCCCGGACACGTTGACTTTACTGTAGAAGTTGAAAGATCACTTCGCGTACTCGACGGTGCTGTTGCAACATTCTGTGCAAAGGGAGGTGTTGAACCCCAAAGTGAAACGGTATGGCGTCAAGCGGACAAATATAAAGTTCCGAGAATCGCTTATATCAACAAAATGGATATTAACGGTGCAAACTATGACAACGCTGTTAATATGATGAGAGAAAGACTCCACACCAATCCGCTTCCCATCGTTATCCCCGTTGGTAAAGAAGAAACCTTTAAGGGTATCGTAGACGTAATCACTAGAAAGGCTTACATCTACCTTGATGACTTGGGTAGGGAAATCGACGTTACTGACGTTCCTGCGGATATGGCTGATCTCGTTGAAGAATTGAGAGCAAACATCGTTGAAGTTGCTGCTGAAACAGACGACGCATTGATGGAAAAGTTCTTTGAAGAAGGCGACCTTTCTATTGAAGAAATCAAAAAAGGTTTACGTGCTGCAACCCTCGCAATGAAGGTTACTCCCGTACTTTGCGGTTCTTCATATAAGAACAAGGGTGTTCAAAACCTTTTGGACGCAGTTGTTGACTATCTCCCTAGTCCTTTGGATGTAGGAGCTGTAGGTGGTGTTAACACCAAGGGCGAAGATGCATCAAGAGAACCTGGTGATGATCAACCCTTCAGTGGACTTGCATTTAAGATTATGACCGACCCGTTCGTTGGTAAACTCGCATTCTTCCGTGCTTACTCTGGTGTACTTAAGACCGGTTCTTATGTATATAACAGTGTAAAGGGCAAGAAGGAAAGAGTTGCTCGTATTCTTCGTATGCATGCTAACCACAGAGAAGAAGTTGACGCTGTATATTCAGGTGAAATTTGTGCTCTCGTTGGCTTAAAGGATACCACCACTGGTGATACACTTTGCGACGAAAATAACCAAATCATTTTGGAACAAATGGAATTCCCCGATCCCGTTATCGAGGTTGCTATTGAACCCAAAACCAAACAAGGTCAAGAAAAGATGGGCTTCGCGCTTGCTAAACTTGCTGAAGAAGACCCCACTTTCAAAACACATACTGATACCGAAACTGGTCAAACCATTATCGCAGGTATGGGCGAACTTCACCTTGAAATCATCGTAGATAGATTGCTCCGCGAATTCCGTGTTGAAGCAAACGTTGGTAAACCCCAAGTTTCTTACAAGGAAACCATTAGACAAGCAGTTGAAGCGGAAGGCTTATTCAAACGTCAATCTGGTGGTCACGGTCAATATGGTCACTGTAAGATTCGTCTTGAACCGCAAGAAGCAGGCAAGGGTTACGAATTCGTTGACGAAACCGTTGGCGGTTCAATTCCTAAGGAATTTATCCAACCTATCAACAAGGGTATTATGGAAGCATCAAAGAACGGTATTCTCGCTGGATACGAAGTTGTTGACTTTAAGGTAACCGTTTATGATGGTAGTTACCACGACGTTGACTCTTCAGAAATGGCGTTTAAGATTGCAGGTAGTATGGCTCTTAAAGATGGTCTTGCAAAAGCAAAGAGCGTTCTTCTTGAACCGGTTATGAAGGTTGAAATCATCACTCCCGACGATTACTTCGGTGATTTGATGGGTAACGTTACCGCTCGTCGTGGTATCATCCAAGGTACTGACGATAGAAACGGTGTAAAGGTTATCGATGCGCATATTCCGCTTGCAGAAATGTTCGGTTATGCAACCGACCTTCGTTCAAGAACGCAAGGTAGAGGTAACTACACAATGCAGTTCAGCCACTACGCTGAAGTTCCCAAGTCCGTTGCTGAAAAGATAATGGGCAAAAAAGCGTAATTAATTGTTGACAATCGTTAAGATTTATTGTAAAATAAAGTTACGCAACAAAAAAACTAATAAAAAAATTAAAAAATTATAATTTATTTGAAAATTTTGGAGGAAAACTCAAATGGCAAAGGCTAAATTTGACAGAAGCAAACCGCACATTAACATCGGTACTATCGGTCACGTTGACCACGGCAAAACCACCCTTACCGCTGCTATCACTATGACTATGGCTGCAAAGGGTCAAGCACAAAAGATGAAATACGACGAAATCGATAAGGCACCCGAAGAAAGAGCAAGAGGTATCACAATCAACACTGCACACGTTGAATACCAAACTGATGCTCGTCACTATGCACACGTTGACTGCCCCGGACACGCTGACTATGTTAAAAACATGATCACCGGTGCTGCTCAAATGGACGGCGCAATCCTCGTAGTTGCTGCTACCGACGGACCCATGCCCCAAACTAGAGAACACATCCTTCTTGCTCGTCAAGTAGGCGTTCCCTACATCATCGTATTCATGAACAAATGTGACCAACTCGACGATCCCGAACTTTTGGAACTCGTTGAAATGGAAATCAGAGAACTCCTTTCTGAATATGGCTTCCCCGGAGACGATACCCCCATCATCAAGGGTTCTGCTCTTAAAGCTCTCGAATGCGCACAAGCTGGCGAAGGCGACGCTGTTACCAACGCACCCGAAACCGCTTGCATCAGAGAACTTATGGATGCTGTAGACAGTTATATTCCTACTCCCGAACGTGACGAAGCTAAACCCTTCCTTCTCCCTGTAGAAGACGTATTCACCATTTCTGGTCGTGGTACCGTTGCTACTGGTAGAGTAGAAAGAGGTGTTGCACACGTTAACGATCCCGCTGAAATCGTAGGTCTTTCTGAAGAATCAAAGACCACCGTTATTACCGGTCTTGAAATGTTCCGTAAACTTCTTGACGAAGCACAAGCAGGTGACAACGTAGGTGCTCTTCTCCGTGGTATCGACAAGAGAGATATTGAACGTGGTCAAGTTATTGCTAAACCCGGTTCAGTAAAACCCCACACCGCATTCGAAGGTCAAGTGTATATCCTTACCAAAGAAGAAGGTGGTCGTCACACCCCGTTCTTCAACAACTATCGTCCTCAATTCTATTTCAGAACTACCGACGTTACCGGTTCAATCAAACTTCCTGAAGGTGTAGAAATGGTTATGCCTGGTGACAACATCACCATGAGCGTTGAACTTATCACTCCTATCGCTATGGAAGAAGGTCTCCGTTTCGCTATCCGTGAAGGCGGCAGAACCGTTGGTTCAGGCGTTGTTGCTAAAATCGTTAAATAATTAACGAATTAAACAAAAATCAAAAGCGTTAGAATTATCTAACGCTTTTATTTTTTTGCGATAGGGAAAATCGCACTCATATTTAAAAACAAAGAAGCCTGTCCATAAAGGACAGGCTTTTAGAGTAAATCGCAAGTTAGTTAAAAGAATCTTTGTATGCTTTGCCGAATTTGAAAGCAGGAATTTTGCTTTCAGCAATCTTAATTTTTTCGCCAGTTTTGGGATTAATTCCGTCTCTAGCGGGTTTTGACTTAAGTTCGAAAGTGCCGAAGCCAGATATTTGAACTTTTTCACCAGCTTTCAAGCCTTCAGTGATTGCGTCAATAGTACCATCCAATACGATAGCAGCATCTTTCAAAGTGATGCCAATGTTGTTTGCGATTGCCCTTACCAATTCATTTTTGTTCATAAAAAACCTCCAAGTTTTATAGTATAATTATACCACATATAAGATTTTTTTCAAGGGGTTTTGTAAAATTTTTATCAAAATATTGCATTTTTTGGCGTATTTTTTGCGGTTTTTTTAATTTTTTGCCTTTTACTTGACATTTTTTAGCATTTGTCTTAAAATTTAGTGGTAAAGGTAGATAAAATTATGAGTTTTAGTGAAAAAGTCACACAACTAAATAATCTTATAAAGACAAATATATTTAAGAAAAAGTATAAGGAAAGTGAGATCTTTTTTGGCGAAAAAATTGCTATTTCTATTGAACTTTGCTCTCATCTTGCACCACTTGGCAAGGTTTTAGTTCTTTCTTCTTCTAAAACTTTTGAGAGTTTTGGTAAAGATCTTTTAGATAAACTTATTGCACAAGGCAATAAACCAATTAATCTTGTTATGCAAGAAGATTTTGTTTTGTCAGTAGACGGGGTTTGTGGCACCTTTTCTGCGCCAGAAGATGTGCGTGCCGTTATCGTGCTAGATTACTATTTGTTTGACACGGCAAAGTACTTTTCTGCAATAAGAAATATTCCGCTAGTTCAAGTTGTATCGACCTTTATCCCTAAGCGCTTATTAGCAAAAACCTTGCTTATTAAAAACGGTGAAGACCTTGACGTGTTTTTTGCCGACGTTAAAAACTATATTGTTGTGGATAAAGATTGCTTTAGCGGTGAAACAGTGCGCGCAAATACCTTTGCTACTATTGTATCTAAAATTGTTGCCTTAACCGATTATAGGGTTATGGGCACGGTTATGCGTCAACCCTTAAACGTAGATGCCTATAATATTGCAAGACAAGGCGTGCTTGACACCTTTAAGTGCGTGGGCGATATTCAAATTAGCGATGAGCAACTATTTTATAACGCTTTTCTTT
This sequence comes from Christensenellaceae bacterium, assembly GCA_045645305.1. GTDB lineage: Bacteria > Bacillota > Clostridia > Christensenellales > Borkfalkiaceae > UBA1259. The sequence continues at coordinate 26,264 of JAZRIO010000008.1, forward strand.
TAGAAATAGCCGACCTTTTGACTGACGGCAAACTGATTAGTTTTTCCGCACCATCACTAACCGACCTTATTTATAACAGTTATTTTGCGGGCGATGGCGGGGTAGAATTACTTTGCGCATCTTCGGTGCTTGATTGTTATAAGGCGTTTTTTTTGGGCTTTGATGATAAAACAACCATTATAACTTCTTATATGGATAGAGCGAAAAACTTAAGCGATGCTTGTGGATTTTTAGAAGAAAGTGTACTTTTAACTTTCAAAATGCAAGGCAACCGCTTTGCAATGAGAAAGGCGATGATAAATAAACTCAAAGCGACTTTAAGTGAAGAAACCAAAAGGCTTGCAAGTTTTTCAGGCAAAATGGTGGATAAGTTTATCGCGCTCGGCGGAAAAACTGATTACGATATTAGTAAACTTACCCTTTCAATATCACTTTCGGGCGATACACCGCTATCTATAAATACAATGAGTTTGATTCGCGAAGAAGGAATAATTAAATAGTATAAAACTAATTAAACAAGGGAATACTCTCCGTGCAAAAACGGAGGGTATTTTTTAATGCTTAAAAAAATTTTCACCGCAATTTTAATTATCGTGTTTTTTATATGCGTATATGCAATGAACGTTAAGCCGATATTTAGCGGTTATTCCAATAATTTTGAAGTGTATCAAGCGCGTGGCTCAATTTTAAGCCCGATAACAAATTGCACGGCATTAGAAATGTTTTTTATGAGAAAAGTTGCAGGGGAAGGTTGCAAAGTTGATGCAAGCAACTTTGATTTAGATGAATTTTTAAGTGAGTTTAATGCGAAAATAGTTTATATAGAGCAAGTTGATGGTATAACATCTTATTACGCTTATTCGCCAAAGGTAAAATATCTTGAAAACATTGGCGGGAAGGTGGTAAATTTACAAGTTGCCGTTCGCGGAGAACAAATTACACTGGGCTCGCCAATAATTTATGGAAGTTTTTAAGATTTAGGTATAAAAAAACAAGGTAAAGGAAATAAAGAAGGATATAAAACAAGGAGAACTAAAAATGAAAGAAAACAGAGTATTAGATTTTTTGAAAAGAAATGCAAGTTATTTGGTACTGTCACTGTGCATAATTGCGGTGGCACTGTCAATTACCCTTATGCTTGTAAAGAGAGATACGCAGTTAGTGAACAACGATGCAAGCATTAACGCACCCGTGGATAGTCCAAGCGATTCAATTATTCCCGATGATAATCAAGGACAACCTGTGGAAGCACCAATCGAATTTATTGTGCCCGTTCAAAGTGTGATTTCAATAGGCGAATACAGCGAAACAATGGTTTTCAATAGTACGCTCGGTAGGTTTTCTACACACAAGGGTTTAGACTTCTTTGCTGAAGAAGGCACTGGCGTTTTAGCCGTTTTAGATGGCACTGTTGAAAGTGTTGAAACAACCTTATTAAACGGCACAACCATTATCATTGACCACGGCAACGGACTTAAAACGGTGTATAACTCTATTGCTGACGGCGATAGCGTTTCTGTAGGTCAAAAGGTTAAGAAAGGTCAAGTAATTGGCGAAGTTTCCGTTTCAAACCGCCAAGAATCAGCATCGGGCGCACACCTACACTTTGAAGTTATGGAAGACGGTGTTAATATCGACCCGTCAAAATATCTAACCTTAAACGAAAAATAGAATAAAATCAAAAAACTTCGAATAAGATACTCTTAAAAAAGTATTAGTTCGGAGTTTTTTATATGAAGAGAATTTTTGCCCTTTTCTTTGCGGTATTATCGGTATTTTTAACCTTTAACATAGTCGGGTGCGGTCAAAAAAGTATACTTACTGAATATTTAATAACTTGCGAGTTAAACGGCAACGTGCTTGATGGTGTAGAAAGGGTTGATTTTTATAACAACACGGATAACGCAATTTATGAGTTAAAGTTTAATTTGTTTGGCAACGCGTTTAGGAAGGGCGCAAAATATTCTCCAATTGCTCCACAGTATACTTCTCGCGCATATCCAAACGGTTTAAGTTATGGGGATATGACAGTCAAGCAAGTTAAAAGTGGTGGCAAAGATCTATCTTTCTCTATTGGTGGAGAAGATCAAAATATCCTTATTGTAGTGCTTGAAAAGGAAATTTATCCCGAAGAAAGGGCAGATGTTGAGATTTTTTACACACTAAATCTTGCAAACGTGGTCGCGCGCACGGGGTATACGGATAGGGTGGTAAACCTTGCAAACTTTTACCCAATACTTTGCGCCTACGATAACGGTTTTTACGAGTGTGTTTACTATTCAACGGGCGATCCATTTTATAGCGACGTTGCAAACTACACCTTAAACTTTACTTGCGATAAAGATTACGTTGTAGCCTGTGGCGGAAAAGAGATAAAAACCCAAACTAACGGCGACAAAAAAATAGTGCAATATAACCTTTCAAATGCCCGCTCGCTTGCCTTAGTTTTAAGCAAAGAATTTCAAATTTTAACCGACAACTCTACGGGGATTGAAATTAAATATTATTTTTATAATGACACATCACCAAAAAAATCTTTAGAGTATGCCGTAAAGAGTATGAAACTTTTTTGCGAAAAGTTTGGCGATTACCCATATCCAACCTACTCGGTTGTGCAAACGGAGTTTATCCAAGGCGGTATGGAATTCCCCGCGCTTGTTATGATAAGCGATAATCTTGAGCCGAGCGCCTTTGGGGAAGTTATCGTGCACGAAACTGCGCACCAATGGTGGCAAAGCGTGGTGGGAAATAACGAGATCGAACACGGCTTTTTAGATGAAGGACTTACCGAATATTCGGTTGTTATATTTTACGAAAATTATCCCGAATACAACCTTAAAAGAGAGCAACTAATAGATTCTTCCGAGAAGACTTATAAGGTTTTTTGTTCGGTTTACGACAAGATTTACGGCAAGGTGAATACGGTTATGAACAGAAGTCTAAAGGACTTTACAAGCGAGTATGAATACGTTAATATGGCGTATATAAAGCCGTGCATAATGTTTGATACCTTGCGCCAAACCATAGGCGACAAAGCCTTTTTTAAGGGGCTTGAAAAGTATTATAAAACCTATGCTTTCTTAAATGCCACCCCCGATGATTTGGTTGGTGTTTTTGAAAGTTGTGGTGCTGACGTGACAGGGTTTTTCTATAGTTTTTTTGAAGGAAAGGTTATAATATAATTAAACGAATAAAAGCGAGAGGAAAGAAAAATTTTCTTCTCGCTTTTTATAATTTTACATAAAAAAGGGTATATAAAACAAAAAAAGGCGAATAAATAAATGCTAACTATTGACAAAGTTTTGTTAAAATGTTAAACTAATTGAGTATACAAGTTTTATAAGGCTGATAAGGAGTTAATATGAAAAAACTTTTTAGAGTATTATTGATTTTAGCGCTTGCAGTTGCTTGTTCGCTCTCGCTTTTCGCGTGTGGGGACGGTAATGATGAAGTAGGCACTAAAGGTATAAAATGTAAAAAGATAGATGGCGTATATACAATTTATGATTACGTTGAAGACGGTATTAGCGTGCTTAACCTTGCTGATTGTTTAGAAGAAGGTGTTACCAACGTTCGCATCAAGAAAGGCGCGTTTTCTGGCAACAACACTCTCACAAAGATTATCGTTTCTGACAAGATAACTGAAATCGACAAGGGCGCGTTTGAAAATATGAATAGCCTTGAATCGTTAGAAGTTCCTTTTATCGGCAAAACGGCAAATTCAGATGCTTATTATGCAGAAAGCAAAAAGGACGTGGATAAAGCAACCGATAGTGCAAGAACAATTGCTCATTTCTTTGGCGATACCGAATATGGTATGGGTGTGCCCGTAACTATTAACTATAATGAAAATGCAAGCACCACTTGTTATATGCCCTTAACCTTTACCGAAGTTATCGTTAATGCAACAAGCGAATACAGTATTCCTATGTACGCGTTTAACGGTGCGGTAAACTTAACTTCAGTTAAGTTGGTTGGCAATATTGATGCTATCGGTGAATACGCGTTTAGCGGTTGCAAAGAAATTAAATCTATTGAAATTCCTGCAACGGTAAAAACCATTTACAAGGGCGCGTTCAAAGACTGTGCTAAACTTGCAACCTTAACTGTTGGCGAAGGCGCAACGTTGGTTGTAAAAGATGAAGCATTTGTTGGAACAAAAGTTGCTAGAAATGCACTTGACAATTACGTTAGCCAAGCAATCAACAAAGATAAAGTTTTCGGCGAAGAAAAATAAAAGATAAAAAATTAAAACACCTTGCAATTTTGCAAGGTGTTTTTTGTTTGTAATTATTATTTAATTTCAACGTCTGTCAAGGTGTAAACGAGTGCACCGAGCGATTCAAACGCGCCGTAGGTTGTGAGTGTTTCAACAATTTGAACGGGGAGAGCGCGGTAAGGAAGGGTTTCAGAGCCTACCTTTTGAACGTAAACAAATTGTGATGAGCCAGCATTTTTGGTTGCATTAACTATATAGCGAATATCTTGAACTTGAACATCTTCGGTAAGTGCTTGTCCGTTGTAGTTGATTGACAAGTTTTCTAAAGTTTCTTCCTTTTCGTTTCCAAGATAGATATCAACGGCATATCCGTAAGAGAGTGAAACAACGGGGATAATTCTTGATGCGCCTTGGCTTAAAGATGAGTTTCTAATCGCAAAGAACAATTGGTTGTTGTCAATAACTTCTCTATAATCGTAATCGTATTGGTCGTTTGAGTGCGTTACCGCATCGGGATTTGCTAGGTCAGGGGTGATGAGTTTATCAACGGTGTAAGTATCGCGGTCATAAGAGATTGCAACTTGGTAACGGCTACGCGTTAGGCTAACTTTAGCATTATCTTTATCGAAAACCACGGCAGTATTTACTTGGTCAACTGATGAGTAAATGGGGGCGAACGATAATCCCGCTGGTAGGAAGTAAACTTCTTGGTTAACATAATCGGTCACTGTTGTTACATCTGTTTGACCATTTATCTTAAAAGAAGCAATAATTTCCGTTTTATAAGTTAGGCGATAAATTCTACTTGAAGAAACGTCGATATCCGTTTTGTTTTGTACGTGGGTGGGGAGTATGCTTATAATTTCAAACTCTTCAACCATCGTTCCCGAATAGTCTAAGTCTATTATTTGGTCGGTAAGATTGTCGCTCTTCTTTATATATCCATCATTAAAATTTTCAACGTAATCAACGTTGTATTTAAGAACTTCTTTTAGACTCGTGGGGGCTTGGTCAGTTCCGCCGAAGTTGTTGTTAAAGGTTAAGACGGCGTCTCCACAACCCGTGCCGAGAATACAAACGGCAAAAACGAGCAAAACGCTTAAAATAGATATGAAAAACTTCTTCATTTTTCTCTCCAATAAAAATTTCTTATCTAATAATACCACAATTAAAAGAAAATGTAAATCTATGTGACGAAAATGTGACAAAAATATGTTATAATATTAATATGGTGAAATTAATTACAGCCGATTCTTATTTTGAGTTATTTCCGGCGATAACTTCCCTAATAAAAAATTCTTCTAGTGACCTTGACTCTTATAATCTAATCTTTTCAGAAGCAAAGGTTTCGCTTATGCTTGAAAGATTTATTTGTGCGGAGTGCGGTGGATCTTTCAATACTGACGTGTATTCGTTCGGTAAGTTTTTGCACGCGCAAAAAAAGGTGGATAAAGTGCTTTCTAAAGAAGGCTCTGCTATGGTGGTTAAAAAGATTCTTTCAAGCCTACCGCTTAAGTGTTTTAAGGCAAGTTCTAGAACGCTCGCACCATCTTTATACGACCTTATTATTCAGTTGAAAAGTGCAAAGGTTAGCCCCGATATGCTTGAAGATTTATCAAAAGTTTCTTCGCCCGTATTAAAGGCAAAACTAGCCGATATTTATGCTGTTTACTCGGAGTATGAAAGGTTTATATCAAGTGAAGGGTTTGATGACCAAAGTTCGTTATTAAATTATTTACCAGATATTATTAGAAATAGTGATAAAATAAAGAACGCCAACGTTTACGTGGTTGGATATAGCGGTTTTACCGCTCAAGCCCGCGCCATTTTGCAAGCCATTTTTGAAAGTGCAAAATCGGTTACCGCCCTTTTAACCGAAGGGAAAAATAACCAAGTGTTCGTAAATGAAACGGCGGATTTTATTCGTTATCTTTGCAAAAAAAACAATCTTGCTTTAACCGAGCAAAAAATTCAAAGCACATACACCGCAGAAGGAAAGACCATCGTTGATGGTTTGTTTTTACCTGTTGCGTTTAATAAGAAAAACCAAGTTAAGGCTGAAGGAAAGGTACATTTACTTTCCGCATCTAATGTTTATGCGGAAGCCGAAAAGGTGGCGGAAGTTATTAAAAGCGCAGTGATTAGCGGAGAGTGTAAGTATAAAGATGTTACCATTGCACTTCCCGATGTGAACGCGTATGCAGACTGCATTAAGTCGGCATTTGAACTTTTAGAAATTCCCTATTACCTAGATGAGAAAAAGAGAGCGGAAACACACCCGCTTATTACCTTAATTTTATCTTATGTGGATATTTTACGCAAAAACTTCCAAAGAAAAACCCTTGTTAAGTTTATAAAAAATCCGCTCTTTATCGAAGATAAAACTTTTGCGGACGCGTTTGAAAACTATCTTGTTAAATACAATATCAATTATTCAAGGATAAAAGAGCCATTTGTTTTTGAACCGAAAGGCGGATATACCCTTGATGAGTTTAACGCGGTTAGAGAAAAATTGGTCGGTCTTTTCGACCGTTTTGACGTGGAAAAATTGCTTGAAAAACTTTGCGTTAAAGAAAAGTTGGAGAGTTTTTCTATTCGCTTAAAAGAGCAAAATAATCTTTTAGAGAGTGCGGTAAACGAACAAGTTTACGACTTGGTATCTGGTGTTCTTTCGCAAATGAAAACCATTTTGCGCGAGATAGACCTATCTCTTAACGAGTTTAAGGAAGTATTTTTGGGCGGTGTTTCCGCTATGGAATTATCCATTATTCCGCAGTATAACGACGCGGTGTTTATTGGTGGATTTAAGGAAACCGCGCTTGCAAAAGCCAAAAAACTTTTCGTTATGGGGCTAACTAGTGATGTTCCGCAAATAAAACAAGATGTTGCTATTTTATCCGACGGGGATATTGACGCGTTAGAACAGGTTAAGGTTTTGGTAGAGCCCAAAATTAAGGTGGTAAATCACCGCGCCAAAGAAAACCTTGCAATGTGTTTATCGGCATTTAATGAGAGTTTATATTTAAGTTATCCCATTGCAAGCCTTGACGGAAAGAAGAATTTTAAGAGCGAGATAATATCTTTTTTAGAAAATGCGTTTATATTAAAAGACTTCCCAAAAACCGAGAGATATATCACTAAAAAACAAGGGCTTAAGACTTTTGCTTACCAATGCGGTCAGTTTGTAGACTGCCGTTTAGATGATTTTAGCGAAGCATCTAATTACTTTAAGACGGTTGGGGAAGATGAGTTAAACGTACTTTTAGACTATGCTAATAAGGTAGTTAAACCAAGGCTTGACGGCAATAGAGCGCTTATAGGCGATGCTATTTCACCAACCGCTATTGAAGAATATTATAAGTGCCCGTATCGTTCTTTCTTGAAAAATGCCGTGGGACTTAAAAGGCGTGATGAAGGACAAGTGGATTCACTCTCCGTTGGAAACCTTATCCACGATATACTAAATAGATATGTTAAAAACCTTAATCAAGTTAGCGATGAAAACACTTCAAACGCGCTTTTTGAAAAGGAAAAAGATTTCGTTTTAAACAAAGAAGAATATAAAAAGCATCTTGCGGACTCGGAAACAAAAGCCACTGTTTCTAGGGCGCTTTTAGAGTGCAAAGAATATTGTTATAAGACCTATAAGTCTTTTAAAAATTCTAAGTTTACCACACGCAATACGGAAGCAAGTTTTGGCTATCCCAATTCAATCTATCCCGCAGTAACTTTATATAACGGACAAGTTAGTATAAAGGGAAAGATTGACCGCGTTGATGAAAGTGACGAGTATTTTAGGGTAATAGACTATAAAACGGGCAAGGTGGACGCAAAGGAAAAATTACTTTTTGCCGGCACTAAACTTCAACTTTATCTCTATGCTCTTGCCGTTCAAAAAAAATATGAAGAAACAACTAAAAAGAAACCGGCAGGGCTATATTACTTGCCAATTTCAAACAGTTACAAAAAGGCAGAAGAAAAGCCAACTTCACTTGCAGTTGGTAAAACTCTTGGCGAAAAAGACGCGTTGCTTGCGCAAGATAGCGAGTTTTTCACAAACGGAAAGAGCGAGTTTGTGCCAATTAGCACCAATAAAGAAGGGCAACCAAAAAATGCCTTTGACATCTCGCTTGTTGAAAGTTATCTCGAATATGCCGAGGCTATTTCTAACCGCGCGGTAGAGCGCCTAAAAGAAGGGGTTATTGTTAAATCGCCTTACGAAAAAGAGTGCGATAAGTGTGATTTTAAGGCAATTTGTAACAATCAAGACGGCATGGTTAGAAAGGTCGGTGCGGTAAATAGCCAAACCATACAAAATGCAGAAAAGGGGGAAGAATAACATGGCACGATTAACAGCCGAACAAGAAAAAGTTGTTCTTCACGATAGCGGTAACATTTTAGTAACCGCCTCTGCAGGTAGCGGTAAAACACACACTATGATAGAGCGCGTTATAAGGCTTGTAACCGAACAAAAGGCAACGGTGAAAGAGATACTTGCCGTTACTTTTACCGAAATGGCTGCGCTTGAAATGAAAGAAAAATTAAAAAGCGCATTAATAAAAAAGATTGCTAAAGACGGAAACAGGGTGCTTATAGAACAGGTTAACGAAGTCAGCACGGCAGATATATCCACCTTGCACTCTTTTTGCGGTAAACTTATAAGAACATACTTTTTCAAAGTTGGTTTAAGTCCCGACTTTAAAATTTGCGACCAATCACAAGCGGATATTATAAAGAGCGAAGCGATAGATTTAGCCTTTAAGCATTTTTATGATAGCGGTGAAGAGTGGTTTATTAACCTTGTGGATAGGTTTGCTCAATCACGCGCGGATAGTTCGCTTAAAAAGTTGGTTTTAAGTGCACACGAGTTTGCGTCATCCGAAGCCGATCCCGAAGTTTTGTTAAACAAGCATTTAACTAACTATACTGTAGACGGTTATGAGAAGATAAAAGCGCGTTATAAACAATACTTAAACAAGCAACTAATTTCAATCAAAAACGACGCCGTTAGCGCGCAAATATTTTTTAAAACCGAAGGGTTAAAAAAGGCAACTGCACTTGCAGACTCTATGATTCAAACGCTAGACGCGTTGATATCCGCGCCCGATTTATCAATACTTAAGATGGTAAACGGGTTTAAGGTAACGATGAATTTTGATAGCAATTTGACGCCTATTCAATTAGAGTATAAAGAGTTGCTTAACAGTTGCAAAGCAAGGCTAAACAAAAAACTTGATAAGTTTGCAGAAACTTATTTTAACGACCTTGCCGATGAAAAAACCTTGCAAGAAAATTTAACAAACACTGATAATTTTGTTAAGTTAATAAGGAAGTTTAGCGAGATATATACTGCCTTAAAAAGGGAAGAAAACTTGCTTGACTTTAACGATTTAGAACATTTTGCACTAAATATTTTATACGATGAGCAACTCGCTAAAGATATTAGGTCAAAATATAAATTTATTTTTGTTGATGAGTGCCAAGATACCAACGGTGTTCAAGACAAAATAATTTCTTCTATAAGCAACGATAACCTATTTATGGTTGGCGATATCAAACAAAGCATTTATGGGTTTAGGGGTTGTAGACCAGAGATTTTTTCGGCAAAGACTAAAAAAATGCAAGACGAAGGTCAAGCGGTTGTTCGCTTAAACGATAACTTCCGTTCGGCAAAAACTGTTATCAAGTCGGTTAACGATATCTTTGATTTTTGTATGACCGAAGAGTTTTTTGGTGAAGAATATAGCAAAACTTCTCGCCTAAAGTTTGGCGGTGGTTATCCCGAGGGTGCGGACGGAAGAACGGACTTTACATATTTGCACGTGGCGGATAAAAACAAGATTGAAGAAACTCCTAGAATATACGACGTTTTAGAAGATAATATTGAAGATGCGGATGAAGATGCTTGTTCGGTTGCGACACTCGTTACCGAACTAATCAATCAAGAACTCACAAAAACTTATTACGACGTTAAAGAAGGTAAGGAAAAACAAGTTACCTATGGCGATATTGTAATTTTAACGAGAAACAAAAAGACCGACTACGTTCAAGGGCTTGTAAAAGGACTTAAACGGCACGATATTCCCGTTGCAAGCGAAGTTAAAGAAAACGTTTGCGACTTCCCTGAAATTGCAATGCTTGTAAACGCGCTTAAATTAGTGGATTGCTTTAATCAAGACATACCGCTTGCAAGCACTCTTCGTGGGCCAATCGGCTCTTTTAGTGATGAAGACCTTTTTGAGATTGCAACTTATTTTAGGGATAGCGAAAGTGCTAACTCAAAAGAGTTGGGTTTTGTTGATGCCTTTAATTACTATATAAATAATGCCGATACACCCTTAAAACAAAGGCTTGTTGAGTTTAAGGAATACATTGATAAATTAAGGTTTTTAGCCGATTTTATCGGGGCTAAAGGCGTGCTTCAAAAACTTGTTTTAGACAAGAATTTAGAAGGCTGTTTTTACGCGCAACGCGGTGGTAAATTAAAAGTTCAGCGCCTAAATAGGTTTATCTCGGCAAGTGCTGACGGTGGAAAGTTATTATCGGTTAAAGAATTTATCTCAAAAGCACAAGATGATGAAAATAATGCCGAAGCCTTTGGCTTTACCGACGGGGTGGAAGAAGACACCGTTAGGGTGATGACCATACACGCGTCAAAGGGATTAGAGTTCCCCGTTGTTATTGTGTGTGGATTAGAAAAAGTGCTAAGCGCAAAAGATGAAACGCAGTCGATTCTATTTAGCCGTGAGTTTGGCTTTGCCTTAAAGAGTTTTGATGATAAAGAGCGCACAAGTAAGACAACCATTTTGCGCGGACTAATAAAAGAAATTATGGCAGACGAGCGCGTGCGTGAAGAAATGCGACTATTCTACGTTGCAACCACAAGAGCAACCTATTCATTGCGCCTTGCTTGTTGCGGAAAGAAAGAGAGCAGAAGGGATGTGTTTACCGGTGCGGATAAGTTTATAGACTTTATCCCCAAAAACTTCCCAATGACCACCATTGAAGAAGAAAATTTGCGCTTTAATAACCTAACTAAAGACACGAGAACTGTTATTATAGCAAGTGCTGATGAACAAGTGGTAGAGCGGATGAAAAAGGATTTTTCATTTAGATATCCGTTCATTTTAGACACTGCTTTGCCACTAAAGACAACGGTTACAAAGGCAAATAAGCAAGCGTACGATGAAGAACAAGAAAAGCCTATTGTTCTTTTTGAAGAGCACAGCACAGATATCGAACGCGGAATAACTGCACATAAGATTTTAGAACTTTTGGACTTTAACTTTGATAAGCCTTTCGATGCGCAAGTGCTTGAAATGATAGAGCGTGGCGAAGTTCTAAAAGAACAGGTCGATAGACTTGACTTAGAGCGCATTAAAAAGGCGCTTGCCGACGATGTGTTTAAGGGATTAAAGGACAGTAAACTTTACCGCGAAAAGAGTTTTTTAGTTCAAGTTCCTGCAAGCAAAGTTATCCCCACCGCAACCGAAGAAGGGGTGCTTTTACAGGGTATTATCGACCTATTGTGTATTGATGCTGATGGCGCAAGGGTTATTGACTATAAATATTCTTCGCTTAAAAGTGACGCGCTGAAAGAAAAATACCAAAAGCAACTTGACCTTTATGCTTTCGCGGTGGAAAAAGTGCTTAAAATTAAAGTCAAAGAAAAGAGACTTGTAAACTTATTTACGGGCGAAACGGTAAAAATGCCGTAATAAAAGACAAAACAATTAAAAAATAGCCGTAAAACGACAATATCGAACGGATAAAATTTGATTGAGGTGAATATGGACCAATCAATTTTAACTTCGTTCGATATTTTTTTGTTTAATTTTGGTATAGAACGCACATTTTATATAATTTTGGCAGTAAAGGGCATACTTTTTTCATTCAATTTCTTTTTATCCCTATTTGTTTTTTATTACTCAATTAAAAAACGGCTGTGGGTGACCTTTTCTCTGCTTGCCCTAGACCTAACATCGGTTGGGGTTTTTTCGCGCGTTAGCGGTGGGGTATTTTATATTTTTTTACTGCTTTCGGCATCTGCAATTTGCACTCTTCCAATATTTGTTATCCGTGAACGCGTTAGGGTGGTTGGGGAAAAGGAACTTAAACTCGCACGGCTTTTAACAAGCAAGGTCAAGTGTGAAGAAAATATTATAAAAACACCTATCGAAGTGCAAACGGATATGGAAGAAAAAGAAGATATTGATAACGGATATGGTGTAGATTTTTCACACGTTAAAAAGGTGTTGTCGCGCATTGAGTTTTACCCCTTAAGCCAAGCGGATAAACGACAGGTAAATGAACTTAGCGCGCTAATTTATTCGGCAGAAAGGGGCGAGTATAATAGAGAAATAAAAGAAAAAATCAATGAAGGCTTGGGCGCATTATTAAAAATAATGTCCAAACACGGCGCATAAAAGTAAAACGAAAGGAAAACCGCCCGAAAAAGGCGGTTTTTTTATTTTTTATTGACATAATGGTTTTCTTGTTGTATAATATACATTGGTAATTAATGTGGCGAAAAATTTACTAAATTTTAGGGGATAATTCGTGAAAAAGAAATTTTTAGCAATAGCGCTTGCGCTTCTAATGATTATAACTTCTTTATTAACCTTGGCGGGTTGCTTTGGTAGTAAAGAATTTACCGTTACTTTTGACCCTGTCGGTGGCGTTCGCGTTGGCGGTGGCCAACTTGTCCAAACGGTCAAGAGTGCGGATGATATTTCTTTGCCCGTACTAGAAAAAGAAGGTTATACCTTTATGGTTTGGGATAAGGTTATATCCGAAATCAATTCAGATACTACCGTAAAAGCGGTGTGGAAAGCCAATATGTTTAAGGTAACCTTTGTCGTTAGTGATGGAACACACGTTAGTGGCGACCTTATTCAAACCGTACTTCGCGGTAAGGATTTAGTTGCGCCCGTATATGAGAGAGAAGGATACGTTCTTATTTGGGATAGAAATCTTTCGGAAATTAACGAAGCGTGCACGGTAAACGGAATTTGGGTGCCTTCACAATATAACCTTTCATTTGTTGATGAAAATGGCAATGCTTTTGCCGGCGCTGAAACAGTGGTTGTTAACTATGGTGAAAACGTGCCCACTCTTCCAGAAGGGACAATGGGCAATAAAAGAATTTTCGCGTGGAAAAAGCAAAATACTGTTCAAGACTACGTGTATGACGGCCAAAAGTGGGAATACACTGAAGACTTGGTTTTAGAACCAGTAGTGTATAAAGAAGGAAATAGAATAAAATACGATTATAACGGTGGAAAGTTTAGGCTTAACCCGATAAGAGTTCCAACTAGCGGAAGTACCCACGTAAGCAACCCCACAAAAGACGGATATATTTTCCGTGGGTGGGTGGAAACTGATGCAAAAGGAAATGATTTGCCGGGTGCAACACCAAATTCCAATTTGGTTATAACTTCATCAACAAAAAAAGACGTTTACTTTAGAGCGGATTGGCAACAAGAAGTTTATACGATTACATTAAACACAAAATACGGTCACTTTGCAAATGGCAAGCAAACCACCACAGTAGAAGTGACCTTTGGCGAAAAGGTTGGTGAACTTCCTAAAATTTACGGAACTGACGCAATATTTAAATATTTTATTTACAACAATAAAATCATCACTCCCGATACCGTTTGGGATATTGAAGAAGGCAGTGTTATTTTAGAAGCGTCTTTCCAAAAGACTTATATCTTCACCCTTGTTCTTGAGTGTAAGTTGATGTATTCGGGCACTATTTATTGTTCGGTGCCTGACGGAACACCTTTGGTTTATAAACTCACTGAAGGCGAGCAACTTATTCTTCCCAATGCAACGGTAATTTTACCTGAAGGCGAAAACGACCCGTTTGCATACGAGTTTGTTGGCTGGATATATTATAAAGATAACGGAACGCGAGTGGAAGTTAAGTCGGGTACGGTTGTATCGGAAGCAAACTTCCCTGGTGTTGAAGAAGAAGGCGGAATCGTTGAAATTAACCTTATTTCAAGAGTAACAAGCGGAAAATATCAAGATAAATAAAAATAAACCCCGAAGTTGTCTTCGGGGTTTTAATTTTACTCGGGAATAAAGTTTTCAAAAATAATGTTGTAGCACTTATCTTTGATTTTCTCTGCCGTTTCCTTATCTGTTATAGTCCACGAAATAACGGGCGCTTTTGTTTTTAACGGTAAACCTGTGTGCGAATAACTTACAAAGTCCGGCTCGATTTTTCTATTAAAGGGCATATGTTTTAGGATATATCTAATGATAAAGTTTTTATCCTTTTCGCAACACTCCGTTCCAAGCACTCCACGGATAAATTGTGGTGCGATTTTTTTAATTTTCAATATATAAGTGGGGTCGAAAGACTGAACTGCAAATTCCCCTTTATAATCTTTTAGGCTATCTGCAACAATATCAACAAAGTCTTTTTGCGGGTGGTTTTTAAGTTCTATAAGAAGGGGAACTTTTCCACAAGCAAGTTCTTTCACTTGTTCAAAGGTGGGTATTTTTTCATCGCTATCTAAAAGGCGAAGTGATAGTAATTCTTCTAAAGAACAGTCGTAAATAAGTTTATCCACCCCCGTCATACGCTTTAAGTTGTCATCGTGAAAGCAAACGAGTTTTTTATCGGTGGTTAAAAAAAGGTCAATTTCTATGGGGTATCCCATTTCCACAGCCTTTTTATATGCGGTGATAGAATTTTCAATAACGTCGCCACCCCAAAGCCCACGGTGAGCGATAGGGCGGGATAAAAGCCAGTGATTTTGGTTAATGCGCATTGTAACTCCGTTTATAAAATACTTGCAAAATTTTAATCTATAGTATATACTATTTGTTGAATATCAACACCCACATTATATAAAAAAAGGTATAATATGTCAATCAATAGAAACAATGTTAGAAACTTTTGTATAGTCGCACATATCGACCACGGTAAGAGCACCCTTGCAGACCGCCTTATGGAAAAGACAGGGCAGGTTAGCGAGCGCGATATGGAAGAACAACTTCTCGACTCAATGGACCTTGAAAAGGAAAGGGGAATTACCATAAAACTCACCCCCGTTCGCATGTTTTACAAGGCAAAAAATGGCGAGGAGTATATCTTCAACCTTATCGATACCCCCGGTCACGTAGACTTTACTTATGAAGTTTCGCGTTCACTTAAAGCGTGTGAAGGGGCAATCCTTATTGTCGATGCAACGCAAGGCGTTCAAGCGCAAACTCTTGCAAACGCATACCTTGCAATAGATAACGATTTAGAGATTATGCCCGTTATTAACAAAATGGACTTGGCTTCCGCTCGCCCTGACGAAGTAGCAACTGAGGTTGAAGATATTTTGGGAATTGAGGCTTCCACCGCACCAAGAATTTCAGCAAAAACGGGGCTCAATATTGAAGAAGTTTTAGAGCAAGTTATAGAAAGAATCCCTGCCCCCAAAGGCGATGAAAACGCGCCGTTAAAGGCACTTATTTTCGACAGTTATTACGATAATTTTAAGGGTGTTATTTGCTTTGTTAGAATTATGGACGGAACTGTTAAAATCGGCACAAAGATTAAGACCTTTATGTCGGATAAGCAGTTTGATGTTACTGAAGTTGGTGTGTTTTCACCCAAAATGCAACCCAAAGACAGCCTCGTTGCAGGCGAAGTTGGTTATATTGCGGCAAGTATTAAAAGCATCGAAGACACGGCGGTTGGCGATACCATAACCGATGCCTTAAACCCCGCGAAAGAGCCGTTGCCCGGTTATAAAAAGGCGCTTCCTATGGTGTTCTCGGGCGTGTTCCCACTTGACGGAAGTAAGTATAACGACCTTAAAGATGCACTCTTAAAACTTAAACTCAACGATGCGGCACTTTCAATAGAGCCTGACAACTCTGCAGCACTTGGCTTTGGCTTTAGATGTGGCTTTTTGGGGCTTTTGCATATGGACGTTATTCAAGAGCGTATTGAAAGGGAATTTGATTTAGAGATTATAACAACTGCGCCATCAGTTTCGTATAAGGTTTATAAGACCGACGGAACGCAGTTGGTTATCGAAAACCCCACACACTTGCCACCCGTTACTGAAATTGATTATATGGAAGAGCCGATAATCAAGGCAAGTATTTTAACACCGCCCGAATTTGTTGGGCCTATTATGGAACTTTGCCAATTCAAGCGCGGAATCTATAAAGACCTTGTATACCTTGATAAATCAAGGGTAGAGTTAAAGTATATTCTTCCCCTTAACGAAATTATTTACGACTTTTTTGACAGCCTAAAATCACGCACCAAGGGATATGCTTCGTTTGACTATGAAGTGACGGGTTATCAAAGGAGCGATCTTGTTAAAATGGATATGCTCTTAAACGGCGATATTTGTGATGCGTTATCTATCATCGTGCATAAGGATAAGGCTTACGAGCGCGGTAGACAAATTGCTGAAAAACTTAAAGACGTTATTCCACGCCAAATGTTTGAAATTCCTATTCAGGCGGCGGTTGGCGGTAAGATTATCGCAAGAGAAACTGTTAAAGCGTTTAGAAAAGACGTTTTAGCAAAGTGCTATGGCGGTGATGTAACCAGAAAGAAAAAACTACTTGAAAAACAAAAAGAAGGAAAGAAAAAGATGCGTTCTATCGGTACTGTTGAAATCCCGAGTGAAGCATTTATATCAATTCTTAAAACGGATAACGATAGGTAATTATGGCAGGACTATATATTCACGTTCCCTTTTGTAAACAAAAATGCACTTATTGTGACTTTGCTTCCTACCCAAAGGAAATGGGCAAGGTGGAAAGTTATTTTGCGTGTTTGTATCGCGAAATTGAGGGAAGGTCAAAACAGTATAAAGATACGGTTATAAACACCATTTACATCGGTGGCGGAACACCTAGTGCGGTGGACTCTAAGTTCATTATGGGCGCTATAAGGCAGGCAAAAAAATGCTTTACGGTGGATAGCGATGCTGAAATCACTATTGAATTAAACCCCGGCACTGTTGACGAGCAAAAAATTAAAGACTATAAAAGCGTGGGGATAAACAGGTTTTCAATCGGGCTTCAAACAGGGTTTGATGACCAACTAAAAAGGCTGAACAGAATCCACACCGCAAAGGACTTTTTGCTTTCTTGCAATCTTTTGAAAGGTGAAAATATCAGTGCGGATATTTTGATTGGGCTTTACGACCAAACGGCAGAACAAGTGGAAAAAACCATTGACCTTGCCATTGCAGGCGGTGTTTCACACCTATCTGTTTATGCTTTAACTCCTGAAGTTGGCACACCCATTTACACCGATTATCTCAACGGCGAATTACTCAGTGAAGATGACACGGCAGATATTTACGAGCAGGTTGTTAAACACTTAAAAAATAAAGGGTTTAATAGATACGAAGTATCTAACTTTGCAAAAGACGGATGTTATTCTAAGCACAACCTTAATTATTGGAAGCGCGGTGAATATATCGGCGTTGGTGTTTCGGCAAGTTCGTTTATGGAAAATAGGCGTTTTACCAACACCTTTAAGATAGATGAGTATATTAACGCGGTAATCTATAACAAATCGCCTGAAATATCAAGCGATATGATAGAAGGGGATGATGCTAAGTTTGAGTTTATTATGCTTGCCCTTCGCACAACTGAAGGGCTTGACATCGATAAGTATAATAAAACTTTTAACGAAGATTTTGACATTGAGTATAAAGGCGCGCTTTCAAAAAAGGCACAGTTTTTAGAAAGAAAGGAAAACGCCTTAAAAATTAAAGACCAATATTTATACGTTCAAAACGACATTATTTTAGAATTTATGAAATAAGGCATTTAACAATTAATAACAAAAGACTAACGAACTCGTTAGTCTTTTTTAGTTGCATAAATTGATAATTTGTTTTTTCTTTTTTATAGCATATTGATAGGCAAGGTGCGTTCCACTGTTAGTTTGTTTATTTGTTAGTGGAATATAGTTTTTATCATAATAAAAAACACAAAAATCGCTTATATCTATCATTTTTTGGTTGCGCAATATATACGATGCCTTTCCCGAATTTTCCACCCTTTCAGGCATTAAGGTTTGGTCATAAATGGTTAGCAAATAATTTTCATATTCTTTGCTTATGTGTTGAAAGTGTGAACGAAAATAAACTAATTTTAACTTGGGATATAGGGTTTTTAGTCTTGTTACTATATCTAAACACAAATCGTCAAACTGACTTTTACTGCCAAATAGAAAGGTGTCAACGCCATTTTTACATATAAGTTCTTTTATAGCATCCATTGTCTTTTCTAAAAGTTTAGTTGTTTCTTTTACCTTTCTGTGCCCAATAAAACAACAAGTTTTCATCTGTCACCATAAAAAAAGAAGCCGTATACCTTGCGATACACGGCAACATAGAATATACCTTTCTCGTAAGTTTGCGACAACTTTTCTCACTTCTCAATAATTTAAAAACCACGGAATTGAAAAACGATAATAGATATAATCCTACCTAGATTATATCCGTGGTCTTTTTAACTTATAATATTGAAAAAGTGTAGCCTTTTTATAAAAAAGGGTAAAAATTGTCGCAAATATATTATATGTTATTTTTTATGCTGTGTCAATAACCTTGTGGCTTTTTAATAGTTTTTACAAAAACTTTTATAAAACTAAAAAAATTTACTTAAAACACATTTTCGGCTATGCTACAATTTTTTCGGGGGCGGAAATGGTTTGCTATATCGAATATGTTTTACTTGACAACTTCTTTATAGATTATATGCTTCTAAATGCCACTTTTACGTTGACCGAAAAAAAGGCGGATAAGTGTAGGCTTTTTGTTTGCTCTTTATTAGGGGCTGTGATTGCACTTATTTTGCCATTACTTAACCTAAACAACCTTTTTAGCGGGTTAATTAAACTGTTTATCGGCTTAATATTAGTCAGCCTTTGCCAAAAGGGAAAGGGGGCGAAAAGGCTATATAAAAACTATCTTGTGTTTTTATTTTTAACCGCGCTAACGGGCGGTGGGGTTATGGCGATATTTTATTTGTTTTCTATTCCATATTCTACTGAAATATCTATTTTTATTATGTTTTTGCCCGTTTATCTTTTGCTTTCCGCACTAAAAAAAGTGCTCAAATACATACTGAAAAAGAATAAAGAAAAGGCTTTTTTATTTAAGATTAAACTTTTTTATGGCAACACGGCTCTTGACGGGGTTGGTTTTATGGATACGGGGAACGCCTTATACGATGGCGAAAATCCCGTTATAGTGTGCGATAAAAGTTTTGCGCTTAAACTAATAAATAATGATATCGCTAAAACAAAGTTTAGAAAAATCACGGTTAGAACTATTAGTGAAAAAAGGGAAAATTACGCGTTCACTTTAACTAAACTTTTGATATATAAAAGCGGTGTGCCGAATATATATAATAACGTAACCGTTTGTATTTCAAACTGCGGTGTGGGTGAGGGGTACGATGTGATTTTGCACCCCGCATTAATGGAGGTAAATGATGATAGGACAAGCCTTTTTGAGATTGAAGAAGTTTCTTAAACTGTTTGATTTAAGCGATAATTTAATTCGCTTTATTGGTGGTGGGGAAGTGCTTCCGCAACCATTTTCGCCTGATGAAGAAGCGGTTATGATTGATAGGCTAACTAGCGGTGAAAAGGACATTAGGGACAAACTTATCGAACACAACTTGCGCCTTGTGGTATACATTGCGCGAAGGTTTGAAAACACGGGTGTTGACCTTGATGATTTGGTTTCGGTTGGAACTATTGGGCTTATCAAGGCGGTAAACTCTTTTAATGCCGAAAAAAACATTAAACTTGCAACCTATGCTTCGCGCTGTGTAGAGAACGAAATCTTAATGCACTTACGCCGAACGGTAAAACTAAAGAGCGAAGTATCGTTTGATGAGCCACTATCTACCGATTGGGAAGGCAACGAACTTATGCTGTCGGACGTTATGGGCACGGATGGAGACGTGGTGTATAAGCGCATAGAAAAGGGTGTGGAGAACGACCTTTTGATTGTCGCGCTTGAAAAACTTAACGGCAGAGAAAGGGAGATTATGGAATTAAGATACGGACTAAAGGGTGGGGAAGAAAAAACGCAAAAGGAAGTCGCTGACCTATTGGGAATATCGCAAAGTTACATATCCCGATTAGAAAAAAAGATTATAGTCCGCCTAAAAAAAGAATTTAGCAAAATGGTATAAAAAAAGCGGTGCTTTTGCACCGCTTTTATGTTTTTAACTAAGCCTTTAATTTAGTGATAACTTCATTGCCAACTTCACTTGTAGAGGCCTTACCGCCAAGGTCGGGGGTGAGTGTTTTTCTTTCAACAAGCATTTGCTCAATGATGTCGATAAGTTTTTTGCCCCAATCTTCGTGACCGAAGAAGTCGAGTAATTGGCTTGCCGACCAAACTGTTGCAAGGGGGTTTGCAATACCCTTGCCTGCAATGTCAGGGGCAGAGCCGTGGATAGGCTCAAACATAGACGGGAAAGTTCTATCGGGGTTTAGGTTTGCGCCCGCAGCAAGTCCCATACCGCCTGCGATTGCTGCGCCAAGGTCGGTTAGTATATCGCCAAACAAGTTAGAAGTAACAACAACTTCAAACCTTTTCGGGTCTTTAATCATAAACATACTTGCCGCGTCAACAAGGTATGAATAGGTTTTAACTTCGGGGTAGTCTTTTCCAATTTCCTTAAATATTTTATCCCAGAACACCATAGAGTAGTTAAGCGCGTTGCCTTTACTTATGCTGGTGAGAGTTTTGCCTTGCGCCTTTGCAACTTCATAAGCATAGCGGATAACCCTTTCACAACCCTTTCTTGAGAACACGCCGTCTTGAATAACAACTTCGTTAGGTTTGTCCTTAAAAAGCCAACTACCGCTACCTGCATATTCGCCCTCAGTGTTTTCGCGAACGAAGAGCATATCCACATCTTCTTCTTTAACATCTTTTAATGGGCAGGGTGCACCTTTAAGCAACTTAACAGGCCTTAAATTAACATATTGGTCAAACTGTTTTCTAATAATAAGCAACAAGTCCCAAAGGGAAATGTGGTCGGGCACCCCAGGTGCGCCAACAGCACCTAAAAAGATTGCATCAAACTTTTTAAGTTGCTCAATTCCATCTTCAGCCATCATACGGCCGGTCTTTTTATAATACTCACAACCCCAAGGGAAATGGGTAAACTCAAACTTAAATCCACCGTCAAGTTCACTAACGGCATTTAATACCTTTATGCCTTCGTCAATAACTTCAGGGCCAATTCCATCGCCCGCAATAACGGCAATTTTATGTGTTTGCATATTTAAACCTCCAGATTTTCCCTTATATTATACCAATTTTTTGCGTATTTGTAAATAAAAATTTTTAAGCACTTTTATTTAGCGCGTATAAAAATTTTTTATATAGCCATACTTAAAGTCTACTCATATAATTTTCCTTAAGGTCAAATACATAAAGGAGGATTTTATGAGTCATAAAGTAGTTATATGCGGTGTGGATACTTCCACCTTGCCAAGACTAACAGAAAAACAAACCAACGACTTATTAGAGCGCATTAAAAATGGCGATGAGCATGCTAAAGAGCAATTTATTGTGGGAAACATGCGTCTTGTTTTATCGGTCATAAAGCGGTTTTGGTCGAAGGCAAAAAGTTATGATGATGTTTTTCAAGCAGGGTGTATAGGACTGATTAAAGCCACTCAAAACTTTGACATTTCGGTTGGTGTAAAGTTTTCCACTTATGCCGTGCCAATGATTATAGGTGAGATAAAAAGATTTTTGCGTGACGGCAATTCTTTAAGAGTGCCGAGAAGTATTCGTGATACTGCTTACCAAGTGCTTAAAACCCGTGGCGAGATAGAAAAGAGAGATGAAGAAGCAAGCATAGAGCGGATTGCTACCGAAATGAATGTTGCCGTAAAAGAAGTCGTTTACGCGCTTGATGCTATATCTGACACCATTTCACTTTTCGACCCTGTCTACAACAAGTCGGGCGATGAACTTTTGCTTGTTGACCAAATAGGCGATGAAAAGTGCACCGATGAGATTTGGACGGAAAATGTTGCCCTTTTAACCGCGCTTGACACCTTAGAAGGAAGAGAGCAAAAAATAATTAGGTTAAGGTATTTTGAAGGAAAGACTCAAACGGAAATATCGGAAGAGATAGGCATATCTCAAGCGCAAGTTTCAAGGCTAGAGAAAAACGCATTAAAGGAAATGAAAAACTTAATAAGAGTGTAAGGATAAGCGCGTATAAAAAACGCGCTTATTTTTCTATTCTTTCATTAAACGGCGGGGTAATAACATATAATAAGGTATGGAATTGACCTATAATGAATTAAAAAAACGCGATGTTATTAATATTGTTGATGGGCGGAGTTTAGGGAATATCACCGATTTAAGGCTGTCTTTCCCCAAGGGCGTTTTGCTTGGAATTTACGTTCCTGGTAAAAAGAGAAGCGGACTTTTTAGCCTGTTCGACAAAACAAGCATTTATATCAGCGAAAAACAAATTATCAAAATCGGTGGTGACGTGATTTTGGTTAACCTTGTTAGCAGTGAAGAAAAGGCGGAAAAACCACCCTTTCCACCGCCTTGCCCACCAAAATGTTCTCCGTGTGCGCCACCTTGTCCACCAAAAAGGGAAGAAAGGGGCGGAGAAGCGAGTATATTTGGAAGTTTTGAAGGGCATATAGATACGAGCGATTATTAAAACCACCCGAAAATTATTTTTCCAAACCCCCTTGAAAATTCAAAAATTATGGTTTATAATAAACTTAACCGCGTAAGCGGGATAAAAAATTACCGCAAAATTTAGGGGGAATAAAAATTATGGGTAAAGTTTTATCTGAAAATATCAGAAATATTGCTATCATTGGACACAGCGGAGCAGGAAAAACCTCTCTTGCAGAAGCCATTTTGTTTAATGGCAAAAGCATTGACAGAATGGGCAAAACTGCTGATAAGAACACGGTTATGGACCATGACGAACAAGAAATGCAAAGGGGAATATCAATTTCTCTTTCAGCGGCGTACACTTATTGGCAAGACACAAAGATAAACATTATAGATGTACCCGGCTTTTTTGATTTTGAAGGCGAGTTTGAGAGCGCTATGAGAGCGGTTGGTGCGGCTGTTTTGGTTGCCGATGCAAACGGCACGGTAGCCGTTGGTGCGGAAAAGGCAATAGAACACTGCTTGCGCCGTCATATTCCGCTTATGATTTTTGTTAACGGCGTGGATAAAGAAAACGCAAACTATGTTGCAACGGTTGAAGCATTCCGCCAAAAATACGGCAGAAAAATTTCACCCACGCACTTGCCTATTATTCGCGATGGAAAAATGAAAGGTTATGTTTCGGTTATCTCCGAAAAGGCCTATGAATTCTCACCGGGTGGTAGAGAACAAATCGGTACTCCCGATGCGCTTAAAGGCGACCTTCAACTTCTTAAAGAAGCGCTTGTTGAAGCAGCGGCTGAGAGCAGTGAAGAATTGCTTGATAAATTCCTTGCCGAAGGCACGCTCACTAACGATGAAGTTGTTGCAGGTGTAAGAAGCGGTCTTTGCACGGGTGATACTATACCTATTATGGGTGGTTCAGCACTCCAAAACATGGGTGTTATTAACCTTATGTATGAAATTGTGGATTTACTCCCGTCACCGTTTAATAGAAGACCTGTTCTTGCAACAAACGGCAATGGCGATCTAGAATCTGTTACCTTTGACGTGAACAAGCCTTTCTCTGCACAAGTGTTTAAGACTGTTGCAGACCCGTTTGTTGGAAAGCTCAATATGATAAGAGTTTTCTCTGGCACATTAAAGAGCGGTATGACCGTTTATAACTCTACCACGGGCGAAAAGGAAAGAATCAACAACATTTACGTTATGAAAGGCAAAAAGCAAGAAGTTGTTGATGAACTCGTTGCGGGCGACATCGGTGCAGTTAATAAACTTATAAACACCAACACAAGCGATACCTTGTGTGATGAAAATTATAAGATTAAGTATTACGATATTTCCTTCCCAGAACCTGTTTTGACAATGGCAATCACCGCGGCAAAGAGTGGTGAAGAAGACAAGGTTTTCCAAGGACTTAACCGTTTGGCGGAAGAAGACCTTACCTTTAAGGTGGAAAAAGATGCCGATACGGGCGAGATGGTTATTCGCGGACAAGGCGAAACCCAACTCGATGTGCTTTGCAAAAAACTAAAGGCAAAGTTCGGTGCGGAAGCGGTGTTAAAAGACCCCAAGGTTGCATTTAAGGAAACCATTAACGGCGTTGTTGAAGCCGAAGGAAAACACAAAAAGCAAACGGGTGGGGCAGGTCAATACGGCGTTGTTAACCTTAAGTTTGAACCAGGCGCACAAGACGGCAACTTTGAATTTGTTGATGCCGTTGTTGGTGGTGCTGTTCCGCGCCAATTCATCCCAGCCGTTGAAAAAGGACTTAGAGAAGCAATTCAAAAGGGTGTGCTTGCAGGCTATCCGTTAATCAACTTAAAGTGCACGTTGTTCGACGGCAAATATCACCCCGTTGACTCAAAAGAAGTTGCCTTTGTATCTGCTGCAAAACTTGCATACGACGATGGTATTCGCCGTGCAAAACCCACCATATTAGAACCTGTTTATTCATATACAATCACCGCACCCGATGTTTATACGGGCGACATTTTAGGGGATATGAATAAGCGCCGTGGTAGGATTTTGGGTATGGAAATGGCAAACGGCTTGCAAGAAATTTTGGCTGAAGCACCGCTTGTTGAAATGCTTAAATATGCAATAGACCTTCGCAGTATGACGCAAGGTAGGGGTAAGTTTACCGCACAGTTCTTGCGCTATGAAGAAGTGCCGTTCTCTGCACAAGAAAAAATTATAGAGAACGCAAAGAAATAAATTGTTTTAACTTAAATTAAAGCAAATTGGAGATGATTTATAAATGATACTATCAATATGCCCGAATCCAAGCGTGGACTGTACTATTGAACTTGAAAGTCTCAATGTGGGTATGCTAAACAGAATAGACAACAAAGTTGAAACCTATTCGGGCAAAGCCTTAAACGTTGCAATGGGTGTTGCAAGACTTGGCGAACAAAGTTTTACCACAGGTTTTATGTTCGATGACCAAGGCAAACTCTTTGAACACGTACTCGATAAAGAAGGGGTAGGCCATAAGTTTATTTACAACAAAGGTAGGGCGAGAGTAAACTATAAAATTATAGATAAACGCTCAATGCTAACCGAAATAAACGATAAGGGCGAAACGGTAACGGAAGAAAAGCAAAACGAACTTATAAACCTTGTTAAAGAGATTTCTCCAAACTTTAAGGTTGCGGTTATGAGCGGAAGTTTACCCAAAGGTGTAAGCCCCGAGTTTTACGGGCAAGTTTTATCCGCTATCCCAAAAGATGTTAAGGTTATCGTCGATACCGAAAAAGAGAATATGCTCTCCGCCATAGAAAAGAGAGAACTCTTTATGGTAAAACCCAACCAACGCGAACTTGAAAGTTTTGTGGGGAAAAGCGTTTACACCATTGATGATATGATAAAGGCTTCAAAAAAATATCTTGATCATGGTGTTCAAAACGTTTTAATCTCATTAGGTGCGGACGGCGCAATTTTAACTAACGGAAGTGAAAGTTTTTATTGTAAGAGCGCTTCTGTTGCCGTTAACTCCACTGTGGGTGCGGGGGACTGTATGGTCGCTGCAGTATGCGTGGGGCTAATCAAAGGCGTTCCTATGCACGAACTTTTGCGCATGAGCGTTGCTGCGGGAACGGCGGCGGTTACAACAAGCGGAACAAACCTTTTTTATTACGATAAGTATAAGGAAATTTATTCAAAAATATCTTCAAGAAGAATTTAAAGATTAAAAAACAGTCGTTAAAACAAAAACGGCTGTTTTTTTGTTAAAAAAACATATAAATTCAAAAAATCACTTGACACACCTTAAAAAAGAGGAGTATAATCAAAGTGTTTTTGGAGATAAATATGCAAAAATTCAAATCGTACTTTTACTTTTATTTTAATAGCAACTCTTAATATTTCGATAGTAATTACTATACGGATTGTTTTTGCTTGAAATGAAAGAACGGCTTTGTAGTAATCGCTACAAAGCCTTTTTTGTTAGGATTGTGAAATGTTTCGCAATACTGCGTTACTGCTTAGTGTTTGGACTTCAATGACCAACAAGGTCAATCTCACCCCAAACCCTTCGCGAGCCTTGTCTTGCTTGCATTTGACAACCCTAACCTAACGACTGTGAAATGTTTTGCAATACTGCGTTACTGCTTAGTGTTTGGACTTCGATGACCGACAAGGTCAATCTCATTCCAAACCCTCCGCGAGCCTTGTCTTGCTTGCATTTGACAACCCTAACCTAACGATTGTGAAATGTTTCGCAATACTGCGTTACTGCTTAGTGTTTATTTCCAAAGTAAATTAAAACAAATTCTTGGAGAAGATTTATGATAATCGTTGTTAAAAATTCTTGTGAAGAAAAACAATTTACTAACCTTGTAGATTGGGTTAAAGAATTGGGACTTGACGTGCACGTAAGCCGTGGTGAAAGTTCCACTGTGCTTGGGCTTGTGGGCGACACGAGTAGGGTTGATATGGACCTTATTTCAAGTTTAGATATAGTTGAAAAGGTGCAACGCGTTCAAGAGCCTTATAAAAATGCAAATAGAAAATTCCACCCCGAAGATTCAATTGTAGAAGTTGCTGGCAGAAAAATCGGCAATGGTATTTTTAATGTTATTGCAGGGCCGTGTTCGGTTGAATCGGAAAAGCAAATCATAGAAGTTGCTAAAAGCGTTAAGGCATCGGGCGCAACTATGCTTCGTGGCGGTGCGTTCAAGCCGAGAACTTCTCCTTATGCTTTCCAAGGCTTAAAGGATACGGGCATTGAATTATTGCTTAAAGCAAAGCAAGAAACGGGGCTTCCTATCGTTACCGAACTTTTAAGCGTGACAAACCTTGACCTTTTTAAGGATGTTGATGTTATCCAAATAGGAGCGAGAAATATGCAAAACTTTGAACTCCTAAAAGAAGTAGGTAAAACGGGCAAACCCATTTTATTAAAGCGCGGACTTGCAAACACCTTGCAAGAACTTCTTATGAGTGCCGAATACATTATGGCGGAAGGGGATAGCGAAGTTATTTTGTGCGAAAGGGGAATAAGGACCTTTGAAACTATGACGAGAAACACCCTTGACCTTTCGGCAATCCCTGCATTAAAGGATAGAACACATCTTCCCATCATTATTGACCCAAGCCACTCAACAGGTATTGCAAAATACGTTGAACCGATGTCACTTGCATCAGTTGGCGCAGGGGCGGACGGACTTATTATAGAAGTTCATAACGACCCCCAACGTGCCCTTTGCGATGGTGCGCAATCACTTAATCCTGTTCAGTTTGATAGCCTTATGGGTAAAATCAAGGCAATGCTTCCCTTGGTAGGAAAAACATACGGAGAATAATTTTTGTTATGAATATAGGAATTATAGGGTTAGGGCTGATTGGCGGTTCGCTCGGTAGGGTAATCTCTGCAAGAACAGAAGATAAAGTTTACGCCTTTGACCTTTCAAAAAAAGCAATGCTCGACGGTAAACTTCTTCGTGCATACCACTATGAACTTACCGAAGACAATGTAAAAGATATAGATGTGCTGTTTTTATCTCTCTATCCCGACGCGATAGAGCAAGTGCTTGATAAATACTGTGCACTGTTAAAAGAGGGCGCGCTTGTTTGCGATTGTTGTGGTAATAAGAGAAGGGTTGTTAAGCAAATGAAAGACCTTTCAAAAAAATACCCCCACCTTGATTTTATAAGCACCCACCCTATGGCAGGGCGCGAATTTTCTGGGGTGGCGCACTCAACTGTGGGACTTTTTGACAAAGCGTCTATGATATTAGTGCCCGTTAAAGCAGATATCAGGAGAGTTTCCGCCCTAAAAGAATATTGCTTAAAACTAGGTTTTGGAAGCGTTGTTTTAACAACGGCGGAAAAGCACGATGAAATAATTGCATTTACTTCTCAACTTGCACACCTTGTTTCAAGTTCGTATATCAAAAGCAAAACGGCAGAACAATTTATGGGTTTTTCGGCAGGCAGTTTTAGAGATATGACAAGGGTTGCAAGGCTCTCTCCCGAAATGTGGGCACAACTAACTGTGGATAACGCTGACTTTTTGACTAAGGAATTAGATTCCATAATAAAAAATCTAACCGAATATAAAAGCGCGTTAGAGCAAAAAGATAGTACAAAAATGAAAGAACTTCTCGCGGATGGCAATGAGAAAAAGTTGCAGTCTGAAAAGATGAGAAGGAGTTGGAATAATGAAAAATAGTGAAAACAAAAAAACAATAACTGTAAAGGCGTCAAAAACATATCAAGTTGTTATAGGTGGTGGACTTTTAAGAGAAGTTGGCGCTTACCTTAAGGGTGTGGTTAATGCTGATAAGATTGCTATCGTTACCGATGACACGGTCGATAAACTTTATGCAAGCGTGGTTGAAAACTCGCTCATTAGCGTGGGATATTCGGTTTGCAAGTTTGTTTTTCCGCACGGGGAAGAGAGTAAAAACCTTACCACTTACGGCCAAATACTAAACTTCCTTGCTGAAAACGAGATTACCCGCACCGACGCACTCGTTGCCCTTGGTGGTGGTGTAGTTGGCGATATGGCGGGCTTTGCCGCTGCAACCTTTTTAAGGGGAATAAGTTATATTCAACTTCCCACCACCCTTTTAGCGCAAATAGATTCTTCGGTTGGTGGAAAAACGGCTATTGACTTAAAGCAAGGCAAAAATCTTGTGGGTGCATTTTGTCAACCAAGCCTTGTGCTTTGCGATACCGATACGCTTAAAACCCTTCCTACTGAAATTTTTGAAGATGGTATGGGGGAAACGAGTAAATACACTATTCTTGATAAAAGGGTATTTGGCCTTGTAAAATGCGATAATTATGATATAATAGACCTTGTTTATCTTTGTATTGACACAAAGAGAGCGATTGTAGAAGATGATGAGTTCGAAGGCGGAAAGAGAAAACTTTTGAACTTAGGGCACACCCCTGCGCACGCCATTGAAAAACTTTCTAACTACAAGATACCGCACGGCAAAGCCGTTAGAATGGGTATGGATATTATTTTAGATAGTTCCATCTCGCACGGCTTTATAGATAAGGAAAGCGCAAAAGAAATAAAAACTGTTTTAGATAAATGCGTTAAGGCGGAAAAAGTGCCGTTTAGTATAAAAGATATCGCTTCCGCCTGTCTATCCGACAAAAAGAGAAGCGGAGATTATATTACCTTTATGATGATTGAAGGCCTTGAAAAGGTGGTAGAAAAAAAGGTAAACATTTGTGAAGTTGAAGGATATTTAAGATGAATATAAAAATTTCAGGCGCAAAAATTTTAGGCACGATTGACGCAATCCCGTCAAAATCGTTTGCGCATAGAATTTCAATTTGTAATTTCTATGCCAAGAAAAACCCCACTTCAAACTGCAAAAACTTTACTTCTAAAGATATCAGCGCAACAGAGAATTGCCTAAAAGATATTTTAGATGGAAAGAGAGTGCTAGATTGTGGCGAATCGGGTTCAACCTTGCGTTTTTTGTTGCCCCTTGTAGCATCTATCGGCGGTGAGTTTACACTAATTGGGCACGGAAAACTTATGGAAAGACCAAACGATGAGTTGTTTTCGGTTTTAAGTGAACACGGCGCAAAGATAACGAAAGATGATAAAATTCATTTAAGTGGGAAACTATTCGGCGGTGAGTTTAGAATACGCGGAGATATAAGTTCGCAATATATATCAGGGCTTTTAATGGTATTGCCGACCTTAGCAGAAGATAGCAAAATTATTTTGACAACTCCATTAAAATCTTCTCCGTATATTGATATAACCATAAATGTGCTTAAAGATTTTGGCGTTAGTGTGCAAAAAACCGAATACGGTTATTTTGTTAAAGGCGGTCAAACTTATAGTGGCGAAGTTTATCCTGAAGGTGACTGGTCAAACGCGGCTTTCTTTTTAGTTTTAGGTGCCATTGCCGGTGATATTACAGTTAAAAACCTTAACCTAAAAAGCGTGCAAGGTGATAGAGTTATAACCGATATTTTAGCCCGCGTGGGCGCAACCGTTACTTTTAATAAAGAAAGTGTTACGGTTAAAAAAGCAAACCTAAAAGGCTTTACTGTTGATGCGGAAAATTGCCCTGACCTTGTGCCAATCCTTTCGGTGCTCGGTGCGTTTGCCGATGGAAAAACGGTTATTACAAATGTCGAAAGACTAAAAATTAAAGAAAGTGATAGAATAC
Organism: Christensenellaceae bacterium; assembly: GCA_045645305.1. Lineage (GTDB taxonomy): Bacteria > Bacillota > Clostridia > Christensenellales > Borkfalkiaceae > UBA1259. Next base: position 56,806 of record JAZRIO010000008.1, read on the forward strand.
AAACGACCATTGATATGCTATCTTGCTTGGGCGTAAAAGCAGAGAGCGACGGGCATACCCTTACCGTTTACGGTGGTGGTGCAAAAAGTGGTGTTGCAGACTCGCATAACGACCATAGAATTGCAATGTCTATTGCAGTTATGGCCTCTGCGGTTGACGGGCAAACATTGCTTACCGATGCAAGCGCAGTGGAAAAATCTTACCCCACTTTCTTTGATGATTTTATAAGTGTTGGAGGACGTGTTAGTAATGGTTAAAGACGTTCAACGTTCAATTTATAACGGAAGAAAATTAAAACTTGAAATATTCGGTGCATCGCACGCTCCTGAAATCGGTGTCAAGGCGAGTGGCTTAAAGGGAAATGAGTTTTCTATAAACGAACTGCAAGAGTTTTTGGATAGAAGAAAGCCAAAAAACACAGCCTACTCTACCAAGAGATTGGAAGGGGATAAGGTTGAGTTTATAAAAGGCGTTCGCGATGAAAAAATCAAGGGCGAATTTGTTGCGGTTATAAAAAATCAAGTGCAAAATAGCAAAGACTATTCAAGCCTTATAAAAACACCGCGCCCCGCACACGCAGACTATGTTGCTTACACAAAATACGGCGATTCTTTTGATTATCGCGGTGGCGGAAAGTTCTCGGGCAGAATGACCGCACCAATGTGCATAGCGGGTGGAATTTGCAAACAAATTTTAAAAAAGCAAGGCATTGAAATAAACGCATATATTCGTTCTATCGGCAGTGTCGATGGCAAAGGATATAACGATATCGATATTGAAAAGTTTGATTTTAACGCGCTTGATAAAAACTTCCCCGTGCTAAATTCAGCGGACAGTGAGAAAATGACCGCGGAAATAGAGAGCGCAAGGCAAGACCAAAACTCTGTTGGCGGTGTGATTGAGTGCGTTATAACGGGTGTTCCCGTAGGTGCTGGCGAGTATATGTTTGACAGTATTGAGAGCGTTATATCTTCGCTTGTCTTTGCCGTTCCTGCCGTTAAAGGTATTGAGTTTGGAAGCGGTTTTGAAATAGCAAAAATGCATGGCAGTGATGCGAACGACAGTTTTTATTACGAGGGCGAAAAGGTTAAAACAAAAACCAACCACAACGGTGGTATAAACGGCGGTATGGCAAACGGTATGCCAATCACCTTTAGAGTGGCGATTAAACCCACCCCGTCAATAGCAAAAGAGCAAGACACTATTAATCTTGCCGATAAAACAAATGTTAAACTTAAAATAGAAGGCAGACATGATAGTTGCATCGTGCCGAGAGCGGTTGCGGTAATAGAAGCCGTTTCAGCAATAGCAATTTATGATTGTATTTAGGAGCGAATTATGGAACTTGATAAGATTAGAGAGCAAATTGATTGCATAGATGATAAAATTGCTACTCTTTACGATGAGCGTATGAAACTTGTAAACAAAGTAAGCGAAGCGAAAAAGGAGTCAGGCAAAAGTGTTTCCGATCCCGAAAGAGAAAAGAAAATTCTTCTCCGCGTGACCGAAAAGGTTGACGAGCAAAACCAAGTATACTTAAAGCGCGTTTTTGAAACTATTTTTGAAACGAGCAAGGCATACCAAACGGCAAATGCCGAATATCAATCGGAAATCGGTCAAAAAATAGACACCGCGTTATCTAAAGGGGAATTGACTTTCCCTTCAAAAGCAAAGGTCGCTTGCCAAGGTGTTTCGGGCGCATATTCGGGAATCGCTGCGGATAGACTTTTCGAACTTGCCGACATCACCTACTTTAAGAACTTCGATGGCGTTTTCCAAGCGGTTGAAAAGGGATTTTGCAAGTATGGCGTTCTCCCGATAGAAAATAGTTCAGCGGGCTCTGTAAACCAAGTTTATGACCTTATGAAAGAACATAAATTCTATATCGTTAGAAGTATTCGTTTGTCTGTTTCGCATAACCTTATCGTGAACAAAGATACAAAGTTAACTGACATTAAAGAGATTATCTCTCACGAACAAGCGCTCTCTCAATGCAAGCATTATTTAGAGCAATTTAAGGATGTAAAGATAACGGCTGTTGCAAACACCGCCGTTGCTGCAAGAATGCTTGCTGAAAGCGGTAGGCACGATGTTGCCGCTATCTCTTCAAGAGAGTGCGCGGAACTTTACGGGCTTAAAATTTTACAAAACAACATCCAAGATAGTGATAACAACTATACCCGTTTTATCCTTATTGCAAAGGATATGGAGTTTTATAAGGGTGCGGAAAAGATTAGTATTATGACCACTCTTCCGCAAAACTCACCAGGAAGTTTGAACAAGTTATTGTCAAAGTTTTCAAATCTCGGCATAAACCTAACCAAACTTGAATCAAGACCTATCGTGGGCTCATCTTTTGAGTTTATGTTCTACTTTGACTTTGAGTGCGACATAAAGAATAAAGGCGTTAAAAACCTTTTGATAGAACTTGATAATTCTACCGAGCAGTTTACCTTCTTAGGTGCGTATAAGGAAACAATTTAGATGCAAATTAAAGAAAGATTTGGACTCATTGGGCAAAGTTTGCGCCACAGTTATTCTCAAAGCATACATAACAAACTTGGCAAGTACGAATATAACCTTTACACTCTAAACTCTAGCGATTTAGAAGAGTTTGTGAGCAGAAAAAAAATAAAAGGTTTTAATGTTACAATTCCCTATAAGACTGAAATAATTAAATATTTAAGCGAGATTGACGAGGGCGCAAGAAAGATTGGTGCGGTCAACACGGTGGTGAGAGAAAAGGGCAAGTTAATTGGCTATAACACCGATTTTGACGGTATGAAATATATGTTAAACCGCGCGAATATAAACATAAAAGATAAGGTGGTTATGATTTTGGGTAGCGGTGGAACAAGCAAGACCGCAACCGCCGTTGCCGAAAGTTTAGGGGCAAGGCGCATTGTCAAGGTTTCAAGAGCAGGCGAGATAAACTACCAAAATTATAAAGCGCAAACTGATGTTCAAGTTATAATTAACACCACACCCGTGGGTATGTTCCCCGATAATTATAGCGCACCGATTGACCTTGATGGCTTTCCTTTGCTTGAAGGGGTTGCCGATGTTGTTTATAATCCAAACCTTACTATGCTTTGCTTTGAAGCACAAAAAAGGGGTATAAAAAACACCAACGGCTTACCGATGCTTGTCGCGCAAGCAAAGTATGCTAGCGAAAAATTTAGGTCAAGAAAATCGAGTGATGATAGGATTGATAAAATAATTAAGCAAATGCAAAAGGAGAAGACCAATATCGTGCTTGTCGGTATGCCAGGTTCTGGGAAGAGCACGGTTGGGATACAACTTGCAAAAGCGCTTAATCTAGAGTTTATCGATACGGATAGTGAGATAGTCCGCCGTACGGGTAAAAAAATCCCCGAAATTTTTGAGTTATATGGTGAAGCAGGGTTTAGAGAGATTGAAACCAATGTTATAAAAGATGTTTCTCTAAAAACGGGCAGAGTTATAGCAACGGGTGGCGGTGCGGTAACAAGGGAAGAGAATTTGTTCCCATTAAAATCTAACGGCATAATATTTTGGGTGCAAAGGGATATTGAAAAACTTGCAACCAACGGCAGACCTTTATCAAAGGACTTAATCACCGTTCAAAAACTTTATTTCGAACGGGAAAAAAACTATAAACTATTTAGTGATTTTATAGTGGACAACAACCAAAGTGTAGAAATGGCGGTTAAAGGAGTGATTGAAAAATTATGAAAATTCTTTTTGTGAACGGACCAAACCTTAATATGCTTGGAATAAGGGAAAAGCACATTTATGGCGATAAAACCTATAAAAGTTTGGTAAAACTTATTAAAAACGGCGCAAAAGAGCGCAAGATAAAGGCAAAGTTTTATCAATCTAACTGTGAAGGGGAATTAGTTACGGCAATTCAAAAGGCATATAATAAGGTTGATGGAATTGTTATAAATCCCGGTGCGTACACTCACACGAGCGTTGCGCTTTTAGACGCGCTTAAAGCCGTTAATATCCCCACGGTAGAAGTGCATATTTCTAACGTTGATGAAAGGGAAGACTTTAGAAAAATCTCTTTTGTTAAAGACTTTGCTTTTTTGACCATTGTAGGTCAAGGCTTTAATGGTTATATTCAAGCAATGGATAAACTTATTGAAAAGTTAAGATAAAAAACTCCGCGAAAAAGCGGAGGTTTTATTTTGATTTTTTGCTTGCTTTGTGATAAAATAATAACAGTTTTTACTGTTTAATTTTTATAAAGGATAAAATTATGAAACCACAACTTTTTTCTTCTCTTAAAGGATATAAGAAAAACGACCTTTTCCACGACTTGTTTGCAGGGCTCATGGTTGCAATCATCGCGTTGCCATTATCTATCGCGCTCGGTATTCAGTCCGTTCCCGGCTCAAACTATGCCGTTCAGTTCGGTATTATAACGGCAATCGTTGCAGGCTTTTTTATCTCTGCGCTCGGCGGTTCAAAATACCAAATCGGTGGGCCTACCGCCGCGTTCGTGGTAATACTTGCTTCATACGTATCAAACCCAAGCATCGGTCTTTTAGGGCTTGCAATCGCAGGCGTTATGGCGGGTGGAATTTTGATTTTAATGAGCCTTCTCCGTGCGGGAAGTGTTATGAAGTTTTTCCCATACCCCATAACAATAGGTTTTACGACCGGTATTGGTATAACTCTTATCATCGGTCAAATAAACGACCTTGGCGCGTTTAACGTTACGGGCGCAACCGAAGCATTACATAAATTAGCGGGATATTTTGAAAATATTAAAAACTTTGACCTTGCCACCTTTGGTGTGGGTGCAATTGGTCTTTTGTGCGTTTTCGTTCTTCCCAAAATAAATAAAAAAATACCGTCGGCTTTCGTTGCACTTATCGTTTGCACGGGCGCAACCTTAATTCTCAACGGACTTTTAGGCGCAAACGTTGCAACAATCGGCTCAAAGTTCGGCAAGATTGAAGCGGGCTTTTTCCCGATAGATTTTTCTTCGATTGAAAGCGTTAAGTTTGGCGCTTTAATCGTTCCTTCAATAGTTATCGCTTTTCTATGTGCGATAGAGAGTTTGCTTTCGGCAACCGTTGCTGCGGGTATGACAAACTCTACCTTTAACCCCAACCAAGAACTTATGGGGCAAGGCATTGCAAATATCGCGTCTTCACTCCTTGGCGGTCTTCCCGCAACTGGTGCAATCGCAAGAACGGCTGCAGGTATCGAAAACGGCGCAAGAAGCCCCTTGACAGGTGTGTTCCACGCGCTTTTCTTACTCGTGTTCTACTTCGCGCTTATGAGTGTTGTTCAGTATATTCCGCTTGCAGTATTCTCAGCAATCTTAATCTCAGTTGCTATCAATATGAGTAGATTTAAGTTGTTCTCAAAACTTTGCACTTTCGGTGTGAGAGATACTTCTATTCTTTTAGTGACTTGCTTGCTCACAGTTATTTTTGACTTGACTTACGGTGTTTTGGGCGGAGTTGCATTGACCTTGATTATAAACATCTCTAACTTCAAAAAAGGCTTAAAGACTGAAGTTATCGTTGGCAAAAAGAGAAACGTTGTAAAGGCAAACGGTGCTATCTTCTTTGCTAATGCAAACAAACTCGTAGCCGTTATTGAAGATGCGTTTATCGATAGACAAATCGTTACTTTGGACTTAAATAAAACAAGTAGCATTGACCAGTCCGCTTTAGAAAAGATTTCCACCTTAAAGAAGAAAATGAGTTTGCAAGGCAAAACTCTCGATTTTGTGGGTGCAAACACTAAAACGGCAAATAGACTTGATAAATTCTTAAAGGTAATTTAATTTATGAACGATTTTATATTTAACACGCCTACAAAAGTTTTCTTTGGCAAGAACAAGGAAGAAGAAATAGGCAATATAATAACCGAATACGGCTATAAAAAAATTATGCTACAATATGGAAAGGGTAGCGTAATTAAAAGCGGGCTTTTAGATAGAGTTAAAAGCGCGCTCGAAAAAAGCCAGATAGAATACGTGGAAATGGGCGGTGTTGAGCCGAACCCCAAAATCACTTTCGTTAGGGAAGCAATCAAGGTCGCTAAAAAAGAAAATGTCGATTTAATTCTTGCCGTTGGTGGTGGAAGCGTTATCGACTCTTGTAAGTACACCGCGCTCGGTGCTAAAGCCGATTGCGATGTGTGGGATTTTGCTATGGGCAAGGCTAAACCCATCGATGCAATACCTGTCGCTTGTATTTTAACCCACTCGGCGGCGGGTAGCGAAATGAGTAATTCAGCCGTTATAACTAACCTTGAACTCAATATGAAAAAGGGTTGTTCAACCGAACTTAACCGCTTGAAGTTTGCCGTTATGAACCCCGAACTCACTTATACATTGTCCGCATATCAAACGGCTTGCGGTGTCGTGGATATTATGGCGCACACAATGGAACGGTATTTTACCCTTTGTGAAGATACCGACCTTACTGATAGAATTGCTGAAAGTATCTTAAAAGCCGTTATAAGCGCAGGAAAGGTTGCTATTGAAAATCCCACCGACTATAACGCAAGGGCGACTATAATGTGGGCATCAAGCCTTTCACACAACGGTCTTACCGGTTGCGGTAGAGAAAACTTTCTTGCCGTTCACCAATTAGAACACGCTTTGAGTGGCGAATTTGATAAGGTTGCGCACGGCGCAGGGCTTGCCGTTCTTTTCCCCGCGTGGGCAAAATATGTTTATAAGCACAATACAAGCCGTTTTGCACAGTTTGCGCGTAGAGTTTGGGATATCGTTGAAGAAGATGATAGCAAGGCTTCGCTTATGGGTATTGAAGCAATGGCTGAATATTTTAAGAGTATTGGTATGCCGTCCACTCTTCGCGAGTTTGATATTCCCAACGTGCCCGATAGGCTTGCCGAACTTTGCACCTTTAATAAAACGCGTGTAATCAAAAACTATATACCGCTTGATTATCAAGTGATTAAAGAAATTTTTGAAAGTTGTTATTAAAAAGAATAAGCACTTTGCGTAATCGCAAAGTGCTTTTAATATTCGCTTCTTCCTAAAAGATAATCAACTGAAACGTCAAAAAGATTAGCAAGGGCAACAAGATTTTCAAGCGACGGCTGAGCATCGCCCTTTTCATACCTAATGTAAGACGGCTGTTTTATCCCCAAACTATCTGCCACTTGTCGTTGAGTCATTTTATTCATTTTTCGCTGTTCAATCAGCCTTTCACAAAAAATTTTCATTTTTTTCACCCTTTATCATTGACAATTATAGCAAATTGCTATATAATTAATTCAAAATATAGCGATATGCTATCAAAAAAGGAGAAAAGGAAATGGTTGTTACAAAAGAAACAAAGCTGTCATATATGGTGTATTGGGCTAGCGGAATAGTTTTGAGCCTTATGGCAATGGTGATGTGTTCGTTTATGCCAAACTTTGCAACTGGTAAAGTGGCTTTAATAATGAATGCGATGGTTTATGGTATTAATAGTATCATAATCTTATCTTGTGTAATATGTATTGCAACAATAAGCAAAAGAAAGGAAACAAAAAACACACCCGAGCAGTTGCTAAAGGCATACTCGCTTACTAAGCATATTGTGTCGCTAGTTGTAGGAGTAGTATTTCTTATAATTTTAGGTGCTTTTGGCAAATATTTTGTGGCAAAAGCTACAATTAAAAATATTTCCACTATTAATACTGCAATGGCTATGTTTGCTTTCTGCCCATCTTTCTTTTCGCAAATTTTAACGAAAATAGTGAATATTTATATTTTCAAAAAAGCATCTGACAAAATTCTTCTTGAAATGTTAGAAAAAGAACGTGCTAAAAAAGAAATGGAAGAAAAGATTAAGGCTGAAGAAGAAAGAATTGCTAAAGAAAAAGCCGAAAAAGAGTTCAACGATTTGGTTGAAAAGAAAGCGCAAGAAGCTTTGAAAGCGCAAGAAAATTCTAATCAATAAAGTTGGTGAAATATGCTTTTTAATTTGCTAACAAATTATTATCCTAACGATTTTTATTACGAGGCAGAAAAGGTTCAAAAAAAACCAATGCAAGGATTGGGTTCGCTCATATTTATAGTTGTGTTGCTTGTTTTGGTGTTGGCTTTAATGATTACTTTTATAATCCTTGCAAAAAAACAAACGGCTAAAAACAATTTAGAAGCCGAGGAAAAAGAGAAAAAAGAGCAAGAAGAACAAAAGGCAATGGAAGAAAAATTGAAAACCTTGCAAGAAAAGTCAGGTGCGGAAGAAAAAGCGGAAGAACCCAACAAAACCGAACTTGACCTTGCTGTTGAAAAAAGACTTAAAGAACTTTTAGAGCAAAAGCAAAACGAAAAAAAATAATAACAAAAAAGCCCTCGCTTTTATGCGTGGGCTTTAAGTTTTTAAGTTTTATCTTATTTGCATTCGTCTGCTTTGCCAGCACAACCAAGAACGTTTACAAGTTTATGTTTAACGATTTCTTTGATGTTAGCACGTGCGGGTTTCAAATATTCTCTGGGGTCGAACTTGTCGGGTTTTTCGTTGAAGAACTTACGGATAGTACCGGTCATTGCCAAACGAAGGTCAGAGTCGATATTGATTTTGCAAACTGAAAGAGCAGCAGCCTTTCTAAGTTGTTCTTCGGGAACACCGATAGCATCGGGCATTTTACCGCCGTTTTCGTTTACCATCTTAACGTAATCTTGGGGAACTGAAGAAGAACCGTGGAGTACGATGGGGAATCCGGGGAGTTTTTCAGAAACTGCTTCCAAAATGTCGAAACGGAGTGCGGGGGGAACAAGGATGCCTTCTTCATTTCTGGTGCATTGTTCGGGTTTGAACTTGTATGCGCCGTGTGAAGTACCGATTGCGATTGCAAGGCTATCAACACCAGTTCTGGTTACGAATTCGATAACTTCTTCAGGTTTGGTGTAAGATTCTGCGCCGTGTTCAACCTTAACGTCATCTTCAATACCTGCTAAAGTACCAAGTTCGCCTTCAACGGTAACGCCTCTTTCGTGTGCGTATTCAACAACTTTTTTGGTGAGTTCAATATTTTCTTCGAAGGGAAGGTGTGATCCGTCAATCATAACAGAAGTGAAACCGCCGTCGATACAAGACTTACAAGTTTCGAAGTCGGGACCGTGGTCAAGGTGCAATACGATAGGAATTTCAGGGCATTCCTTAACTGCTGCCTCAACGAGTTTTACGAGATAGGTGTGGTTTGCGTATGCTCTTGCGCCTTTAGATACTTGCAAGATAACGGGTGCGTTTGCTTCTTTGCACGCTTCGGTGATACCTTGAACGATTTCCATGTTGTTTACGTTGAAAGCGCCGATAGCATAGCCGTTCTTATACGCTTGCTCAAACATTTTCTTTGAGTTTACGAGTGCCATATTAGTTAATCCTCCAAAAATAATTATACAAAATTTACTATTCTTCGGGGTTAATTTATCTTTTGCCCGAATTTTTACAACTACTATTATATATCCTTTTTGTCAAATTAGCAAATAAATTTCAAATTTAATCAAAAATACTTTGTAAAAAATTGCTTTAGTTGTATAATAAATACAAAAATAAGTAAAAATCATAGGTGAATTATGGTAGATGAAAGAATAAACGCGCTAGCGAAAGGGCTTATCAATTATTCTTGTGCCTTAAAAAAGGGTGAAAAGATTTTAATCGAAGCAAAGGGCATTGATTATATGCTCATCAATGCGCTCGTGAAAGAAGCGTATAAGGTTGGTGCATATCCTTTTGTAGAAATTTACGATAACAGAGTTTCGCGTGAACTTTTGCTTGGCCAAACTGAAGAAGGCGCAAAATTAAAGGCAAAATACGATGCTTTCCGTATGCAAGAAATGGACGCATATATCGGTATTCGCGGTGGGGAAAACTGCAACGAACTATCCGATGTGCCCGAAAAGAACATGCAAGTGGAAAGTGAGTTTTATTCTCACCCAATCCACCATGAAATTAGGGTTAAAAAGACCAAGTGGGTTGTACTTCGTTACCCCAACCAAGGCATGGCACAACAAGCGGGCATGAGTACGGATGCGTTTGAAGACTTTTACTTTAAGGTTTGCAACCTTGACTATTCAAAAATGGATAGGGCAATGGACGCACTTAAAGCACGCCTTGACAAGGCTGATAAAGTGCGCATAACAGGTGTTGGTACGGATATTAGTTTTTCAATCAAGGGTATCGGCAGTACCAAGTGTTCGGGCGAAAGGAATATTCCCGATGGTGAAATTTACACTGCACCCGTAAAAGACTCTGTAAACGGCACTATAACCTACAACGCGCCGTCAGTTGAACAAGGTTTTAAGTTCGAAAACGTTTCACTTACCTTTAAGGACGGCAAGATTATAAAAGCCACTGCAAACGACAACCAAAAGGTAAATGCTATCTTTGATACTGATGAAGGCGCAAGATACATTGGCGAGTTTGCTTTTGGTGTTAACCCGTATATAACCCGCCCAATGGGGGATATATTATTCGATGAAAAAATCTCTGGCTCTATCCACTTTACACCGGGTAGTTGCTATGATGATTGCTATAACGGAAACGAATCGGCAATCCATTGGGACTTGGTGCTTATCCAAACAAAAGAGTACGGCGGTGGGGAAATTTATCTCGACGGCGAACTCATTAGAAAAGACGGGTTGTTTATTCCCGAAGATTTGCGCTGTTTAAATCCCGAAAATTTAAAATAAGGTTAAAAATTGATTGACTATTTGACTTTTTATAGATATAATGTAAAAGACGAAATTTAGAAAAATTTTAATTTATTTTGTTAAATTTTAGAAAAAAACATATTTTTGGAGGACATTGAAATGTCAAAAGTAACTAAAGTTGCAATTAACGGTTTCGGACGTATTGGTCGTCTCGCTTTCAGACAAATGTTCGGTGCAGAAGGTTATGAAGTTGTTGCTATCAACGACCTCACCAGCCCTGAAATGCTCGCTCATCTCTTGAAATACGACACCATGCAAGGTAACTACGTAGCAGCAGGTCACACTGTTGAATCTACTGAAGATTCTATCATCGTTGACGGCAAGGAAATCAAAATCTCTGCTGAAAAGAACGCTGCTGACTGCCCCTGGGCTAAATACGACGTTGACGTTGTTTTAGAATGTACTGGTTTCTACACCAGCAAAGAAAAGGCTGCTGCACACATCGCTGCTGGCGCTAAAAAAGTTGTTATCTCTGCTCCTGCAGGTAACGACCTTCCCACTATCGTTTACAACGTAAACCACAAGACTCTTACCGCTGAAGACAAGATTATTTCTGCTGCATCTTGCACCACCAACTGTCTTGCTCCTATGGCTAAGGCTCTTAACGATTACGCTCCCATCCAATCTGGTATTATGACCACTGTTCACGCTTACACTGGTGACCAAATGATTCTTGACGGACCCCAAAGAAAGGGCGACAAGAGACGTTCAAGAGCAGGCGCTATGAACATCGTTCCTAACTCTACTGGTGCTGCAAAGGCTATCGGTCTTGTTATTCCCGAACTCAACGGCAAACTCATCGGTGCTGCACAACGTGTTCCCACCGCTACTGGTTCAACCACTATCCTTATCGCTGTTGTTAAGGGCAAGGACGTAACCAAAGACGGTATCAACGCTGCTATGAAAGCACAAGCAACCGAATCTTTCGGCTACAACACTGATGAAATCGTATCATCTGACGTTATCGGTATGAAGTTTGGTTCTTTGTTCGATGCTACCCAAACTATGGTATCTAAGATTGACGAAGAAACTTACCAAGTTCAAGTTGTTTCTTGGTATGACAACGAAAACTCTTACACCAGCCAAATGGTAAGAACCATCAAATACTTCTCAGAAATCTAATTTTTAAGCCAAATATACTTCGTTGCAGGGCGTTTGCTGCTTAGTGTTTTGACTTCGATAACCAGACGGTTAATCTCATCCAAAACACTTCGCGAGCCTACTGCAACTCGCATCTTTGTCTTAAAATTATAATAAGAGAACACAAGCCACCGAGTAATCGGTGGCTTTTTGTTTATGACCAACAAGGTCACGGCAGTCCTTTTGCTTGAGCGAGCCTTGAAATGCTTGCATCTAATTCCTTAAATAAGGTAAAAGAAAAATCAAAACGCAAGGAAGTTTCCTTGCGTTTTTTTGTTATGACCAACAAGGTTGGTTTCATCCGTTTTACTTCGCGAGCCTACTGCAACTCGCATCTTTGACTTAAAATCATAATAAGAGAAAATAAGCCACCGAGTAATCGGTGGCTTTTTGTTTAACTTTAATTAAAAACACCCCGAAGGCTTCCCTTCGGGGTGTGCTTTTTTATTGATTAAAATTTCTTAAAATCAAAGGTTATGTCAAAGTTGTCCGTTTTATCGGGGGCAAGGGTGTTCTTCTTATACTCATCAAAGCGAGTGGTAGAAGGCTCAATACCCAAAACATAATCACCGGGCACTAAATTTCTCCACTCAACGAGATAGGGGAAAGATTTAGTAGAAAATTGCATATCAACTTCAATGCCGATTTTATCGTTTTTAAGTTTAACTTCGCCTTTATTTAAGATATGATAATATAGGTCTTCACTATCGCCAAGCACGGGGTCGGTGATCACCTTTGCTAAATGGAGCGTATTCTTTGTCTTTTCATTTGCAGGAATAGTTTGTTTTTCATCAAAGGTTAATCCCATTCCTTTATCGAGCAAGGGATATCCAAAGTTAACGTGATAGAGAAGAACATAATCAGCGGGGGCAAAGCCTTTGTTTTTAATGCTATCGTGCACTTCAATCTTGTCGCTATAAACAACATAATTTCTTTGCATAACAAGGTTTTCGCCAAAAAGATAAGAGTTGACAACCGTTGCTGAAACTTCAACCTTTTCATCATCAGTTTTAACAGACACGTTTTCTGCTTTTTTGTGGTGAAGACTGCCGTGGATAATTTTATCTTGTTCACAACCGCTAACGTTATCTATACCGCAAGTGTATAAAAATCCACCTTCAAATTTTTGGCGGAAAGCACCAACGTTGCTATTAAAGCCAACTTTCGAAAGGAAAGAGATGTTTTGACCGTGATATTTAACCCACGCAATATCAAGTGCATTGTCGGCATTAAAAGCCACTTCCAATGCGCCGTTTGTCACAAGCACAAACCTTTTGCCTGCGCCAGAGCCGTTTTGCATTTGCATTTGGTAAGCGGATATAATTTGCTTAACGTTGCCGAGTTTTTGTTTTTCCATACTATTCACCGATAACCATTACTTGAACAGTTCTTGTTCTACCGCGAGTTTTATCCCAGTCTATAAAGTAGATAAAACCAAATTCGCCAAGGTCAATTTCGCCATCATCGATAACAGCGGTAACATTTCTACCAATGATTGAAGAAATAAGGTGTGCTTCGGTGTTGTGGCAACCGCGTGCATCTTCGCCGTGTTCTTCAGCAAACTTCAAAGCCTTAGGGCCGGGGTGGAGATAAAGACCTTCTCTTGTGTATGAAGGGCAAATCTTTTCAAACACGTCAACCAAGTCTTGTTGGAGTGTTTCTCTGCCTGTCATAGACATATCGAACGCGCACTCTTGAGTGATTACAGAGCAAGTGGTGTGGTGTGAGTATACAACCACGATACCGTCTTTAATTCCCGAATTTTTAACCGTTTCTTTAACGGCTGCAGTTACGTTGTGGAAGGTTACTTCCTTGTGGTCTGATTCAACTTTAATTTTATTCTTAAAAATCATAATAAACTCCTATTTGCCTAATTTTTTAAGGTCATCAGCCGCGCGCCTTGTCGCAGCAATCATTTCTTCCATAGTCTTAATGGGGTCTTTTGCGTTGCAAATACCGCTTGCAGCACCCGCACCTTCAGAGCCAGCCATAATAAAATCATAAACTTGTTCGCCCGTGGTGATGCCTGCTGCTTGTTCAACATAAATGCTATCATCGATTGCTTTAATAGCATCGATAGTTTGTTTAACAAAACCCATATCGCTAACTTGACCGCCGTTGCCACCGATAAGTTCGCTAGGTTCGGGGTTGATAATATCGGGTTTTAAGTGTGCAAGCGCTTGCGCTTCAGCCGTGGTGTCCGCACAAGCAAACACGATAAAGTCCATTTCTCTTGCGCGCTTAATGGTCTCTTTCATTTGGGGAAGAGACATAGGCTTTTCGCAGTGGTTAATAACAACACCATGTGCGCCCGCTGCTTTAAGGCTTTCGGGAAGAACTGCCGCCATACCTCTACCGGGGTAAAGTGTGTCCATATAAGGTGCGATAATGATAAGGTTTTTGGTGTTTTCCGCAACGCGACGGATATCCGCGTAAGGAGTGGTCATCAAAACGTCAATATCATACTTTTCAGCCATTTTATCCGCTGCCATTGCAAGTTTAAGAACATCATCACCATAAATATAGTTTTTTGTGCCGATTTCAAAAAAGGGAGTTCTAATCTTTTTCATTTTATATTCCTTTTAAGTTTTTTCTTTAATCATAGTTTGCTTTAACCGCCCTTGTCAAGAAAATTTTTAGATTTTATAAATTTTGAGCGAATTATTTGACTAAATGAGCGGTTTGTGTTAAAATTTATACAATATTAGTAATGGAGCGTAAAAAATGGAGAAAGTTAAAAAAACAATCGCCGGCGAAAATATCTTATTAAAGGAATTGCAACTAAACGGTTGCGTAACCCTAAAAGAAGCGGTTAAAAAATTCAATATAAGTGAAGCGACTGCGAGAAGGCTTTTTACCCGTATGGAAAAAAAGGGGCTTGGTATTCGTTCTCACGGCAAAATTTCTTTGCCCGATAGCACCTATAATTTTTACCGTTATGAAGCATCGCAAGAACTTTATGTAAAAGAGAAAAAGATTATATCCGAAGAAGCGGTTAAGTTAGTTAAAAACGGAGATGTTTTGTTTTTAGACTCGGGGACAACCATTTGCCTTTTCTCTATGGCACTTGCCGAAGCATTAAGGCAAAAAACAGTAGAAAATATAAGCGTTTTTACCAATTCTTATATGATTATAAACATATTAAATAACCTTGCCGAAGTAACCTTGATTGGCGGAACATACCGCCCTAATAGAAAAGACTTTTGTGGTTATATGGCGGAGCGAGCAATGCGCGATTGCCACTTTGATAAATGTTTTTTGGGCACTGACGGCTTTAATGTTATCGCAGGCTTTACCACAACCGACTTTGAATCGGCAAAAATATGCGAAACAGCAATAGAGCGCTCTGACAATTCTATAATTTTAATGGACTCACATAAATATCAAAAGGCAGCGGTTATAAAGTTTTCAGACGGGCACGATATTTCAGCAGTGATTGCCGACGAAAACATTTCGCCCGATGCGAAAAAAGTGTTTACCGAACTCGGCATAAACTTAAGAATTGCAAAAAAATGATTGAACCGCTCAAAAAAGTATAAAGATTTTAGCGGTGGGACGAAAGGAATAGATAAAATCGTGCAAATCGCTCATCTAAGATGGCAATTTTCCATATTTATAGGGAAAAAAGTCATTTACTTATAAATATTATAGTGATAAAATAAAAGAAAAAATAAAAATAGGCGAAAAATTGCCCAAAGGGAGTAAAAATGTTTGGATTTACTAGAACAGATTACGACAAGAAAGTATATGAAGAAGAACTTTATGAATTTTTGCCCGATAAAATCGTGGATACGCATACTCACGTTTATTTAGTTGAGCATAAAAAGCCAAAGACTAAAAAGTATGCGAACGCGTGGGTTGATTTGGTTAGCCCCGGTTGTAGTATTGAAGACTTAGAGCAAACCTATTTAGATTTGTTCCCCGGTAAAAAGACTATTCCCGTAATTTTTGGTACGCCGAGTGGTTTTGTTGACCAAAGCAACGAATATATTTCAAATGTTTCTAAAAGAACAAACTACCCCGCACTTTTTATGAACAGATATGTTGACAGTGCAGAGTTTGTTGAAGAACAAGTTATCAAAGGCGGTTTCCAAGGCTTAAAGCCATATCTTTACAGTTGTAAACCAGGTGTTGATGGAGCACATGCAGACATTTTTGAGTTCCTTCCCGAAGAGCACTTAAAGGTTTGTGATAAACACGGTTGGAAGGTTGTTTTGCACATTTCAAAACCCGATAGACTTAAAAACCCCACCAACATTAAGCAACTTCTTGAGATTGAACAAAAATATCCCAATGTTAAACTTATCGTTGCGCATATAGGTAGAGCATATAGCCCTGAAGACCTTGGTGATGCTTTAGAAGTTTTGGGTGCAAACACCAAGAATATGATGTTTGACTTCTGTGCAAACACCTATTCTTACGCTATTGAAAAGTGCATTGACATTATGGGGTCAAAGAGAGTAATGTTCGGCACGGATATGCCTATTACCAAAATGAGAATGTATAGAGTTAGCGAAAATGGAAATTACGTTAACGTTGTTCCAAGGGGTATGTATGGCGATGTTTCTGGCGATAGCCATATGAGAGAAACTGACGAAAAGGATATAACAAACTTTACTTACGAGATACTTCGCGCGTTTAAGAAGGCTGCAACCAACTTGACCTTGTCTAAAGAAGATATTGACAACGTTATGTGGAAAAATGCAACCGACCTTTACGGCATTAAATTTTAAGGAGAAAAAATATGAAACAAATTAAAGTTGGCTTGTTGCCCTTATATATTAAGCTTTACGATGATTGTGGAACGGATAGAATTTACACCAAAGCCTTTTATGACAGAATGGCAGGCTTATTGAAAAATCAAGGTTTTGATGTTATTAAAACCGATTATTGTAGGGTGGAAGAAGAATTTAAAAAGACGGTAAAAGAGTTTGAAAATGCGGGCGCTGACGTTATCGTTACGCTTCATATGGCATACTCACCGTCGTTAGAGAGCATTGATGCACTCTCTTCAACCGAACTTCCTATCGTTGTGCTCGATTCTACCGAAGCGTTTGGCTTAAACTTTAACCAATCGCCCAACCCCATTAGTAATAACCACGGAATACACGGCGTTATGGATATGTGCAATCTCTTAAAACAAAGGGGTAAGCCTTATGCTATTGCCGCTGGCCACGAAAACAACAGCAATGTTATTAAGAAAACGGCAGACTTTATTAAGGCGGCGGTTGCTGCAAAGTCATTGAACGGAAGTAAAGTTGGCGCGTTTGGAACTTCGTTTAAGGGTATGGGTGACTTCCTTATCTCTAAAGAAGAAGCAAAAGAAATTTTTGGTATTGAAATCGTTTCCTTTGATGATGAAAAATTAAAAGCGCTTGTTGACGGCGTTAGCGAAAGCGCGATTAAAGAAGAAAAGGAAAATTATAAGAAAGATTACACTGTTGCTTTTGATGATGAAGAATTGTTTGACAAGGCAGTTAAGGCGGCGCTTGCGGTTAGACAAGGCGTAAAGGACAATAACCTTGATGCTTTCTCAGTAAACTTCTTAGAAGTAACTACCAAAAACCTTGGCTCTATGCCTTTCGTTGAGTGTTGCAAGGCAATGCAAAACGGAATTGGTTACGCGGGCGAAGGCGATGTGTTGACCGCTTCTTTTGTAGGCGCGCTCTTAAAGACTTTTAACGACGTATCGTTTATTGAAATCTTTTGCCCCGATTGGCAAAACAACAAACTTTTAATCAGCCATATGGGTGAAATGAATTATGCGGTTGCAAAGGCTAAACCTGTGCTTGAAAAGAGCAACTTTGTTTACACCGATGCAAAATTTGCAATCAAGGCGCTTGCTGAGTTTAAGAACGGCCCCGCGGTGTTCGGTAACGTTTATAAAGATAGCGACGGCAAGTATAAACTTCTCCTTTCAGAAGTAGAAATGTGCGATGGCGAACAAGGTTTCGATCATAGTATTCGCGGTTGGTTTAAGCCTAATAAACCCGTTGCAGAGTTCTTGGAAGAACTTTCAGAATACGGTGCAATACACCACAGTTTCTTGGTGTACGACGTAAATATCAAAGCGCTTGAATACTTTGGTAAACTTATTGGTTTAGGAGTTAACAAAATCTAATGATTGGTTATTTGGGTGCTGATATTGGCACTACAGGAACAAAAACTATGCTCTTTGACCAATCGGGCAATGTAAACGGCAGGGGATATAAGGGTTATGACCTTTTTACACCCGCCCCGAATTTTTACGAGCAAAACCCTGAAGATTGGTACACTTCGCTTAAAGAGAGCATTATAGAGTGTAAAAAGGATAGTGGGCTTGACATCAAGGCAATATCTTTGTCTGCTCAAGGCGGAAGTTTTTTCCTTGCGGATATTGTTGACGGCAAAATTGTTCCGCTCACCAACGCACTCACTTGGATGGACGCGCGTGCGGAAAAAGAGTTTAATGAACTAAAAGAGCAAGTTAGCGTTGATGAAGTTTATAAAATAAACGGTTGGAGATTTAGCCGTGGCAGTGCTATTGCAAGACTTAATTGGCTTAAAAAGAATATGCCTAAGCAGTTTAGCAAGGCAAAAATAGTGCTATCTACCGCAGACTATATCTATTATAGGCTCACAGGAAAGTTGGTTATCGACTATTCGAGTGCGGCAATGATGGCAATGTTCGATGTTAGCGAAGGGCAATGGAACAAAAAACTTGTTTCGGTTGCAGGAATAACCGAAGATATGCTACCCGCCCTTGTTCAAACGGGAAGTTATCTTGGCGAAATTTTGCCCGAAGAGGCAAAAGATTTAACTCTTCCCGCTGGTGTAAAGGTATATGCAGGCGCGCACGACCAATACGCGGCAAGTTTAGGTTCAAATTACTTTGGCGATAAAGACTTGATTATATCCACAGGCACAACTTGGGTGCTTTTTGGCAAGGCGGATAAGCCGGTGTTCAATAAGTACTATCTTGCACCCGGTCGCCACCCCGACGGAAAGTATGGGGTAATCGTGTCGGCAGTAAGTTCGGGCACGGTTATGGAGTGGACGAAAAATCTTTATGGCGAAGATTTTAAGGTGATGGATAAAAACGCCGATAAACGCGCTGTGGATAAAGACCTTTTGGTGTATCCCTTTATATCGGGTGGCGGTGGATACCGCAGTGGAAAAACCCTTTACTATTCGGTAAAAGGTGCAACTATGCGCCACGATAAATACGATATTATTAGGGCGACAATGGAAGGTGTTGCTTTTGAGATAAAAAAGGTTATTTCACTATATCGCGAAAGCGGAATAGCCGAACAGAAGATTATCGTGAGCGGAGGGGCTGCGCGTAGCAAGGTGTGGATGAAGATTTTATCTTCAGTGCTTAATAAGGAAGTTTATATTTCTAACCACGCGGATAGAACTTGCTTCGGTGCATTTTCAATCGCTAAAAAAGGCTATGAAAATGGCGAGTATTTTACCTTTAATTTTGAAGGAAGCACGGTTGCGCCCGACCTTGAACTAAATAAACAGTATCAAGAAAAATACTTAAATTACGAAAAGCAGTTTGAAAACTTATAAAGTAAAAAAGAAAAATTCCGTGAATTAGCGGAATTTTCTTGATTTTAGGGGTAATTTGTAGTAATATTTTAACTATGGTATACAAAAACATTTTAGAAGCAATCGGGCATACCCCGATGATTAAATTAAATAAGATAGCAGAAAAGGGCAGTGCGGACATTTTGGTCAAGTTTGAAGGGCTTAACGTTGGTGGCTCAATTAAGACCAGAACGGCTTTCAATATGATTACCGAAGCCGAAAAGAAAGGCATTATCGGTAAGGACACTATTATCGTTGAACCCACAAGCGGAAACCAAGGTATTGGTTTGGCACTTGTTGGCGCTGTTAAAGGGTATAAAACGGTTATTATTATGCCCGATTCGGTTAGTGAAGAGAGAAGAAAACTTGTGCGCCACTACGGTGCGGAAGTTATTTTAGAGCACGATGACGGCAATATCGGTGACTGTATTGATAGATGCCTTAAAAAAGCGCTCCAAATGGCAAAAGATAACCCTAACGTTTACGTTCCCCAACAGTTTGAAAATCCCTATAACCCAATGGTGCACCGCCACCACACAGGTTTAGAGATTTTAGAACAAGTTGCAGGTCAAATCGATGGATTCTGCTCAGGAATTGGCACGGGCGGAACGATTACCGGTATTGGCGAAGTGTTGAAAGCGCAAAACCCCGATATCAAGATTTGGGCGGTTGAGCCTGAAAACGCGGCAATTTTAGCGGGCGGAACAATAGGCTCTCATATCCAAATGGGTATTGGCGATGGACTTATCCCACCCGTACTTAATTGCAATATTTACGAAAAGGTTTGCATAATCAGTGATGAAGAAGCACTCCAAACTTCAAAAGACCTTGCAAGGCTTGAGGGAATAATGTGCGGAATTTCATCGGGCACAAACGTTGCGGCAGCAAAAAAACTCGCTAAAGAACTTGGCGAAGGCAAGACGGTTGTAACCGTGCTTCCCGATACTGCGGAAAGATATTTTTCCACACCACTTTTTGAAGGTGAATAAACACTTATGATAAAATTTGAGCCTATAAGCATAGCGCATAAAGAAATTTATCAAGAATATTATAAAAAGAGTTGTCCGCGCGGTTGTGAAATGTCGTTCGGCAATCTTTTTTTGTGGGGAAAACAAGAACTTGCCGTAGATGGCGACTTTTTGTATCTCTTATCCACTTTTAGCAGAAGTTTTTATCCTTTTCCGCTTGGCGATGGCGATAAAAAACAAGCGATTGATAAGGTTATTGAAGATGCAAAAGCGCGCAACCTACCCTTGCTTATAACTTCTGTTAACCCTAATGATAAAGAGTTTTTAGAAAGCAATTATCCCGAAAGGTTTGAGTTTGTTTATAGAGATGACACCTTTGATTACGTTTATGATATAAACGATTTAGCCAATCTTTTAGGCAAAAAATACCACAAAAAAAGAACGCACTTAAATAACTTCAAAAAGGCGCACCCCAATTATAAGGTAGAGCCGTTTAACGCGGAAAACTTATCTAAAATTCGTGCGCTTGTTGACACTTGGTATCAAACGAAAGGTGAAGATGTAAGTTCAATCGAATACGAAAAACAAGTGTTTGAGCGCGCTATGGATAACTTTGACGGGTTAGGGCTTGAAGGACTTGTGCTCTTAGATAATGATGAAGTTTTGGCAGTAACTTTTGCAAGCCGTATGGATGAAATTACCTTTGATGTTCACTTTGAAAAAGCACGGCGCGATGTTGATGGGGCATATGTTGCAATAAACAACGAGTTTGCAAAGTATATTAGGAATAAACACCCCGAAATAAAGTTCTTAAACCGTGAAGAAGATATGGGTGTAGAGGGGTTAAGAAAATCAAAACAAAGTTATTACCCCCACCACCAAATAGAAAAATATCGTGCAAAAGAAAAATAAATAAGAAAAAGCCGTGAGCAATTTTTTCGCTCACGGCTTTAATTTTGCTTACAAGTTGCTTTATAGTGCGATTTTTGTTGACTTTTTGGAGAAAAAGGGATATAATCAACTTAAACTTAATCTTTCAATGATGTTTGCAGAATTTTTTTAAGACTGCAAGCGGAGGAATTCCGGAGAATCTCTATTTTTTAAGAGTGCCGAAGGTGCAAGGGGAAACATCCCCGAATCTCTCAGGCGAAAGGACGGAACGGGCGATATTATCGTTCACCATATTTTTCGGGGTTGCTTTTTTGAAAGGCAACTATTTTTTTATTTTTAGGAGTGTGTTATGGAAAAGTTTTTGTTATGGCTTGAAAACGCCATCGGCACTGTAAACACCTATTTATCCGATTATATTTTAATCGTGTTATTGGTGGGTGTGGGTTTGTTCTTCACTATTAGAACAAAGTTTGTGCAAGTGCGTTGTTTTGGTCAAGGCTTAAAGAAAGTGTTTGGCGGAATCAAACTTCGCGGTGAAAAGCAAAAGAGCGGTATGAGTTCTTTCCAAGCCGTTGCAACGGCTATTGCCGCACAAGTTGGTACGGGTAACATCGTTGGTGCGTGCGGTGCAATTTTGCTCGGTGGCCCTGGTGCTATTTTTTGGATGTGGATAATTGCTTTCCTTGGCATGGCAACCATTTATTCGGAAGCGGTTTTGGCACAAAAGACAAGAAAGGTCAATAAAGACGGCTCTATTGCAGGTGGTCCTGTTTACTACATAAGAACGGCTTTCAAGGGCAAGTTTGGTAAGTTCTTGGCGGGATTTTTTGCTATTGCCGTTATCATTTGTTTGGGTTTTGTTGGTGCAATGGTTCAATCTAACTCTATAAGTTCAGCCGTTGCTACTGCTGGTGGATTCAGCATGAAGAGTTGGGGTTGGATTGCAGGGCTTTTAATCGCGGGGCTCGCTTGCCTTATCTTTGTCGGCGGGGCAAAGCGTATTGCTTCGGTAACCGAAAAAATCGTGCCTATTATGGCGGTTATTTATTTGCTCGGTGGTCTTGTTATTCTCGGCTTTAACATCACGGCTATTCCTACGGCGTTTAAGTACATAATTGTATACGCGTTTAAGCCTCAAGCAATCATTGGTGGCTCTATCGGTTTTGCATTAAAGCAAGCAATCAGTTTGGGTGCAAAACGCGGGCTTTTCTCTAACGAAGCAGGTATGGGTTCAACCCCGCACGCACACGCGCAAGCAAACGTTAAAACGGCGCACGAACAAGGCACGGCCGCTATGGTCAGCGTGTTTATCGATACCTTTATCGTGCTCACTATGACCGCGCTTATCGTTATCACTGGCATTTATGTTAAAAATCCTGAAATGGTGGCAACTGCGGACAAGAACACTATGGTGCAAACGGCGATTGCAACCTTATTTACAAATGCAAATGTCGGCGCGCTTATAGGCTCAATTTTCGTTGCCGTATGCCTTGCGTTCTTCGCGTTCTCTACAATTATTAGTTGGAACTTGTTCGGCAGAATTAACTTTGAATATTTATTCGGCAAAAAGCACGCGTATATTTACACCATAATTGCCGTTATATTTGTATTCCTTGGCTCTTTCCTTGGTAGCGACCTTGTTTGGAACTTTAACGACTTCTTTAACTATATGATGGTTCTTCCCAACGCCATTGCGTTGTTCGCGCTCTCTGGTATGGTTATTAAGGAACTTAAAACTAACGGCAAGGGTAAAAATTCGGTTGAAACACCAAACACCGCTTTAACTGACAAAATTTAAGTTTAGATATACTTGATGCGCGCCTTAATTTTTTAAGGCGCGCTTTGTTTTTTATTGCGAGTGGGGGAGTTTGTGCAGTTTTTTAGGCAAAAATTGGGTAAAAACTGTTAAAAATTAGGCAAAAATATTTTTTCTAAAAAAATTAAGAAATTTTTACAAAAGGCATAAAAAATAATTGACAATATTCGCTTTTTTGGATATAATACATAAGCATTTATCGATAGACGACTGGTAAGTGCCAAATATGGCGGCGTAGCTTAGTTGGTTAGAGCGGCCGGTTCATACCCGGCAGGTCGTTGGTTCGAATCTGACCGCCGCTACCATTCAACAACAATGGCGCGGAGCGTCGGTTAACATAAAGGCGGCAAGTCCGCCGAATATCCAAGGCCCCTTGGTCAAGCGGTTAAGACACCACCCTTTCACGGTGGTAACATGGGTTCGATTCCCGTAGGGGTCACCAAACAAAGTAAAGACGAACCCGTTTCCTTTAGGAGACGGGTTCGCCTTTGTATATATTTTTTATTCTATTATATAAATAAAAAAGAGGAAAAGTCAAGCGAAAGAGAAATACTTTAATAGAATATCATTTTTTTCGTAAAAAGAACACAAAAAGCACCAACCAAATGGTTGATGCTTTTCTTTTGGTGACCCCTACGAGAATCGAACT
>JAZRIO010000009.1:0-8973 GCA_045645305.1 Christensenellaceae bacterium
CGTCACGCTATCATATGTGGAAACAAACCCACTTTATAGATCATATTGTCACGACAAACTTACATTTTCAATGGGCTATGCTTTTAGCGTGAACTTTATTTTGCCAATTTCTCACGATGAAGTTGTTCACGGCAAAAAGTCTTTACTTGATAAAATGCACGGCGATAATTTTGATAAATTTTCTTCAATCCGCGCATTTATGCTATACCAATTTGCACACCCTGGTAAAAAATTAAATTTTATGGGTAACGAATTCGGTCAGTACAAAGAGTGGGATTATAGAGAAGGGTTAGAGTTTTTTATGTTAGATTTTGAACTACATAAAAAATTAAAATACTTTAACAAAAAACTAAATAATTTTTATAAAAACGCCAAACCGCTTTTTGAAATTGAAGATTCTTGGGACGGGTTTACGTGGATAAGCCCCGATGAAAAGGATAAAAACGTGATTTCATTTATAAGGCGCGATAGGTCGGGCAGTGAAATAATTGCAATTTTTAATTTTTCGGGCGTTGACCAAAAAGGCTATCGTTTAGGTTTAGAAAAAGGCACGTATAAAATTGCAATTTGCTCTGATGATAAGCGCTATGGCGGAAGCGGAGTGCTTAAAAAAAGAGAGTATAAAACGGTAAAAACGCAAAGTCATGGCAAGGATAATTCGATTATTATCAATTTACCTAAACTTAGCGGAATTTATATGATTAGGGGTTAATCTCAAAGGAGAATTTTATATGATAAGGAAGAAAAAATGTGTTGCAATGCTCCTTGCGGGCGGTCAAGGTAGTAGGCTTTATGCGTTAACAAGCATAATCGCAAAGCCTGCCGTATCTTTTGGCGGAAAATATAGAATTATAGACTTTCCGCTTTCAAACTGTGTCAATTCGGGTATAGATACCGTTGGTGTTTTAACACAATACCAACCTATGCTTCTAAACTCTTACATTGGCAACGGACAACCTTGGGACTTGGACAGAACTTTTGGTGGCGTACATACGCTTCCGCCGTATCAAGGCAAAAATTCATCCGACTGGTATAAGGGCACGGCAAACGCGATTTACCAAAACTTGCGTTTTATTAAGCAATATGATCCTGATTATGTTTTAATTTTGTCGGGTGACCACATTTATAAAATGAACTATTCGCTTATGATAAATTACCATATCTTAAACGATGCGGACTGCACTATTGCCGCTATTGAAGTGCCTATTGAAGAAGCATCGAGATTTGGCATATTGAACACAAGGGAAGACGGTTCTATTTATGAGTTTGAAGAAAAGCCAAAGAACCCTAAATCAAACCTTGCGTCAATGGGTATTTATGTATTCTCGGCTAAAAAATTGCAACAATACCTTGATGAAGATAGCCAAAACCCCGATTCATCTAACGATTTTGGTAAAGATGTGTTGCCAAAAATGTTAAATGCCGGCGAAAAAATGATGGCATATAAGTTTGAAGGGTATTGGAAAGATGTTGGAACTATCGAATCGCTTTTCGATGCTAATATGGACTTGCTTGGTGACCAACCTAAGTTCGACCTTTCTGATTCTAACTGGAAAATTCAATCGAGAAGCCCGCTTGCACCGCCCCAATACATTGGCGATGATGCGAAAATCGATAACAGCATTATTATGTCTGGTTGCGAAATTCACGGAAGCGTAATCAACTCAGTTTTATCAAGTGGTGTAATCGTTAAAAAAGGCGCGGTTGTAAAAAACAGTATTATAATGGCGGATGTCACTATTAATGAAAATGCCGTTATTGAATATTCAATAATCGATGAAAGTACCACGATTGGTAAAGGCGCAAAAATCGGTCAGCCAAAAGATGAGGGAAAAGGCATTGCCGTTTTAAGCAGAAATATTAGCGTTTGCGACAACGCGGTAATCGATGGTGGCGCAATGATTGATAAAGACATTGAGGAGGAAAAATAAATGAGAGCAGTCGGTATAATTTTTTCAAATATTCACGATGACAATGTTCCTGAACTCGTTAGAGAAAGAACTTTAGGCTCAATTCCCTTTGGTGGTAGATATAGACTTATCGATTTTCCTTTGTCAAATATGGTTAATTCGGGCATTGACACTGTTGGTATTATAACAAAAAGCAACTATCAATCACTTATGGACCACGTTGGAAGTGGTAAAGATTGGGACCTTGCAAGAAAAGATGGTGGTGTGATTATTCTTCCGCCATACGGCAACAATGCAAATAGTAGTCTTTATACTTCAAGGCTCGAAGCGCTTAAAGGCATCACAAACTTCCTTTTCCGTGTCGATGAAGAATATGTTGTTATGACTGACTGTGATGCGGTTAGTAGAATAAACTATAACGAAGTTATAGAATACCACATTAGAAATAGGGCAGACATAACAATCGTTTATAAAAAACTCGAAAAACAAGAGTATTTTACTAAAAATGCAACCACTTTTGATATAGAAAACGGCAGAATTGTTGCCGTGAATTATCACGAGCACGTTGTTGATGAAGATGCAAATGTGTGCACCAATGTGTTTGTAATGAAAAAGTCTTTATTGCAAAATATAGTTATGGAAAGTATATCTCATAATAAACACCATTTTATGGAAGATATCGTTGCATCATCATTAAAGAGTATGAAGATTATGGGGTATGAGCATAAAGGTTTTTATGCGGGCATTACTTCACTTCAAGCATACTACGATAGCAATATGAGATTGCTTGATGAAAAGGTTAAGAGAGAAGTTTTTGGCGACAGGAGTGTATTTACAAAAATTCGCGACTCCGCGCCTACTAAATATGGCAACAGTGCAATAGTTAAAAACTCTATGATTGCCGATGGTTGCATTATTGAAGGCGAAGTTGAAAACAGTATTATATTTAGAAATGTTAAAGTGGCAAGGGGTGCCGTTGTTAAAAACAGCATCATTATGCAAAACACTGTGCTTGGCGAAAATAGCACCTTAAACTGCATAATTGCCGATAAGAATGTTGTTGTTAGGGATAGAAAGTTGTTGTCGGGTAGTGAAAATCACCCCTTCTATCTCGGTAAAGGCATAATGATTTAAAGGAGATTTTGTTTTGGAAACGACAAAAAGAGCATATAAAAAACGCGGAAGAAATCTAATAAAAACTAAGAAATTGCCGAGTGTTAAAGTGGCGGAAAAAAAGAAAATAATCTTTTTAGGATCTGAAGCTGCACCCTTTATTGCAACGGGTGGGTTGGCTGATGTTTTAGGTTCTCTTCCTAAAGCGCTTGCAAAAAATAAAAAACTTGATGTCAGTGTTATTTTGCCAATGTATAGTGCAATAAGGGAAGAATTTAGAGAAAAATTTACCTTTATAACAAGTTTTAATGTTTCAGTTGCTTGGCGCTTGCAGTATTGTGGCGTGTTCTATCTCGAATATCAAGGCGTTAAATTCTATTTTATTGACAACGAATATTACTTCAAAAGAGAAGGCAATATTTACGGCTTTTATGATGATGGGGAAAGGTTTTCTTTCTTTTCAAGAGCAGCGCTTGATACAATCGCAAGGCTAAATATTTATCCAGACGTATTACATTGCAACGATTGGCAAACTGCGGCATCGATAATATTCCTTAAAGGTATGTATTATAACGACCCGCAGTTTAGAAAAATCAAGTCAGTGTTCACTATTCACAATATCGAATATCAAGGCATATTCGGTATGGAAACTTTTGCCGACGTGTTTGGTTTTTGCGAATCGCTTAAAGGTCAAGTTGAATATCACGGTACAGTCAACCTTATGAAAGGTGCAATAGAAATGACTGATATTGTGTCAACTGTTAGTCCTACCTATGCAGAAGAGATTAAAACACCTTATTATGCGCACGGTTTAGACCCAATTATCAATAGAAACGCGCAAAAACTTTTCGGAATATTAAACGGTATTGATGTTGATTATTATAACCCTGAAACGGATAATAGTTTGTTTAGCACCTATTCGGTAAACGATTTATCGGGAAAGGCAAAATGT
Source organism: Christensenellaceae bacterium (assembly GCA_045645305.1). Taxonomy (GTDB): domain Bacteria; phylum Bacillota; class Clostridia; order Christensenellales; family Borkfalkiaceae; genus UBA1259. The sequence continues at coordinate 3,976 of JAZRIO010000009.1, forward strand.
AAGGAAGAATTACAAAAAATGCTTTCCCTTCCCGTTAGAAAAGATGTGCCGATAATTGCTGTAATATCTCGCCTTGTGTCACATAAAGGGCTTGACCTTATCAAAGGTGTTATTGAAAACCTATTGACTCAAGACGTACAAGTTGTTATTCTCGGTAAGGGCGAAACTGCATACGAGAACTATTTTACCGCAATTTCTAACGTTTATAATGGTAAATGTGCAACAATCATTGCGTATAATCAAGACCTTTCAAGAAAGATTTACTCTGGTGCGGACCTTTTCTTAATGCCGTCAAAAAGTGAGCCTTGTGGGCTTTCACAAATGATTGCAAGCAGATACGGCACTGTGCCGATTGTTCGCGAAACGGGTGGCTTAAACGATAGTATTAAGGCATACACAGGTGTTGTTGGTAATGGTTTTACCTTTAAGGATTATAACGCTCACGATATGCTTTATGTTATTAACGAGGCAATACGCGCTTTCCATGATGATAATATGTGGAAAGACCTTCAAAATCGCGTTATGACAACTGATTTTTCTTGGAAAGTTCAAGCAAATAATTACGAAAAATTATACAATAAATAGACTAGATTATAGGAGCAATATATGACAATGACTGAAAAGGATGCCGTTAGTTTAATCAAAAGCAAACTTTCAAAATATTTTGGTGTTTTGCCAAAAGAAGCAACAAAAGAACAAATTTATAAGGCCGTTGTAATGTGCGTCAGGGATATCCTTTTGGAAAAGAGAAGCGCATTTAACAAAAAGTATAGAGAAAAGGGTGGTAAAAGAGTTTATTACCTTTGTATGGAGTTTTTGCTCGGTCAATCTCTTAAAAATAACGCCTATAACTTAAGCATAAATCAAGCCTTTGATAGTGCGCTTAAGAGCGAGTTTAACTGTTCTATGGAAGAACTCTATGATATCGAGCCTGATGCAGGGCTTGGTAATGGCGGTTTAGGCAGACTTGCTGCTTGCTTTATGGATGCACTTGCAAGCCAAAACTATCCTGCAATGGGTTATTCTATCAGATATGAATACGGCTTGTTTAAGCAGAAAATAGTTGATGGTTGGCAAATGGAACTTCCCGATATTTGGCTTCCGGGTGGAGAAGTTTGGCTTACTCAAAGATTAGATAAAACCTTTAAGGTTAAGTTTGACGGACATATTAAAGAGCATTGGACGGAAAAGGGTTGCCAAATCGAGCATATTGATGCTAAAGAAATTGAAGCGGTTGCTTGCGATATGATGATTTCGGGTAAGGACAGTGAAGCCGTTTCGGTTTTAAGACTTTGGAAGGCGCAAAATATCCGCGATTTCGATATGAAAACCTTTTCGCAAGGCGATTATATGAGAAGTATGCAAGAAGATAACGAAGCCGACTTGATATCAAAAGTTCTTTATCCATCGGATAACCATTTTGAAGGTAAATCATTGCGCTTAAAGCAACAATACCTTTTAGTTTCCGCTGCGTTGCAAGACATTGTTAACGACCACGAAAAACGTTATGGCTCGCTTGACAGTTTGCCTGATAAAGCGGCAATTCACATCAACGATACTCACCCCGCACTTTGCGTGCCTGAACTTATGAGAATTTTGATTGATGAGCGCGGTTATTCTTGGGATTCAGCGTGGAGTATTGTGACAAGAACAGTCGCATACACTAACCACACCGTTATGAGTGAAGCACTTGAAAAGTGGAGTGAAGACCTTATCGCAAGAAGACTTCCTAGAATTCATATGATTTTAAGGGAGATTAACCAAAGGTTCTGTGCTGAAATGTGGGAGAGATTCCCTGGGGACTGGGATAAAATCGATAGAATGAGCATTTTCTCTCATAACCAAATAAAAATGGCAAATTTAAGTGTTATCGCATCGCATACTGTTAACGGTGTTTCGGCTTTGCATAGTGATATTATTAAGGATAGTATTTTTAAAGATTTTAACGATATTTATCCGCATAAATTTACAAATGTTACCAATGGTATCGCGCATAGGCGTTGGCTTTGCCAATCAAACCCCGAACTTTGCGACTTGCTAAATGTTACAATTGGCGATGGATACATTAAGGACGCGTCAAAACTTATCGATTTTAAGCAGTTTGAAAACGATAAGGCGGTTTTAGAAAAACTTAACCAAATTAAAAAGACTAAAAAACTTCAATTCTGTGAATATGCAAGCAAAAAGCAAGGTTATGTAATTAACCCTGATTCTATGTTTGACGTGCAAGCAAAGAGATTGCACGAATATAAGCGCCAATTAATGAACGCGTTGTATATCATATCGCTCTATAACGACTTAAAAGAAAATCCCGATATGGAAATGACACCAAAAACCTTTATTTTTGGTGCTAAAGCCGCCCCTGGATATTATTTTGCAAAGCAAGTTATTAAACTTATTTGCGCGTTAAGTGCTGACATTAGAAAGAATCCTAAAATCAACCAAAAATTAAATGTTGTTTATATGGAAGATTACTGTGTTTCTATGGCGGAAAAACTTATGCCTGCAACTGAAATTAGCGAACAAATCTCTCAAGCGGGTAAGGAAGCAAGTGGAACGGGTAATATGAAGTTTATGATTAACGGCGCGTTAACTATCGGTACGCTCGACGGGGCAAACGTTGAGATGAGAGAAGCGTGCGGTGATGATAATATCTTCATATTCGGTTTAACGGCAAAAGAAGTTGATAGACTTTGGGCGCAAGGCTATAATTCTTCAACCTATTATGCTAACAACAAGCGCCTTGAAAAGGTTATTAATGCCTTAAATCAAGGTTTTAACGGTCAAACCTTTAGCGATATTAGTCAATACTTGTTAACGGGAAGTCCCGTTGCTGACCCATATATGTGTCTTGCTGACTTTGGCTCTTTCTACGATGTGCATTGCAAGGTTGATGAAGTGTATTTAGATAGGTTTTCTTGGGCTAAAAAGAGCCTAAACAATATTGCAACCGCAGGTATTTTTGCAAGCGATAGAAGTATTAGAGAATATGCCGATAGAATTTGGGGGCTTAAAAGGATAAAATAATAAATGTATAATTTTAACCCACTCGATAAATTTTATAAAAACTTTATAGGTGCAGTTCCCGAAGGGGAGATGATAACGTTCAGAGTCAAAGGTGATTTTGACTCTGTCGTTTTTGTGCTTAAAAAAGATGGAGTTGGGGAAGAAGAATACTTTTCAATGCAAAAAAATGGCGAAGTTTTTGAGATTTCGCTTAATCTTAATAAGGGTTTATATTTTTATTGTTTTAATTTAAGTGATGGCAGGTTTATATCCAAAAATCAAGACTTTTTTGGTGTGATTATGTCAGACAAAATATACTTCCAGTTGACCGTTTACGATAAAAATTATAAAGTTCCCGACTGGTTTAGTGGCGGGATTATGTATCAAATATTCCCCGATAGATTTTGCAAGTGCGGTGAGAATACTTTTGCTAAAAACGGGTGCGTATTGCACGAAAATTGGGAAGATACACCTGAGTTTTTACCAAACGAACACGGCAAAATTCTAAACAACGACTTTTTTGGTGGAAACCTTAAAGGAATAATCTCTAAACTTGATTATCTAACTGAACTCGGCGTTACAGTTTTATATCTTAATCCAATTTTTGAAGCGCGTTCTAACCATAGATATGATACGGGCGATTATATGAAGATTGATAGCCTTTTAGGAACGGAAGATGACTTAAAAGAACTTATTTTTAAGGCAAACGAAAAGGGAATTAAGATAATTTTAGACGGTGTTTTTAATCACACGGGTGATGACAGTGTTTACTTTAACAAAAAGGGAAAGTATAATTCTTTAGGTGCTTATCAAAGTAAAGATTCGCCTTACTATTCGTGGTTTAATTTTGATTCTTACCCAGATTTTTATAAATCGTGGTGGGGAATTGAAACTTTGCCGTCTACCAACAAAGGAGAAGACTCTGGCTATATTGACTTTATTACAGGTAAGGACGGTGTTTTAGAACACTATACAAAGTTAGGGCTTGGCGGTTGGCGATTAGATGTTGTTGATGAATTGCCGTCGCATTTCGTTAAAAAAATCCGCTCTGCAGTTAAAGGTGTTGATAATGATGCAATAATCATTGGCGAAGTTTGGGAAGATGCTTCAAACAAAATTTCTTATGGGGTAAGGAGAGAGTATTTTCAAGGCGCTGAACTCGATTCAGTTATGAATTACCCCTTAAAAGATGCGATAATTAACTTTGTCCGCTTTGGTGATTCAAAAGGGTTAAACAACCTTATAAAATCACAATTAGATCATTATCCTTCGGCTGTTTTATCATCGCTTATGAACATGCTTTCCACCCATGATACTTGTAGGCTGATAACGGCACTTTCTGGTAAAGATATTAGCCGATTAACTAAGTCACAAATGGCTGAACTAACTATACCTGAAAATGAGTTATCCTTAGCAAAAATCAAGCAAAAAATGGCTTCACTTTTGCAGTATACTTTGATAGGTGTTCCGTGTGTTTATTATGGTGATGAAATAGCAATGCAAGGCTACATCGATCCGTTAAATCGCTGCGCATATCCGTGGGGAAAAGAAGATAAGGAAATGCTTTCTTGGTATAAAATGCTCGCCGAGTTAAGATATTCTTTTGATGCTTTTAATGGTATTGGTTTTGAGAGTGTTTTTGTAAATAACGGAGTGTTTGCTTTTAAGAGAATTGGGGAAGATAGTGAAGTTTTAATAGCAATAAATGTTAGCGACAAAGATTTTGTTTTGTCTTTTGATGGACAACTTACCGATTTTATAACGAAAGCAACTTATAGTGATAGCGCGATACTTGAAAAAGAAAGTTTTTTAGTGTTATATAATAAATAATATAAAAAGATTTAAGGGATAGAATACAATTCTATCCCTTTTGTATTGATTTTTTTGCAAAAACAAGTTATAATTGTTATGTAGATAAGATTTTAGAGTTGTGTGAAGATGCGTGAAGAATAAAAAAATACCAGCCACAATAAAACTGTGATTGGTATTTGG
>JAZRIO010000010.1:0-58703 GCA_045645305.1 Christensenellaceae bacterium
TATAGCCCTCCCCAGCGCCGCGGGAGTAGCCGCAGATACCATCTTTTTCATAAACGCCAGTGAAGTAAGAAACTAATGCTTCTTTATCATATTCGGGTTCAAAGCCTTCTTCAGGTTCAACGTAGTTTGCGATACCGTTTGCAGCAACAACTCTCATTGATTGACGGTTTGCTTCGCCACCGTTTGCTGCTTTAATGCAAGTTGTTTCATTGTAAGCATACGCGTTTACTTCCCAATCAGCAGCGATTGCTTTTACCCAAATGTCTTCACTTACGTTATCAAAGTTGATGTAAGCGCGAATTTCAGCAACGTCACCTTTTGCAAACGAAGGTGCAGCACTGAATTGAACTGCTACTTCTTCACTTGCACCCTTCTCAGTTATAAACTTTGCGGTTGCAAAATAGGTATAACCACCTTCTTCGTGGAAAGTTTTTGATACAAGCGCGGTGAACACGATACCCTTAGTGGTTGTTCTTACGCCTGCACCTTCCTTAATTGTGAAGCCTCCTGTTTGATCATCATCTGCAGTTGAATAGTAGGGGGCTGTCCAAGTATCGTCTGCCATTGCGCGTGAGCCGTTTGAATAACTCATAACGCCAAAAGCACATACGATAGCAAGGAGTGCTACTACGAGAAAGGATAACAATGAATTTCTAATTGACTTTTTCATTATAAGAGCCCTCCCCACTTGTCAAAGAATCCGTTAGCATCAAAGTTTGCACCGGAAGCCGACATTACGTCCATAACTTCGAATAATTCGATGTCCATAGACGGCTTGAGATAAGTTTTTTTCATACTTAACTCTCCTTTATAAAAATTTTTTTCTGCTACTTTCAAAGTACAAAAGAGTTTTACGAAATTCCCAGTCGCGTCAACAGTCGTTCACAATATCCCTTTTGCCGATTGCAATTAGTTACTGTGAAAATACCAAAGCATCCGCCTGAAAACAGTCTCTCTTTCGTGCAGATGCAGGGGTATTTTTTTCAAGCCTTGCTTTCCGTGAAATCTCTAAAATACTCCATCGTCGCGTGTACATTATAATATATATATTATCATTTGTCAAGAGAAAAGTTTGACAAAAAATTATGAATTTTTGATATTTTTTCGCACTCTTTTTTAGGTGCAGTTTTTTGTTGGTTTTTTGGCGATTTTTTGACGGTTTTTGGGGTTAGATGCTTGGAGTTTTTGACTAAAATTTTATGGTTTTTTGGGGTGGTTTTTTTTGGGTTTTTAGATGGGTTTTTTGGGTTTTATGCAGTGATTTTTTTTTGAGTTTTTTATCTTTTTTTTGGGGGCATTTTTAGCAAAATATTTTTTTGTTTTTTAATATTTTCTATGCTGAAAATTTGATTTTTAGTTATGAAATTTTATAATTTTTTTGTAATTCGCTTTACTTTTTTGTAAAAATTTTGTATCATTTTTTTATGAAAGTTTTAACAATGCACGACAAAGATATAATCCGTTCGCCATACTCAAGAGTGGTAATTTCACCACTTTGTTTAGAGCACAACCACGCTTTTTTCGAGTTTGCTATCGGCACGGCGGGAGAGTTTTTGAATTTTGTTAACGGCAAGCGCTTACATATGAAAAGGGGTAGCGTTATTTTGCTCCGCCCTGCTGACGTGCATTATTTTATTGCCGAAAACAACCACTCCGCGCGTGATATTTACGTGCCCATTTCGGTTATGAAGGCGGTGTGCGATTCTATTGACCGCTCACTCTACCCCGCTCTTTTAAGTCAACCGCTCGTTATAAATTTTACACTCAACGATTTCCAACTACAAATTTTGGAGAACAAGTTGAACTTTTTTAACGACACGCTTGGTAAAAGTGAACTGCAAATTAAGGCAATGCATCGTTCGGTTATTCTTGATATTATTCAGTTGTGGCAAGATTCTCTCGCTAAAAAGGAGCGCGGTAATTTGCCCGATTGGATTTTGCTTTTACTTTCGCAATTAGGCACGGAAAAGTTTTTGAACAAGGATATCGAAGATATTGCGCTTTCCACCAACTATTCGCACGGGTATGTTTGCAGAGAGTTTAAAAAGTATATGGGCAAAACCTTGCAAGAATACCTTGCTGACGCGCGCTTTTCTTACGCGCTTTCTCTTTTGCAGAGCAGTGATTTATCCGTTGCGCAAATCAGTGAAAGGCTTGGCTATAATGCAACACCCAACTTTATTATCGCGTTTAAGAAGCGGTTTGGCGTTACGCCTGCCGTTTGGCGCGAAAAACAAAAGTAGATTTATTCTTTTATGCTTTGGTGAGCATATTTGCACTTGATATGTTGTGCATATTTAATTTTTGCAAAAATTAACCCCGACTGATTTCAGTCGGGGTTTTTGTTTTTTAGTTTTTCTGTTTGCGGTTGGCTAAAATATTTTGTCGGCTTTTTCGTTTAGATAGTCCACACACTCAAAAAGTTCGATATTATCTTCAAAGTCGTTTTTATAAACTTCTATAAGCATTGCGCCGTTAAATCCAACATCTTTAAGCCTATGCATTAATTCTTCCACATCAAGTGTGCCTTTTCCAGGTAAACACATTTTTCCGCTTTCTGTTATATCCGATATATGCACGGTTGCAAGGTCGGTGCCCATTTCTTCTAAAAAGTGCTTATAATCTATACCGCTTTGGCGGGCTTGTTTTATATCTAAAGTGCCCTTTAACGCGTTTGTACGCGCCTTTAACTCCTTAAAAAAGCCTATGTAGTTATAATATCCCCAATGCACGTTTTCATACGCCAAACTTATGCCGTACGGCGCGATAGCATCGATTATTTCTTGGGTAATTTTTCCCACTCTTTCATAGTCGATAACGAGCGGGGTTTTCTTAAACCTTGCACCGCCGTGAAAGGTATAATACTTTGCACCCACTTGCTTTCCCGCTTCGGCAACCCCTTTTAATATTTCAAAAGAGTCGGCTTTGGCGCGTTCATTAAGGCTATATAGTTGTGGTTCAAACTGTGTGGTTAGCGCGTGTATGGAATGAACTTCCACATCGCCTTGCAACGATTTTAGCAGTTCGCCAAACTTTTTATTATACTCACAATAACTTTCTAAAAACACTTCGGTAGTAGAAAGTTTTTGCTCCGCAAAATATTTTAGCGCATCTTCGGTATTCAGTCTTGAAAACATTGATGCGGTTGATATGCCTATCTTCATTTTAATTAACCTTTTTATTATTATGGGCGACAAGTTTTGTCGCCCTTTTTTCACTTTATAAGCGCTTTTACGCAACGCTACGCAGTGGTATGCCGTTTATTCCTTATCAAAAACAAACTCACCATCTTGCGCACGAATAACTATTGTTGACTGTTCTTTTACATTGCCGTAAAGAATTTCTTCGCTAAGTTTATTCTCGATTTGGCGTTGTATAACGCGTTTTAACGGTCTTGCGCCATAGTTATCATCATAGCCTTTTTCGATAATCAAGTCCATTGCGGAATCGTCTATTTCAAGTTTAACGTCCATAACGGCAAGGCGCTTTCTCAAACTTGAAAGCAAAATTTCGGCAATCTTACCCGTATCTTCTTTAGAAAGTTTATGGAACACGATTATATCGTCAATTCTATTTAAGAATTCGGGCTTAAATTTGGCTTTAAGCGCGTCCATATACTTATCACACATATTGTCATATTCCGCTTCGGCATTGCCCGTTGTAAAGCCAAGTGTGGCTTTGTTTTGAACTTCGGTTGCGCCCACATTTGATGTCATAATGACGATACAGTTCTTAAAACTTACCACCCTACCCTTATTGTCGGTAAGTCTACCGTCATCAAGGAGTTGGAGCATAATATTAAGCACGTCGGGGTGCGCCTTTTCCATTTCATCAAAGAGCACCACTGAATAGGGTTTTCTTCTAACTTTTTCGGTAAGTTGGCCGGCTTCATCATAACCCACATAGCCAGGCGCTGCGCCCACCATTTTAGATACAGAGTGCTTTTCCATATACTCACTCATATCCACGCGGATAATGCTATCTTCGTTGCCAAAAACTGTTTCGGCAAGCGCTTTAGAAAGTTCGGTTTTACCTACGCCCGTAGGACCTACAAATATAAATGAGCCTATTGGTCTATCGGGGTCCTTAATGCCCGCTCTGGCGCGCCTAATGGCGTCTGCAACGGCTTTTACCGCTTGTGATTGACCGATTACGCGTTGATGCAACTCTTCTTCAAGATTGCGGAGTTTTTGCACTTCGGTTTCGGTGAGTTTCACAACGGGAACACCCGTCCAATTGCTTACCACTTTTGCAATATCATCGGCAGTTAGCATAAGTTTTTCGCAATTAACATTTAGTTTGCTTGCTTCTTTTCTTATGTCTTCTAACTCTTTATTTACCTTTTCGATTTGCTTATTAATCTCGATTGCGCGTTCAAATTCTTCTCTGCGCTTTGCTTCGTTCTTTTGGGCGGTTAGCGCGGCAAGTTCTTTTTCCTTTTGTTTTGCGCCTGTGGGTGAGTTATAACTATCAAGTCTTACCCTTGAAGCCGCTTCATCAATAAGATCGATTGCCTTATCGGGTAAAAATCTATCAGTGATATATCTATCCGACAAGGTTACCGCTGAGATTATTGCTTCATCGGGAATTGTTACGCCGTGGTGGGACTCGTATTTATCGCGAAGCCCTTTTAATATCTCAACAGTTTCTTCTGTGCTTGGCGCTTCAACCATAATGGGTTGAAATCTGCGCTCTAACGCCGCATCCTTTTCGATATATTTTCTATACTCATCGATTGTGGTTGCGCCTATGGTTTGAAGTTCCCCGCGTGAGAGCATTGGCTTTAATATATTTGCCGCGTCCATATTGCCTTCACCCGTGCTACCCGCACCCACGATATTATGAATTTCATCAATGAAAAGTATAATATTGCCGTTGGCTTTTACAGTGTCGATGGCTTTTTTAAGCCTTTCTTCAAAATCGCCCCTATATCTTGCGCCTGCAAGCATTCCTGCAATATCTAGTGAGAACACGATTTTATCACTTAAAATTTCGGGGACATTGCCTTTCACAATTGCTTGCGCAAGCCCTTCTACAACCGCACTCTTACCAACACCCGGTTCACCAATTAAAACGGGGTTATTCTTATTTCTTCTAGACAAAATTTGTATAACCCTGTCAATCTCTTTCTTTCTGCCGATTACGGGGTCTAATTTGCCGTCCTGCGCTTGTTTATTAAGGTTAACACCGAACTTACCGAGTTCGCCTAAATCATCGCTTGCGCCCTCTTTTTCGGCTGATTTATACTGCTTTTGCCCTGCTCCCGCGTGTGCATATGCACTGCCGATCATATCTTCTTCTTTTTCGGCATATTCTTCTTCAACACCGCCGTATAAAGACTGTTCAACTTCTTCAATAATGCTATCAACATCTACACGAATTTGCTTTAAGATTGCCACCGCCATACACTCGCTATCGAGTAGCACTGCTAGTAAAAGGTGTTCAGTTCCAACAAAGCCTGAACGCGCTTTTAAGGATATATCAACTGAAGTTTGGAACAACCTTTTGGTGCGCGCGGTAAACATATTGCCAGAGATTATAGTTTGCTTATCTACAACCCTTTCAAGATAGTATAAATATCTTTGCTCATCAACCGATGCTTCTTTAAGTATTGAAGCCGCTCTACCATCAGACGCTTTAAGCAAGCCGTATAATATATGTTCACTTCCAATATATCTACATCCCAAACGCTTAACAACTGCGGTTGCAATGTCTATAACTTCGTTCACATTTCTCGAAAATGCTTCGTAATACATTATTTACTCCTTTAATTTAGCAAGTCTATTGGCAACTATTTCTGCGCGGAACAAATCGCGCTCTAGTGCCGTAAGTTTTCTTCCGCCGTACTCCTCGCACAAGTTTGCGGGGCGCACCGCTATAATCAAATCATCAATTCCATACACATCGTTTATGTTTATGTAACCTAGCATTGCGCCAAGTTTAACATTTGCAATATGTGATAAAAATTCGCTATAACTGAGCATAACCGCGTTGGTCAATACACCATACGATTTTTTTGCCCTATCCATTGTTTTTAATTCGTTTTTAACGAAAAGTCTGTTCATTTGCTCGCGTTCAGCATTGCAAACGGCTTCAACCGCTTCTTCAACTTGGGTTATAATCTCATATTCGCTAACGCCCAAAGTAACTTCGTTACTTATTTGATACATATACCCTTCTGCTTCGCTTCCTTCTCCGTAAATACCCCTTATAGTAAGACCAAGCGCTTCCACTTCTTTTGCAAGAACACCAATCTTTCTACCTTCGGTTAGGGCTGGTAAAAATAGCATTACCGATGCGCGAAGCCCCGTGCCAAGGTTGGTTGGGCAAGCAGTTAAATAACCAAAGTTATCATCAAAAGCAAGGTCAAGGTTTTTAGCAAGGTCATCATCAATGCGGTTTAACTTTTTGTATGCTTCAGTTAAACTTAACCCTCTCATAAAGCATTGCTCTCTAATGACATCTTCTTCGTTAATCATAACCGAAACATTTTTGTCTTGATTGATGAGCGCCGCCCCACACGACCTATTATCTATTAAGTTTTGACTTATCAAGTGCCTTTCTTTCATCGCTTCAAGTTGCATAGGCGAAAGGTTTGCCGTAAAGAACAAGTCAAAGGTATCAGAACGCACTAACGCGCGGTTTACCTTTTTAACTATTTCTTTAGCAAGCGCGGGGCGAGTTACCTTAAAGGGATAACCTTTTAGATTTCTCGCAAGGCGCACTCTTGACATTATGATATTGCCCTTAAAAATATCAGGACTTGTTATTTCCATTATATAAGCCCCCTCTCTTTAAGTTCTTCGGCAAGGGCAAGTATTTCTTCGGATAATTCTTTCATATCCGCAAATCTACCCTCTAACCCCGCGCGTTCTTTTGCCTTTATTAATGCTTGATAATCGGCAAGAAGTCTTTTGTCAAGTTCCGCACCATACGGCGTTTTGCCTACGTGCCCCGTTCTGCCTTGGACTTTTTTTAGCGCGATTATAATCTCTTTTTCAAACGCCTTATAACAGTCCGGACAGCCGAGCATTCCTGTATTATAAAATTGTGAAAGCAAGGTATTGCAAGTTGGACAAACTTTATCGTACATATCTATTTAAGTCTTATAAATAATTCCTTAATGTATTCTTTTACTTCGTTTCCTATTTCTTTACTCTTTAGTGCGAACTCAACATTGGCTTTTAGATATCCAAGTTTGTCGCCCACGTCATATCTTTCCCCTTCAAAGCAAGATGCTAATAATTCTCCTTTTTGGGCAAGTCGGTCAAGCACGTCGGTAAAATATAGTTCGAGACCTTTTGGAGTTAACTCTTTAAGCATATCCATAACTCCGCCAGACATTACATATCTACCGATAATGGCGTTATTTGAAAGGGCTTCGTTAACGGTCGGTTTTTCTTTAATAGCATTTACACACATAACCCCGTCATCTTCGCTCTCTATACCGATATTGCCGTATTTAGAAAGTTCATCGCCAAACACTTCCATTGTGGCGATAACGCTTTTTCCCGTTTGTTCAAATATTTCAGCAAGGCGCTTCATACAAGGCTTTTGTCCATTTTCCGCATAGAGCAATTCATCGCCTAAAAGAAGAGCAAACGGCTCATTACCAACATACGGCTCTGCACATAAAATTGCACCTGCAAGCCCGTTTGGAATGTGTTGAACGACAAAGGTAACGTTAAACTTTCTAGTTGCCTTTTCAATTTCAATAAGCGCCGTTTTATTATCCGCCAAAAGCCTTTCTTCTAAAGTGTGATTGCGACCAAAGTGGCGGGCAATAACATCCGAATCGGGACTTACAACTATAACGATATCTTCTATGCCGATAGATTCTAATTCTTCGGCTATGTATTGAATCGTTGGTTTGTCAAGCACCGAAAGCATTGGCTTTGGAATTGCTTTTGTAATGGGCAAAAATCTTGTGCCAAGACCTGCCGCGGGTATAATTGCTTTTTTGAGTTTCATCATCATTTTCCCTTATATATTATTTCATATTTTGCTTTTCGGTAGCGCGAATTTTTTCAACCCGCCTTGCGTGTCTTTCATCACCGCTAAACTCGGTAGATAAAAAGGCATCAACAATTTCCATTGCAAGGCCTGGGCCAACAACCCTTTCGCCAAACGCCAAGACGTTTGCATCGTTATGAAGCCTTGTCATCTTTGCAGAAAACACGTCGTGACAGTGTCCGCAACGGATTCCTTTTACTTTGTTTGCAACAATGCTCATACCGATACCTGTTCCGCAAATGAGAACTCCCTTATCACATTCTCCGTTTGCTACCGCGTTAGATACCGCTAAAGCATATTCGTTATAGTCAACCGACGTTTTGTCGTGGCAACCAAAGTCAACGTATTCAATTCCTTTCTTTTCTAAATAATCAATAAGTAACGGTTTTAAGTTAATTCCGCCGTGGTCACATCCAATTGCTACTTTCATTTTATATCTCCTTTCATCTTAAAATTTTATTTAGTATTATCTCGCACGCGTTCTCTATTTGTAAAGCCGTTTTTCTATACACGTCAAGATTACCGCCGTAAGGGTCGATAATATCCCCTACACCCGTCATCTCGTTCATAGTTGTAACGTTGGGAAAGGCCAATAAATATTGCCTATGCCCTTCGGTCATACAAATAATCGCGTCGGCTGATAACATAAGTTTTTTAGTAAGCACTTTTGACTTAAAGCCATACGGCTTATATCCCAATTCCTTTAACGCCTTAAAAGAATTTTCGCTCATCTTTGCGCCTGCAGTTGCCGAAAGACCCGCGCTTGACACCCTAACGTCGGTTATCCCTGCGCTTTTTATTTTGTTTTTCATAATTATTTCAGCCATAGGGCTTCTACACGTATTGCCCGTGCATATAAACAAAATCTTTCTCATCCGCACGCCTTTTTAAGCCTATTCATAATGCCTAAATTTATGCCTTTTTCGTTTGGCATAGCAACGGCAATTATAAGGTCAGCCTTTTTCTCTCCCTCTAAAAGTTTATCGTATAAATTCGAAGCAACTTCGCTTTCGGTTTTGCCAAGGTTTAATATATTTAGCCCCTCAAAGTTTTTAGATGCCTCATCTGTGCACATAACAAAAACTCTTTTGCCTTGCGCCTTTACTTCATTATACGCTTTTTTAACTTCTTCAACCTGCCCGTCTAAAAACATCATAGTTTCACACTTTGGGCGGTAATGAGTGTATTTTACGCCGGGGGAACGAACCTTGCCTTCTTCGTTGTGGTTTGCAATCTCACAAGAGCCCACAAGGTCAATAACCATTTCTTTTGTGATAAGCCCTGCGCGAAGAATTCTTGGAACTTGCCCCGTAACATCAAGCACGGTGCTTTCAATTCCGCCCTCACACTTTCCGCCGTCTAAAATGAGCGGAATTTTACCGCTTAAATCATCGTAAACGTGCTCTGCGGTGACAGGGCTTGTATGCTTTGATAGGTTTGCGCTCGGTGCAACGATGGGCATATCCACCGCTTTAAGAAGTTGTTGGCAACCCTTATGCGATGGCATTCTAACCGCAAGCGTGCTTCCGCCACAAACGGCTTCACTGCAAACAACACCCTTGCTTTTAAGCACCAAGGTGAGTGGGCCTGGCATAAAGGCTTTTATTAACGAATAGACATATTCGTGTTCAATGTAGACAAGTTTATTCAGGTCATAATCTTTATGAACGTGCGCTATAAGTGGATTGTCAGACGGTCTACCTTTAACTTCAAAGATGCACTTTACCGCACTGCTATCCGTTCCCACCCCTGCAAGTCCGTAAACCGTTTCAGTGGGCATACCTATAACTCCGCCACTTAAAAGAATATCCTTTGCAAGTTCAACGCTTTGCTCATCTACCTTTTTAATCAAGGTTTCCATACTAAAAAATCTCGTCGTCAATAGATTTTACAACAGGTTCCTCTGCTGGAGGCGGTGCGGGAAGATCTTCAAATCCGTCCGCATTAAAGTTGCTTTGCGGTGCGGATTGTTGTTCACTGTCTATCGGTTCGCCCGTATCTCTATTCAAGTTTACAAACTTGGTGCACTCTGACTTAAAGTAAAGTTCAACAACACCCGTAGGACCGTTTCTGTGTTTTGCAATAACAATTTCAGCAACATTTTGTTTAACCTTGCCCTCTGCAATTTCCTTTTCCTTTGCAGACTTATCGGGGCGGTGGATAAACATAACGATATCCGCGTCTTGTTCAATTGCACCCGATTCACGAAGGTCTGATAGTTGCGGTCTACCGCCCCTATTTTCAACACTACGCGAAAGTTGTGAAAGGGCAAGCACGGGAACATTTAGTTCTTTTGCCATTATCTTTAAGTTTCTTGAGATGTCACTAACTTCGGTTTGACGGTTGTCGCCGTTTTTGCTCTTATCAGGGTTCATAAGTTGGATATAGTCGACCATAACGAAGTCAAGTCCAAACCTATTTTTAAGTCTTCTACATTTAGAGAGCATTTCTCTCGGAGTAATCATAGCAGAGTCATCGATAAAAATCTTTGCACCCGAAAGTTTTTCTCTTGCCTTTGCAATCTTAAGCCACTCGGTTTTGTTGAGTTTGCCTTTCATTGCATTGCTCATACTAACGCCTGCAACCGAACACAAAAGTCTTTGTCCTAATTGTTCTCTACCCATTTCAAGAGAGAATACTGCACAAGAATAGCCTTGCAATGCAATGTGCTCTACCATATTCATCGCAAATGAAGTTTTACCAACCGCTGGGCGGGCAGCCAAAATCATAAGGTCACTATTATGTACGCCGTTAAGTATATTATCAAGGTCACGGAAGGTGGTTTTAATACCGCGCGCTGAAGACTTGTCGTTTGAAAGTTCATCAAACTTAGTCATAACATCTGGCATAATTTGGTCAAGTTTTACCATTTCGCTCGAATCTTCGGTATTTGAAATATCGTACACCGTTTTTTCAGCAAAGGCGAGTGCCAAACTCTTATCCGTGCTCTTTCTACACTCTTCTATAATTCCTGCAGAGCCTTTGATGAGTTTACGAAGCAAACTGTCACGAGTAACGATATCTAAATATCTTTGGTAGTTTGCCGATGACGGCATAACGTTTGTTAGTTCGGCAATGTATTCGATACCGCCCGCTTGTTCAAGCGTGCCAGCCTTTTCTAACGCATCGGTAAGGGTAACCATATCAACCGGTTGGTTGTTTCTAATAATGCCTTCCATAGCGTTAAAAATATATTTATGTGATTCTGCATAAAAATCTTCTTCTCTTAAAAATGCAGCCACTTCAATTTGTATTCTCGTGTCTAGTAAAAGACAACCCAAAAGGGCTTGTTCTGCTTCTAAACTGTGTGGCATATCTCCAAAAGGTTGCTTCTTTGCCATAATTTTTTCCTCTCTATGAATTAATGAATTGGTTTAGGGTGTCTTCAAACACCTTAAACGCTTGGTTGAATGGTTTTTTATCGGTCAAATCTACACCCGCTATTTTTAATAGGTTAACGGGGCTATCCTTTCCGCCCGATGACAAGAACTTAAAGTAATCATCAACGGCAGGTTTTCCTTCGATTAAAATTCTATCCGCTATTGCAAGTGCGCTTATTATACCCGTTGCATATTTGTAAACATAGAACGCTCTATAAAAATGCGGTATTCTCGCCCACTCGTATCTTATATCGCCCTCTGATGATACCGACTTGCCATAATACTTTTTATTGAGTTTATAGTATGCTTCAGACAAGTTTTCTTTGGTCAAAGGCTCGCCCTTTTCCACTGTTTGGTGCGCAAACTGTTCAAACTCAGCAAACTGTGTTTGGCGGAATAAGGTTGTTCTTATCATTTCAAGTAAATATGACAAGAGATATTTTTTAAGTTTTTTATCCTTTTCGGTTGCTAATAGGTGCCTAATCAAAAGCACTTCGTTAACCGTGCTTGCAACTTCGGCAACAAAAATTCTATAATCGGCTTTTTGATAGCACTGCGTCTTATTTGAAAAATAAGAGTGGATGCTATGCCCCATTTCGTGCGCGATAGTAAACACATCGTGCGTGGTTTTTTGGTAGTTTAGTAAAACATATGGGTGGGTGTCGTAAACGGCAACGCTATATGCACCGCTTCTCTTTCCTTCCCCTTCGTAAACATCTATCCAGCGCTCATCACGGGCTTTCTTTAAGAGATTGGAGTATTCTTCACCAAGCGGTTTAAGTCCTTCAATAACCAAGTCATAAGCATCATCATACTCTAACTTTAACTCCGCACCTTCAACCACTGGAACATACATATCATACATTTTCATGCGGGAAAGACCTAAAAGGTTTTTCTTTTCCTTTACATATCTATGAAGTGATGGAAGTGCTTTTTTAACGGTTGAAATAAGGTTATCGTAAACTACCCTTTCAACGTCTTCACTCATAAGCGCCCTGTCGAGTGCCGACGGGTATTTTTTTGCTTTGGCTAAGAACACGCCTTTTTTAACATTACCATAATAGGTTGCCGATATAACATTTATCAGCGAAGTGTATGCCGAATAATATTTCGTAAAGGCTTTTTTACGGAGTTCCCTATCTTCGCTATGGAGAATAAGGCTATAAGTTCCGTGAGTGAGTTTTATCTTTTTGCCCTTATGCCTAATCTCACCAAGTGGCAAATCGGCATCGTCAATCTTGTTAAAAATATCGCGGAAAGAAGAAAGCGTTTCACTACTCATTGACAAAAGTTTTTCTTCACTCTCACTTAAAACGTGCTCTTTCTCTTTCAAAATTTCCCTAATAAAGTAATCGTAATCAACTAAATCTTTATCGGTAGAATATTCTTCAAGCACTTTTTGGTCAAGAGCGGTCAGTTCGGGCAAAACAAAGGCGGTGTTTTCGCCAAATTTTGCACCTATCATCATAACCTTTGACATAAGCGCGTCATATTCCGCATTTTTTGTGTTTTCATCGTGCTTCATCATTGCATAAACGCTCAATCGGTCAAGAATCCTCGCCGCCTTTTCTTGCGCTTTCATACACGATAAAAAACTTTCCTTATTGTTAAGCGTACCTTTATATTGGCTAAAATCGAGCATTGAAGATAACTTATTAAAGTCTTCTTCCCACTTTGTCTTACTCTCAAAAATTTCTTCGGTAGCCCAAGTATATTTCTTATCCAATTTTAACCCCCGAAAATTAGTTCTTATTGCTATGTATAGGTGCGGGCATTCTTCCGCCACGGCTTATGAACTTTTCACAACCATAGGGACTTACCGCCATTATGGGCGCACTGCCCAAAAGACCACCAAACTCTACGCACTCGCCCACGCCCTTGCCCGGAACGGGAATAACGCGCACTGCGGTAGTTTTATTATTTATCATACCGATTGCCGCTTCATCTGCAATCATACCCGAAAGTGTTGAAGCAGGTGTGTCACCCGGAACGGCAACCATATCGATACCAACGCTACATACACAAGTCATCGCTTCCAACTTGCTTAAAGTTATAGCACCGCTCTTTGCTGCGTTAATCATACCGATATCTTCACTTACGGGAATAAACGCGCCCGAAAGTCCGCCAACGTTAGAACTTGCCATAACACCGCCTTTCTTAACTGCATCGTTAAGCATTGCAAGGGCGGCGGTTGTGCCGTGTCCACCCACAACGTCAAGCCCAATTTCTTCTAATATATGCGCAACGCTATCGCCCATAACGGGGGTAGGTGCTAATGAAAGGTCAACGATGCCAAACTCTGCATTTAATCTCTTTGACGCTTCTTTTGCAATCAACTGACCTGCTCTTGTAATCTTAAACGCGGTCTTTTTAATAATTTCAGCAATCTCATCAACCGAAGCACCACTCGCGCTCTTTAACGCGTGGTGAACTACGCCTGGGCCTGATACACCAACGTTAATAACAGTTTCGCCTTCGCCAACACCGTGGAAAGCACCTGCCATAAAGGGGTTATCTTCAACGGCATTGCAGAACACAACAAGTTTAGCACAACCAAAACCATCGCGGTCTTTTGTCTTTTCCGCCGTTTGTTTAATAATTTCACCCATAAGGCGAACGGCATCCATATTTATACCCGACTTTGAACTACCAACATTTACCGATGAGCACATTCTATCGGTAACGGCAAGCGCTTCGGGGATACTTTCAATAAAAGAACGCTCATAACTTGTCATACCCTTTTGAACGAGTGCTGAATAACCGCCCAAAAAATCAATACCAACAGTTTTTGCAGCCTTATCAAGTGCCTTTGCAAGCACAACTTCTTTTCCACAAAATGATGAAGTTAAAAGGCTTGCGGGGGTTATTGATACGCGCTTGTTTATAATTGGAATGCCGTATTCTGCGCCAAGGTCTTCAGCAACCTTAACAATGTTTTCGGCTTTTTTACAAATTCTATCGTAGCAAAGGTCTGCGGTAGTTTTTGCATCATCTCTAACACAAGGAAGCAACGATATGCCCATGGTTATAGTACGAACGTCAAAATGCTCCTTTTCAACCATATCGATTGTTTCGATAATCTCTTTTCTATTAAGCATAAAAGTCCCCTTTATTAGATTTTGTGCATTGCATCAAAAATGTCTTCGTGTTGGACATGGATTGAAACGCCAATTTTTTCGCCCAATTCTTCCATTTTTGATTTAAGTTCTTTTAATACAAGTTTGCTATTTGAAATATCGCAAAGCATAATCATAGTGAAGTTGCCTTGAACTATGGTTTGGCTTATATCTTCAATGTTAACGTTGTTTTCTGCAAGGGATGAAGAAACCTTGCTAATAATACCGGGTTTGTCCTTTCCAATAACAGTTACGATTGCTCTCATTTATGTATCTCCTTAATCTAAAGTTTCATAACTTACTAAAATGTTGCCTTGTGTAACAAACTTTACCATCTGCCCTTCGGTAAACTCTGGAAACGGTTTATCCGCTGGAACCATAACTCTGCGTTCATAATAATCGTTTTTATACTTGTTCCATTGCAAAAAAGCCATTGCCTTCATTTCAACGCCAAGGTTTAGAAAAATCGTGTTGTCATAATCAAAAAAACTTGCAGTTGATTCTTCGCGAAGCCCCGTTTCAATGTGGAAGAGCATTTTATTATACTTTTTTATGCGCTTTAATTTTATGCCGATAAAAACATAAGCAAATATTGCAGTAAGACCTGTAACCGTGTAATGCCCTAACTTTACAAAAGTGATTTGTGGGGATTGATACGGAAGTGTTAAATACCACCACAAAAATCCACCGCTTATAACCGCGTATATTAAAAGCGTAAGGTAGAAAAATGCCAAGGTCTTTTTTCTTTGCGCTTTAAGTTTATCAAATTCATCTCTTTTATAATACTCTACCATAGTTGCTCCGTTATTTTTTGTAGTCAGTTCTAATCTTTTTAAGCCCGTTTTGAGTTATCAAAAACAACTCGTATCTATCGGGGTATTCAGCCATAACGCAATTACTGTTTCCCTTTACCCTATAATAAGTGGGCTTATCTTCTGGCGCGGTAAAATTATTTATCTGCGCACTTTCCACTTGAGCGGGTGCTTCTTGCGGAACGGGTTGCTCGATATTTACCACTTGCACACCCTTACTCTTTTTAGGTTCTTTGCCAATCCCCAAAAGCCTTTTTATGGTTAAGAATATCGCAAACACCACCGAAAGAATAAACGCACCGTCAAAAATCAATTTTATCGTGGGGTTGCTCGTTGCGCCCGTAAAGTAGAACACCAAGCCCACCAAGAACACTAACAACGCGAGTTGCAAGTTGAAAAAATTGATTATGCTATAAACCGCTTTAAGCAAAGTGGAAATTATTTTTTTAATCATACCGAATATCAATCGGTTTCGTATCGGTAACAATTTTATCCCTACCTAAATAAAAATTTTTATCACACCTTTTAAGGATATAACCCAGTTTGGCACAACGCCTGCTACTTGGTCTACCTTACAAGTTCCGTATTTGCCCCTACTATCTTCACTGTTAAGCCTATTATCGCCAAGGAAGAATATCTCATCTTCTTTTAAGGTTCGCTCTTGCCACAAGTGTGCTTTGGTTTGACCTTGGCTATCAAGATAAGGCTCGTCTATCTTAACACCGTCAACAAACACATAGCCATCTTCAATCTTAACGGTTTGTCCGCCAACGGCAATAACGCGCTTTATTATATACGCATCTTCTCGCTCGCCAGAGATTATAACAATATCGCCAACTTTTGCTTCGCGATTTTTTCTTGCAATAATCTTATCGCCCGAACTTAGGGTGGATAGCATTGAATCACCTTCAACTTCTATCTTTATGCAAAAAAAGTTCGCGTAAATAAAGAAGCACAAAAGCACGGTTAGAATGCCTATTGCTGTCCACGAAAAAATTGCAAAAACCTTTCCGCCCTTTTTGGCATTTTGTTGTTCAACCTTTTCTACTTCAGCCATTTGCCCCCTCAATATCGCGATATGCTTTGGTCATTTTGTTAACTTCGTCTACCGAAAGAAAAATAGACCGCCCGCATTTTACACACTTAATTTTTATATCCGCGCCCACTCTTACAACTTCCCATTGGTTGCCACCGCAAGCGTGGTTTTTTTTGGCGGTTATTATTCCGCCCACTTTATACACCATAATTATCCCTCTAAAAAAGAGTTATTAAACCCAAAGGGCATTGTTTATAAAGCACTCTTCTTTATCAAAAACAAATTCCATAGCCTCAATCTTATCGTAAGTCTTTATGCCCATACCTTCCATTGTCTTAAACTTTGCTAATTCAAGTTTAACGTTTTGCCAAACTTCACCGCCAATGACGTTTACGTGCGCGAGATAGTCTATTTTTTGTCCGTAATAATCGGCGATGAGTTTTACCGTTAAAGTTGATTTTTCCTTACTATAAACGTCAAACATCAAAAGCGCACCGTCTTGCGGTTTGTCTTTTAACGCATTTATCTTAAAGGTGGTAAGTCCAATAGGCGAATATGCGCCGTAAATTCCCATTGGTCCTTTTTTAATCTTTACACGCGCCCACTCGGTTATGTTTACGCTCACGTATTGGTCGGTATCAACGTATGACGGTGCAAACACGCTTTCGGAATTTTCTTTTCTCGATGAGTAGATAACATTTACCTTGTGAGAAAAGCCCACCTCTTTTTCGGTAAACTTTTTAGCAATGATTTTGCTTCCTACAACGTATCCGTTTTTATAAGTCGCTTGGGCAAAGAAAATTGCCGTTCCCGATTTATAATAAGGTTGATGAGTAAACACGTATCCATCTTCGGTCTTTTCACTCTCTGTTGACTTTTCATAACTGCGAAGTTTTGAATCGGTTATTTGCTCTGCTGTATAGAGCGCAAGTTCGGTTAAGTTCTTTTCTTCGCAAGTAACCGTAACTTTAATCTTGCCGTCACACTCTTCACACTTAATATCCACCACTTCAGGTAGGTCGAGCGCGCCGTTTTCTTTAACCAAACAATCCTGCATAAAGATTTTTGCCACTCGATATGCTTCGCCACTCACCCTTTCGCGATATCCAACCGAATAGTGAATTGCGCTATAAACTTGCTTATTAATCTTATCCACCGTGTCAAACGCCCTATCCACGTCGTATAACTGGCTATTGGTTGAACAAAGCACCAAAGTAGGGCAAGCAACGTGCAACGCGTAAGTTTGCGGTTCAACACCCGCAACGAACTTATACATACTGTCGTTAAACTGCGGTTCTATAACACTGCCAAACTTTTGCGTACCGCGATACGCAGTCCAACCGGTGTTAAGCGCAAACACCGCACAGTCTAAATCGGCACACGAACCTGCAATTTGCCACAAAACGGTTGCGCCTTCTCCAAGTCCAAAACCGCCAACCTTTGTCACGTCTACTCTGCCTTTTAAGTATGAAAGCGCGTATCTAACAACTAACGCCCACTCATACCAACAACTTCTCATAACGTCTTCTTCAATATGGTAAATGTTTTCCTTTACCCTTTGGTAGTTTGCATAAGCGATGCTTTCGGGGTAAACGGTAAAATGCTCTTTGCCTTCTTTTTCACCTTCAAGATCAACTGCCATAACGATATAGCCGTTGCTTGCAAGGTCTTTCATAACCAGTTCATCACAGTCACCCTTAAAGTCCCCAACAGTTAACACTGCGGGCATAACCCCTTGTTGAACACTTCTTGCGATAACCGCATAAATTTTAACGGTGCCGTCCTTTACAGTTCTGCCGTTAAAATATCCGTAAGTAAAAACAACGTCTCCATCTTGCCTTTCGGAAACGATTTCTATCATATTCACTTTTTCATCAATGGAAAAATCTTTCCAAAGAGCGGTGGGTGTTAAAATTGCTCCTGCCATAAATACCTCAGTCAATTTATCAAAATGCAAAATTTTGTCGCTTTATTAGTTGATTTTTGCAAAAAATTCGTATATAATAAGTTTCCCTAACAAAAATTCGCGACTACTTTTTGCGGTAGTTCTACTTATAAGTTATTATATTATATAACATAAGGCGAGTCTTTGCAAGTATTTTTTAAAGTTCTTTTTATTTTAAGGAGTCAAATGACCTGTTCGTACGCGAAAGAGTTTTCTAAATCGGCTTTTACCGACGTTGAAAATGCCTTTATAAACGAATATTTGCCCGAGTCCACGGGAGATGCCGTTAAGGTTTACCTTTACGGTCTTTTCCTTTGCCAACATCCCGAGCAAGATAAGAGCATTGCTGACATCGCTTCGACATTAAATATGAGTGTTGACTCGGTTAAGAGTTGCTTTATGTATTGGGAAGAATTTGGGCTTTTATCTATCGTTTCGATAGAGCCGTTTGCCGTACAATATATGCCTGTGCGCTCTTCTTTTTCAGCAAAACCGAGAAAGTACAAGGCGGAAAAATATACTGACTTCACAAAGAGTATTCAAGCGCTTTTGCCATCCCGTATGATTTCTACGGGCGAGTATACCGAGTATTTCAACATTATGGAAAGTTATTCGATTAAACCCGAAGCAATGGTTATGATTGTTAAATACTGCACGGATAGAAAGGGAACGGATGTAGGTTATAAATACATTTCAACCGTTGCAAAAGACTTTGGAAACCGCGGTATAACCACGGTGGAAAAAGTGGAAGAAGAACTTTCTTCATACATAATGCGAACGAGTGTGATTGAGCGTATCTTGAAAGCCCTTTCAATCAAACGCCAACCCGAGATAGAAGACGCTACCCTACTTAAAAAGTGGACTCAAGACCTTAACTTTGAAGAAGAAAATATCATTTTTGCAGCAAGCAAACTCAAAAAAGGCGGTATGGCAAAACTCGATGCTTTCTTGCTTGAACTCTATTCTATGAAGAGTTTTTCAAAGGAAGAAATTTTAAGTTACGTAAACAACAAGCAAGAGATTTACGAACTTGCCTTAAAGATAAACAAAGCACTCTCAATTTACGTTGAAGTGGTTGACACTATGATAGACACTTATCTTAAGAAGTGGTTGTCATACGGCTTTATTGACCAAACGCTTTTAATGGTGGCTTCACACTGCTTTAAGTGCGGTAGCAACACTTTACAGGATATGGACGCGCTTTTAGAAACACTCCGTAACCGCGGTTTTATCGACCTTTCAAGTGTTGGCGATTACTTTGAAAATGAGAAAAAGCAAGATGAGTTTATCCAAAAAGTTTTAACCACTGCAGGCATCAATAGGCGCCCCAACCCGTGGGATAGAGAAAACCTTATGATGTGGAAGAATTGGAACTTCTCTACCGAAATGATTTTAGAAGCAGCAAAACTTTCATCGGGTAAGAGTTCTCCCCTTGCATATATCAACGGAATTTTAAGCAACTGGAAAAATAAAGGTGTATTTAACCTTGCTGATATTACTGCAACAGCAACCATTTCAGTTGATTCGCAAGAAAATTATAACCGCGAATATGAAAAGAGAAGAATGACTGCGCTATCTATTGCCCAAAGCAATATGGATACGGCTATGGGAATTGATGGTTTTAGTGCGGTATACGGCAGACTTAACGGCATTGAAAAAGACCTTGCTTTTGCCGAGATAAATAGCGATAGCAACGCGTTAGAGCGCTTGGAAAAGGAAAAGCAAGACCTTATTTTGAACGCGGAAAAATTGCTTTCAACTAAAAAACTTACCCTTCGCGACCTATCGCCAAGATATATTTGTGAAAAGTGTAAAGACACGGGATACGTTGGAACACACCGTTGCGATTGCTTTAATAAAATATAATATCAAACCTCCACTCATGTGGAGGTTTTTTGTTGCTTTTATACTTGTTTTGTGCTAGTATTTACTTATTAATTCTTTGCATTTGAGGTTAACGATGGATACTTTTATCCCTATGCTCAAAAATGTTATACTGTTCGTTTTGATTGCTGTCCCCGGATTTGTACTTGTAAAAACCAAAATCTTGAAGGTTGAACACTCAAACGTTCTATCAAAAGTACTTGTTTACGTAGGTTCCCCGTGTTTTATCATATTTAATATGTTAAGCGTAGAATTTACAAGTGGAACGGTTTTGGCTATTCTTTGGGTTTTGTTTTTATTCGTTGCTTGCACCATATTGTTTTTCTTTTTAAGTGCGGTTTTTTCCATCGTGAAAAATAAAGACAATCCACCCCTTGCCAACAAACAAAGCAAAATGATGCGCTTTTGCCAAACCTTTTGCAATAACGGATTTATGGGGCTTCCCCTTGCCACTGCGGTTTTCCCCGATAAAACCAACTTGATTGCTTTTTAAATCGTATGCAATATTATCGGCAACGTTTTAATGTATACTTTAGGTACATACCTTGCGAGCGGTGACAAAAAAACTATTAGTATCAAAAAAATTATAACCAACCCCGTGCTTATTTCCTTTATCATATCTTTGCCACTCAACTTGCTTAACGTTAAAAAATACATACCAGAAATTGAAGATTATTCAAAATATTTTAATAATACTGTAACACCACTTGCTATGATGGTGCTCGGTATGAAAATGGCAGGAATTAAGTTTTCAAAATTGTTTAGTGGAAAAAGAGTTTATATTGTTTGTGCGGTTAAACTTATTGCCTTCCCAATAATTGCAGTTGCAATCGCTTTTTTAGGTGCACTTTTGTTCCCACAATATAGAATTGACTTGATTCTATGCATATTCATTGCATTTGCAACACCCACAGCGGCACTTGCAACAACTTTTGCCGACCAGTTTAGTGGCGATACGGAAGGGGCTGCAAAATACACACTTACGACAACCTTGTTTTGTGTTATAACAATACCAATTTTATATTTATTATTGTGTTTTCTAATATAGTAAAAAAATAAAACCTTCGCAAATGCGAAGGTTTTTTTGTTGCTTAAATTACTTTCTATCGTTAAGGCTAACGTACGGATTTCTGCCGTTAGTTGAAACGTATGCAGGACGGATAATCTTACCGTTGTTAAGAAGTTCTTCCAAACGGTGAGCGCACCAACCAGACATTCTGGCAATAGCAAACATAGGTGTAAAGAGTTCTACGGGAAGTCCTAACATGTTGTAAACGAAACCGCTATAGAAGTCGATATTAGCGGATACGCCCTTGATTACCCTACGCTTTGCACAGATAAGTTCTTGAGAGATTGCTTCAACTTTGTGGTAGAGTTCCATTTCTTTCTTTCTACCCTTTTCGTTAGCGAGTTGGTTAACAAAGCCCTTGAACACTTGCGCTCTGGGGTCTGATATAGAGTAAACTGCGTGGCCCATACCATAGATAAGACCGCTCTTATCATACGCTTCGCCATTGAGCATTTTTGATAAATATGCGCGGAGTTCATCTTCATCTTCCCAATCTTTAACGTTCTTCTTAATATCCGCCATCATTTCCATAGCCTTGATGTTAGCACCACCGTGGCGCGGACCTTTAAGAGAGCAAAGTGCTGCGGTAATGGTCGAATAAGTGTCAGTACCCGCACTTGTTACAACGTGGGTTGTAAATGATGAGTTGTTACCGCCACCGTGTTCTGCGTGAAGAATAAAGGCAATGTCTAAAACCTTTGCTTCAAGTGCAGTAAACTTTTTATCGGGGCGAAGCATATACAAAACGTTTTCCGCGGTTGAAAGTTCGGGGTTAGGTCTATGTATAATAAGGCTTCTATTTTCGTTATAGTGAAGATGCGCATTATACGCGTAAACTGCAAAGATAGGTGTCAATGCAATCAAAGCAAGGCTTTGGCGCATAACGTTATCCAAAGAGTTGTCAAGTGCGCGGTTATCATAACTATAAAGCGCAAGGATTGCCCTTGAAAGACAGTTCATAATATCTTTGTTGGGCGCTTTCATAATAACGTCACGAACGAAGTTTTTAGGTATCTTTCTAAAACTTACCAAAAGTTTTTGGAATTCAACTAATTCTGCTTTAGTGGGAAGTTTATTAAAAAGCAAAAGATAGGTTGCTTCTTCAAAGCCGAGTTTAAGTTCATCATCGTAGTTATCAATCATCTTTTGAACGTCGATACCGCGATAATAAAGTTCACCAGGGCAAGGTGTTAAAACACCGTCTATCATCTTTTTCGCAATAACGTCTGAAATATCGGTCAAACCGGTTATAACACCAGCACCGTTTTCGTCACGAAGACCTCTTTTAACTTGATTTTGCTTATAAGTTTCTTCAGTAAATTTGGGGGTTTGGTTAAAAAGTTCGGATAACTTTTTAAGTTCATAAGTTTGATATTGATTGTGTGTCATCTAAATACCCTCCTGTAGTTTTTGCTATTTTATCATTTATGTAAATAAATGTCAAATAAATATTATGTTTTAATTAAAAAAGGCTTAAACAAGCGTTTAAGCCTTTAACTTTAGTCTTCCATTCTAATCGTGCCTTTGATTGCAAACACTTCATCAGCCGTTTTAAGTTTTTCCAAAGTCTTTTTAACAAGTCCTTCGTGGCAAAGGTGGGTTACGATAATGATTTGCGCTTCCCCTTCAGAACCAGCAACTTGTCTTACTTCTTGAATACTTACATTGTTTTTAGCAAACAAGCCTGAAATCTTTGCAAGAACACCCGCCTTATCTGCAACCGAAAGTCTTATATAATACTTAGAAGTAAAGTCTGTAACAAACTTGGTGTCCTTGTTTCCCTTCTTATTATTCTTAAACATTGTGTAGAAATATCTATCGTGTTTTGCTGCGAAAATTACATCGGAAACGATTGCGCTACCTGTTGGGAGAGCGCCTGCGCCCCTACCATAAAGCATAATTTCGCCAACCGCATCACCAACAAGGTGAACTGCGTTAAACGAATCGTTTACACTTGCAAGCGGGTCACTGTTCTTAACGAAAGTGGGGTGAACTCTAACTTCCACACCGCTTTCAGTATCTTTACCGATACCGAGAAGTTTTAAGGTGTAACCCATTTCTTTACCGTATGCAATATCTTCTTTATCGATTTCGGTAATACCTTCTCTATAAACATTTTCGATGCAAATCTTTTTGTTAAATGCAAGGCTTGAAAGGATTGAAAGTTTATAGGTTGCGTCAAAACCTTCAACGTCTGCAGTGGGGTTAAACTCTGCATAGCCAAGTCTTTGCGCTTCCTTTAACGCTTCTTCATAAGAAGAACCTTCGTTTGCCATTTTGGTCAAAATATAGTTAGTTGTTCCGTTGATGATGCCCTTGATTGACAAAATCTTGTTTGCTTGCATACCTTCTTGCAAGGTACGAATAATGGGAACACCGCCTACGCAACTCGCTTCAAAGAAAAGACCTGCGTGCATCTTTTTTGCTTCTTCTTCAAGTTCAGTCCAATGCTTTGCAAAAAGTTCTTTATTAGAAGTAACAACAGTTTTACCGCTCTTTAATGCTTTCAAAACGAAAGTTCTTGCAGGTTCAACACCACCAATAACTTCAACAACGATGTCAACGTTGGGGTTAGAAACAACTTCTTCAATACTACCTGCAACAGCACTTCTATCAATACCGAGCGACAATGCTCTATCAATATTCTTTTCTAAAACGCACTCAACAGTCAAATCAACGCCTTGAGTTTTCTTAAAATATTCTTTGTTTTCGGTGAGAATTTGATATGTTCCGCCACCAACAACTCCAAGTCCTAATATAGCAACGCCTGCTTTTTTCATAATGCCCTCCAATTACTTGTTAAGTTCGTAAATGTATCTTAATCCGTCAAGGGTTAAGGTTCTATCAACAACGCTTATCCCCTTCGATTCTTTTGCGATTATCTCGCCAAGTCCGCCCGTTGCAACCACTTTTATTTGGTCAACCCCGAGTTCTTTTTTTATCTTTTTCAATATATTATCCACAAGCCCTGCAAAGCCGAAAATGATACCCGACTGCATACAGTGTTTTGTGTTCTTACCAATAACAGTTTTTGGCGCATCAAGTTCAACCATAGGAAGTTGCGCCGTTTTGCTTGCCAAACCTTCAAGTGAAGTTTTAATACCGGGTGCGATTACAACACCCACAAGATCACACTTATCACTAACAACATCAAAAGTTGTTGCCGTTCCAAAGTCTATAACCACGATAGGTCCGCCATATTTGTTAAATGCAGAAACACTGTTAACAATAATGTCCGCACCTACTTCCCTTGGGTTTTCCGCCTTTATGTTAAGCCCTGTTTTAATGCCCGGCCCTATCATAATGGGCTGAATTCCAAAAAAGAATTCACACATATGGCAAATGGTGTAGTTAAGCGCAGGGATAACAGACGAGAAAATTATGCCGTCAATATCGCTCTTTTTAATTCCACTGTTAGATAAAAGTCCTACTAAAACTGAGCCGTATTCATCGGCCGTTCTAGATATTCTTGATGATACACGGAAAGAAGCAACAAGTTCCTTACCGTTAAACACACCGTATTTTATGTTAGTGTTTCCTAAATCTATAGCAAGAAGCATAATTACTACCTCACTCTCTCAAGCGTTTTAATTACGCCGTGTATTGCAGGGGCAACCAATAAGTTTATTCCTAATTCGATAAGGAAGTTAACACCTGCGCATACGATAATCAAAAAGTACATAACCCCCACCCCTGCATCCATAGAGAATAAGGAAATGGTATCGTACATTGTAAGTGCACCAAGAATAAATATAGTTGTGTTCACAATGGGAACAACCGCCGAAGCAACAAAGGTTGCAAGATATTTATTTTTGCTTTTCAATAAGTTATAGATAAATCCACCGAGCACGCCTGCTAAAACGATTTTTACCGTGCAAGTTAAAAAAGTTAGCAAGGGGTGGTTTGTAAACAAAATGTTTGTAAAGGCATCAACACCAGTAACACCGAACAAAAAGGTCATCAACCCGCTTATAGTGCCGAGAATAAGACCGCCCTTAACACCGAGTAGCAATGCGCCAAGCACTATGGGGATAAGTGTTAAGTTGACGCTCGTTATAACCTTAAACACACTGCCTAAAAGGTTTAACACCACCAATAATGCCGTTAAAATCGACAAGTAAACTATGTTCTTTGTGCAAAAGAACTTGTTATTATTAGCCATTTTGCCTCCAATCGAATTTCTAAAAAAGAATATCCGTTGCATAAAAAATTTTTTGTCCGTTTTGGTCAGTTTCCACTTTATTTTAATAGATAACTGCCTAGACGATATCATTTTAACATAAAAATACAATGTTGACAAACAAATAAAGGTCAAAATGTAACATTTTTAAGCAAATTTGACTATATTGATATTAGAACTCCGCCAAACAACCAAAATTTCTACATAGGCGGAGAGTGTATGCACTTTGGAGGTGAATTTATGAACGGTTTTGACTTTTTAGGTGGCAACAACTGTTGTCTTTGGGTATTAATTATCCTTCTCATCATTTGCCTTTGCAAGAGCGGTTGCTTAAACGGTTTGTTTAACAGTTGCTATTGCTTGCCTGTGGCTTTACTTGTTATTTGTTGCTTGTGTAAAAACGGCGGCGGCTGTCTCGGTAACTTCGGCGGTTGCGGTTGCAAATAAATAAAAGGTAAAAAAGCGCGGAGAACACAATGTTTCTCCGCGTTTTATTTTTTATTTTAAGGCTTTATATAGCGCGCTACCGCCCCATATACCCTATTCAAGTCCTTTTGCTTTTCTCTTTAATCTAGTTTCAGTGTCAAGAGTTTTCTTTCTTAAACGAACATTTTTAGGCGTGATTTCAAGCATTTCATCATCGTTGATAAACTCCATTGCTTCTTCCAAACTCATAATCTTTGGAGTTTCTAAGCGCAACGCGTCGTCAGAGCCAGATGCTCTGGTGTTAGTAAGGTGCTTTTTCTTGCACACGTTTACGCTAATATCTTCGTTTTTAGGCGAAACACCAACTATCATACCTTCGTAAACAGCCGTGCCAGCGCCAATAAAGAGTTGTCCGCGACCTTGCGCGTTAAACAAGCCGTAAGTAACCGCTTCGCCCGTTTCAAAAGCAACAAGAGAACCTGTTGCACGGCGCTCTATATCGCCCTTAAATTCTTCATAGCCATAGAAAATGGTGTTAAACACACCTTCGCCACGGGTATCGGTTAAGAATTGGCTCTTGTATCCAAAAAGTCCGCGTGCGGGAACTTTGAACTCTAATCTAATACGGCTTCCAACATTTTCCATTTGGAGAAGTTCGCCCTTTCTAACGCCCATTGATGAGAACACGCTTCCCGTTTTATCTTCGGGCACGTCCACCACAAGCCTTTCTATCGGCTCTAAAAGAACGCCATCTTTCTCTTTGTACATAACCTTGGGTGCGCCAACTTGGAACTCATAACCGCCCCTACGCATTGTTTCAATCAAAATTGAAAGGTGCATTTCACCGCGACCACAAACCCTATATGAATCTGCAGAATCGGTTTCTTCAACGCGCAAAGAAACGTCTTTGAGCATTTCCTTAAACAATCTATCGCGAAGATGTCTTGTGGTTACAAACTTACCTTCCTTGCCTGCAAACGGGCTATCGTTAACCGAGAAAAGCATTTCCACGGTCGGCTCGCTAATCTTAACGAAAGGAACGGGCTCAACGCATTGCGGTGCGCAAATAGTGTCGCCAATAGAAACATTTTCAAGTCCGCTAACACACACTATGTCGCCCGCTTTTGCTTGTTCAACGGCAACGCGGTTCAAGCCTTCAATTTGGTATAGGCTAACGAGTTTACCGCGCTCTTCCTTGCCTGAAATGTTGTAGTTGCAAGTTTGAACATCTTGGTTTATGCTAATGCTACCCCTTTCAATTCTACCAATACCTATTCTACCAACATATTCGTTGTAGTCGATAGAAGAAACAAGCATTTGGAAAGGTCCTTCCATATCCACTTCTTGCGGTTCAAAATAATTTACTATTGTTTCAAACAAAGGTGTAAGGTCGGTGCCCGGTTTATTAAAGTCGGTGGTGGCGGTACCCGCCCTTCCCGAACAGTAAATAATGGGGCTATCAATTTGCTCATCACTTGCATTGAGGTCAAATAGAAGTTCCAAAATCTCATCTTGCACTTCTTTAAGCCTTGCATCAGGTCTATCAATCTTGTTTACAACGATTATAAGTTTATAGTTTTGTTCAAGTGCCTTTTGCATAACGAAACGGGTTTGGGGCATAGGTCCTTCACAGGCATCGATAAGCACCAAAACACCGCTAACCATCTTCAAAACTCGTTCAACTTCCCCACCGAAGTCGGCGTGACCGGGGGTATCGATAATGTTGATTTTAACACCGTTATAAAATGCCGATGTGTTTTTTGCAAGTATGGTTATTCCCCTTTCTCGTTCAAGGTCGCCCGAGTCCATAACCCTATCCATAACTTCTTGGTTGCTTCTAAAAATACCGCCTTGCTTTAACATTTCGTTAACAAGTGTGGTTTTGCCGTGGTCTACGTGGGCTATAATTGCAACGTTTCTTACGTCAGTTCTTTTCAAAATTCAAGTCCGTCCTTAAAAAATTAATGTGCTTAAAGGATATAAAGCAATGCTATAAGCGTTTTGCCATCCTTAATTTGTCCGTTTTTTATCATTTCTCTTAAAGTGGGTTTATCAAACCACTCCGCGTTCAAAAATTCACCTTCATCAAGGTGTTGTTCGCCTTCTTTTATATCAATTGCGCGGTAAATTCTTATAATTTCATCGGTGTATCCCGGAGTGGGGTAAACATCAAACAATTTTTCCACCGAACCCGCTATAATACCGCCTTCTTCTTCAAGTTCTCTTATAGCCGTTTGCGCCGGGTCTTCCCCCTTGTTGAGTTTGCCTGCGGGGATTTCTAAAATTTCTTCCTTATAGGGATAGCGGAACTGTCTAACAAGCAAAATCTTGCCGTCCTTTTCGCAAAGGATTGCGCTACCGCCCGAGTGTTCCACCACTTCTCTAACCGCATCTTTACCATCAGGAAGGGTTATTTCATCTTTTCTTAAATTTAAGATTTTACCTTCGTAAAGATATTTAGAAGTTTTGGTTTTTTCCTTAAATTGCATTAATGATGTTTCCTATAAGTTTTGTTACTACCTTTAACCTTTTGCGGAAAAGTTTTTTTGATGCAATAGTTAAATACTTGTATGCAACGAAAGCATATTCAATCGCATCTTTATCATCGCTTTCAATAGCGTTTGCAAGCATATCGATAATGAGAGTCATTTGCTTTTTCTCGCTATCTTCAAGTTTTGCCTTCTTTATCTTTTGCTTATCGGCAAAAAGCAAGTCTTTAGTGGCAATAATACTTTCACCGCCAACTTTCTTACTTAACTCTTGTTCTTTAATTTTGTTTCTTTCGGCTTCTTCTTTTTCTCTTGCAAGTTTTTCTTCTTGCTCAACTATTGCTTCAACGGGGTCTTGAACACTGCCTTCAATAACCTTTTCCATAAGCAATTTTACAGAGTTTCTAAAAGGCTTTATCATCGCGTTTATAAATGCCGAATAGCCTGAAGAAAAACTACCGTCTTCAAAAAAGTATGTATTTATAAATTCGCCAAGCGATATTCTATTTCCATCAATATCTACAAGCAATGTAAAAATAAACGCCAAAAGTTCACGCGAGTTTTGTGGAAGAATAAACTCACCCTTATCTTTAACAAACTTGCTTGGCACTAAATATTTTTTCTTTGCGGCATAATAATCAAAGCCCGAAAGACAGTTTTGAAAAATTGCAACCATCGTTTCTGATGAAGCGATTGCTTTAAGCACCCCTGCAATCTTAACGTCTGCTAAGATATAAGTGCTGTCAACAAGTTCTCTTGTGCGGTCTAAAAACAAATCTAATTGTTCGTGTTTATTCATAGCCTTTCCTCCAAAAAACTACAATTTAATATAATTATAACATAATATAAGTGTATTATAAACTTTTTTTGTTGCATTTTTCAAATTTTTCGGCAAAGTTCTTTACAAATTTCTTTTTTATGATATAATTAAAAAACACTAATGTGGAGATTTTTGTTTTATGCAAGTCAAAGGTGATTCATCACTTAACAAATTAATATTGTTGTTCGTCTTTGACAAGATGGAAGTTCCGCTGTCCGAAAATACAGTGCTTGATATGTGCTGTTCTTCGAACAACTGGCTGGCTTATATGGACTGTCAACCTATTTTAAACCAACTACTTGACTGTGGCTGGATTTATAATATTGGCAACAGTGGAGAGCCTCTTTATACCATCACTCCCGACGGGCGTATTTGCCTTGCAAACTTTTTTATCAGTATCCCCGCCTCAACGCGTGAAGAAATTTCGATCTTTATTAAGAATAACCGCGCAAAATACCGCAGAAAGCAAGAGTGCGTTGCCGATTACTTTATGAATAAAGACGGCACTTACACCGTTTATCTTAAAATCATCGAGCCTGCACAACCTATTTTGGAATTAAAATTGGTTGTACCTAACCGCCAAACGGCAAAGGATATTTACAAAAAGTGGGGTGAAAAAGCAGCGGATGTTTACAGAAACCTTTACGAAAATTTAGTAGATTAGCAACAAGGAGATTTTTATGCAAACTTATATGACCAGAGGCACTTGTTCAAGACAAATTCTTTTTGATGTGACCGAGGACAACAAACTTACCAACGTAAAATTTATAGGCGGTTGCAGTGGCAACCTTCAAGCAATGTCAAGGCTTGTCGAAGGCAAGGATATTGATGAAGTTATTTCTTTATTAAAGGGAATAAAGTGCCGTAGCAACACTTCCTGTGGTGACCAACTTGCCACAGCATTAGAAAAATATAAATATAAAAAAGAAAACCCAGAAGAAGAAAAATAAAATTTTTAACATTAAAAAAGGAGCGAATTTTCGCTCCTTTTTTGTTATTTTTGTGGTTTTTCTAAAATAACGGTAAAAGGGCCGTCGTTGGTTTGGTTAATTTTCATATCCGCACCAAAAACGCCTTGCTTTACTGTTAAACCTTGTGCCCTTAAGCCGTTTGCAACATATTCGTACATTTCCTCTGCTTCGGTGGGCGCTTCAGCCTCAAGAAAACTCGGCCTATTGCCGTGTGAAGTATCGGCAAAGAGAGTGAATTGTGAAACGAGCAAAATTTCGCCATTGGTATCAATTATAGACTTATTTATTTTGCCGTTTTCATCTTCACAAATACGAAGGGGCGGTATCTTTTTAATAAAATAGTCGGCATCTTCTTTGGTGTCGCCTTTTTTTACACCCAAAAAGATAACGTAGCCGTTTTTAATCTCGGATATTAGTTTGCCGTCTACCTTTAAGTTCGCGTCAAGAACGCGCTGTATTACTGCTCTCATAATCTCTCCTTTAATCTACCAAGTAAAAAGTGCAAGTGGAAAGTTTTTTGCGCTTTAGTTTTAGCGACTTACCACTATCCATTTTAAGTTCATAACCATCTTCATAGCCACAGTTTGCACAAGTGAAGCCACAATGGCTTTTAAGCGGGCAATGGCGGAGTGTCATATATGGGAAGTCCCCCCTTTCCCCCAACTCGCTCTCAGCGGTAATAAACGGTTTGTTAAACGCGTTTGCCGTATATGTGTTATAAATGTTGAGCCCCGCACCAATAATGTCCGGATTAAAAATTAGTGCAGAATAGTTGTTTGCAATAGTTTTAACACCCGTTTTTTCTATTATTTCCTTTAAGAGTTTTATGTCGGCTTCTAAAAGGAAGTTTGGTAGGTCTAAATACCCCGTTTTACCTTGGCTTTCACACTTGTCGATAAAAGCCTTAACCCCGTCTACCGTGTAGGTTTCGGGGGATAAAAGGACCTTATCCGCGGTAAATTCTTTCTCTATTCTATCAACAATGCAAAAATCTTTGAACTTCGGTGCTTTTAACGGCTCTTTCTTCAAAGGTTTAAGCGCAATTTGGTGACGATAGCGCGCTGTAATTTGGGCATAAAGTTTATCATAAACTTCTCGCCTAACCGCGTTCAACTGTCCTTTTGAGATAAACACGGCATCTAATTGCTCTATTTTTATTTGCGGATTAAAATATTCGCTCTTTGCAAAGTTGTTTTCTAAATCTTCTACTGACAATGGTTGGTTTTGCGCGGGGGTTAAGTTGTCACCAACAACAGTAACCTTTTCCCCTTGATAATTTGCACACACCAAAAGTGGTTCGCCCACCCTTGCGCGCACAGTGATTTCAACATCGGCTTTTCTTTTTGCGCTGAGCACTATTTCTTCATCTCTACTATCTATAATAAGGCGGACTACATCTTGTGCCTTAACATCGCTAGTGGTGGTTAAGCGATATTGGTTTTGCCCCACTTCTTTTAGGTCAAACGCGGTAAAAACGCACGCTTCCGCGCCATTTCTAATAATCTTAAAAGTGGACTTGGGGAATAATTTTCTGTTTGAATTTATAAAAACTTCGTTAAAGGTTTTTCCGCCCTTAACTTTGTTTATAACCCCCACTTCAATACCGATATGGTTTTGAACATTTGATATGATTTTGCCGTTGCCGTTTAAATAACCTTCGGTAAAACCGCGGTTAAACGCAATGGATAGCCTATCGTAATCGGCACGCGCACCGCCAATCACCTTGCGATACTCTTTGGTAACCGCTCCCACATAGTAAGCACGCCTTGCCCTACCTTCAATCTTAATAACGTCAACACCTGCTAACTCAAGGTCTTTTAGGCGCTTTGACATATCAAAATCCTTCGCGCTCAACAAATAGCCAGATTTTAACTGCTTTCCCCCTTTAATAAGACGGTACGGAAGTCTACAAAGTTGTTTGCACCTTCCCCTATTGCCACTTGCATCGTTAAGGTAAGAACTTAAATAACAGTTACCAGAAAAACTTACGCAAAGCGCACCGTGGGCAAAGTATTCTATCTCTATATCGGTGTTTTGTTTTATCCTTTTAATCTCATCAAGCGGTGTTTCTCTCGCCAACACTACGCGACGAAAACCGTACGGCAAAATTGCAAGCACGCCCTCAAGGTTATGTATGCCCATTTGTGTGCTCGCGTGCTTTTCAATCTCGGGGTAGTTATCGTTAAGAATTTTTGCAAGACCTAAATCTTGAATTATAAAACTATCAACGCCCATATTATATGCGCATATAACAGTTTTAACCGCATCTCCTAATTCTTGGTCGGTGAACAAAATGTTTATCGCAAGGTTAACCTTAACTGAAAAAAGGTGGCAAAAATCAACCGCTTCCGCTAAAGTTTCTAAGGTGAAGCCGTCAACATTGTTTCTTGCATTAAATTGGTTTATGCCGAGATAAACTTCATCAGCGCCGTTTAGCACGGCACTTTTCAAACAATCAAAGTTCCCCGCCGGTGATAAAAGTTTCATATCTATATTGTAACATATTTATTTGTTTTGTTAAAGTGTTTTTTAGTAAATTTATAAAAGGTAGCAGGATACTGCCACACCCTAAAGGGAGGACAGGATTCGGCGCCTGTGCGCCCTTCTCCGATAAA
This sequence comes from Christensenellaceae bacterium, assembly GCA_045645305.1. Classification (GTDB taxonomy): domain Bacteria; phylum Bacillota; class Clostridia; order Christensenellales; family Borkfalkiaceae; genus UBA1259. Next base: position 32,757 of record JAZRIO010000010.1, read on the forward strand.
CAGTCCACTGGACTGTTTACCCTATCGGGAAATTTGCTAAAAGCAAATTTTCTCCCCATTCGAATCCATCCACAACAAAAAAGAAACCCACCAAAAAGGTGGGTTCTTTTTTGGCAGGGGTAGATGGATTCGAACCAACGAAGTGACGGAGTCAGAGGCCGTTGCCTTACCGCTTGGCGATACCCCTATGCGATTTGCTACTAAATTGTATCAAATCACCTTTAATTTTACAAGCAAATTTATTGCTATAAATTTATTTTTGTCTTGATTTTATATACCTATCGTAATTCTCTAAATAACCTTTTTTATCTTCAATCAAGGTATAGTTTTTAGTAAATATGGTATTGATAAGCCCTTTCTCATCAGTAACGGTATCGGGCACGATTATTCCCGCCGTTATCGGTTGGTCTATATGATGATAGTCCGTGCCAGACATTTTGATTAAGCCGTTAACCGCACAAAAGTCTTCCGCCTTATTATTGTTGTTTGGGTGGTGATAATGCCCGTTAAAGGCTTCTGCACCGTGCATAAACTTAGGGTCACCAGATAAAACTGTAGCGCGGAAAGGGTGGGTTTGATACATAAATGCGCCCGCCTTTTCGCAAAGTGCAAACAACTCTTGTTGGGTAAGGGCGCAAAGTGGCTTGTTATCGTAAAAATACTTTCTATCAAGCCCATAAATCATATACTCTGTTCCACTTGAATTACAACTATCAACCGCGCGAACTTCCACACCCCAAAAGGCTTTTAGGCTTGCCTTTTTTGCAAGTGCGCAAAATTCGTCAATATACTTAAAAAAACTGTCCACTTTTTCCTTGTGCGATTGACCTTGCAAGTTATTCTTATACACATGCGTGCTAAAGTGGTTGGTGGCAACGATACCGCCATACCCCGCCTTTAAGTATTTATCTATAATTATTTGGTTTTCAGTATCCGCACACGAACTTGAGTTAAAAGTGTGGCAATGTGTTTCTAATTTCATTATAAATATTCCTTAATAAAAGCAAAGTTTGGTAAAGCCATAATTTTATTCATTAAAAGGCATACCCCCGTAGTATCAAACCGCGCATCGTGATAGCCCGATTGATTAGAAAAAAGTTTACCCGTTGCACACCTTAAATCATCATCGGTTATACCAAAGTATGCGCACGCTTCGTTTAGTTTGGGGTATTTATAGCCACCGCTATTTCTTATCAGTTTGCACACAGGGGTTAACTTTTTCATAGAGCAAAACTCGTTTTTAACGGTAAACACCCTATTTAGCCTTTCAAACTCTGCGCGCATAAACATAAAGTCAAAAGAAGTGTTATGTGCGCATATGAGATCGGCGGAAGAAAAATCGCTTTCAATCTCATCAATAAAATGAATAAACCTTTTGCCGTTAGAAAGTTCAAACAACTTTTCTTTAGAAAAACCGTGCACCATAAAAGCGCCGTAATCCATACTGTCCACGGTAAAGAAAAAGTTTTTTGCCCTTACCCCCGTTTCATCTTGCATTAGGTAAGAAAGTTGTGCGATTTGTCCCGGTCTTATACCGGTTGTTTCGGTATCAAAATAAATAATCATATAAAAAATACGGGGCGAACACGCGTTCGCCCCAAATTAGACAAATTAGTCAACATCAATCAAATCTTGATATCTGTCTTTGAAAATTTCAACCTTGCCTTCTTCAAGGTAAACATACTTGTTAATCAAACCAACATAGTTCTTGCTGTAAGCTTCTGCAATTTGAACGCCTGCAAGTTCGTTATACAAGGTGTAAAGGAAGGAATCTACAACGGGGTAATCACTAGAAGTTTCTGAACTAACGATGTCTGCCCAGTCTTTTTGCATTTGAATAAACACATCTTCCCAATCTATATCGCCATCTTTATCTAAATCTTCAACGCCTTCTTTAAGGTCAGCACACTCTCCGTCAAGATAAGCATCAAGCGAATTATAAACATTTCCAACATCATAGCACTCAGAATAGAACATAATGTGGTAACCATAATCGGTTGCAACCATTATATAACTGTTATTGCCCAAAGTGAGAAGTTTTCTACCATAATCAGCAAATTCTTGTTGCCAAGTTTCATTATCGCTTCCATCAGGTATAGGACTGATTGCATAACCCTTATATGAGTTGAGCGAACCAGCATCAGTAGAGTATGCAAAGATAAGTTCGTTTACTCTTTCATCATAGTTTGCCTTTGCATTATCACTATCAACAGCCTTTTTAACAGCGGGGTCTGAATAGTTTTCGGTGTCAGTTTGTTCTGCGCCGTAAACGTAAGTTTCAAACAACTTGATAAACTCATCAATGGTCAATTGGTTAAGGTCAGCAATGCCGTATTCAGCCTTGTAATCTTCATCACTTGCATCTTCGCCGTTCAAAAGGGTTGCAGTACCGCCAAATGCCAAAGCATCGTCTTTAACAAGGGTGTAGTCCCCTGTGAATTTTTTGCCGTCAAAATCATAACCGTTTAAGATCCAAGAAGAACGAAGATCGGTTACAACGGTTGAAGATAAAATTTCTTCTCTTTTTGTATTGCGTTCGTCAATAGACGCGTTGGGGTTTTCTTCATCCCATTTTTCAAGTTCATCTTTTTGTTCATCAGAAATACCGATGAGAAGGTTATATACATAACCATAAGTGCCTGTGGGCGCATAAAGAATAGGAGCAGTTGCGGTTGCTGATGAGAGTGCTGCAGAATATTCAGCATCAGTCCACTCTTGTTGTTCAGCAAGTTTTTTAAGATAAAGCGCTTTCATATCAGCAAAACCGAAATCTTTGTGAACATCGCCATAAATGCAGTCAACATATTTATCGATAACGATTTGCTCTTTTTGCGCTTGCAAAGTTTCAATATAATAATCGGTTTGGGTTAAATCGTTTTTATATGCGCCGAGAAGGTTGTTTGCTTCCAACACTTCAAGGAAATCGTTAACTGCGTTATATCTCTTGTTGTTATCGCCCTCTTTATCAACGATGATTTCATAAGTTGATTTATCGGGTTCGGGTTTTTCAGCATTGGTTGCGCCTGTGGGTGTAGTTCTAACTTCGCCAGAATAGGTATCGCCCAACTTTTCTTCATCGGCTTCAACGTAACTATCAATATTGTCGTTAATTACCTTTTTAGCAAGATAGGTTGCTTCAATAATATCTTCATCGGTAAGATAAGCATTAACGTCAAACTTGTTTTGGAGTGCAAGTTCGGGTTTAACTATTTGACCAGCATAAATACCTTCGTTTGTGCTAAATGAAAGCATTGCGTTTTGCAAATAAACCCTACTGTTAACAAGGTTATCAACGATATCGTTAATTACCTTTTCACGGCTTGTGCCTTGATATTCTTGATAATAGCCGTAATTGAGATATGCAAGAAGAACGTCCTTTTTCAAGATTTCTTCCTTAGGTGCAGACGCGTCAATTTGAACGGTGGCAATTACCTGATTTACGTTCTTTTCTTGATTGATTTCAATAAGTTTGCAACCCGACATAACGAGCATAGCGAGTGCAAGCATTAAAGCAATCACAGAAGCAAACAGTTTTTTCATATATTCTCTCCCATTGTTTATTGAAAACATTTTTACTTATAAAGTATATACTATATAAGAAAATTTTGCAATCATTTTCAGTAAATTTTATAGCCTTTTTAAATAAATTTAATCTTATAAACTAGAAAAACAAATAAAAAAGCGAAAAGAAAATTCTTTCCGCTTTAAGTTTAAATTTTAATTTTGCTTTTAATACAAAATTGCAAGCGCGTGGAACACTTGAATTGTTGCAGTTAAGGTAAACAACATGCCCAAAAGCGACATCACCATACCGCTAAAACTTAAAAGTTCAACCGATAAAAATGTTTTTTCGCCTTGCTTTTTAAGTTTTTGCACTTTTTTGTATCTACAAATACCTTTGACAAACATCATCGTTGTTAACGCCCACATAAGCGCACAATAAACAATGTTTGTTCCGCACTCTGCGAAAGGTATATTTGACGTGGATAAAAGAACCAATAACACTGTCAAAACAAACCCGATAGAGCCCATTACCGTGCTTGTAAGCGCATCTGTATAGCCTTCTCTACCCTTTTCACACTTTTTCTTAACGAGCAAGTAAAGAAGGGTTATGGTCATTGTTGAAACAAGTAATACGCTGATAAGTTGAGAAGTTGTCATACCAAACACAAAGCCACCACCACGAGCCGCGTCACTTCTAAAATATTCGAGAGTGAAGCGAATTGCAGAATAGCCTATGATATATAAACAAGTGGGAAGACCTTTCTTTTTTGTTTTATAGTAGGTAATCTCCAAAATTATATACAAAATCAATAACGAGAAAGATTCTATAAGTTGAACAGCCAAAAGCGGTGTTCCAACCGGAGTGTTAGGGTCTAACGGATTGGTGTATATTACCGACAAGAACCCTTCGTGTGGCATACCAAAACAACAGCCGGAAATAAAGCAACCAATTCTACCGAAAACGTGACCGAGCGGTACGCTGACAGCAAAAATGTCAAGATAATCGGTATAAGATTCTTTATAAATCTTGCAATAAACAACAAGGCCGATAAAGCCACCGATAAGACCACCGTAGAACACAAAGCCGTTTTGCATAACTTCGATAAACGGCAATTTGTAATATGCGATAGCATCAATAGAGCCGAATATAGACAAAAGTTTTGCACCGATTATACCGCCAACGCCAGCAAAAACCGCGCCAACAACGGCATCAAACCTATCAATTTTTCTCTTTCTACCCCTAATGGATGAAGCAAGCCCGCCAATTACCATACCTACGGCAAACAATATGCCGTACCAAGGGAATTCCTTGCCTGCTAATATTAAATATGGATTAGGTGCGTGAATCATAAAAACCACCTTTTGTGAATAAGAATTTTGCTAACAAAAAAGCCCGCAAAAATACGGGCTTTTCCGTTAGTCTCAATTTTGTTAATCCTGTTTGGGATTACATAGCGCCAACTACTGCGTCAACGCCTTGCTTAATTGCGCATCTTGCGCAGATGGTGCACAAACCACAGGTCATGAACCAAATGGTTGCAAATACGGTTGCGATGATACCGAATACCAAACCAGTCTTTGCAGCGCCACTCTTTTCCTTCTTGCCTGCAATAGCAGAAAGAACCAAACCAGCGATAGCCATTGCGAGGATTACGAGTTGAACGTACGGTCCAAACAACCAAGCAATCAAACTACCAACGAAAGCCAAAATGCTTAAAACTAAACCAGCAATTTTCATAATACTTCCTCCTTTGCCCCAAAAACAGGACTTATTTGATAAATTCAGTGTTAAAAACACTCATCGAGAGTAATTTTACTACTTTTATATGCATTTGTCAACAAAAAAATGAACTTTTTTAAAGTTTTACTACTTCAACTTTAATTGAAAAATATATCAGTTAAACATATAAGCGCATATCGTTAGTAAATTACTAGCGATTTAGTGTACACATTTTTTATTAATTTTATTAATGAATTTTTTAATAAATTGTTTCAATTAAAAAATCTTTTATTAAATAAAGCATTTCAGCACCCGATTTTCCGTCTCTAACGAACTCAAGTTTAGGACTTGTTGACATTGAAACTATAACTTCACCCATATATTTATCCATTGCCGTGCGAAGTTTATCGTTTGCAAACGCCTTAAAATCATTAAACACAAGGCTATCTTCATCTTTTTTAATGTTGATTTCTTTAACGTTAAGTTTAGATGAAAGTCTTTTAACAACGGCTATGTTTATAAGGTTGTCCGCTTCTTCAGGCAACTTGCCGTAAGCATCTTCAATTTGCCGTCTAAACTCAATTTCTTCATCTATAGAATTGATTTCAGCAATCTCTTTGTACGCGTCCATACGGGCAATATTGCTTTCAATATACCCTTCGGGTATAAATGCGGTAACTCTAACGTCAAGTTCGGGCATAACTTCTTCTTCGCCAGATAGTTCTTCACGCAAGAGTTTAGAGTAAAGTTCATAGCCGATTTTATCCATATGGCCGTGCTGTTCGGCGCCCAAAATATTGCCTGCACCCCTAATCTCTAAGTCGCGCATTGCAATCTTAATTCCGCTACCCATTTCGGTGAACTCTATAATTGCATTAAGTCTTTCAAATGCCGTTTGGCTTAAAATCTTTTCTCTCTTAAAAGTAAAATACGCGTATGCTAATCTATCGCTTCTACCAACTCTACCTTTTAATTGGTAAAGGGTGGAAAGACCAAGTTTATCGGCATCAATTACGATAAGAGTGTTTGCTTTAGGTAGGTCTATTCCGTTTTCTATAATAGTGGTGGAAATCAAAAGGTCGCTCTCACCTTTATAAAAGGCTAAAATACCCCTTTCGAGTTCTCTCTCTTCCATTTGGCCGTGCGCAACAGTTATTCTAACGTTGGGCATAAGCCTTTTAATGTTTTCGGCAAAGGTAAAAATATGTTCTACCCTATTATATAGAATAAATGCTTGACCGCCACGGTTAATTTCTCTTGTAACCGCATCTTTAATAAGCGTTTCCGTTTCTTCGGTAACGTAGGTTTGAACGGGAAGTCTTTTCTTTGGCGGGGTGTTTATGGTGCTAATCGACCTAATTCCTGATAAGGACATATGCAAGGTTCTTGGAATAGGTGTTGCGGTAAGAGTGATTGTATCAACATTTTTCTTTAGGAGTTTAATTTTTTCTTTATGCTCAACTCCAAAGCGTTGTTCTTCATCAAGCACTAAAAGTCCTAAATCCTTAAACTGAACGTCTTTGCTAAGAAGCCTATGCGTGCCGATAACAAAGTCGATGGTGCCGTCTTTTATACCGTCAAGTATTGCTTGTTGTTGAGATTTAGTCTTAAATCTATTTAGACAAGCGATTTTTATACCAAACGCGCTAAACCGCTCTACCGCCGTGTTAAAATGTTGCTCGGTAAGTATTGTGGTGGGCGCAAGCATAACCGCTTGCTTACCGTTTGCTACCGCACGGAATACGGCGCGAAGTGCAACTTCGGTCTTACCAAACCCAACATCGCCACAAACAAGTCTATCCATAACTTTCATAGAAGTCATATCGGCTTTAATATCCGCATTTGCACTCGCTTGGTCAGGGGTATCTTCAAAGGGGAATGAACTTTCAAAAACAGTTTGTAATTCCTTGTCATCGATAAAGGCATAGCCTTTTAATTCATCGCGTTCTTGATAGAGTTTTTTAAGGTCGAAAGACATCTTTTTAATGCTTTCTTTTACCCTACTCTTAATTCGCTCAAAGTCCTTACCACCTATTTTAGAAAGGCGGGGAGAACGCTCTCCACCCAAATACCTTGTGAGCAAGTCCATTTGCTCTACAGGAACATATAAAAGGTCGCCCCCAGAATATTCAACGGCAACATAATCTTTAGTGCCTTCGGTGGAAGATATTTTTTTATTGCCCAAAACCCTGCCGATACCGTGAACTTCGTGCACACAGTAATCGCCAACTTCAGGCGCGTTGAAAAATCCGCTCTTTTTAATCTTTAATTTTCGTGCGGAAACGGGTTTTGAATATAAATTTCCGCTACCGATAACAACTGCCTTTTCTTCGTGGAAGATAAAGCCTTTGTTTAGCCTTTCGGTTGTTATTATAACACCTTTAAGTTCGGTTTCCTTATCGATAGAAGATGCAATCCCGCGCGAAGATAGTTCTAGCGAGAAGTTTTCCGCACGCTTATTATCCGCCGTGCATACGGTTATTGAATAGCCTGATTTTAACCAGTTATCAATATCGGTGAAAACTTCCTTAAAGTCAAGTTGATAGTCGGCAACACCCGCCGTTTCGGGATTGACTATTTTTAAGGGGTTAAAGAAAGGAATTGCCGTTGACAAAGTTTGAAGCGCAACTTCCCTAAATGCCTTTAAGTGGTCTATAACCCACTCCACCCCCGTTAAATTCTTGCTTGCAAATGCGAAAACTTCGCCCGCATCGTAAAGAGAAGAAAACCGCTCGTTAAACTCCCTTTCGTTAAGGAGTGCAAGTTCGTTTATTCTTTTGGCTTCATCAAACACAACCACCGTGTTTTTATCTAACAAGTTAATCAAGTTGGTTGCGCTATTTGATAAGGGTGCAAGGGCGGAAAAACCATCTGCATTAAAGTTTTCCATTGCCACTTCCATATCGTCGGCAAGCACTCTTAATCGCACTTTCCTATCCTTTTCCGCGCACTTAATTTGCTCTTTTATTTCCGCCTTGAATATGTTTATATCATCGTTTGAAAATGTGAATTCGGTTGCTTGGAAAACGGTTATCTCATCGCAAAAACCAAGGTTCTCTCTACTTTCAGCATCGTATTTTTTAATAGTTTCAACCGTGTCGCCAAAAAAGTCTATTCTATAGGGGTGCTCTTCGTTTATTGGATAAACGTCTAAAATATCACCGCGTATTGAGAAAGATCCTTTTGACACAACGCTCTCTACTCGCTCGTACCCCATCTTGACAAGGGTTTTTAGTGTTTGCTCTTGGCTCTTATCCCCATCTTTAACAAAGATCAATTTTTCAATCTTATTGGGAACAAGTTGCATAAGCGCTTCCATAGTGGTTACTATAACATCGGCATCGGGAAGATTGCCGAGTGCAACTATGCGCTCATAGGCGTTGTCTTTTGAAAAGGCTCTGCTAACCAAAAGAGTTTCATCTTTTGCGGGGAGATATATAACCTTTTTACCGCAAAGTTCTTTTATGCCATCAAGCGAATATCTTGCGCTTACACTATCTTTAACAATATATAAAACCTTATCTTGCATTACTGAAACAAGGTAATTCTTAAAAGCATCAGTAACGCCAAAAACCGCCGAAGGAATACCTTGGCGGATGAAAGATAGCAATTCTTTAACCGAATTGTCTTTTGTAGATAGGTTTATTATATTTTTTAGCATAGTCTAAATTTAGGCTTTTTTGTTATACTTTTGCATAACATTTTGAATAGATTGACCTTTTGCGAACTCTAAAAGCGCATTTGAAGCATCGTTTATCGTGTTCTTAAAAAGGTCTTTATCTTCTTCCCTAATACCCGATAAAACAAGGTCGATAAGCGGAATCATAAGTTTTTCGGTAGGCTTAAATCCAATTCTCACCCTTGGAAAAGCCGTGCCGACCTTTTCCACGATATTTCTCATACCGTTATGTGTGCCGGCTGAACCGCTCTCTCTAATTCTTATTGCGCCCTTGGTTAGGTCAAAATCATCGTAAGCAACGATAACATCTTTAAGGTCAATCTTAAAAAAGGAAACGAGTTCCATAACACTTTCACCGCTTAAATTCATATAAGTTTGCGGTTTAGCGATTATAACCTTTTCCGCACCTATCCTTGTTTCGGCAATCAAAGCACGGCATTTGGTTTTAGCAAACTCTACACCGAGTTTTTCCGCCACGCTATCTACCGCCATAAAACCAAGGTTATGAAAGGTGTTTTTATATTTATCGTCGGGGTTACCAAGCCCCACTATTAGTTTCATATATATATTCTCCATCAAAAAAGCCGTTTTAGGTAAAACGGCTTTCTTTCGTTATAATTAGTCCTCGTAAATTGCCGAGAGCGATGAATCCGCATAGATTGTGGAGATTGCCCTTGCAATAAGTTTTGCAACTGACAACACTTTGATCTTGGGATTGTTTTTAACATTTTCGGGTAAATCGATGGTGTCGAGAACTGCGATTTCCTTAATGGGAGATTTTGTAAGTCTTTCCATTGCAGGTCCGCTAAGTACACCGTGGGTGCAACAAGCATAAACTTCTTTAGCACCGTTTTTAACAAGCGCTTCAGCACCTTGACAAATTGTGCCAGCGGTATCAATCATATCGTCAACCATAAGACAGGTCTTGCCTTCAACATCACCAATAACGTTCATAACTTCAATCGCGTTTGCTCTAGGACGACGCTTGTCTACGATAGCAAGTGATGCATCGCATCTTGAAGCGAAGTTTCTTGCTCTACCAACGCTACCAACGTCGGGAGAAACTACAACCCAGTTTTCATCCATTCTCTTCTTGTAATATCTTGCGAGTAAGGGTGCACCGTAAAGGTGGTCAACGGGGATGTCAAAGAATCCTTGAATTTGCGCTGCGTGAAGGTCCATAGTTAAAACTCTATCTGCGCCTGCGCTAGTCAAAATGTCCGCAACGAGTTTTGCCGTAATCGGGTCTCTGGGACGAGCCTTTCTATCTTGTCTTGCATAACCAAAGTAAGGCATAACAGCCGTTACTCTACCTGCAGATGCTCTCTTGCACGCGTCAATCATAATGAGAAGTTCCATAAGATTGTCGTTTACAGGGATTGAAGTTGATTGGATGATAAATACGTCTTTACCTCTTACCGTTTGGGGAAGAGTTACGCTAATTTCACCATCGGAAAATTTGCCAACTTCCGCATTGCTTAGGGGAATCTTCAATTCCTCTGCAATAGCTTCTGCGAGTTTCCTGTTGGAGTTGCCTGCCAAGATTTCAATCGAGTTGCCGTGTGTAATCATTTTATTTTTTCTCCTAATGTAACTTTATGTACATATAGTACGCTTCTATTTTAAGACAAAACTTAATATTAGTCAAGGCTTTTTCTATTTCTCTTTGCTTTAAAATAATTTTTTATTATTTCCGCGCACTTTTCTCTCTCAATTCCTCCTTCAAATTGAGTTGTATGGTTAAGTCCGCTATCAGTAAGCACGCTAAACTTTGATTCTGCACAACCGCTCTTTTCTTCATACGCGCCAAAATACACCTTTTTTATACGCGCGTTGACTATTGCCCCTGCACACATTGCGCACGGCTCAATGGTCACATATATTTCCGCATCATCAAGTCGCCAACTTTTAAGTTTTTTGCAAGCCTTGTTTATTGCAAGAATTTCCGCGTGGGCGGTTGCAAGTTGGGTTTTTTCCATTTTATTATGCGCACGCGCGATAATCTTTCCATCTTTTACTATTACCGCACCGATTGGCACTTCATCTTCTTGCTGTGCTTTAAGCGCTTCTTTAATGGCGCTTCTCATAAACTTTATTTGCATAATTTCTCCAAGGCACAAATTATACTTTCATTTATACCTTTGCATTTTTTATAAATTTCTTTTAAGTGTTCTTTGCCTATTGGGTGAGAAAGATTATCTCTCCCCACTTCTATGGTGAGCGCGGGGATTTTTAAGTGTTCAATGCACCAATCTTTATACCCACCCGCCGAAAATGGCGTTTTCTTTATTTGATAGCCCGTTTCTTCGGCAACGGCTTTTGCTATAAGGTAGTCCCGTTTTTCCCGTTTCTCATCTTGAAAGAACTGATAATATATCTCTTCGCCCTTGCTGTGATAACTAACGGTTATATCCGGCTTTACTTTTAAGGTAAAATCTCTTAAAACTTGCGTTTCTCTTTCGCTAAACGGATACTTGCCTATAAAATTCTCATCGCCACTAGTAAGAGTGTTTTTTTCTCCCGTTCCCCACCGTGCGGGAAAATTAACATTTAGATCCACTCCGTTCGCATTTGCTTTATAAAGTGGTTTTTGCGTTTGGCAAATTTCCACTCCGTCGGGATTGAGCATTGGAATAAAGAAAATTCTTCCGCACTTTCCCCTTTTATAAAAGTCCTTAATTTGTTCAATAGCAAGGTAGGTCGTTATATACTCCCTTGCGTGTATTGAATACTGGTTTATAATAACGGGATAATCGCTTTTATAGATTTCAAAGCAATAGATAGGTTTACCCCTTTGGCTTTCGCCTATTATAAACTTTTCGCCCTTAAATCTTTTGTAAAATCTAAATAGGTCTAAATTTGCGCTCATACCTTATGGTATGTTTTATTTGTGATATGCGCTACCGTTAAGTATTGAAAATGCACGATAAATTTGTTCGGTAAGCATTAGGCGGAAAAGCGTGTGCGGAAAAGTCATTTCCGAAAAGGACATAAGTTCATCGGCACGCGCTTTCACTTTGTCTGAAAGCCCATAAGAACCGCCAATAACAAAGGTAATCACTCCGTTTCCGCGCGATATAATGCTATCTAGTTTATCGGCAAATTTTTCACTTGAAGTCTTTTTGCCTTCAATTGCCATTGCGATAACATAACCTTTAACACAATCTAAAATTCTTTCGCCTTCTTTTTCTTTGATAATCTTAACCGTGCCGTCATCGGCTTTAGAATAGTTTTCTTCTTGCAATTCTATAAGGTTAAATTCGCAAAATCTAGAAAGCCTTTTTGCATATTCTTTTATTCCGTCGGCAAAGTAATTTTCCTTAACCTTACCAACCGCAACCAAGTTGATTTTAACCATTATGCCACCGCCGAAAGTATTATAAGTAATAAACAAATGAGCATTGCAAATGCACCGAAAGGAATTATAAACGCCCTTACCGTGCCCTTATCCTTTTCTTCTTTTTTAAGGTTTTTATCAACAACCATAAGAATGCTAAACACGGCAAGGCAAACCATACCGAGCGCGATAAAATAGCCGTTAAACAAATCTACATCTATGCCCATAAAATAAAGGGTTATTATTGCAAAATTGTTCAAAAAATGCGCTATTATGCTTGGAATAACACTCTTTGATGAAATAAAGAGCAAGCAAATTAAAAAGCCATAAGCAAATTGATAAACTAATTGAGTAATCGAGCCGTGATAGAGCGCAAACATTAGTGCTGATACTAATGCACAACATAAAACTCCCGCCTTTTCAAGCCCATTACCGATTATTCCGCGAAACATAACTTCTTCACAGAGGGCGGGCAAAAGCGCGTAAACAATACAAGAGAAAATATACTCTAAAGCGCTACCAATAGGCGGAGTGATACCGCCAACGTTAAGCCCAATCTTAAGGGCAAGTTTTGAGATTAGTGTGTTTACAAAACCAAGCCCAAAAAACATTCCCACCGCAAGTAAAACTGCGTAGAACAAATATTTAATATTAAACTTTCTAAATGCGGTCATCTCTAATATAGGTATTTCCGTTTTGCTTTTCAATGAAAGCACCACTATAATTATTGATAAGGGCGCGAAAACACCGCCGAATAAAATATAAACGGCGCTATCAACTTCAGCAAAGGACAAAATCACCCATTGTCCTAAAAAGGAAGCAAAAATATATACAATCATCATAACCGCAAAAGCGGTTGCGCTCAATTTTGCACTAAGCAAATTATTTTGATTTCTTTCCATATCTCTATTTTACACTATTTTATCAAATTAGTAAACTCTATAAAACAAAAAAACCGCCCTCTCGAAAAGAGAGGGCGGAAATTTATTAACCTCTGGGTGAATAGTTGGGAGATTCTTTGGTGATTGAAATATCGTGCGGGTGACTTTCGATAAGAGACGCGTTAGTAATAGTAACAAATTGTGCTCTCTTTCTAAGTTCATCAATAGTTTTAGTTCCGCAATATCCCATACCTGCACGGATACCACCGCACATTTGGAATACGATTTCTGAAAGAGCCCCACGATAAGGCACTCTTCCTTCAACACCTTCGGGAACGAGTTTTTTAGCACCTTCTTGGAAGTATCTATCCTTGCTACCGCAAGCCATAGCAGAAAGTGAACCCATACCCCTATATACCTTAAAACTTCTGCCTTGGTAAATTTCAATTTCACCAGGGCTTTCAAGCGTACCTGCAAAAAGGCTACCAATCATAACGGCTGCAGCACCGCCACCGATTGCCTTAGTGATATCGCCACTATACTTAATACCGCCATCAGCGATAACTTTCTTGCCGAATTTTTCTGCCCTTTCAGCACAGTCCATAACCGCGGTGAGTTGGGGAACACCGATACCTGCAACGATACGGGTTGTACAAATTGAACCAGGGCCAATACCAACCTTAACGATATCTGCACCTGCATCAATAAGCGCTTCAGTTGCATCAGCCGTTGCAACGTTACCTGCAATGATGGGAAGGTTAGGATACTTTGCTTTAATTTTAGCAACAGTTTCCATAATGTTTTTAGAGTGGCCGTGTGCACTGTCAACAGTGATAAGGTCAACCTTTGATTTAACGAGTTCGTCTACCCTTTCCATAGTGTTTGCAGAAACGCCAACTGCAGCACCAACTAAAAGTCTGCCGTTCTTGTCCTTTGCAGAGTGAGGATATTGGATAGTTTTTTCAATATCCTTAATAGTGATAAGACCTTTAAGGTAACCTTGTTCATCCACGATAGGAAGTTTTTCAATTCTATGTTTACCCAAAATCTTTTGCGCCTCATCAAGCGAAGTGCCAACGGGTGCGGTAACAAGATTTTCTTTGGTCATTATGTTCATAATAGGTTGTTCGAAATTGCTTTCGAAACGAAGGTCACGGTTGGTAAGTATACCAACGAGTTTACCTTCTTTAGTGATGGGCACACCGCTTATGCGATATTTTTCCATAAGTTTAAGTGCATCGCTAACCATATTGTCGGGTTCTAAAAAGAAGGGGTCTGTAATAACGCCGTGTTCGCTTCTCTTTACCCTGTCAACGTGTTGAGCTTGCTCATCAATAGACATATTTTTATGAATAATACCCATACCACCTTCTCTTGCCATAGCGATTGCAAGGCGAGATTCGGTAACCGTGTCCATTGCAGCAGACAACAAAGGTATATTTAACTTGATTCCCGGTGCTAGTGTTGTGGTTAAATCAACGAGATTAGGAGTGACTTCACTCGCTTGTGGAACGAGCAACACGTCGTCAAATGTTAAGCCTTCTTTAATAATTTTTCCCATAGTATTCTCCTTTTTTGGAAAATCAGTTTTTCGTTTTGGTTACACTTAAAAATCCACCACGATAAACTAATTTTAACCATTTTAACAAAGTTAATAAAAAAAATCAATACTTTAACACCAAAAAAAATAATTATTTAAGAATTATGTCAATTTTTCTTTCATACCTTGTAAGTATAAGGCGGTTTTTATGAAAAAAAAGATATTGATTTTTGTTTTGCTTATTCTTTTCCCTATAATTTTTTCGGGCTGTGAAAAAAACCTTGATTTAACAAACTATCTAACAGAACTTCGCTCGGATATATTCTGCGGCGAGTGTGAAGATTTTTCTCTCCGTGCAAGTTATGGCTTTAAGGAAAACCCTATGGCGAGCGATGGCAATGTGGGTGCCAAAAAATATTCGCTTACATTTAAATTGCAAAATGCCCCCACCAACACAAACTACACTATTTTTATGAGTTACGGCGGAAAAGATTATTCTGTTGATTTTACCCTTAACCCCGTAACAAACTCCTTAATCGCTCTGCTCGATATTGATTCTTTTAATGAAAAACAGTTTGCTGTTAGAGTTCTCTATGCGGGTAAAAGCAAAGATATAACCCTTAACTCCATTGTGCCAAAAGAAACAATGGAATATTCTAAAGCACTAAACGGACTGCAAAAAAGCCAACCGTCACTAATATCTGCGCACCTAAACCAAAACGGCGAGTTTAACGCGGAAATTTATATGCGCGTTATCGTAAAAGACAATAAACCTTTTTATTATGTTGGTATAGCGAGTGGAAACGACAACCTAAAAGCATTTTTGCTTGACGGAAAGAGCGGAGAAGTTCTTGCCATAAGAGAAGTTTTGTAAATTAAAACCCCGTAGCGATTGCTACGGGGCATTTTATTATTCTTCAATAACTGTTGCCTTTTCGATAACGATAGGTTCAACGGGAATATCATCGTAATATCCCCAAGAATGCGTTTTAACGGTTGATATTTCAATAGCCGTTTTCAAACTTTCTTCGTCACAAACCTTGCCGAAAGCAGCATACTGCCCGTCAAGGTGCGGAACTTCTTCCACGCAAATGAAAAATTGTGAAGATGCGGAGTTGGGGAACATTGTTCTTGCCATTGAGATAACCCCAGGTGTGTGTTTAAGGTTATTTATAACACCGTTCGCTAAAAACTCACCTTTAATAGTGCGGGGTGCGTTTTTCTCTTTAAGTCCGTTTTCTTGCACGAATCCCCCACCTTGAACCATAAAGTTAGGGATAACGCGGTGGAAGCACAAACCATCGTAAAAACCTTCTTTAACAAGGTCTAAAAAGTTTTGCGCACTAATGGGCGCGTGTTCGGGGTAAAGTTCAATGTTTATATTCTTTCCGTTATTTAACTCAAAACAAACCTTGCTCATTTTTAACTCCTATTTCTTTGCGTTAAAGTTATCTTTTAAGGAAACGATTTCGCTCACGATTTTTTGTCCCTTTCTTTCAAGCAACTTAAAGTATCCCGTTCTAATAAGTTGGTAACTAATATCATCACCATTTTCTAAAACATAAGGCTCTACCTTACCGTTAAACACCTTAACGCTGTCTTTATTCATACGCTCTGAAAAGTCTTGTCCGGAATATTCTTCATCGTTGAGCAAATATCCGTATTGACGAATTTCCACATCTTTTGCGGTATCCGCGTTAACCCATTGGATAACGCCCTTTACCTTGATGCCTGAAGTATCGTTTCCGCTCTTACTGTCTTCAGCATAAGAACAAAGAAGTTCGGTAACATTGCCATTTTCATCGGTGATAACATCATCACACTTAATAATATATGCGCTCTTTAAGCGAACATATCCGTCCTTTTTCAAGCGGAAATATTTGGGCGGGGGGTTAAGTGAAAAGTCATCAGCATCGATATAAATATGTTTGCCGAATTCAACCTTTCTCGTTCTCTTTTCTTCTTCGTTGGGGTTAATTTCAAAATCAACGAGTTCGCTCTTTCCATCGGGGTAGTTGGTAATGGTAACCTTTAAGGGTTTCAAAACTGCCATTGCCCTTTCCGCGTTTAAGTTAAGGTACTCTCTAATGCACGCTTCAAGATAACTGATTTGCACTTCGGAATTTGCCTTACTTACGCCGATTCTTGCGCAGAAATCTTTAAGTGCTTCAGCGGGAACACCGCGGTTTCTAATACCTGCCAAGGTGGGCATTCTCGGGTCATCCCAACCGTCAACCGAACCGTCTTCAACAAGTTTTTTAAGGTATCTCTTGCTCATAACAAGGTTAGTTACATTAAGGCGGGCAAACTCAATTTGGCGGGGCTTTGGAGCAAAGCCGAGTTCGATGCCAACCCAATCGTATAAGGGGCGGTGGTCTTCAAACTCCAAAGTACACAAAGAGTGGGTTACCCCTTGCATATAGTCACAAATGGGGTGTGCATAGTCATACATAGGATAAATGCACCACTTATCACCTGTTCTGTGGTGGGTTTGGCGAAGTATTCTATAAATTACAGGGTCACGCATATTGATATTGGGCGATGCCATATCAATTTTAGCGCGCAAACACTTTTCTCCGTCCTTAAACTCTCCGTTTCTCATTGCGGTAAAGAGTGCAAGGTTTTCTTCCACGCTTCTGTTTCTATAAGGGCTTTCCTTACCCGCTTCGGTAAGAGTTCCCCTGTTCGCACTAATTTCTTCAGGCGTCATATCGCAAACGAAGGCTTTGCCTTTCTTGATAAGTTCAACCGCAAAGTCATAAATCTTTTCAAAGTAATCGGAAGCATAGTTTTCCTTATCCCAAGTAAAGCCAAGCCACTTGATATCTTCCTTAATTGCTTCAACGAACTCGGTCTTTTCTTTAGAGGGGTTTGTATCGTCAAAAAAGAGATTGCACTTGCCGTTATACTTGTCTTTCATACCGAAGTTAATGCACAAAGATTTTGCGTGGCCGATATGAAGATAACCGTTAGGTTCTGGGGGGAAACGGGTGTAGACGCCGTTAACTTTTCCCGATTCTAATTCTTCGTTTATAATTTGTTCAATAAAGTTTGTTGCTTCTACCATAGTAAATCACCTTGGTTTAGTTTATAGTTCGTTATTAAGTATAACACAAAAATTTAAAATACAAAAGCAAATACATAAATATTTTATTATTCGGCTCGTTTACTTGACTAAAATTTTTTCTTAATGTACAATACAAGGGTAAAAATAACAAAAGGATATGATGTTATGGAAGAAAAGAACCTTTCCGCTACTATGGAAAAAATCGTTAACCTTTGCAAAGGCAGAGGATTTATATTCCCCGGAAGTGAAATTTACGGTGGACTTGCAAACACTTGGGACTACGGCCCCTTGGGTGTAGAACTTAAAAACAACATCAAGCGCGCTTGGTGGCAAAAGTTTGTTACCGAAAACAAACTCAACGTTGGTCTTGACGCGGCAATTTTGATGAACCCACAAACTTGGGTTGCATCAGGTCACTTAGCAGGTTTTTCAGACCCGCTTATGGACTGCCGTGAATGTCACGAGCGTTTCCGTGCGGACAAACTTATTGAAGATTGGGCAAAAGAAACGGGTTACACCTTAGAAAAACCCATCGATGCTTTCTCTCATCAAGAAATGAAGGATTTTGTTGAAGAACACAATATCCCTTGCCCCACTTGTAAAAAACACAACTTCACCGATATCCGTCAGTTCAACCTTATGTTCAAAACCTTCCAAGGCGTGACAGGGGACGCAAAGAACACCGTATATCTCCGCCCTGAAACAGCGCAAGGTATCTTTACTAACTTTGTAAACGTTCAACGCACCACAAGAAAGAAAATGCCTTTCGGTATTGCGCAAATCGGTAAATCTTTCCGTAATGAAATCACCCCCGGCAACTTTATCTTCCGCGTGCGTGAGTTTGAACAAATGGAACTTGAATTCTTCTGCAAACCCGGTACTGACCTTGAATGGTTTGCTTATTGGAGAGCGTTCTGCCGTGATTGGCTTCTCTCTATCGGCTTAAAGGAAGAAAGAATTAGACTCCGTGACCACGACCCTGAAGAACTTTGCTTCTATTCTAAAGCAACCACTGACTTTGAGTTCTTGTTCCCATTCGGTTGGGGCGAACTTTGGGGTGTTGCCGATAGAACTGATTATGACCTTACCCAACATCAAAACACTTCAGGCAAAGACCTTACCTATTTTGATCAAGAAACTAACGAAAGATATATCCCATATGTTGTTGAGCCAAGCCTTGGCGTAGAAAGAACTGTTCTTGCAGTGCTTTGCAACGCGTATGATGAAGAAGTTGTTGATGCGGAAAAGAACGATATTAGAACCGTTCTTCGCTTGCACCCAACTCTTGCACCCTTTAAGTGTGCTATTCTTCCCCTTTCTAAAAAACTTTCAGAAAAGGCTGATGAAATCTATAGCGAACTTATCAAGTGCTTCCCCGTTGATTACGATGAATCTGGTTCAATCGGTAAGCGTTATCGCCGTCAAGACGAAATCGGTACACCTTACTGCGTAACCGTTGACTTCGATACTTTGGAAGATGGTGCAGTTACCGTTCGTGATAGAGATACTATGGAACAAGTTAGAATTCCTATCGCTGAACTCAAAACCTACATCGCTGAAAAAATTAAATTCTAAAATAATAAAACCGTTTGGATAGCCAAACGGTTTTTTAGTTTAAAAAAATTAAAAAGTATATTGACAAAGGGTATAATTTTAATATATAATGAGAAAAAATAATTTTGTTAAGGAGAAATATTATGGAACTTAAAGGAAGCAAAACAGAGAAAAATCTTTGGGAAGCATTTGCCGGCGAAAGTATGGCAAGAAATAAATACACCTATTTTGCATCAAAGGCTAAAAAGGACGGCTTTGAACAAATTGCAGCGTTCTTTTTAGAAACTGCTGATAACGAAAAAGAACACGCAAAAATTTGGTTTAAGTTGCTCGGCGGTATCGACGGCACTATGAACAACTTAAAATCTGCCGCTGCTGGCGAAAACGATGAGTGGACTGAAATGTACGCTCGTATGGAAAAGGAAGCAAGAGAAGAAGGTTTTGATAAGATTGCTGACCTATTTAAGGGCGTTGCCGCTATCGAAAAAGAACACGAAGAAAGATCCCTTGACCTACTTAAGAATATTGAAGAAGACACCGTATTCAAGAAAAACCAAAAGACCGTTTGGATTTGCCGTAACTGTGGCCATATCGTTGACAGTGCTGAAGCACCCGACCTTTGCCCCGTTTGTGCACACCCCAAGGCATATTTCCAACTTCGCGTTATCAACTACTAATAAATTAAAAAATTTAAGCGCAACCAAACTTGGTTGCGCTTTTTTTTGTTCTTTTTATGCGGGTGTCCAACCCATTTTTTGACCAGACAATATATGTATGTGCAAATGAAACACTGTTTGACCTGCATCTTCGCCTTGATTAATTACCAATCGATAACCGTTTTCTAATCCCAATTCCTTTTGAAGTGTGGGGATTTTTTCAAAGCACTTCTTTAACATTTGGCTTTGTTCTTCGGTCATATCGGCAAGCAACTTAAAGTGGCTTTTGGGCACGCAAAGGTAATGGTTTTTTGCCTTTGGGTCAATGTCTTTAAAGATAAGCATATTTTCATCTTCATACATTTTTGTTGCGGGGATTTCCCCTGCGATAATCTTGCAAAACAAACAGTTTTCCATAACTTACTCCTTAATTAACTCCGCTTGCACTCCGTCGAGATACGGGCGGATAACTTTTACTTTTTGTATATTTTTATTTTCTATATTCCCTTCAAGGTAAACCCTTAAATAATTTTCTGCATAGCCTTCAAAAACGCCGTCTTTTTGTTGTTCAAAAAGAACTTCTAAAACACTTCCAACCGCCTTTTCAGCAAACGCTTTCTTGCTTTGTGCTTTTATTTCAAGCAAAACTTTAAGCCTTTGCTTTTTAATATCGGCGGATAAGTCTTTCAACTTAAACGCTTCCGTTCCGCTTCTTGGACTAAACGGAAAGGGGTGGATATCGCTGAACTCAACCTTTTTCGCAAACTCAACAGTTTCTATAAAATTCTCTTGTTTCTCTGTTGGGAAACCAACGATAATATCAGTTGTAATTCCCGCATTTTCAAAATGCTGTCTTATAAGTTTTACCTTTTGGTAATACTCATCGGTGGTATAGTGCCTATTCATACTTTTAAGCACTTCTTCGCTTCCCGACTGTAATGATAAGTGGAAATGCGGTGCAAAGTTTTTTAAGCCTTTAAGCGCCAATAAAAATTCTTCGGTTATAACCCCAACTTCAAGTGAGCCAAGCCTAATTCTCGTATCAAGTCCGTATAGCGATTTGATTAAACCTGTAAGATTTATTCCGTTATAATCGTATGCGGATAAGTTTATGCCGTTAAGCACGGCTTCTTTGGGGCTAACTTTAATAATTTCTTCCCTAACCTTTTCGGGCGCTCTTGAACGGGAACGACCGCGAAGATACGGGATAATGCAATAAGAACAAAAGTTGTTGCAACCATCTTGCACCTTTATATATGCACGCGCGCGGAGTGATTTAACCGCGTCAAGTTCTTCAAAGGTGTCGGTGGGTGGACTCAACTTTTCCCCCACGCTATCTAGCATATCTAATATCTTGCCTTTGTTAAAAGTGCCCGTAACCAAAAAGGTGTTATCTTTTTCAGTAAAACTTTGCGGACATTTTTCCGTAGCGCAACCTGTAAAAATTATTTTTGCATCGGGAGCAAGTTTTCTAATTCTGCTTGCCGTTTGGCGTGATTTCTTTTCGGCTTCTTGGGTAACGGCACAAGTGTTAACTATGTATAGGTCGGCCTTTTCAAGTTTATCGCTAACCGTGTATCCGCGCGCGATAAGACCTGTTATAAGCGAATCGCTCTCGCACTCGTTAACCTTGCAACCCAAGGTGAATACAACCGCTTTCATTATTTATCACCCTTTTTGAAAACTACGGCAGACCACTCGCCCTTTATGTTTTCTTCAACAAATGTAAAGCCTGCATCTTGATATGCTTTTTTTACGGCTGATAACCTTTCAACCAAAATACCGCTTAAAATTATAATGCCGTTATCGTTAAGGTTGTTTCCAATATGCGGTGCAAAAAATATAAGCACTTCTGCCATAATATTGCACGCGATAACATCACCTTTAACAGTGTTATCATCAAGCAAGTTTTTAAGCATAACTTTGCCGTTTGTCACCCCATTAAGTTTCATATTGTGTTCGGTTGCAACAACTGCACACTCGTCAATATCAGTCATTATAACTTCTTTCGCACCGAGTTTTGATGCCGAAATGCCAAGTATACCGCTTCCACAACCAACATCAAGCACAGTATCATCGCCCTTCACATATTTATCAAGGAAGGCAACGCACATAGAAGTTGTTTCGTGCTCGCCCGTGCCAAATGCCATATTAGAGTCTAAATAAACGGGAATTAAACTATCTTTGTTTTGGTATTCAATCCACTCGGGAACAATAACGATTTTACCAATGGGGATAGGCTTAAAGTGTTCTTTCCACTGTTCTCTCCAAAGGTCACCATCAATCTCTCTCTTAACCGCTTCCAAAGTACCAAAATCAAGGTAGCCGTTGCTTTTAAGAGTTTGCAGTTCCCTTTCTACCAATTTAATTTTTTCGGCTGATTGCTCTACTGGAAAATACGCCTTGATTAAAACGGTTTTATCCGCCTTGAAAATTGATTCATCGGCATAGTCCCACGCCCTACCGCTTCTTGCAAGTTCAATAACGTCTTCAATGTCGCTAATAACCACGCCCGAATCGGTGTAATTCCACAAAACATCGCTAACAATCTCGCTCGCTTCGTGGGTGGTAGAAATGGTTAATTCAATAAATTTACTCATACTTAATTTTTATACGGATTAGTTCCGTACATACTCTCTAAATTATCTTTGTATTGCTTCATTTGTGCGCATTGCTTAATATCGGTTGCGCTCTCTAAATCTTCAAGCAATTTCTTTTGTTCTTTTGTGATTTTTGTGGGGACTTCAACCGTTACCGATATGTAAAGGTCGCCCGTTCCCCTTGAAGTCTTTATACCCTTTCCGCGCACGAAAAAGACCTTTCCGCTTTGCGTTCCTTCGGGAATAGTATAGTCAAAGGTTTCATCGATAAGCGGAACCTTAACCTTACCGCCAAGCGTTGCCGTCATAAAACTAATGGGCACGTTAACGTATAGGTCAAAATTCTTTCTCTTAAAGATTTTGCTCGGCTCAACTTTCATAACGATAATAAGATCGCCCGACGGCCCACCATTTTTACTTGCTTCACCAAAGCCTGCCTTTCTTATATAACTGCCGGTATCAGCCCCTGCAGGAATATCCACAGTGAACTTTGTTGTCTTTTTAGAATAACCCTTTCCGCCACAAGTTTTGCACGGTTCAATAACCTTTTTGCCCGTTCCCCTACAATCATCGCAAGGGCGAACATTTACCGAACGGAAAAAGCCGTTGTTAGTGGTGTATTGAATTTGACCAGAGCCACCGCACTTTTCACAAGTCTTGTATGCCGTGCCGTCTTTTGCGCCCGTACCCTTACAGTCAGAACATTGTTCGTTTCTATTATAAACAACTTCTCTACGGCATCCCTTTGCAGCATCTAAAAAACTCAAAGTTAGTTCAATGGTGATATCTTCGCCCTTGGTTTTAGTTTGGGCTCTACTTCTACCGCCACCAAAACCGCCGAATATATCGCCAAAAATATCTTCAAAGCCACCGAATCCGCCAAAACCAGCACCGCCAGCGCCACCAAAACCGCCCATATTGCCGTTGGGATCGCCAAAAGTGTCGTAGTTCTTTCTCTTCTTTTCATCGGATAAAACTTCGTGCGCTTCGTTAATTTCCTTAAACTTTTCAGCCGCCGCTTCATCACCAGGGTGAAGGTCGGGGTGATATTTTTTTACAAGCGTTCTATACGCCTTTTTAATCTCATCGGGCGATGCATCTTTTGATACGCCCAAGGTTTGATAATAATCTTTCTTTGCCATAAAAACTTCCTAAATTTAAGCCTCTAATTTTTGTTTTTCATCGGCATTTTCGCCTTTTTGTCTTTTATAAAATCTCACTAATCCAATAATTCCTGAGATTGTGCAAGTTGAGTCGCAAATGAGTGCGAGCAAGGTAAGTGGCATTTTTGATATACTGTTGGATAGCCAAAATATAACATTAAAGAGTGCAAAATACCTATACTTTTTCTCTTCCAAAACAAAGTATGCAATCGCACCGAAAATACCTGCAAGCGGTGGGAAAATATCGTGCCAAACCCTAAACCCAATAACGCAAATTGCAACTTGCAAAATTAAGAATACGAATAGCCAAATTTTACTCTTTGCCCACTCGTGCTTGTCCCTTTGCATAAATATAACAGTTTGCAAAACGGAAACAAGGTTAGCAAGTGTGCTTACCGTTTGTCCTTGCAATAAGAAGTATGAAAGCCAACACATACCTGCGGTTATGCAAAGCATAAACCTTATTGCTCTTTTTTTGAATTGATATTCGCTTGCCTTTGTTAAAATTGCAAGCACACCGAATATATTGATTAGAATTATGTACCAAAATCCCAAGTTTTCACTTAAAACTTTGACAATCCCATCAAACATATTGTTTATAGAAAGCAAGTTAAACATATCTTTTTTAAGCATAAACTGAAAGACGGATTTTCCGCCTTTCAGTTTTGTTTTTTATCGCTAATAGTTTTGTTAAGTGGTTAGATACAAGCCAGACCTTCGCTTTTGTTGTTTTAAGTGGTTAGATACAAGTGTGGGGAGGCTCGAGAGCCAAAACAGATGAGATAGAACGCCCGTTCATCGAAGTTGTTTTGGCGAATCAGTTAACGACGCATAACGAAGTTTATAACCGCTTAAAATTATTGATGGAATTCTTCTCCACCAGCGCCTGCGCCACCCATATCACCATTGGGGTTTGCTTGTTGATAAATCTTGCCGAAGATTTCTTGTGATTGGTTAGAAAGTTTTTCGGTTGCTTTAACGATTCTATCGTTGTCGTTAGATTCAAGTTCAACCTTTGCTTCTTTAACCGCTTCTTCAAGTTTAGCCTTATCTTCTTCGCCAATCTTATCGCCCAAGTCCTTGATTGATTTTTCAATAGTGAAAATCAAACCGTCAAGTTTGTTGTGGTTATCAACAACTTCCTTTCTCTTCTTATCTTCTTCTTCGTATTGTTTTGCTTCGTTAACAGCCTTTTCAATATCAGCATCCGAAAGATTGGTTGAAGAAGTGATAGTGATGTTTTGTGAAGTGCCTGTTCCTAAGTCTTTTGCAGAAACATTTACAATGCCGTTTGCATCGATATCAAAGGTAACTTCGATTTGCGGAATTCCCCTTGGTGCGGGTGCAATTCCTGAAAGTTGGAAGTTGCCGAGAGTTTTGTTGTCTTTTGCGAACTCTCTTTCGCCTTGTAAAATGTGAATATCAACAGCCGTTTGGTTGTCAGCAGCGGTTGAGAACACTTGTGACTTCTTAACGGGGATAGTTGTGTTTCTTTCAATAAGTTTGGTGCATACGCCACCGAGAGTTTCGATACCGAGTGACAAGGGTGTTACATCGAGAAGAAGCACATCTTTAACTTCGCCAGAGAGAACACCGCCTTGGATAGCAGCACCGATTGCAACGCATTCGTCGGGGTTGATGCCCTTGAAGGGTTCTTTACCGGTAACCTTTCTAACTTCATCGATAACCGCGGGAATTCTTGTTGAACCACCAACGAGGAGCACCTTATCCACCTGAGAAGCCGAGAGGCCCGAGTCGCGGAGAACCTGCTGTGTGGGTCCCATTGTCTTTTCAACGAGATCTGCCGTTATTCTGTCAAACTCAGCTCTTGTGAGAGTTGCGTCAAAGTGGAGAGGTCCGTTTGCGGTAGCTGTGATAAAGGGAAGGTTGATATTGGTACTTGCCATACCCGAAAGCTCGATCTTTGCCTTCTCAGCCGCTTCCTTAAGTCTCTGCATTACCATCTTGTCGCCTCTGAGGTCAACGCCGTTCTCAGCCTTGAACTTATCGACCATCCAATCGATAACTCTCGCGTCGAAGTCGTCACCGCCGAGACGGTTGTTACCCGCTGTTGCAAGAACCTCAAATACACCGTCAGAGATCTCAAGAAGTGATACGTCAAACGTTCCTCCTCCAAGGTCGAACACCATGATCTTCTGGTCTGTTTCCTTATCCATACCGTATGCAAGAGCTGCGGCTGTGGGCTCGTTGATTATTCTGAGCACTTCAAGTCCTGCTATCTTACC